>NZ_BAHC01000126.1 GCF_000298195.1 Gordonia rhizosphera NBRC 16068 | reverse complement strand
GATTGCGTGTCCGCATCCTCCGCGGCCGCGACGAGGACGAGTTCTTCGACACCGCCGAACGCGTGGGACCGTACCTCACGCTGACGCGGGGCATCGCCTACGAGCGCGAGAACATCGCGTGGGCGCAGCTGGCGATCCGTGTCCTCGAGCGCCGCCGGCGGCTGCGGGATACGTCAGCCGACGACGCGGCCCCGGCCTTCGGCGGGACCCGCGAGCACCAACGATAACCGGGTCCGCGTTTGGCCACAGGCGAATTGCTGCCACGGCGTACACCCCGTGTCGGGTAGATAGACGTCGACGCGCTCGTCGTCGGCGTGGGGAGAGTTCCTCACCCACATCGAGGATTTCCTCGACCAGTGAAACTCATGAGTCCGGCTCCGGGGGTGACGACGGTGTCGTCTCGCGGCGCGGTGTCATCGTCACGAACCACGCCTCCTGCACACCCAGCACGACGATCAGGCTGAGCAGCAGCGCCTCGACTTCGATCGGGGTGAGGGCGAGGTTGAATGCGTCGGCGAACCCGGGCCAGACCGCGACGACGACGACGCCGAGGTACAGCGGCACGCCGAGGAGCCCGAAAACCCACGGCAGCACCGTCGCGTCGGTGCGCAGGGCGAATTGTCGGGCGAGCAGGGCGATCCCGATCGCGCCGAGCACGCCGGCCGCGGTGAACCCGATCCGCCACACGGCGGGGATCTCGGGGGCCACCTGTGCGACCAGCGACACGGCTGCCGGGATCGTGAACTGCAGGGAGACCAGATACGCCATGTACCGTCCGGCGCCGGACGGTCCGCCGAGGTCCTCGCGGTCCTTGATCGCGACCCACCACAGACCCAACAGGGTGAAGTTGGTGGCCGCGACGACCCTGTAGAACGCGGACTGGTCCATGGACCGACGATAGCCTCAGCACGGTCGCTCGTCCCGCTGTTTTCGCGCTGTTCACAGCCGCGGCGGCGTCGTCGGGAACCGGCCGATGGCGTAGATTCTCCCCGTGGCCAGCAACCCTGACACCCGCCGCGGCGCATGCCCCGCCCGCCGTGAGGCGACGATGTGATGGCCGCCGGTGGGAGCGGATTCCGCAGCCCCGGGCGCGTGATCGCGGCTGCGTTCCTGCTGACCATCGCGATCGGCGCGGTGCTGTTGTCCCTGCCGTTCGCGACGGCGTCTGGTCAGCGGGCGAGTCTGCTCGACGCGGTCTTCACCTCGACCTCGGCGGTCTGTGTCACCGGGCTCATCACAGTGGACACCGGCAGCTATTGGTCGACATTCGGGCAGGTGGTGATCCTCGCGCTGATCCAGGTCGGCGGCCTCGGGATCATGACGCTGGCGTCGCTGACGGTGGTGCTGGTGTCGCGGCAGCTCGGGCTGCGGGCGAGGATGGTCGCGCAGGCGCAGGTGCAGGCCGTGACGGCGAGCGATATCGGCCGGGTGGTGCGCAACGTCATCATCTTCACCCTGGGGTCGGAGGCGGTCGTCGCCGCGATCCTGGTCGTGCGGCTGGTCACCGCGTATCACATGTCGGTCGGTGGTGCCCTCTACGACGCCGTGTTCCATGCGATCTCGGCGTTCTGCAACGCCGGGTTCTCGCTCAACGCCGACAGCCTCATGCGCTATGTCGGCGACTCGACGATCGTGCTGGCGATCTCGGCCGCGGTGATCGTCGGGGGACTCGGCTTCCCCGTCATCTTCGAGCTGGTGCGGGCCTGGCGTCACCCGCGGACCTGGTCGGTGACGACCCGCATCACCGTCTGGGTCACGCTGGTGCTGTTGATCGCCGGCACCCTGCTGATCGCGCTGGCCGAACGCCACAATCCCGCGACCCTTGGTCCGATGTCGACCAACACCCGACTCCTGGCCGCGTTTTTCTCGTCGATGACACCGCGCACCGCGGGCTTCAACGTGATCGATACCGGAGCGATGACCCACGAAGGTCTCCTCGTCACCGATGTGCTGATGTTCATCGGTGGCGGCAGCGCCAGCGTCGCCGGCGGCATCAAGGTGACGACGGTCGGACTGCTCGCCTACGTGCTCTGGGCCGAGATGCGCGGCGACGCCCACGTCGACGTCGGACACCGCCAGATCCCGGCCGACAATCAGCGCCAGGCGCTGGCCGTCGCCCTGCTCGGTGCGCTGGCCGCGACCACCGCGACGTTCGCGCTGCTGTTCATGACCGATTTCGACCTCGATGCGGTCCTGTTCGAGTCGCTGTCCGCGCTGAGCACCGTCGGGATGTCCACCGGCATCACCGCAGCCCTCCCCGAGGCGGGGAAGTGGCTGATAATCGTGTTGATGTACCTCGGTCGTCTCGGCCCGCTCACGCTCGCGTCCGCGCTGGCGCTGAGGCAACGGGAACGCCGTTTCGAGCGCCCCATGGAAAGGATCACCGTTGGCTGAGTGGGAGAAGGAACCGGTCGTGGTCATCGGACTGGGGCGGTTCGGGACGGCGGTCGCGCTGGAGCTGACCCGCCGTGGGATCGAGGTGCTGGCGATCGACGAGTCGCCCAAGCGTGTGCAGAGCCTGTCCGGACATCTCACCAAGGTCGTCGCCGCCGACACCACGGACATCGACGCACTCCGCGATCTCGGTGTGGACGAGTTCTACCGTGCGGTGGTCGCGGTGGGCACCGACATCGAGGCCAGCATCCTGACCACGTCGCTGCTGGTCGAACTGGAGGTCGACGATATCTGGGCCAAGGCCATCAGCGCGCACCACGGCCGGATACTGGACCGGGTCGGCGCCAACCACGTCGTCTACCCCGAGCTGGAAGCCGGTGAACGCGTGGCGCATTTGGTGTCGGGGCGCATCCTCGACTACATGCAGGTTGACGAGGACTTCGCCATGGCCAAGATCACGCCCCCGCGTCAGGTCGTGGGGATGCCGCTCGGGGAGACGAAACTGCGCTCCAAATACGGCATCACCGTGGTCGGGGTGAAGTACGCCGGCAAGACGTTCACCTACGCGACGGCCGAGACCGAGCTGACCCACGACGACATCATCCTGGTGACCGGGCGCTCGCGTGACATCGACCGGCTCGTCGGACTGGACTGAACGACACGTCGCGGTCGGTGATGACGAAACCCTGACCGATCGCGACAATCACCGACGAGTCTGACGCAACCAGCGCAGGATTGGACCATGTCTGTCGCCACTCCGGATACCAACACCTTGGATACGAGCGCCGCCATCGGGATCATCGGCGGCACCGGTCTATATCGGTTCTTCGCCGACGACGAGGACGTCGCCGACGTCCGGGTCGAGACCCCGTTCGGGGAGCCGTCCGCACCGCTGCGGGTGGCGAAGGTGGGCGGCCGGCGGGTGGTGTTCCTGCCCCGGCATGGCACCCACCACGAATACCTGCCGCACCGTGTGCCGTATCGGGCGAACCTGTGGGCGTTGCGGTCTCTCGGGGTCCGCCGGGTGATCGGGGCGTGTGCGGTCGGCGGGCTGCGTCCGGATCACGGTCCGGGGGTGATCGCGGTGCCCGATCAGCTTGTCGACCGGACGACCCGACGAGATCAGACCTTCTTCGACCGTCCCGAACTGCTCGGCCCCCGCTGGTCGCCGACCGGGCCGATCCACGTGCAGTTCGCCGACCCGTACTGCGGGCAACTGCGCGACGCGCTGTCGGGGGCGTCCGGGGATATCGTCGGCTCGGGAACTCTGGTCGTCATCGAGGGGCCGCGATTCTCGACGCGAGCGGAGAGTCTGCGGTATGCGCGCGAGGGAGGCACGCTGGTCAACATGACCGGCCAGCCCGAGGCCGTACTCGCCCGGGAGCTCAAGATGTGTTATGGCACAGTGTGTCTCGTGACAGATTTGGATGCGGGTGTCGAGGAGGGGGAGGGGGTGACCACCGCGCAGGTCTTCGCCGAGTTCGCGCGCAACCTACCCCGACTCGTCGACGTGATCCGCGGGGCGATCGAGACCATCGATCCCGACGACGAATGTAGTTGTGCGGCAGCCGAACATGATGTGGAGCCGTTGTTCTCCTCGGCCGATGTGAAACCGGGTGTGCAGGCATGAGCCGCGTCCTGGTCACCGGCGCGGCGGGTTTCATCGGGTCCCGGATCACCGAGGTTCTGCGAGACGCCGGTCATATGGTGACCGGCGTGGACGCGCTCATCCCGGCGGCCCATCCGATGAACGCGCAGCCACCGCCGGGGGTGCAACGGATTGACGTCGCCGACCGGCAATGCATGATCGAGGTCATGGCGGACGTCGACGTCGTGTGCCATCAGGCGGCGATGGTGGGGGCCGGGGTGAACGCCGCCGACGCCCCTCGCTATGCGCGGGAGAACGATTGGGGCACAGCGCAGTTGCTGGCGGCGATGTTCGAGACGGGGCGGACCCGGTTGGTGCTGGCGTCGTCGATGGTGGTCTACGGGCAGGGTCGGTACCGCGACGTCGACGGTGACCTGGTCGAACATGTCCCGGCGCGTCGCCCGGATGACCTGGCGGCGGGACGATTCGAGCACGTCGTCGACGGGCGGCCGCTGCAGTGGGGGCTCACGGGGGAGGACACCCCGTTCGCGCCGAGCACGTCGTATGCGGCGAGTAAATGCGCCCAGGAGCATTACGCGCGGGCCTGGACGCACCAGACCGGTGGTTCGGTGATCGCGCTGCGCTATCACAACGTCTACGGACCACGGATGCCACGCGACACCCCGTACGCCGGCGTGGCGTCGATCTTCCGGTCACGTCTGGCGGCGGGTCTCGCGCCGCTCGTGTTCGAGGACGGCGAGCAGATGCGCGATTTCGTGCATGTCGACGATGTCGCGCTGGCGAATCTGCGGGCGATCGAGGCGATCGAGCGCCTCCCCGGATTCACCGCGCTCAACGTGTGCTCGGGGACACCGATCAGCATCGGCACAGTCGCCCGGCTGCTCGCCGAGGCGGCTCGCGGGCCGGCCCCGGTGATCACCGGCGACTTCCGGGCCGGGGATGTGCGGCATGTCGTCGCCGATCCGAGGCTGGCGCGCGACCGCATCGGCTTTACCGCCGAGGTCGCGCCGGCCGACGGGATCGTGCGATTCGCGTCGGAGCCGCTGCGCGCGCCGTCGGGGTTGACCACGTAGGGAGGGAAGCCGTCACGCCGGTGTACCGACGAGCGGCAGTGTCACCTCGAACCGGCTGCCGGAGTCGGTGTTCGACGCGACGATCGATCCCGAGTGGGCGTCGACCAAGCCCTGCGCGATCGCCAGACCGAGGCCTGCCCCGGCGGGCACACCGTCGTTGCCGGTGGGGGTGCGGGATGTGCTGCCGCGATACGACGTCTCGAAGATCCGTTCCAGGTCGCTCTCGGGGATCCCGACGCCGGTGTCGTCGACCCGGATCCACGCGTCACGGTCGGATTGTCCGAGTGCGATGTCGATCTGCCCGCCAGGTGGGGTGTGCGTGATGGCGTTGACGACGAGGTTCGTCAGGATCCGGGACAGTGCCGACGCGCTGCCGAGGACCGGAACCGGTTCGGCCGGGCACGCCACGTGCAGTGACACCTCTGCCCGCTCGGCGAGGGTGCTCGTCGCCCCGGCCACCTCGTCGATGACCTCGCGGACGTCGATGGTCTCCATGTCCAGCGTCAACGCTCCCGCGTTGATCCGCGCCATCTCGAACAGGTCGTCGACCATACGGGCCAGCCGCACGGTCTGACGGTCGATCTGCGTCGCGAACGACGCCACTTCTTCCGGGTCGGTGACCACCCGGTCGCCGAGCGCCTCGGCGAGTGCCTTGATGTCGGCGAGGGGAGTACGCAGGTCGTGGCTGACCCAGGCGATCAGTTCCCGCCGCGACTGCTCGGCAGCGCGTTCCTGCTCACGCATATGACGTTCCCAGACGGTGCGGCGGGCCTGGAACCGTCCGAGCCAGAGCGCGGCCGGGATGGTGACCAGGGCGACGGCGGCCAGAACCGCGCCGGTCCGCCAGATGTCGCCGGTGAACATCAGCCCGCTGACGCCGAACACACCGACGAAGGTGGCGGCGAGGGGGATGAGCACCATCACCACCATGCTGAACAGCAGCGACGCGCGGCGCATCCAGACCAGCAGCAGCCCACCTGCCAGTACCACCGGCGCCGTCCAGGCCAGCGCCAGCAGAAGGATGCGCGCGGTCTCGGAGTTCACGGTGTGTCACCGCGGCTCGTCCAGCGATAGCCGCGTCCCCACACGGTCTCGATGCGTGACGATTCGCCGAGCTTGGCGCGTAGTCGTTTGACGTGCACGGTGACCGTGGACAGATCGCCGAACTTCCAACCCCACACCCGCTCCAGCAACTCGTCGCGGGCGAACACGGTGTCGGGATGCCGCAGGAAGAAGACGAGAAGATCGAACTCCCGCTTGGTGGTCGACACCGCCCGGCCGCCCACCACGACCTCGCGGGCGGCGAGGTCCGCGGTGACGTCGCCGTCGGTGACCGAACCGCCGGCGGGTTCTGCCGCCGCGGCCGACGAGCGGCGTAGCACCGACTGCACACGCAGGCTCAGTTCGCGTGGGCTGAAGGGTTTCGCCACATAGTCGTCTGCACCGGACTCGAGGCCCAGTACCCGGTCCTCGGCTTCGCCGAGCGCCGTCAGCATGATGACCGGCAGGTTGCCGTGGCGGCCCGCGCGGATGCGTCGGCACACGTCGATCCCGTTGCCCTCGGGCATCATCACATCCAGGATCGCGAGGTCGACGTGATTGCGGTCGAGTTCGTCGAGGGCAGCAGCCCCGGACCCCACGACGACGACCTGCATACCGTCGCGCTCGAGGTAGCGCCGCACCACGTCGGTGACCACCGGATCGTCGTCCGCGACCAGGATGTGCATGGCCTCAGCCCACTCCCATCTCACCAGTACGTCAACAGCAAGTGATTGATCGTCAGCGCCAGCGCCGCCTGCGCGCACAGCCAGAACCGCTGGTGCCGGACCGGGAGCGCGGCCGTGCACACCATGACCCAGATGCTGAACGGCAACCAGATGCGTTCGGTCTCAGCCTTGCTCAGCGCGCTCAGGTCTGCGGCAAGGATCATCAGTACACCCGACATCGCCAAGAGCGCTGCCGGTTGCGTCCAGATCCGCGGTCGCCACATCCGCCCGAGCCCGGCGAGCACGGCCGGGCCGAGCGCGCAGGTCGTGGCGGCGAGGTTGGCCCAACCCCAATACGAGAACGGCCGCCGGGAGGCGATGCCCTGGTAGTAGCGCTCGACGACGAGGTGATAGCCGTCCAGCCACCAGAAGCCGAATGCGGCGAAGACGCCGACCACGGCCAGTGCCGCCGGCACGCCGAAGAGCAGGGGACGCGCGGTGCGGGTGCCGATCAGTACTGCCACCGCGGCGATCCCCATCAGCACCATCCCGTAGCTGAGGAAGATCGAGAACCCCAGGACCAGGCCACTCGCGACTCCGGCGACACCACCCCACAGCCCGGATGCGGTCGCTGACACCGCGAGGAGCGCAACGCCCCAGGCTGCGACACCCATGTAATAGCCGTCGGCGGACACACCCACCCAGACCAGTCCGGGAAACAGCGCCAGGAAGGGCGCACATCGACGTGCCCAGTCCTCGGCCCCGACCCGGCGCAGGGTGACCATCACCGCGACCGTGGCGCTGCACCCGATGAGCACGCACCAGACCCCAGCCCAGGCCCCGCCGCCCAGCCCCAGCCGGTCGAGCCACACAAAGGTGAGCAGTGATCCGGGCGGGTGCCCGGATACATGCGTCGTCCACGACTCCGGCCGGCCGTCGACGATGCGATCAGCGAACGTGCGCAGCATCTCGGGGATATCGTGCACGCCCCCGACCACGGATAGGTATTCGTCGGGACGCACGAGTCGGCCGGCGAAACCCCGTTTCCAGCCGTCGACCAGGGCGAGCGCGAACGTCCATGCCGTTGCCGTTCCGAACACCAAGAGCTGCAGTCGATGCCACGGCAGCCGCCTGGCCAGTGCCGGCAGCGCTGCGATGGCCGCGACGGCGATGAGTACCGCGGGCACGGTGCCCGGGCCATGATGCGGCAGCCACTTCCCGAACAGCGGTGCGGCCTCGGCGAAGATGACCCCGCGCAGCGAATCACCCACGGCCAGTGGCAGGATGACCGCTGTCGCGACGAGCGCGGCGCCCAGCGTCACGCAGACGGCATCGCGGCGCCACGTGATCCGGCGCGCCGACTCGTCGTCGAGGAATCCGGTGCCGGGGACGGACCGGGTCGCGGTGTCGCTCACGTGTCCAACCTAGGTTGCCGGGCGCCTCGAGCGCACCCCGGTGGTCCGATGTCACGGTTCTGTCATCGTTTTCGCCTACCCACCCGACCGGTGGGGTTCTAGCGTGAACGTCATGGGTAGCAGCGGTGAGCGCACCGGCGCCGATCGGACCAGGGTCGAGCCCGACGACGTGTCGGTGATCATTCCCTGCCGCAATGAGGCGGGTTCCCTCCCGGATCTGCTCGCACGGATTCCTGCCGGGATGGAGCCCCTTGTGGTCGACAACGGCTCGGATGACGGCACCGGGCGGGTGGCACGCGATTGCGGCGCCACTGTGGTGACCGAGCGCCGACCGGGTTACGGATCGGCGGTGCACGCCGGTGTGGTGGCTGCGAGAAGACCGGTGCTCTGCACCATCGACGGCGACGGCTCATTGTCGCCCGAGGAGCTACCGCGATTGCTTGAGCGCCTCGCCGCCGGGGCCGATCTCGCCGTCGGGCGCCGAATCCCGCAACCCTCGAGCGCGTGGCCGATGCACGCCCGTCTCGGATCGTTGTTCGTCGCCTGGCGTTTGCGCCGGATGTACGGCATGGGGGTACACGACATCGGCCCGATGCGTGCGATTCGGCGCGAGGTGCTGCTGGGACTCGACGTCGGCGATCGCCGGTCCGGATATCCCGTGGAGGTGCTGGTGCGGGCCGGGCGGGCCGGACTCCGCGTCGACGAGTGCGATGTGATCTACCGGCCCCGGACCGCGGGCACGTCCAAGGTCTCCGGCTCGTTGAGGGGCTCGGTGCGCGCCGGCCGTGACTTCCTGGCGGCCCTGTCATGACGACGGCGGTGCTGGTGGTCGCGAAGTCCCCGGTGCCGGGAGAAGCCAAGACACGTCTCATCCCGCGGTACGGGCCACACGGGGCCGCCGAGCTGGCCGCCGCTGCGCTCCTCGACACCGTGCGCATCGCAGGTGCGGTCCCCGGGGCCCGGGTCGTGGTCGCCTGCCGCGGCCACCTTGGCGACGCGGTCCGTACCGAGGAACTCGCGGTGGCGTTCGCCGGGTGTGCGGTCATCGGGCAGCGCGGAAACGGGTTCGGCGAGCGATTGGCGAATGCCCATCGCGACGCCGTCGGCCTGGGGGCGCACCGGGTGGTCCAGATCGGCATGGACACACCGCAGGTGACCGCCGGGCAGCTCGCCGAGATGGTCGAGGACCTCGATCGTGACGACACCGACGCGATACTCGCGCCCGCGGGAGACGGCGGGTGGTGGGCGCTGGGGCTCCGCGACGGGCGAGGCGCATCGGTGCTGCCGAGTGTGCCGATGTCGAGGCCGGACACGGGCGCTCTGACGGAGCGGGCGCTACGCGGGGAGGGGCTGCGGGTGCGTCGTGCGAACCTGCTCGACGACGTCGACGTGCCCACCGACGTCGACCGGGTCGCGGTTCAGTGTCCCGCGGACAGCGAATTCGCCAGAACAGCAGCGCAACTGGGATTCTCGACCGATCGGAGCCGACATGGGGCACACTGAGGCGGCCGGTCCGGTGCCGGTATTCGACCCGGCGCTGCGCGGTGGGTCGTGGTCATGCCGGCGCAACGACGGTGCACGTGGCCCACTTCCGGTCGCGCGGTGGTTCGGCAGCGCGCCCGACAGCGCGGATGGCAGGTTCGACGACGCCGTCGTCGCACGGTGCGCCGGCCCGACGATCGACCTCGGCTGCGGTCCCGGCCGGTTCGTGACGGCTCTCGCGGCGGTCGGAGTGGCCGCACTCGGCGTCGACCACTCGCGGGTCGCGGTGCGACTGGCCCGTGAGCGCGGAGCTGTTGCGTTGTGCCGCAGCATCTTCGATGGTCTTCCCGGGGAGGGGAGGTGGCATCGGGCGCTGCTGATCGACGGCAATGTCGGGATCGCGGGCGACCCCACTCGTGTGCTGCGGCGGGCCGCCGAAATCGTTTCGACGACCGGTTCGGTCCTCGTCGAACTCGATCCCGACGTCGAACATGTCGCGGTCGAGGTGATCCGGTTGGAGGCCGGCGCGATCGTCGGACCGTGGTTTCGCTGGGCGCGGCTGGGCATCCTGGGTGCCGAGGACATCGCGCATCGGCTCGGGATGTCGGTGGCGGGCGTCTGGGAGGAGTCGGGCCGTCAGGTGGTCGAGCTGATCCGATCGCAGGGGCACGGGCCGGTTTTGCGGGGTGCGTCGTGAGCATCGATCGGATCACCACGACGTCGGCAGCCGCCGAGCCGCTCCGGGACCGCCGGGTCACCACGCGGGTGGGACTCGCGCTGGCAACGTGTTTCGTGGTCTGCTTCGTCACCGGACTGCTCAGTCACTGGATCCAGCACCCGCCGGACTGGTTCGCGTGGATCAGCCGACCGGCCTGGCTGTACCGGGTGACGCAGGGCCTGCACGTGATCTCGGGGGTCACGGCCATCCCGCTGCTGTTGGTCAAGCTCGGGATCGTCTATCCGAAACTGTTCGAGCGCCCACTCATCGGTTCCCCGGTGCGCGCGATCGAGCGGATGTCGATCGCGGTTCTGGTGTCGTCGGCGATCTTCCAGCTGGTCACCGGGCTGATGAACATCGCCCAGTGGTATCCCTGGCGCTTCTTCTTCCCCTCCGCGCACTACGCGATGGCCTACGTGGCGATCGGGGCGCTGCTCATTCACATCGCGGTGAAACTGCCGATCATCCGCGACGCCCTGGAGTCGCCTGTCGATGCCGAGCGGACCGACGTTACACCGCCTGCCGCACCGGAGGATTCGGGCGACGACGACGCGGTCGACGACGAGGACGTGGGCGAGGACGACGGGGCCGGCGACATGACCGAGCCGGCAGAGGAACGCGACGGCCTCGGCAGCCTGCTCACTCGCCGCACCGTGCTCCGCAGCGCATGGGTGGCCGCGGGGATCGGCGCGGTCGCCTTCGCGGGCCAGACCGTCACACCGCTGCGCAGGCTCGCGGTCCTCGCGCCCCGCAGTGGCGAGGGACCGCAGGCGTTGCCGATCAACCGGACCGCCGCACAGGCCGGCATCGTGGCCGCGGCGCAGAGCCCGGACCATCGGCTGCTTCTCACCGGGCCCGGTGGCGAGCACGTGCTGACCCTCGATCAGCTGAGGGCGATGCCGCAGCACACGGTGCGCCTGCCGATCGCGTGCGTGGAGGGCTGGAGCGTGGAGGCCGAATGGACCGGCGTGCGGCTGGCGGATCTCGCCGCGATGGCCGGACACGGCGGCGACACCGACGTCCGAATGGTATCGCTGGATCGCGGCCTCTACGGGACCGCCGACATCCCGATCGCGCAGGTGCGCAATCCGTCGACGCTGATCGCGTTGCGGCTCAACGGCGCCGAACTCGATGTCGACCACGGCTACCCGTGCCGGCTGATCGCCCCGAACCTCCCGGGCGTGATGCAGACGAAGTGGCTGTCACGGATCGAGATGCTCTGATGACGACGCGGGTGATTCGGGTGCTGCTGATCATCGTCGGTGTGCTCGCGATAGCAAACGGTGTGGCCCTGATCTGGGACTTCTCGCGCAGCGATCAGGTCTCGATCGTGCTCTGGCTCGCCCTCGGTCTGATCGCCCACGACGCGATCCTCGCGCCGGTCGCCCTCGGTGTGGCCTGGCTGGTCCGTCGCGTACTGCCCCCGGACTGGTGGAAACCGGTGCTGCTCGCCTTGGCGTACACCAACATCCTACTGCTGCTTGCACTCCCGGTCATCTTGCCCCGCCCGGCGGGTCAGTACCCCGACAATCCGACGGTGCTCGATCGCAACTACGGCCTCGGGCTGATGGTCGCGATCATCGCCGTCTGGGTTGGGGTGTTCGCGGTGATGGTGCTGCCTCGACGGCTCGGGAGGTCGCGACCGCAGGCGTAACCCGGGCACGGTGAGTGCATCGATGCCGGGGGCTGATCTGGGCCGCTCATCGAGCTCAGACGGCTTCGTCGACGGGCGACCGTGACGAAGCCGAATGGGTGTGCTGCCGGAACTCGCGAGGGGATTGGCCATACGTCGAACGGAACAGCCGCGAGAAGTGGGCAGCGTCGGTGAATCCCCATCGGCTCGCTATTCGGCTGACCGACAGGTGCGCGAGGTCTTGCGTGCCGAGATCTCGTCGGCACCCCTCAAGCCTGCGCTTGCGAATCCATCGAGATGCGCTCTCGCCCTCCGCCTCGAACAGCTTGCGCAGGTATCGCGGCGAAATATGGTGCGCCGCAGCGATGCTCGTTGGATCCAGCATCAGATCGCCAAGATTCTCCTCGATGTAGTCCTTGACCTCCCGCAGCATCGTCGGCTGCCGGGAGCCTGACGACGTCTCGTCGTCGATGCCGAGCTCGTCAGCAGTCGCTGCGGCGAGCATGTCCAACAAGGCATCGCCGAGAAGTCGGTTGGTCTCTGGCGCGTGTTGGTCCATGCGTTCGGTCAGTCCGGTCATGAACGGAGTGATGAGTCGCGGCAGACTGTTATCCCCGGAGATTCGTCGGCCGGTGATCGCCTTCATCGACCGCTCCGGGAGATTCAGAAGGTTTCGCGGGAAGAACAGAACGATCATCTCGAACGGTCCGTCCAGGCGCAGGTCGTAGGGCTGATTCGTGTCGTAAAGCGCCATGTCGCCGGCCGTGAGGATCGAATCGCGATCGGCTTGCCTCAGCAGTGAACGACCTGAGCTCTGCAGACTGAGCTTGTAGAAATCGGGATCACCGCGTCGGATGATCTTCGTGGTGCGATGAACGGTGTGCGCTCCGGCCACTATATGGGCGAGCCGCATGGACCCAAGGTCTGCGAGCCGGATGCGCCCCCGAAAACCGTCCGCACCTTCCTCGGCGACGACCGGCACAAAAGCCTGGGACAGGTTGTCCCGGAACACATCAAAGCCCCGATCGTCGCTACCCGGCAATCGGCTGCCGTCGGTGTCGATCATCGCGCTCCTGTCGATCGGTGAGAGATCCCGGCGGAATCATTCAACGCTTGACCTTATGACGTTACCGGACGCAGGCCCGATTGGAAACGACTGCGATATGTGCCGGCCGCTGCTCGCTGTCGCCACCGACGATGACTGGTGCCGCGGTGGTCAACACCAGTGCCGCGACGAGCAAGAGTGATCTCAGTAACAGGTGGCAGCATCATATGCACCACACCACAGACCGGCTACCAGGTGGGAAACGCCGAGGTCATGGGACTGCCAACGCGGAGACGGATCAGACTTCGAGACTCGCAGGCCCCGGCACGTGCCGGTTTACACGATCTCCACTCAGAAAGGTGATGACGAAATGACACAGGCGGTTGACACCCCGGCGTGGGGTCGGCGGAACGGCTTCATCGATGTGGGTACTTCAGCGTCCGGGTTGTCCGACCGTGAGGTGTCCGATCGGCTCGTGATCCTCGATGTCGTCAATCGCTACGGATGGAGCTACGACGAACGCGACCTCGATTCGTTGGAGCGCACATTCACCGCGGACGCGGTCTTCGACGGATCGGTGGCGGGATCGGTGGACGTCGGACCCTATGAGGGGCGCGAGGCGATCATCGAATGGCTCAAGGGACACATGGCAGCCCAGCAGGAACAACGGCGTCACACAATCCTGAATCCGATCTTCGTCTCACAGACGGAATCGACCGCGACCGTCAACTGCTACCTGGTGCTGACGGCAGTTGCCGACGGCGTGGCTCGTTTGGTCACGACCGGCTTCTACAGGTTCGATCTCGTGAACGACGACGGCGCGTGGTCGGTCCGTCACGTGTTCGGCGGCTTCGACGCCGCGTTCTGAGCGAGGCAACGACGATGACTCCCACCAAGCTAGAACCGCTCTTCGAGCCCTTCTCCATCCGGAACTTGACCCTCAAGAACCGGTTGGTGCAAACGTCGATGTACAGCTGGTACGCCACCTCCGAGGGTGAGGTCTCCGACCGGCACATGGCGTACATGGTCCGACGCGCCCGCGGTGGCGCCGGGCTGATCATGGTCGAGAACACCTGCATCGATTGGGCAACCGGCCGAGGGTCGGGGATGCCGATCCGGATCGACGAGGATCGGTTCATTCCCGGACTCAATGATCTGGCAAACGCGCTGCATCGTGAAGGTGCCAAGATCGGCGTCCAGCTCTACCATGCCGGCCGCCAAAGCGATGCCCGTGCGAGGTTGGTCAAGGCCGGGATCGCAACCGACGAGCCCGCCCCGCTGTCGGCCTCGGATGTCACGTCGACGGCGATCGGCGATCAGCCCAGGCCGATGCTTGTCTCGGAAATCGATGACATGGTCGAGAAGTTCGCCGCGGCCGCCTTGCGTGCGGTGAACGCCGGGATCGATGTGATCGAGGTCCACGCGGTGCACGGCTACCTGCTCACCCAGTTCTTCTCCCCACAGACAAACCATCGAGACGACGAGTACGGCGGAAGTCTCGAGAACCGGGCGAGATTCCTGCGGCGGGTCGTGCGCAGGGTGCGTGAGGTCGTCGGACCGGACTATCCCCTCATCTGCCGGTTCAGTGCCGACGAGCGGGTCCCCGGCGGCGCATCGATCGAGGACAACCTGCAGCTGGCACGCTGGCTGGCCGAGGACGGAATCGACGTCTTCAATGTCTCCGCAGGCACGTACGAAGCGCGCCAATGGATCTACGTGCCCGCCGGTGTTGAGCCCGGCGTCCTCGTGCCGCTGGCCACCGCGGTACGTGAGGCGACCGGCAAGCCGGTCATCGGAATCAGCCGCCTCGGAATGGACCTTCCGAAAGCAGCCGAGTTCGTCGCGTCCGGTGCGATCGATCTCGTCGGCATGGGGCGCAGCCAACTCGCCGACCCCGACACGGTCGCCAAGAACCGTGCGGGCCGGGCCGACGACGTCCGACCGTGCATTGCGTGCGCGGAGTGCGCCCGTGAGTTCATCGCCAAGCAGAAGCGTATGCAGTGCGTCGTGAATCCTGAACTGGGCTATGAGTTTCGGGGCACTATGCGGCCGGCGCCGGTGTCTCAGCGCATCGTTGTCATTGGGGCAGGGCCGGCCGGCATGGAGGCAGCGCGGTCGGCGGCGATCCGCGGGCACGACGTCGTGCTGGTCGAGGCCGAACCCGAGATCGGCGGTCAGCTCCGCCACTCGTTGCTCCCCAGGTTCCATCGGCAGGAGATGACCTCGCTGCTCAACTGGTGGAAGCGCGAGCTGGACCGGTTGAAGGTCGAGATCCGCGTGGGTACGCGCGTGCGTGCGGAGATGCTCAACGATTTCGCCGCCGATCAGATCATGGTGGCCTCGGGTGCGCTCTGGCAGCCGCCGGCACATCTGGTCGAGCTGCTCGGTGACCGCCCGACCTCGCATGACGTTCTCCTTGACGTCGCGGCATTCGCCGGGTCGGCAGTCGTCATCGGAGGAACCGAGGCCGGTCTCAATGCCGCGTTGGCTCTGGCCGAGGCGGGGACCGAGACCACCCTCGTCGATGATGCAACGATCGGGCCCGAGATCAGTGATCTGATGCGCAACGAAATGCTGCATCAGGCTCGTGAGGCCGGAGTCCGGATCATCGAGAACGCGGCTGTGGTCTCGGCCGGCCGTGAGGGTGCACGATCGGTGCTCGGTCTACGTACTGCTGACACCGGCGATATCACCGTCACCGTCGATCACGCGATCGTGTCGCTGAAGCCGACATCAGCGGTCTCAGAATGGAATGCGGAGCAGGATCTTCGTTTCCTGGGGACCGTCGCGACACCGGCAGGCCGCCTGTATCAGGCGACCCAGGACGGATTCTGGGCGACCGCCGAGTACTGAGAAGCACCAGCTGACAACACAACCCTCTCCCCTTTGATTCAGGAGTAACCACGACATGGGAACACTCGACGGCAAGGTCGCACTCATCACCGGCGGCGGACGTGGCCAGGGCCGTTCACACGCCGTCACTCTCGCCCGGCACGGGGCGTCTGTGGCGATCTGCGACATCGACATGCAGTACCCGACGATTCCGTACGACATGACCCAGGATCGCGATCTGGACACCACTGTCGCACTCGTGAAGGAGGCGGGGCGCGAGTGCTTCGCCGAGACCGCGGACGTGCGGGATCCGGAGCAGGTCAACAGGTTCGTCGCCGCGACGATCGAGCGTTTCGGTCGCATCGACATCTTGTCCGCCAACGCCGGGGTGTGGGCGCCGGCGCTGCTCACCGAAACATCAGATGATCTCTGGCGCGACACGATCGACACCAACCTCGGCGGCGTCTTCCATGCCATTCGGGCGGTGGCACCACACATGATCGAACAACGGGGCGGGCGGATCGTCGCGACCTCGTCGATGTGCGGACGTCGCGGCACACCCAACCTTGGTGCCTACACCGCCAGCAAGTGGGGCGTCATCGGGCTTGTCAAGAGTGCGGCCATCGAACTGGGCGAGTACGGCATCACCGTCAACGCGATCTGCCCGTCGTACGTTGATACTCCGATGATCAACTTCGACGGGTACAACCGGATGTTCCGGCCGGATCTGTCGGACCCGACGCGAGAGACGTCGGACGAGGTGGTGAAAACGACCCAGCACACCCTGCCCGTCGGATCGTTCGCTCCCCAGCACATCTCCGATGCGCTGCTGTATCTCGTGTCCGACGGCGCCCAGATGATCAGCGGCACGGCTCTCGACGTGACCGCAGGAATGAGTACGCAATGGAGCGCATGAGGACAAGCCCGTCGAGTTCTGCTGTGTCCCCGGCCTTGTCGGTGCACAACCTGTCCAAGACGTTCGCCGGCCAGCGGGCACTCGACGACGTGACATTCGATCTGCACCGCGGCAAGATCACCGCACTATTGGGGATGAACGGCTCGGGTAAATCGACGCTGATCAAGATCCTGGCGGGCGTGTACCAACCGGACCCGGGCGCCACGATCGAGGTTTCCGGCGACAGCCTTGCGCTGCCCGTCAGCCCTGGCGCCGCCCACCGCGCGGGACTGCGATTCCTTCATCAGGACGTGGGTCTCGTCGACGCCCTCACGATCGCCGACAACTTCGCCTTCGTCGATCGATTCCGCCGCAACGCATTCGGTCGGATCAACCGCAAAGCGCAGTACCGGCATGTCAGTCGGACCCTCGAGCACTTCGGCATCGACGAGCGACCAGATCGTCTCGTCTCCGAACTCGATCCGACCACGAGGACGATGATCGGGATAGCGCGAGCATTCCAGGACGAAGAGGAGGCCGGTGAGGCCGCGTTTGCCCGCAACATCCTGATCCTCGACGAGCCGACGGCGTCGCTGCCGGCCGGTGAGGTCGACCGCGTGCTCGACATCCTCCGGACCCTCCGCTCTCACGGTGGAACGGCGATCTATGTCAGCCACCGGATCGACGAGGTTCGCCAGATCGCGGACCGCATGGTCATTCTCCGCGACGGGAAGTTGGTCGACGACAAGGACCTGGGTGCGCTGACCGAGAGCCAGATCGTCGACGACATCGTGGGCCAGAAGCTGGAAAAGGTGCAACTGCGGGGTGCCGCCGAACGCGAAGGCGACATCGTGCTGAAGGTGCGCGGATTGCGCGGCCCGAGACTGGCCGGACTCGATCTCGATCTGCGGTCCGGAGAGGTTCTGGGCATCGCCGGCCTGGTCGGATGCGGACGCAGCGAAATGGTCCGCATCCTCGCCGGCGCCCAGCGACGCAGTGCAGGTGTTGTCGAGGTCGGCGGCCGAGAACACTCCGCTGCCGACCCGGCCTCGGCCATCACGGCCGGTGTGGCCTGCGTTCCGCAGAACCGGCGGGTTGACGGTTGTGTGCTTCCCATGACCGTGGGTGAGAACCTGACTCTCGGTCGCCTGCGTGAGTTCACCAATCGAGCGGCCACGGTGCGATCGGGGACCGAACTCGCCGACAGCCTGGCCAAGGTGGCTGCCTACAACATCAAGCCCCCCTCATTGTCAAAACCGATCGCGACACTGTCCGGCGGCAATCAGCAGAAGGTGGTCGTCGCCCGCGCCGCCAGCCACCGGCCGGCCGTGCTCCTTCTGGATGAGCCGACTCAGGGAGTCGATGCACTCGCCAAGCAAGAGATATGGAATCTCGTTCGGCAACTGGCAGATTCCGGAACCGGGGTCATCCTCGCATCGACCGATTTCAGCGAACTCGAGACCCTGGCCGATCGTGTGATCGTGCTGGATCGGGGGCGTCAGGTCGCCGAGGTCACCGGTGACGACATCAACGAGTCGCAGCTGGCGGCTCTCTCAAGCAGCGGGTCTTCGCCCGCACCATCAACACCCGAACACGCAGGATTGAAGGCCCCGGCATGACCAAGACATCCGACGTCATCCACAAACCAGACGTCACCGACGAGCCCACCACGCACCCCGAAGGCGTCAAACAAGTGCGCCCCTCGCGACTGCACAATCTCGCCAGCAACTATGGAGTGGTCGGATTCCTCCTGCTGATGATTCTGGTGTTCGCGATCGCGATTCCGGATACATTCCCCACACCAGACAACTTCCGGGGAATTCTGGGCGATCAGTCCATCCCTGCCATCCTCGCGCTGGCCGCTCTCTTGCCGCTGGCTGCAGGCGAATTCGACCTGTCGCTGGGCGCCACGCTCGGGTTCTCCGCGATCGTCGCGATCTCGCTCTCCAACGCCGGCTTGCCGGTGCCCGTCGTCGTCCTGGCGACGCTCCTCGCAGGTCTGATGATCGGTGCCATCAACGCGCTGCTCGTCGTGAAGCTGGGTGTCAACGCATTCATCGCCACCCTCGCGACGGCGACGGTGCTGGCAGGTTTGAACTTGCTGATCACCAACGGTTCACTACTGACAGTGGAGTCGGATTCCTACGTGAAGATCACGGCAACAACAGTTCTCGGCGTGCAGGTTGTCTTCGCGTTCGCTGCGTGCACCGCCCTGGTCCTGTGGTACGTGCTGGAGAAGAGTCCGTACGGCCGATACTTGCGGGCCACCGGCATGGGCCGCGACGCCGCACGGCTCAGTGGTATCCGGACCAACCGCTACCTCGCGAGCGCGTTCATCGTCGCGGGCGTGATGGCCGCCTTTGCGGGCTTCCTCTTCTCCTCGAGGTCCGGATCGGTTCCGCCGACTCTCGGTCCCGAGTTCTTGCTACCCGCCTACGCCGCAGCCTTCCTCGGAGCCACCACCATCAGACCCGGGTACTTCAACGTGTGGGGAACGATCGTCGGTGTACTGCTCCTCGCGGTCGGAAGTAACGGGCTCACCCTCTTGGGTGCCGAGACCTGGGTCACCAACGTGTTCAACGGCGTGGCACTCATGATCGCAGTGAGCCTTTCGGTTCAGGTTGCGCGACGCCGCGACCGTGCCCAGCGGACGTGACCTGTTCGGCCCCAACGCTTGACGCTCCTCCCTCATCCCTCCGGTCGGGACTCGTGTCCCCGCCTGCCCCCTCACGAGAAAGTCCGAGTCAGTGAACAAGAAAACCCGCGCGATCGCTGCGATCGCCATACCGATCGCCATTGCGCTCTTCGGAACAGCCTGCGGCGGTGCAGACTCCGCGAACACTGCATCCGATGCAGATATTCAGGCCGGTATCACCACGGCCCAGGCCGTCCTCGCCGACGGTTCAAAGAACGTCACCGAGGTCAACGCACCGTCCACATCTCCAGCCATCGAGAAGAACAAGTTCGTCGTCACGATTCCGTGCTCCTATGCGGCAGAGGGCTGCAAGCGCTCCGTCGACGGTTTCGCGGACGCCGCGAAACAGGTGGGCTGGCGAACGCAAAACATCGACCCGGCTGGTGATCCCGAGAAGATGCGGCAGGCGATACAAACCGCGACAAGGCTGCATGCCGATGGCATCCTGCTCGCCGCGACGCCGCCCTCGTCGGTGCGCACCGCCGTGGACCAGGCCAAAGCCGCCGGAATCAAGGTGATCAACAGCCTCGAACCCCCCAACGATCTGTTCGACGCCAACGCGACAACCGACCATCTCGCCGCGGGCCGCGTTTCTGCTGCGTACACGACTGTCGCCTCGAATGGCCGAGCCAAGATCATCGCGGTCAATGACCCGGAGTTTCAGTCGGTGTCGGACTGGTACAAGGGATTCACCGACGGTCTCAAAGAGTTCTGCCCAGGCTGCCAGGTCGTCAAGGAGATCGAGTTCCAGATCGCCAACCTGCAGACACAGCTCCCCACCCAGTTCCAGGCCGCGCTGCAGGCCAATCCCGACGCGGACTTCGTCTGGTCGGCCTACGACCCCGTCGCGGCCGCGATTGCGCCGGTGATCGAGCGGAGCCCATCTGCAGGCAAGATCACCATCGTCTCGAACAATGGCGATTCCTTCGCATTGTCCGATATCAAGGCCGGAGACAAGCCGCTGTCGGCAACCGTCGCCTATCCCATCGAGTGGCAGTCGTATGTGGCGCTCGATCAGATGAATCGGCTCTTCGCCGGGCAGCCGGTGGAGAACACCGTGAACGTGCCGATCAAGCTGATGACCAAAGACGACATCACAACCATCCCGTGGAACGGTGATGTCGACTGGAAGTCTGCCTACCTCGACCTCTGGCACGTCAACGGCGCGTCCTCACAGTAAGGGATTCGGAACACACCATGAACAGATTCAACGGCAAGACCGTTTTCGTCACCGGCGTCGCCCGTGGGCAGGGCCGCAACCATGCGATCAGGTTCGCGGAGGAGGGTGCCCGGGTCATCGGAGTAGATCTCGCGGGGCCCGTCAGCACGACCCACTATCCGGGCGCGACTGGAGATGACCTCGAGGAAACCGGTCGCCTTCTGGAGAAGACCGGCGCCGAGTATCGCTTGCACGCCTGCGATGTCCGTGATCTGAAAGGTCTGGAAAGGGCGGTGGCGGACGGCCTGGTGGCATTCGGCGGGATCGACATCGTCCTCCCCACCGCCGGCATCACATCGCTCGGCGCGACGTGGGAACTCAGTGAGGAACAATGGGACGAGATGGTCGCGATCAATCTCTCGGGCGTGTGGCGCACGCTGCGGGCGACGCTCCCCGCCATGGTCGAGCGCGGCGCCGGTGGTTCGATTGTCCTCACCGGCTCGATCGCAGGAATCATCGGGATGCCATACCTCGCGCACTACGCCGCGACGAAGCACGGAGTCAATGGGCTGGTGAAGTCTATGGCCAATGAGCTCGCGCCGCATCGTATCAGGGTGAACAGCGTCAACCCGTCGAATGTTGCGACCCCGATGATCCTCAATGACGCGACGTACCAGCATTTCCGGCCGGACGTGCCGGGAGCCACCCAGGAGGACGCGATTCCCGCCTTCTCCTCGTACAACCTGCTCGACGTTCCGTGGGTGGAGAGCGACGACGTCTCCAATGCCGTGCTGTGGCTGTGCTCGGACGAAGCCCGATTCCTCACCGGCGTGATGCTGCCGGTCGACACCGGAACGGTGGTCAAGTGGCCGGGAGCATGATGCGCGCAACCGGCAACATGGCGTCAGGGCATCGACAGATTCAGAAGGTGAGTCAGGCATGGAAATAGGCAAGGTCATCGCTCCCGGCACCGAGAACGGACTCCAGATCGGCGACCGGGAGGAGGGCGGGATCCTCGATCTGCCCGAGTCGCATCTGGCACTGCTGCGAGGGCCGGTCACCGGAGTCATGTCGACCGTGAACCGAAGTGGCACTGTACAGCTCACACCGGTGTGGGTCATGGACGATGGGAACAACATCCTGGTCAACTCGGTCCGCGGCAGATTGAAGGATCGCAACATCCGCGAACGTCCTCAGGTGACCGTGATGCTCGTCAATCCAGAGAATCCGTTTCAGTGGATGAGCATTCAGGGTGAGGTGGTCGAGATCGTGGACGAGGACGATCCAGATCGCGGATACCTCGCAACCGATATGATCAACGAGGCATCGAAGCTGTACATGGAGACCGATGTCTATCCGGTGCGCGACCCGCGTGGCGAGGTGCGAAGCCTGTATTTCATTCGGCCAGACCGCGTGATGGCGATGGGTGAGGGTGCCTGATGACTGCCGACGGAGCGCTGGAGGTCATCGCGGACTGCTCGCCGGCGTGGGCGGCGCGCGCCGGGCACGTGGAACCTGTGGGGGCGCAACAGATTCCGGAGGACGCAGCGGAACTGGCGAACCGGTACGCGCTGATCGACACCGTTCAGCGATATGCGTACGCCTACGATGAACGGTCGCTGTCTGCGTTGCGCGAACTGTTCACCGAGTCCGTGGTCTTTTCCTACACGGTCAGTGGTGGGCCGATCGGCGAAGTTCACGGGCGGGATGCCGTCATCGGCTGGCTCGACGAGATCATGGCATCGCAAGCCGACCAGCGGCGCCACATCGTGTCGAACATCGTCACCCAACACCTCGGGCCTGAGTCCGCGACCGTCGTCGCCTACCTGGCCCTGTTCTCGGTCGCTGCCACGGCGCAGCTGGTGACCACCGGTTTCTACCGTTTCGAGCTGGTGCGCCGGGATGATCGATGGAGAATCTCGGCCGTACTCGATGGACTCGACCGACCGTTCTGAACGTGAATTCGCCAGATAGCCAGAGTTGTTAGGAATTGTCATGTCTTCGCTTGCCGCATTGTCTATCGACGACCGCGCAGAAATAGTCCAACTCGTCGGCGACTACGGATACCACCACGACGAGCGGGACTTCGGTCGACTCGGCGAACTGTTCACCGACGATGCGCTGTACACGATGGTGATCGCGGGCGGAGATACGATCGGGCCCCGACAGGGGCGGGACGCGATCGTGGCACAGATATCCGAGTTCAAGTCGCGCCAATCCGACATCCGGCGCCATGTGATCACGAATATCACTGTCACCATAGTCAACAGTGACGCGGCCAACGTTCGGTCCTACGTGTCGGTTCTGGCGACAACGCCGGAACGCACCGAGGTGGTCACGGCCGGCGTCTACCACGATCGTGTCGTACGACAGGGCGGCCGTTGGTTGATCGCCGAGAAACTGCTCCGGCTCGACCGGTCGTTCTGACCACCGGTCGGGATGCCGCGGAAACCGGCCGATCGGGCCGACTGCTCGTAGGATCGAGTGGATGAGTTCGTTCCGTTTCACCGATTCGGAACAGTGGGAGCAGTTCGTCAGTGACAGTTTCTACCCGCTGGCGTTGACGGCTGCTCAGCCGGACTTCTGGGCGCGCACCCGCCTTGCGGAGATGAGCCGTGGCATTCGCGTCGCGGAGATCGAGACAGCGTCCTCGGGACTGCGGCGCACGCCGCGACTCGTCGCGTCATCACCCTCGGACGATCTCCTGTTTCTGGTGCAGGTGTCCGGCCACGCGCTGATCGAGCAGGGCGGGCGCACGCTGGAACTGACTGCCGGACAGGCCACGTACTGTGATCCGACAGTCCCGTATTCGATCGTGGAGACCCACGGGCATCAGATCGTCACGATGGTCCCGCGCTACGAAGTGCTGTCGCCGGGGTCCGGATCGGCGGAAATACGGCTGCGCGCTCTCGACCTGTCGCTCGCTCCGGTCAGGGTATTTCGGCTGCTGGCCGAGGAAGTAGCGACGAATCCGGGTTCGGGCCACGAACGCGAAGGGACCGGCGTCGCCAACGCCGCCGCGGAACTGTTGCGCAGCATAGCCGTTCTCGCGTCGACCGCGGTCGTGGACACCCGGCCGTGGTCGCACGATACGCAGCTCCGGGCGGTGAAGGACTACATGCTGTCGCGTCTCTCGGACCCGACGGTGACGATGGAGCGAATTGCGGCCGCCAACGGAATATCCGTCCGCCAGCTCAGCGCGATCTTCGGACCCGGAGACAGTCCCGCGGCATTCCTGCGTCGTGAGCGGTTACGGCGGGCGTCTGCCGATCTGCGAGACCCGCGTTTTCTCGGCGTCCCTGTCGCACAAATCGCCGCACGCTGGGGCTACCTGGATCCGTCTACATTCGGCCGGGCCTTTCGCCGCGAATTCGATACGACGCCCTCGATGGTGAGAGAACAGCTCACGGTGGCGCTCCGCGAGCCCGGCGGGAGCTCCGACAGCGTCGACTGACCCGCCGCCACCACCTGACACGTCGATTTCGGCATCGGGCTCGGCAGTTCGGGCACGCGACTCCCGCAAACGCATGCAACCGGGTCTCATGGATTCACCAGGCAACGTGGCCCCGTGACCCATCTACCCCGAGAGGTTCGAACCTCAATGCACGTGCTGACATTCTTGACACGCCGGATTCCCGGCATGTCTGCGGACGAGTTCCGTGACCACTACCAGACGACACACTTCGAACTCGCGATGCGCATGCCCGGTCTGGTCTCGTATCGGCAGACGATCCTCTGTCACGGTACCGGAGCCTGGGCGGCCGCCGACGACGGGTTCCCGGAGTATGACGCTCTCTCGACCTACACGTTCGAATCGGCGGAAGCGGTCACGTCGGCTTTCGCCTCGGATGCGGGGATCGCGCTGGACGCCGACACCCGAACCTTCATGGACTGGGACTCCATCGTCTCGATCGAATCGGAACTGATTGCGCACGGTGAGGCCTGACATGAGCACGACACAGAGCGGCATCGAAGCACACTCGTTCGACCACATCCCCGAATCCGAGCGTTCCGGAACCGTCGGCGGCCAGTTCAAGTTCTGGTTCATGGTCAACGCAACCCTCATCACCGCATACACCGGCGCGGTCGGATCGCTCTTCGGTCTGGGCCTGCCCGCATCTCTGGTGGCCATCGTCCTCGGAACTGCCTTCGGCACCTTGTTCCAGGCATTTCACGGAGCGCAGGGCCCTCATATGGGGTTGCCGCAGATGATCCAGAGTCGCGTCCAGTTCGGATCGCGAGGGGCCGTGGTCCCGATCGCAGTGGCTGCAATCGTGCCCATCGGTTTCTCGGTCTTCTATTTGCAGACCGGAGCAGAAGCGGCAAAGTCCCTCGTACCGGTCTCGGTGAACCCGATCGTCGTCGTGCTGGGCGCCGCGGCGGGTGTTCTCGCCATCGTCGGGTACCACTGGATCGTCCGGGCGGAGGGCATCATCGCCTACGTCATGGTCATCAACCTGGTGGCGCTGACCGTGGCGGCGCTCACCACGCTGCCCGTGGGGCACCTGTTGAGCAACACCGCCGTCACGGCAACCGGCTTCCTCGCCCAATTCGGTGCCGCCGCCGGCTACCAGATCGCCATCGCGCCGATCGTCTCCGACTACACACGATATCTCCCGCACGACACCGGCACCCGGGCGGTCTCGGCCGCGGTCTTCATTGGCACGTCGGTCTCCGCGATATGGATCGAATCCCTCGGCGCGCTTGTGTCCCTGAGCTTTCCGGATCTCGACGTGATCTCCGGCATCCGTCAACTCGGAGATGACGCGGGATTCGCACTCGGTACCCTGACCATGGTCGTGGCGGCGATCGTCTGCCTCGTCACCGCGGCGATCAGCCTGTACAGCGGAAGTGTGTCCTTTCTCAGCGGGGTCGAATCGTTCCGCCCGATCCGATCGAGCCGAAGCCTCCGCATCCGCACCCTGATCGCGATCACCGCGGCCGTGGTCATCACCGGCCTGCTCCTGCCGTCCGACATGCTGACGACCTTCTCGGTGTTCCTATCGCTCTTGGGATATCTGCTCATCCCGTGGACGGCGGTCAACCTGACCGACTACTACTTCGTGCGCAAGGGTCTGTACTCGATCACCGACATCCTCAAGACCGACGGCGGCATCTACGGACGATGGGGCCGACGTGGTCTCGCCGCCTACCTGGTGGGCTTCATCGCGATGATCCCGTTCTTCAGCACGAGCCTGTACACCGGCCCGGCGGCCCACGCGTTGGGCGGTGCAGACGTGGCCTTTGTCGTCGGCCTGGCGGTGTCGAGCATCTGGTATGTGGTGTCGATGCGTTCCGTCGACCTCGACGCCGAGGCGGCTGCGGTCGAGGCCGCTCCGCTGCACACCGCCACGATCGTCACCAAACCCCGACCTGCAGAACTCATCACCGAAGGAGCTTCTTATGACTCTTGATTCGAACGCCACGCTCCGCCTCGTCTGGCCGCAATGGCAGGGCGCCGGCCACGACGTCGTCGCGTCGCTGACCCCCGGCATCCCGCTCGACCAGGCCCGCCGCGGTTATGCAACCGGAGCGGCGGTCCTCGAGTGCGTACTCCCGGCAGCCGACGGACCAACCGATTATGTGCCGGTGTCGATGAACGAGTCGGGGCTCGCACTGGTCGACGGAATCGAGGCACGGGAAGCAGTGATCACCCAGCTGCGGGACGCGTTAGAGGTGATCGGCAAGCACTCGCCGGCAAAGATTCTCACGATCGGCGGCGAATGCTCGGTCAGTGTGGCCCCGTTCTCGGCGCTCGCATCACGATACGAGGGCGATCTCGCGATCATCTGGATCGATTCGCACCCTGATGTCGGTACGCCGGACAGCTCCTATCCCGGCTACCACGCGATGGCGGTCAGCACCTTGCTGGGCAAGGGAGACAGCGAGATCCAGAGCATGCTTCCGGCGACGGTGTCGGCCGAACATGTGGCACTCGTCGGGTTGCACTCATGGACCGACGATGACTTCCCGCATGTCGAGGAGTGGGGTATCTCGGCGTTCTCGCCCGATGATCTGCGCTCCTCGACGTCGTCGCTGCTGCAGTGGATCGCCGACACCGGCTGTAGTCGGGTGGCGATTCATCTCGATGTCGACGTCGTCGACAGCGACGAGGCCGTATTCGGCCTCGGTATGGAACCCGGAGGACTGACGACCGAGCAGGTGCGTCGCATCGTCGGCGACATCAGCGCCGCGACGGAGGTTGTGGCGCTGACGGTTGCGGAGTACATCCCACGGCAGGTTCTGGCGATGCAGCGATTCGTCGACGGGTTTCCGCTGCTCTAGACCCACCCCGACGTGGTATGGGTCTAGAGCAGCAATGTCCTCGAGCACTCCCGCTACCGGTGCTGCGCCCCCAACGCGAACCCGGCGTCGTGCAGGTCGTTGGGTTTGCCCGTGACGAGATCGGCCGCCAGTTCGCCGTACACCGGTGCGAACTTGAACCCGCGTCCGGAGAGTGCGGTCAGCAGGAGGATTCCCGTGTCGTCGTCGAGGTCGATCAACGGAAGCCCGCTCGGTGTGCACAGTTCGTGGTGCATCGAGTGGCGGACCGGCTCCGGGTTGAGGTCGGGGATGAAGTCGGCGGCCCACCCGCCGATCTTCTGCAGATCCTCGCGGCTGAAGTCTGGGACCTGATCGGGGGATGGGATGGCCGGCCACAGCGGTTCGGTAGCGACCTTGATGCTGTAGGAGTCGTGGCTGGGAGTGCCGTACAGGTGCACACCGTCCTCGTCGCGGATGAACACCGGGAACCGGTCGGGGCCGAAGAGTTCCGGGTGGCGGGGCATGAACCACGTCAGCGACAGCGGGATGATCGACAGGAATCCCTTGAGGTCGGGACGCAGCCTCAGTGTCCACGACCCGGTCGCCACCACCACCTTGTCGCAGGTGATGCTCAGGTCCGGGGTGATGATCTTCAGGCGGCCGCCGTCCTCGTCGAAGTCGATCGCTTCGGTGTTCGTGAGCACCTGGGCGCCACAGGCTTTCGCGGCCTCGACGGCGGCGAGAACACTCGCCTCGGGGAACAGGCTCCCGGCGCGGTGGTCGAGCACGGCGACGGTGTTGTCGTCGACGCGGTGCTGCGGGTAACGCGCCCGGAGCGCTGCGGCGTCGAGGACCTCGTGGGGGAGACCGAACTGTTCGGCGGATTCGATCGACTTGAGCAGGCTACCCGAGCCTGAGTCGCCGATCTGCAACGCACCGCACTCGTCATAGAGGTGGCGCCCGGACTCCTTCTCCAATTCGAACCACAGTTCGCGCGCCCGGGCGAGCATCGGCACGAATCGCGGCCCCTCGTGCACCGCGGACCGGAACAGCCGTGAGTCACCCGCATAGGAACCGCGGGTGTGGCCGATTCCGAACTGCTCGAGCCCGACGGCCCGCAGGCCACGTTTCGCCAACTGCCACAGGGCCATTGACCCGGTGGAACCCAGTCCGATGACGACAACATCTGCATCCATCGTGGATGTCCTTTCGTGATTCACGTCAACCGAACTCATGCCAGCGCCGGCGAATCCCAGAGATTCAGCGTGGTGCCGATCCCCTTCGCGACGGCGTTGCGGTAGATGACGGTGCCCCATGCGACGTCCTCGACGGGCATGCCGCCCACCGAGAGCACGATGATCTCGTCGTCGTCGCGGCGGCCCACGGCGGTGCCCGCGGCGACCGCGCCGAGGTCGATCACCGCGTCGGCATCCAGCACACCCTCGTGGATCATGTCCATGAACTTGCAGCCGATGATCGGGATCGTCTGGTGTGACGGATATCCGGTCTCCTCCGACCACGCCTCGTAGAGTCGGGTGTTGTCGACCACCAGGCGCACATCCGCGGATTGCATCGACTCATCCATGTTGCACATCGCCGGCATGCTGAGGAACGCACCGGGCTTGATCAGATCACGCGTCATCGTCGGGTACGTCGACGGGTCGCCCGGAACCCCGGTGGTGCAGAAGGTGACGATGTCGGAATCGCGCACCGCGTCCTCGAGCGTGTCGACCTCGATGGTGGTGATGTGCGGGTACTCGTCGGCGACCCAGGCGGTGAACGCCTCCATGCTCGCCCGCCCGCGGCCCTTCACCTTCACCGTGTCGATCTTCGGGCACGCGGCGACGAACGCGGCCAGCGACGTCCGGGCCATCACGCCGGGGCCGACGATGCCGACGACCTGCGAGTCGGGGCGAGCCAACAGGCGTGCGCCGACGCCCGGTACCGCTCCGGTCCGGTAGGCCGACAACAGATTCGCCGACATCAGCGCCAGGGGCGCGCCCGTGTCGGTGTCGTTGAGCATGAACATCAGGATCGATCGTGGCAGTCCCTTGTCCCGGTTGGCGATGTTGGAGCCGTACCACTTCATGCCGGTGGTGCCGAAGCTGCCACCGAGGTAAGCCGGCATCGCCATGAATCGGCGGTCGGCGGTGTTATGAGGCATCCCCGGGAAGGGTGACTCGTCGGGGAAGGTGATCATCGCGCCGTGCGAGTCGCTGTTGGGCCCGGCCATCCGGTAGTCACCGTTGTGGAGCAGCACGAAGGTCTCGTGCATGGCGTCGACGCAGGCGGCCATGTCGGTGACGCCGGCCGCGATCATGTCGGGCTCTGACAGATAGAGGAAGTCGATCGAGGAGTTCATGGATGTTTCCTTGTGATTCGGTGGGGTACTGATCGTCGAGGGTTGATCACTCGCGGTGGCGCCCCATTTCTGCGTAGCGCTGCGGCGAGTGCGAGCGCAGCACGACCGAGGCGATGGCGCCCAGCACTGCCGCCACGAGCAGCAGGCTCGGCAGCAGCCACACCAGTACGCCGCCGGAACTGATGAGCAGACCGAAGTTGGAGATCGCATAGATCAGAATGGCGACCAGGGCGACGCCGGCCACCACAGGCGCGACCAGTGTCCGCAGCGCATTGCGGTCCAGGTCCCGGTGCCGCAGGAAGAACGCCACCACGGCGAACGACGCGGAAGCCATCAGCGCGATGACACCGAGCGTCCCGAGGTTGGTCAGCCAGGTGAACAGGGCGAGGATTGGGTCCTGCCCGGCGAGGACGAAGATCATCACGACGACGAATGCGACGGCCGACTGCACGACCGATCCGACATGCGGGCTCTGGTGTGCGCGGTGGGTGCGCCCGAGATGATTCGGGAGCAGGCCCTCACGGCCGAGGGCGTAAGTATAGCGCGCCACGGCGTTGTGGAATGCGAGCACCGCGGCGAAGACACTGGTGATGAACAGGATCCGCATGATCGTCGTGTACCAGGGGCCGATGTAGGAGTTCGACAGTTCGAACAGGAAGCTGGTCGGGTCGGCGAGCTGGGCGATGTAGTCCGGGATGTTGCCGACCCCGGCGCCGTTGACCATCAGGAAGGTGACCGCCGTGTAGACGATGCCGATGGTGCCCACCGCGAGGAAGGTGGCCCGCGGCACGGTGCGCTTGGGGTCCTTGGCCTCCTCGCTGTAGATGGAGGTGGCCTCGAAACCGACGAACGATGCGAAGCAGAACAGCAGCGCGATCGGCAGGGAACCGGTGGTCAGGGCGCTCGGTGTCAGCGGTGTGATGCTCAGGGACGTCGTACCGAAATCGCCTCCCTTGATGGCGATCACGACGGCCAGGATGATCACGACGAGGAATTCCGCAGCGACCAGGACCGAGAGCACCTTCACCGAGAGATCGATCTGCCGATAACCGAGGACCGCGACGATCGCGATGCCGATGAGGACGAAGATCCACCACTTGACGTCGAGGTCGAACTCGTCGGTGAAGAATCCCGCGACCGCCGCGCCGAACAGGCCCCACAGGCCGATCTGCATGGCGTTGTAACTCAGCAGTGCGAGGTAGGCGGCAGCGCCACCGAGTTGCTGTCGAAGACCCCGCGTCACATAGGAGTAGAAGGCGCCGGTGCTGGTGTGATGGCGCGCCATCGCCGTGTAGCCGACGGCGAAGACGAGCAACGTGATGGCGGTGAGGAGGTATGCACCGGGCACGCCGGGGCCGTTGCCGAGCAACATCGCGACCGGGGCGCCGCCGGCCATGGCGGTGAGCGGTGCGGCCGCCGAGATCACGAAGAAGGTGACACCGAAGACGCCGAGGGATCCGCGGCGCAGCTGGTGTTCGGAGCGCGTCGACTCATTGGCCGTCGGTGAGGGAATGTCGGTACTCATGGGATTCTCCAGAGGGTGGTGATGCGGTTCGATGGCGAGGGATCAGCAGTGGCAATGGGACTCGCCGTGGCGGACCGTTGCCGGAACGTCCAGGGTCGGGTTGCGATCGAAGAAGCCGACCGGTTTGAGGGTGAAGCCGGTGTAGTCGACGGGCATGATCGGCCAATCCTCCGGGCGGGGGTAGTGGGTGAGTCCGAAGGTGTGCCAGACGACGATGTCCTCGTTCTCGACGCCGCGGTTTCCGGCCACGTAGGTGGGAAGCCCGGCTCCGCCGGGATGCTGGTTCACCAGATCGCCGGACGCGTAGAGCTCGTCGGGCTCGAAGGGGGTGACCCAGAGATGTTTGGTCGCGAAGGCCGCTCGGCGCGCGACCGACGATGCCGGGTCGGCCAGCAGTGTCTGCTTGCCCTCGGGGAGTAGCGCGTACGCCACCGGGTGATCGAGCCGATTCTTCACGGTGGGGTTGACGATGTGCCAGACGCGCCCGACGGTGTTGTCGGCGTCGCGCTGAGCCTCGTCCTCCGTTCGCAGCAGCGTCTTCTGAAGTGTGAAGGCGTTCCCGTGTGGGTTGCCCTCGCCCATCGGTACGCGCACGCTTTCCAGTTCCTCGACGCTGTTGCGCGGGCCGTCGAGCATCATGTCGAGCCGGGCGCTGAACAGATGCTGGTGATAAGGGGCGCCGAGGCCCGGTGCGATCTCCGACGAGTACGGGTAGTCGTTGCCGGGGTAGGCGGAGGTGAAGACGATTCCGGTTGCCTTGACCTCGAATTCGATGGTGCCGTCGAGGTAGAGGTACCAGAAGAAACCGTAATCGTAGTTGCCGATCGTGGTGAAGAAGGAGATGACGAGGCGTCGCTGACGTCGGGTCTCGTGCGAACCGGCCCACAGGTCGGTGTGCTTCCACAGGATGCCGAAATCCTCTTCGTGCATGCAGACCGCGTTGCGCAGCGTGTGCGGGGCGCCGGATTCGTCGGCGATGACGGCGTCGAAGTAGGTGATGTCGCCGACGCAGTCACAGCCGAGTTCGAGGGCGTTGGCGTACCGACCGACGAGGTATTCGCCGGTGTCGAAGTAGTTCTGCCAGGAGCGAACCGGAGACGGGTCACCGTAGGGCACCACCATCTCGGCGATCGAGGCGCGGTGGATGATCGGCCGGAGGCGCTCGCCGTCGGTGAACCCGATCTGGTGCAGAACCAGGCCCTCCCTCGCGTCGAATCCGACTCGCAGGCTCCACTTCTCCCATTCCACGAGATTGCCGGTAACGGTGAAACTGGGGCCTTCGGGCTGGGTGATCTCGATCGGCTTCTGGGTCGTGCGCACCGGACCGGTCACCTCAGGGTCGGTGAAGTTGCCGGACTCCTGCGGGATCGGCACGGGTCCCAGGTCGAGGACCTGGAGTACCTCGCGAGCAGTGACATCGACAAACGCAACCAGTCCGTCGATCGGATGCGCCCAGGGATGGTCGTTCGGATTGGGCTGCAGGAACGCCAGCCCGCGCAGGATGCGGCGCCCCTCCTCGCCCGGATAGTCGAAGACGCCGGCCGACAGGGGAGCGACGCGCACCTGCGCGGGGTCGAGATCGCGAGCGGCGAGCGCGGTCAGCCAGCGTTCGTCGGTCGCGAGGATGTCCTCGACGAGTCCGAACTCCTCGTCGAGGACTGGCACCTGACCGTCGGTCGCGGTGTCGACGACGCGATGGGAAATCACCTTGCGTTCGGTCACCGAGACGACAGCGTCGATCGACTCCGGCTTGGTCGGGTCGAGCAGCAGGACGCGGAATCGGCGCTCCGACGGCAGTTCGGTGTCACCGTAGAGCAGGGCTTTCTCTGGCTCGACCAGTCCGACATAGGCGAAACGGGTTTCGCTTCCGGCGAGGCCGTCCCTGGTGAGGATCGCCTTGACGTCGTCGATCTCGGTGGGGACGGGCATGGACAGGGGGTGGTCGACGGTATCGGGGCTGACGGCCATCGGGATCTCCGTTCGGGGATGTGGTGCAGAACACACCATAACCTATTTCCTACGCTCGTAGGAAATAATGGACGCGCTCTGTTACCGATTTGTGTGTTTGATGTTGCGTAGTGTGTAACCCGCCCCGGATCAGGGCGGAGACGGCAATTCGGGCTGGTGTGCAGACACCGCGTGGAGGTGACGGAGGGCGTGCCCAAGATCGTTGATCACGACGAGCGGCGTCGGGAGATCATCGCTGTGGTGTGGCGGTTGATCGCGACCAGAGGGATCGAGGCGATGACGATGCGCACGATCGCCGAGGAAGCGGGCTACGCGAACGGCGTGCTGTCCTACTACTTCGCCAACAAGGACGAGGTGGTCAGGCGGGCCTATGAGCATGTTTCCCTGGCCACCAATGACCGCGTGGCGCGCAAGTTGGGCGACGCCCGAGGACTGGCAGCCCTGCGAATCCTCTGCTACGAGATCATGCCGCGCACCGACGAAGCGCTGCTGGAGGCTCGGATCGCCGCCACGCTGTGGGAGCGCGCGATGCACGACCCGGCGATGAGGCAGATCAACGCGCAAGCGTGGGAGGACTGGCGAGTCCAGATGATCGAGTTGCTCGACCAGGCGGTGTCCGACGGCGAGATACCACCGTCGGACACCGTGTTGACCACCGACACGTTGCTCACTCTGCTGATGGGCATGCAGGTGTTGGCGGTGCTGAGTCCGGAGATGATGCCCCCGTCGCGGCAGGACGAGCTGTTCGAGAACTTCATCGTCGAACTGCATTCCGGTGCGTGACCACACCTGCCGCAACACCGGGGGACGACACCACCCCGGACCCCGCACATCGTCTGCGGCCTGATCAGCCGAACGGATTCGGCGTGAGCGTGTACTTCGTCTGCAGGTACTCTCCGATGCCCTCGGCACCGCCCTCACGACCGAGGCCGGACATCTTCCAGCCGCCAAACGGTGCGGCGGCGTTGGACACGACGCCGACGTTGAGCCCCATCATCCCGGTGCCCAATCGCTCGATCATGCGTTGTCCGCGGGCGAGGTCCTCGGTGTAGACGTAGGAAACGAGACCGTATTCGGTGTCGTTGGCCAACCGGACGGCTTCCTCCTCGGTGTCGAAGGTGGCGATCGCCAGGACCGGGCCGAAGATCTCCTCGCGCAGGATGTCACTGCCAGAGGCGATCCCGGTGAGCACGGTCGGCGCGTAGAAGGTACCGGGGCCGGCAAGACGTTCGCCGCCGGTGGTGACCCGGGCACCTCGGGATACGGCGTCGGCGACGAGCTCCTCGGTCTTCGCCACGGCGTTCTCGTCGATGAGTGGACCGATGGTGACGTCCGGATCGGTCCCGCGCCCGACCGTGAAGCCGTTGACCCGTTCGGTGACGCGGTGCGCGAACTCGTCGGCGACGCTGCGATGCACGATGAAGCGGTTGGCTGCCGTGCAGGCCTGTCCGATGTTGCGGAATTTCGCCGCGATCGCGCCGTCGACCGCCTTGTCGAGGTCGGCGTCGTCGAAGACCACGAACGGTGCGTTGCCGCCGAGTTCCATCGATGTGCGCAGCACACCGGACGCGGCTTGCTCGAGAAGGCGCTGACCGACCGGGGTCGACCCGGTGAACGACAGTTTGCGCAGACGCGGGTCGGCGATGATCGGCGCCGACAGGGCCGAGGACTTCGAGGTGGTCACCACGTTGACCACACCTGCCGGCAAACCGGCCTCTTCGAGTACCTGTGTCAGCAGCAATGTGGTGAGTGGCGTCAGGGCGGCGGGTTTCACGACGACGGTGCAGCCCGCCGCGAGGGCCGGGGCGATCTTGCGGGTCGCCATGGCGAGCGGGAAGTTCCACGGCGTGATCAGGAAGCACGGCCCCACGGGGTGCTGGGAGACGATCATTCGTCCCGTGCCTTCCGGGTTCGGGCCGTATCGTCCCTGGATGCGGGTGGCCTCCTCGCTGAACCACCGGAGGAACTCGCCGCCGTAGGTGACCTCACCGCGTGCCTCGGCGAGCGGCTTGCCCATCTCGAGGGTCATCACCAACGCGAAGTCCTCTTTGCGTTGCTGCACGAGATCGAAAGCGCGACGCAGGATGTCGGCGCGTTCGCGTGCCGGGGTGGCTGCCCACGCCGCGGCAGCGGCATCGGCGGCGTCCAGCGCAGCCATGCCGTCCTCGGGTGTCGCGTCGGCGATCTCGGCGATCACCTCTCCGGTGGCCGGGTTCGTGACGGCGAGCGTCGCGCCGGAAGACGACGCGCGCCAGGTGCCGCCGATGAACAGACCGTCGGGAACGGTGTCGAGCAGATTCGTGTCCTGGGTGACGGTCACACGGACTCCTTGGTGAGCGATGCGGCGTTGTGGGGGAGGAGGTTCTGGGCGAAGAAGGCGGTGAGCTCATCGGTCGCTGACAGCGGAAGAACCTGCGCGACATACTGATCCGGTCGGACGACGATGATCGCGCCGCGCCGGTCGATGCCGCGCTCGGCGAAGATGTCGGCGCTCGGGTCGGTGGCATACACCTTCTCGTAGTCGGTGACCGCGAACGGACCGACCTTGGGCAGGAAGATCGACGGCACGGTACCGAGATCGATACCGGTGTGATCCTGCCGATAGATCACCTTGACATCGAAGATCGCGTCGATGTCGACGCCGTCGGGGGTGTAGCGGACGACCGGGGACTCGGGATCCCGCGCCAGCCAGTTCGCCCAGTCGTCGAGCGCCGAGACGTCCGGCGCCCCGGCGTTGTGACTTGCGGCCGTATCCGCGGCGAAGGCGTAAATGCGCCAACGCCCGTCGGCGCGGTGATGGTGGCCGAGCTGCACCGGATTGGCGTCGGCGACCCGGACCACCGGCGCAGACTTGAACCGCTTGCCGATGGGGTAGCCGGATGCCAGGTCCTGATGGGTGCTCGCACCGATGATCATCGATGGCTGGTATTCGGTCATGAAACCGGCCGGGAATTCGGCGGTCTTGACGTAGAAGTCCTCCAGCTCCGAGGGGGAGTCGAACTCCTCGGGACGCTTGGCCATCATCGACGACCATTCGCGATCGAAGTCGATGAGGTTCTGCGCGATCACCTGGCGCTCGGCCGAGTAGGTCGCCAGCAGACTCTCGGGGCTACGGCCTTCGAGCACATGACCGAGCTTCCAGCCGATGTTGAAGCCGTCCTGCATCGACACGTTCATGCCCTGGCCGGCCTTGGCGCTGTGCGTGTGGCACGCGTCGCCGGTGATGAACACGCGCGGGGTGCGGGTGCCCGCCTCCTCGACGGGGACGTCGTCGAAACGGTCGGTCACCCGGTGGCCGACCTCGTAGACGCTGTGCCACGCAACGTTCTTCACGTCGAGGGTGTAGGGATGCAGGATCTCGTTGGCCTGCTTGATGATCTCCTCGATGCTCGTCTTGCGGACGTTGCCGTGGTCGTTCTCGGGCACCACACCGAGATCCACATACATGCGGAACAGGAAGCCGCCCTCGCGTGGGATGAGCAGGATGCTCCCGCCGGAGCCCGATTGGATCGCGCACTTGGTGCGGATGTCGGGGAAGTCGGTCACCGCCAGGACGTCCATGACACCCCACGCGTGATTGGCCTTGTCCCCGTGCGGAGTACAGCCGATTGCGTCGCGCACGCCGCTGCGTGCGCCGTCGGCGCCGACGACATACTTGGCGCGGACCGTCCGGGTGGCTCCCTCGTTCGGGCCGACGGCGTGGGTGAGCGTCACGGTGACTGGGTACTCGCCGTCCTGGCCGACCTCGAGGCCGGAGAACTCGTAACCGTAGTCGGGCGTCATCCGGGTGGGGGAGTTGACCATGACCTCGGCGAAGTAGTCGAGGACGCGGGCCTGATTGACGATGAGGTGGGGGAATTCGCTGATCCCGGTCGGGTCGTCCTCGGTTCGTGCGGCGCGGACGATGCGCGAAGGATCGTTGGGATCCGGCTTCCAGAAGGCCATCTCGGTGATCCGGTAGGCCTCGGCGATGATGCGCTCGGCAAACCCGAAGGCCTGGAAGGTTTCGACACTGCGTGCCTGGATACCGTCGGCCTGGCCGATCGCCAGGCGGCCCGGGCGCCGTTCGACGATGCGTGTGGTGACGTTCGGGAACTGGGACAGTTGGGCGGCGGTGATCATGCCGGCGGGCCCAGTGCCGACGATGAGGACGTCGACCTCGTCGGGGAGTTCGTCGGGCCGGTCGATGCCCACGCCCGCGGCGGGTTGCACCCGCGGATCACCGGAAACGTAGCCGTGGTGATGGAACTGCATTGTTCAGACCCTCGTCATTCTCTGATCGGACTGGCTGATTGTTTGGCTTCATGGTCGGGTTCGGGTGGCGGAGGTCACCGATGTGGAAATCGTGCGACCTGAGTCACTTGCAATCTGTGAGACCAAACATATACGATCTCGTATACACGTTGCAAGATACGTTTTCGTATACGATTAACGCCGACAAGGAGGCCCTCATGACGACCGAGTACGAGCCGGCAGTCGAGGCACAGACTGTGGCCCTGAGCGGCAGGCCGGGGAAGATCATCGCGGTTCACCTCAGCTACGCGTCGCGAGCCGACCAGCGTGGGCGTCGACCGGCGCATCCGTCGTACTTCTTCAAACCGTCCAGCTCGGTCGCGCAGAGCGGCTCTGTGATCGAGCGTCCCGCAGGTACCGAATTGCTGGCCTTCGAGGGTGAAGTCGCGCTGGTCATCGGGAACCCGGCCCGCCGGGTCTCGATGGAAACCGCCTGGGATCATGTTGCCGCCGTGACCGCGGCGAACGATTTCGGGCTATATGACCTCAGAGCCAATGACAAGGGCTCCAACGTGCGGTCCAAGGGTGGCGATGGTTTCACTCCGCTGGGTCCCGGCCCGATCGATGCGCGCCTGGTTGATCCGGATGCACTCCGGCTGCGCACCTGGGTGAACGGCGTGTTGGCGCAGGAGGACACCACAGGCGAAATGATCTTCCCGCTGACCCAGCTGGTGGCAGATCTATCCCAACACCTCACGCTGGAAACGGGTGATGTGATTCTCACCGGGACGCCGGCCGGCTCGTCGGTTGTCGTTCCCGGCGATGTCGTCGAGGTCGAGGTCGACGCACCGACCGCATCCGGTGCCCCGACGTCGGGACGACTGGTCACGACCGTGGTCGCCGGCACCCGCGGATTCGACTCCGACCTCGGATCGCTGCCCGCAGTGGACGACACCCAGCGTGCCGAGGCGTGGGGATCGCGCGAGGCCGCAGGCCTTCCGGATGTCGCCGCATCGGCGCTCTCCGAGGAATTGCGCGACAAGCTGACACGTGTTCCCGTCGCCGGGCTCTCCGCGCAGCTCCGCAAACGGGGACTCAACAACGTCTCGATCGACGGTGTCCGCGCCCAGACCCGCGGCAGCAAGATCGTCGGTACCGCCAAGACGCTCCGGTTCGTGCCCAACCGTGAGGATCTGTTCGCATCCCACGGCGGTGGCTACAACGCACAGAAACGGACATTCGACGCGGTCGGCCCCGGCGAGGTCATCGTCATCGAGGCCCGCGGCGAAAAAGGCTCCGGCACGCTCGGTGACATCCTCGCCATCCGCGCCAAGACCCTTGGGGCGGAAGGCATCGTGACCGACGGCGGCGTCCGCGACTACGATGCGGTCGCCGAGATCGGCTTGCCGGTATTCACCGCGGGAGCACATCCCGCCGTTCTCGGTCGCAAGCATGTGCCCTGGGACTTCGACCTCACCATCGCGTGCGGCGGCGCCACCGTGCAGCCCGGCGACATCATCGTCGGTGACGACGACGGCGTGATCGTCATCCCCCCGGCCATCGCCGAAGAGGTCGCCGATGCGGCGATCGAGCAAGAAGAGCAGGACGCGTGGGTTGCCGATCAGGTGGCCGCCGGTCACCCCGTCGACGGGTTGTTTCCCCCGAACGCCGAGTGGAAGGCGAGGTATCTCGAATGGCGCCACCATCGCTGAGCGACGACGTGACGAATCAGCAACCAACACAAAGTAAGTCACAGATCGCCTACCACTGGATCAAGGAGCGCATCTCGCGGCAGGAGTACTCGCCGGGCTACCGCCTGGTGTTGAGCACCATCGCGAAGAGTCTCGACATGAGTGTCGTGCCCGTACGTGAGGCCATCCGGCAACTCGAGGCCGAGGGCCTCGTGACGTTCGAACGCAATGTCGGTGCGCAGGTGTCGATGGTCGACGACTCTCTGTACCGGCACAGCATGCAGGCCCTCTCGATCCTCGAGGGTGCAGCGACGGCACTGGCCGCACGCCGACTCACCGAGGAAGACCTGCGCAAAGCTCGCGACATCAACGAACGCATGATCGCCTCGCTCGACCATTTCGACCCGAGCCTGTTCACCGCGCTGAACCAGGAGTTCCACGCGACCCTGTTCACGAGGTGCATCAACCCGCGGATGGTCACGCTCGTCGAGTCCGAGTGGGCGCGCCTGGGCCACCTACGTGCTTCGACATTCTCCTTCGTTCCCGGTCGCGCCCAGGAGTCGGTGCGCGAACACGAGAACATCGTGCGGCTCATCGAAATCGGTGCGCCGCTCGGCGAGATCGAGAAGGTGGCGCGGCGGCACCGCGCAGCGACTCTGGACGCCTACATGGTCCACGAACATCCCGACGAGACGCTGGGCCTTCCGGCCTACAGACCTTCAGAACATCTGACGACCTCCAGACCCTCAAGAAACGGAGTAACCATGACGAATACGGTGAGCACTGCCGCAACCCGACACGTCCCTGCAGATCTGCCCACGCGCATCCAGCACTACATCGGCGGCAAGTTCGTCGACTCGATCGACGGCGACACCTTCGATGTCCTCGACCCGGTCTCCAACGAGACCTACGTCCAGGCTGCGGCGGGCAAGAAGGCCGACATTGACCTCGCAGTCGCGGCCGCCACGAAGGCCTTCACCGACGGGCCGTGGCCGAAGATGCTGCCGCGTGAACGTTCCCGTATTCTGCACCGGATCGCCGACATCGTCGAGTCCCGTGACGCGCGACTGGCCGAGCTCGAGTCATTCGATTCGGGCCTGCCGATCACCCAGGCGCTCGGGCAGGCGCGCCGGGCCGCGGAGAACTTCCGGTTCTTCGCCGACCTGATCGTCGCGCAGGCCGACGACACCTACAAGGTGCCGGGCCGCCAGATCAACTACGTCAACCGCAAGCCGATCGGTGTGGCCGGTCTGATCACGCCGTGGAACACACCGTTCATGCTCGAGTCCTGGAAACTGGGCCCGGCGCTGGCCACCGGCAACACCGTGGTCCTCAAGCCGGCGGAGTTCACCCCGTTGTCCGCGTCGTTGTGGGCCGGGATCTTCGAGGAGGCCGGACTTCCCGAGGGTGTGTTCAACCTCGTCAACGGGCTGGGTGAGGATGCCGGCGACGCACTCGTGAAACACCCTGATGTGCCGCTGATTTCGTTCACCGGCGAGAGCCGCACCGGCCAGATCATCTTCGGCAACGCAGCACCGTTCCTCAAGGGTCTGTCGATGGAACTCGGTGGCAAGAGCCCGGCCGTCGTGTTCGCCGACGCCGACCTCGATGCCGCCATCGACGCCACGATCTTCGGCGTGTTCTCCCTCAACGGCGAACGCTGCACCGCCGGCAGCCGCATCCTCGTCGAGCGGCCGGTCTACGACGAGTTCGTCGAACGCTATGCAGCCCAGGCCAAGCGCGTGGTTGTGGGGTATCCGCACGAGAAGAACACCGAGGTCGGTGCGCTCGTGCACCCCGAGCATTACGAGAAGGTCATGAGCTACGTCGAGATCGGCAAGACCGAAGGCCGGCTCGTCGCCGGCGGTGGCCGTCCCGAAGGATTCGAGACCGGCAACTTCGTCGCCCCGACGGTGTTCGCCGACGTCAAGCCGGACGCCCGGATCTTCCAGGAGGAGATCTTCGGCCCCGTGGTCGCCATCACCCCGTTCGACACCGACGAAGAAGCCCTCGAACTGGCCAACGGTGTGAAGTACGGACTGGCCGCCTACATCTGGACGAACGATCTCAAGCGCGCCCACAACTTCTCGCAGGCCGTCGAGGCCGGCATGGTGTGGCTGAACTCCAACAACGTCCGCGACCTGCGCACGCCGTTCGGCGGTGTGAAGGCGTCGGGTCTCGGGCACGAGGGCGGCTACCGTTCCATCGACTTCTACACCGACCAGCAGGCCGTGCACATCACGCTCGGCAAGGTCCACAACCCGACCTTCGGCAAGCAGTAAGACAACCACCGCGCCGCAGCCGCGGAGCATCCGACCCCGAGTTTCACTCCCTCACAAGCAAGGACGCTGACATGACCAACCGCGAAGAGATGACCCTGACCTCGTCGGGCTACTACGTCTCGCAGGAAGCACCCATTCACTCCGACAACCCGGTGAGCACCCCGCAGTCCTCGCCCCCCGATATCCTGCGCTGCGCGTACATGGAGATCGTCGTCACGGACCTCGCGGCGTCGCGCCAGTTCTACGTCGATGTCCTCGGCCTGTACGTCACCGAGGAGGACGACGAGGCCATCTACCTGCGGTCGACCGAGGAGTTCATCCACCACAACCTCGTGCTCCGCAAGGGTCCGGTGGCCGCCGTCGCGGCATTCTCCTACCGTGTGCGCAGCCCCGAGGACCTGGACAAGGCGGTCGCCTTCTACAGCGAGATCGGCTGCCGCGTCGAGCGCCGTGCGGAGGGTTTCGTGAAGGGCATCGGCGACTCGGTGCGCGTCGAGGACCCGCTCGGGTTCCCGTACGAGTTCTTCTACCAGACCGACCACGTGGAGCGGCTGTCGTGGCGCTACGACCTGCACACGCCGGGCGAATTGGTACGCCTCGATCACTTCAATCAGGTCACCCCGGACGTGCCCCGCGCCGTGCGGCACTACCAGGATCTCGGCTTCCGTGTCACGGAGGACATTCAGGACGAGAACGGAACCGTCTACGCCGCGTGGATGCGACGCAAGCCCACCGTGCATGACACGGCGACGACCGGCGGCGACGGACCGCGCATGCACCACGTCGCGTTCGCGACCCACGAGAAGCACAACATCCTCGCCATCTGCGACAAGCTCGGTGCGCTGCGCCGCTCGGACGCCATCGAACGCGGCCCCGGCCGTCATGGCGTGTCCAATGCCTTCTACCTGTACCTGCGGGATCCCGACGGCCACCGCGTCGAGATCTACACGCAGGACTACTACACCGGTGACCCCGACAACCCGGTCGTCACCTGGGACGTCCACGACAATCAGCGCCGCGACTGGTGGGGCAACCCGGTGGTCCCCAGCTGGTACACCGAGGCCTCGCTCGTGCTGGACCTCGACGGCAACCCGCAGCCGGTGGTCGCCCGCACCGACGACTCGGAGATGGCGGTGACCATCGGTGCCGACGGATTCTCCTACACCCGCAAGGATGACGACGAGGAGATGCCCGACTGGAAGAAGGGCGAGTACAAGCTCGGCGCCCAGCTCTAACCGGCTTGGTGGCCTCGGTGGGCTCCCTCGCCTACTCGACGAGTGGAGTCCACCGGTGGTCGAGCAAGGTGTCGAAAAGCGCTGGGACGCAATCCTCCCGCTTGTCGAGTGGCAGCGTGCGAGCGGAGCGAGCCCGGTGCGTATCGAGGCCACTGGCCCGCGTATCCGCCGGGTCGAGCTTGTCGAGATCGAAACCACCCCACCCGCACCAAAAGGAGAGCGAAGTTGCTTCCCGCCCAAACCATCACCGACATCGCCGACGAGCTGGCGGCAGCCGAACGTGATCGCACGACGGTGCCGTTGTTGACGGCGAGATATCCGGACATGACCGTCGAGGATTCCTACGCGGTGCAGAACGAGTGGCGTCGTCGCGGAATCGAATCCGGCCGTCGACCCGTCGGCCGCAAGATCGGGCTCACCAGCAAGGTGATGCAGGCCGCGACCGGCATCACCGAACCCGACTACGGGGCGATCTTCGACGACATGGTGTTCGAGAACGGATCGGTCATCGACCACGGTCGGTTCTCGAACGTCCGAATCGAGGTTGAGTTGGCATTCGTCCTCGCCGATCCGCTCAAGGGCCCGCATGTGTCGGTGTTCGATGTGCTGCGGGCCACCGACTACGTGGTGCCGGCCCTCGAGATCCTCAGCTCACGCATCGAGATGGCCGGCCGCACCATCGTCGACACCATCAGCGACAACGCCGCCATGGGCGGGATGGTCTACGGCGGAAACCCGAAGCAGGTCGATGAGATCGACCTGCGCTGGGTGTCTGCCCTGCTCTACCGCAACGAGACCATCGAGGAGTCCGGCGTGGCGGCCGCGGTGCTCAACCATCCCGCCACCGGTGTTGCATGGCTGGCCAACAAGCTTGCGCAGCATGGGGATCGGCTCGAGGCGGGAGAGATCGTGCTCGCCGGATCCTTCACGCGACCGATGTGGGTGGAGAAGGGCGACACGGTGCTCGCCGACTACGGTCCGATGGGCACGGTGTCATGTCGATTCGTCTGAAACCCACCCTGCGTGAAGCGCTTTCGTTGAGTGACCGGCCGCTTTTCGGCGGTTGGATCTGTCTCGGATCGCCGGTCTCGGCCGAGATCATGGCCGGCTCCGGGCTGGACTGGGTGCTCATCGACATGGAGCATGCCCCGAATGGGTTGGAATCGGTGCAGGCGCAACTGTATGCGGTGTCCGGCTACGACATCGTGCCGGTGGTGCGGGTTCCCATCGGCGACGCGACGGTCATCAAACAGGTACTCGATCTCGGAGCGCAGACCATCCTGGTTCCGATGATCTCGACCGCCGCCGAAGCCCGCGAGGTCGCTGCGGCCGCGCAATATCCTCCGATCGGGCGTCGCGGCGTGGGTAGCGCGCTCGCGCGATCGGCGCGGTGGAACCGCGTCGACGGCTACCTGCAGAGCGCCTCGGAACATGTCTCCGTGCTCGTTCAGATCGAGACGGTCGAGGGCGTGGAGAACGCGCACGCCATCGCGGAGACCCCGGGCATCGACGGGGTGTTCGTCGGGCCCAGCGACCTCGCGGCGTCGATGGGACTGCTCGGGCAGCAGACCCACCCGGACGTCGTCGCGCAGGTCGACAAGGCGTTCGCCGGAGTCCGGTCGGCCGGAAAGCCGGTGGGCGTCAATGCGTTCGTCCCCGAGCAGGCCGACGACTACGTTGCACGCGGGGCGACCTTCCTCCTCGTCGGTGCCGACGTCGCGCTACTCGCGCGTGGCTCGGAGGCGCTCACCGCACGATTTGTCACCGACCGGCCTGACGCCGGCCGTAGCAGTTACTGACACGCAGAACATCCGGCAACGTGGCCGGACCGATATGTAAGGAACCGCATCATGAGTGTCACCTACGACTCCCTCCTCGCCGACATCACCGACCCCGATGGTCGGGAGATCACCGATCCGGCCACCGATGAGGTGGTCGGCAAGGTCCGCTTCCAGTCCGTCGACGAGCTCGACGACGCCGTCGCCCGTGCCCGGGCGGCGCAGCCGGCATGGGCGGCGCGGACCGATTCCGAACGCGTCGAGCTGCTGATGAAGGCCGCTGACGCGATCGACGCCGCCGCCGAGCCGCTGGCCGAGCTGCTGTCACGCGAACAAGGCAAGCCGCTCAACGGCCCCAATGCCCGCTTCGAACTGGGTGGCTGCTCGGCCTGGCTGCGCGCCACCGCCGCCACCGAGCTGCCGGGACAGACCGTCGTCGACGACGACGAGACCCATGCCGAACTGCACTACCGCCCCGTCGGCGTCGTGGGTGCGATCGGGCCGTGGAACTGGCCGATGATGATCACCATCTGGCAGATCGCCCCGGCTCTGCGCATGGGAAACACCGCAGTGGTCAAGCCTTCGGAGTTCACCCCGCTCAGCGTCCTGGCGCTCATCACCGTCATGAACAGCGTGCTGCCCGCCGACCTGCTGATCCCGGTCGTCGGCGACCGTGAAGTCGGTGCCCGGCTCTCGAGCCACCCCGACATCGACAAGGTGATGTTCACCGGCTCCACCAAGACCGGACAGGCCATCATCAGGAGTTCCGCGGACACCGTGAAGCGGCTCACCCTCGAGCTCGGCGGCAACGACGCCGGCATCGTGCTGCCCGACGTCGACCCGAAAGCCATTGCGCAGGATCTGTTCTGGGGTGCATTCATCAACACCGGGCAAACCTGTGCCGCGATGAAGCGACTCTACGTGCACACCGACGTCTACGACCAGGTGTGCGACGCCCTGCTCGAGGTCGCCGGCAACATGCCGATGGGTCGCGGGCTGTCCGAGGAGAACGTCCTCGGACCGCTGCAGAACCGCAAGCAGTTCGACATCGTTGCGCGGTTGGTGGAGGCGGCCAAGGAGTCGGGCGCCAAGATCCTCACCGGCGGTGACCCCGATACGAGTGCTGCAGGCAACTTCTACCCGACCACCCTGGTTGCCGACATCGACAACGACAATCCGCTCGTCGCCGAAGAGCAGTTCGGTCCGGCGCTTCCGATCATCCGGTACACCGACGTCGACGACGTCGTGAAGTGGGCGAACGGTCTCGATGTGGGCCTGGGAGCGTCGGTGTGGAGCAGTGACCGGGACAGGGCTCGCGAGGTCGCCGCGCGGCTGGAGGCGGGCACCGTGTGGATCAACTCGCACGGCGGTGTGCACCCGATGATCCCATTCGGCGGTGTCAAGAAGTCCGGCTACGGAATGGAGTTCGGCGTCGAAGGCCTCAAGGGGGTCTCGGTGCCGCAGGTGATCAACGGCTGAGCAGCCATCGGCGGAGCGCGCTCGCCGGAGGTGGCCCGTGGCCGATCCGGCTCCGCCACACCCGCGGTCACACGCCGGTTCCTCCCCCGGGAGTCCGAAGACCCCCTGTCTGCAGGTGGCGGACGACCCGACGTCCGGGGGAGGAACCGGCCTCAGACGGCGATGAGGCCGCCGATGCGCAGGGCGGCGAGGACCTTCGCGTGGAGTCCCGATGGGTTCGTCGAGTCCTTCCATGTCCAACGGACCATGTGCGGCCCGGTCACCCTGATCGCGTCCTCGCGCAGCTTCTCGTCGTAGACGACATCTTCGGGCAGCTTGTCCACGAACGGGCTCGAGCGGTGGTAGTTCATCTTTCCGTCGAACTCGCCGACGACGCGCAGCACACCGTCCTCGTCGCGCCACCCGTAGTCGCAGCGGACGGTTTTTTGCGGCCGTCGAGCACGACGGCGATCTCCACCTGCAGTTCCGGTGTGGGAATCAGCTCGTTTTCGGCCAGGACCAGCCGACTCAGCGACTCACCGACACTCTCCGATAGTCCGTTCGCCAGCGGTAGGGCCGCCCGCAACATCGCCACGCCGCGATGTCGCTTCAGCAGTTGTGCATGTGCGGCGAGTTCGTCGGGCGTCGCGCCGAGGTGCAGTCCGGAGTCGAGTGCACATACTGCCCGCCGGAGATCGCCCGTCCGAGCGACATCGTAGACGGTGCGGGCCGGCGAGGTCACCCGAATGTCGTCGATGACGACGATGTCGTCCGGCTCGAGAGCCGACTGGTGGATCACCGCGCGTCCGGTGCTCTTGCCCGTCGTCGCGGAGGTGAAGTGCACCTTCGACAGATCGGGCCACAGCAGCGGGACACGCTGCATAGCGGCCGTGGAGACGTGGCTGGCGGTGCGTTCGGGTCCGCCATGGCGTGCGGCTCCGATGACCGTGGCCCGGTACCGGTCGAGTCGGGCCGTGCGGCCCTGCGACGACCCGTCGGGCGCGCCGGTCCCGGTGGGCAGGTAGACGCCGCGCCAGACCCGTTCGGTTACTTTGTTTTTCACATCGCGCCGCAGCTCATCGTCGGTGATCCCGGCTGCGCGGGCGTCGGCTCGGTGTACGAGGCGTGTCACGAGATCGTCCATGTCGACGATCGTGCCCCGAATCCCGCGTACGCCACGGACTCCATCCACGGCCCACCACAACCATCCACAGCCACGCGCGGCGCCCCGCCCGGTGCCCTCTGCTGGTTCGTACCCCAGAAGCCGGGTCGTCCTCCACCTGCAGCAGACGGTGGGTCTTCGGAGTTCCGGGGGACGAACCGTAGGGAGGGAGACCGTAGGGCGGGATACGGTGGAGGTATGGTCACCGACAAGTCGATCCACCAGCACATCACCGATCTGATCGCCGAGGAGCACGACCTGCGCGACAAGCTGAGCCGCGGCGAGATCTCCCGGCAGGAGGAGAACAGCCGGCTGAGCCGGATCGAGGTCTCCCTTGACCAGTGTTGGGATCTGCTGCGTCAACGGCAGGCACGACGAAATGCCGGCTTCGATCCCGACTACACCAGTGTGCGCCCGGCCGACGTGGTGGAGAACTACGAGGACTGAGCCGGGCCCGAATCGACCGTTCGGCGCATCCGACCGACCGGTAACCGCTTCTCTGACGAAGCAACGCCGTGGCAACGGTCACATCGTTACCCTCGAAGCGGAACAGGGCACGGCCCGACGGTGAGGCGCGCCCGGCGAGCGGAGAGGGAAGGCAATGGGGCGATACAGCGACGCATTCGAACAGGCACGGGATGACCGGGAGGGCTTCTGGCTGTCCGCCGCGGAGGCTGTCGACTGGGTGACCCCGCCGACCTGCGCCCTCGACGACACGCTCGCGCCGATGTACCGCTGGTTCCCCGACGCCAGCCTCAACACCTCGGCCAACGCCCTCGACCGCCACGTCGCGGCCGGCAACGGTGACCGCGACGCCCTGATCTGGGACTCGGCGATGGTAGGGACGACCCGGACCTACACCTACGCGCAGTTGCTCGACGAGGTCTCCCGCTTCGCCGGTGTGCTCGCAGCCCGCGGCATCACCAAGGGCGACCGGGTGGTCGTCTACATGCCGATGATCCCCGAGGCCGCTATTGCCATGCTGGCGTGCGCCCGCATCGGGGCCGTGCACTCGGTGGTCTTCGGGGGATTCGCCGCGCCCGAGCTCGCCACCCGCATCGACGACGCGGAACCGGTCGCCATCGTCACCGCCTCCGGTGGCCTCGAGCCGGGGCGCACCGTCGAGTACCTGCCCATGGTCGCCAAGGCGATCGAGCTGTCCGAGACCCCGCCGTCCACCGTCATCGTCAAGGACCGTTCCGAGATCACCGGCGCGGCAGCCGATCACGAAGGCTGGCTGGACTGGGATGCCGCGATGGCCGGCGCCGAGCCGGCGGACCCGACGACGGTCGCGGCCACCGACCCGCTCTACATCCTCTACACGTCGGGCACCACCGGGAAGCCCAAGGGCGTCGTCCGTGACAACGGCGGACACGCGGTGGCCCTGACCTGGTCGATGTCCAACATCTACGGCATCGAACCCGGCGACGTGTGGTGGACCGCGTCGGACGTCGGCTGGGTCGTCGGCCACTCCTACATCGTCTACGGGCCGTTGCTGGTCGGCGCGACGACGGTGATGTACGAGGGCAAGCCGGTCGGGACCCCGGATGCCGGGGCGTTCTGGCGGGTCATCGCCGACCACAAGGCCAACGCCCTGTTCACAGCCCCGACCGCGATCCGCGCGATCCGCAAGGCGGACCCGGATGCGGCCGAACTCGCCAAGTACGACATCTCCTCGCTCCGGACGCTGTTCGCCGCCGGTGAGCGACTCGACCCCGACACCTTCCAATGGGCGGGCAGCATCCTCGGGGTGCCCGTGGTCGACCACTGGTGGCAGACCGAGACCGGCTGGGCGATCGCGGCGAATCTGCGTGGGCTGGAGCCGATGCCGCTCAAGGCCGGTTCCCCGACCGTGCCGGTGCCCGGCTACCAGGTGGGTGTGCTCGATGCGGAGGGCAAGCAAGTCGCGGCCGGCGAGGAGGGCAACATCGTCATCAAGCTGCCCCTGCCGCCGGGCACCCTCGCCGGGCTGTGGCGCGACGAGGAGCGCTACCGCAAGTCCTACCTGTCGGCCTTCGACGGTTACTACCTCACCGGCGACTCCGGTTACGTCGACTCCGACGGCTACGTCTTCGTCCTCGGCCGGTCCGACGACGTGATCAACGTTGCCGGACACCGCCTTTCGACGGGCAGTATCGAGGCCGTGGTCGCGTCGCATCCGGCGGTGGCGGAATGCGCCGTGATCGGTATCCACGACGACCTCAAGGGTCAGCGTCCCAGCGGCTACGTGGTCCTCAAGGCCGGCGTCGAGATCGAACCTGACACCTTGAGATCCGAGTTGGTGAAGATGGTGCGCGACGAGATCGGTGCGGTCGCGACCTTCCGCGATGTCACCGTGGTGCCGGCCCTGCCGAAGACCCGCTCCGGCAAGATCCTGCGAAAGACGATGCGGCAGATCGCTGACCACGAGGAGTACACCGTGCCGTCGACGATCGAGGATCCTGATGTGCTGAGCGCGCTGGCGAAGCAACTCGGCGGCTGATTGTCCCCGGCGGTCGAGTAGGCACCGAGCGCAGCGAGGCGCCGTATCGAGACCACGGTGATCTGTGGATCTCGATACGGCGCCTCACTTCGTTCGGTGCCTACTCGATCAGCGGTGGGTTCGGTGCCTACTCGATCAGCGGTTGGGCGGCGGGGTGCCTCCTCGATCAGTGGTTGGCTGCCGGATTCGTGCGCACGTGATGGAAGCGCTCCCAAATTGCTGGTCACGTGAGGAACCAGGGGGTTGACACCCCGTTGTGATCTGCACCATAGTGTTAGTTGCGGCGAGAGTGGAAGCGCTCTCACACCCACGGCAACGGAGCCACCGGGACCGCCCCCAATCATCCCGAGGAAAGGCAAACACGTGCAGAGAAAAACCAACCCCTTGCGCAGGGCGGTGGCACTGGGCGCCGCCGCCGGCTTTGTCGCCGCACTCGTGGCCGGGTGCGGCGGTGGTGGAGACGCCGCGCAGACCGAGCTCGGGAAGAACGACACGTTGACCATCACCACGTTCGGCGACTTCGGATACTCCGACGCGATCGCCGAGTGGAACGCGGACCCGGCGAGTCCCTTCAAGGTCAAAGAGACCAAGATCGCGCAGTGGGACACCTGGAAGCAGACACTGACCTCGAACATGCAGGCCGGAACCGGGCTCACCGATGTCGTCGCGATCGAGGGTGACGCGATGCCGCAGTTCCTCACCGCCGGTGCCTCGGAGCAGTTCGCCGATCTCACCGACCATTCGCTCGACAACCGATGGGTGGATTACAAGTACGTCGCGGGGCAGACTCCCGACGGGAAGCAGATCGGCTATCCGACCGACGCGGGTCCCGAAGCGATCTGCTACCGCGCCGACCTGTTCCGACAAGCGGGACTTCCCACCGATCGGGCAGCGGTCGCGAAGATGTTCGAATCATGGGACAGCTATTTCGCCGCCGGTCAGCAATTCGTCAAGAAGGTGCCCGCGACCAAGTGGTATGACTCCAGTGGCTCCATCGCGCAGGCCATGCTCAATCAGGTCAAGTTCCCGTTCCAGACGAGCGAGAACATGGTCGATGTCGAGAACGCCGATCTCAAGCATGTGTTCGACACGGTGTCGGAGTACTCACCCGCGCTGTCGACGCGTGCGGTGCAGTGGAGCGATGACTGGACCGCGAACTTCACGAACAACGGTTTCGCGACGATGCCGTGTCCCGGTTGGATGTTCGCCTATATCAAGGAATCCGCGCCGTCGGTGCAGGGCTGGGACATCGCCAACGTCTTCCCCGGGGGCGGCGGCAACTGGGGCGGATCATTCCTCGCCGTGCCCGTGCAGTCTCAACACCAAAAGGAGGCAAAGGAATTCGCCAACTGGATCACCGACACGCAGCAGCAGATCAGTGCCTTCGACAGTGCCGGTGCCTACCCCGCGAATCTCGCTGCCGAACAGGAACTGAGCAAGATCAACACGCCCGACCCCTACTTCGCCAACGCCCCGACCGCGCAGATCCTCGCCGACCGCGCGCAGGCCGTGCCCGCCGGTGTGCCATACAAGGGAGACAAGTACTCCGACATTCTCGGGCTCTTCCAGACCGCGATCCAACGCGTCGACGAGGGGCAGTCCCCGGAGGCGTCCTGGCAGACATTCACCCAGGCCGTTCAGAAGATGGACTGACGACATGACTCTGATCCCCAGCGAAACCCGGCATCCTGCCGGGGACGCGAAGAGGCCGGAGACCTCGGTCCCGGCCTCCTCGGGACGAGGCGCCACCCCGCCGAAACGCTCTCTGCGGCAGCGTATGTCCTTCCTCGACCGCACGGTGTCACCGTATCTCTACGTCCTGCCGTTCTTCCTCGTCTTTGCCGTGATCGGGCTGTATCCCATGCTGTACACGGGGTACCTCTCGTTCTTCTCCTGGCCGCGCTTCGGCGCGACCCACGGCGACGCGGTGGGTTTCGAGAACTATCGATATGTATTGAGCGACCCGGTATTTCACAAAGCATTCGTGAACACCATCGGCATCTTCCTGCTCTCCTCGATACCGCAGATCATCATCGCCACCATCGTCGCCGCGCTGCTCGACACCGGTCTGCGAGGCCGCTCCTGGTGGCGGATGAGCGTACTCATCCCGTTCGTGGTCGCGCCCGCGGCCGCCGCGCTCATCTTCGGGTCCCTCTTCGCGGACAAGTCCGGGTTGATCAACGACGTGCTGCAAGGCGTCGGGTTGTCTCCCGTTGACTGGCATGCCGATCGGCTCGCGAGCTGGACGGCTATCGCCACGATGATCAACTGGCGATGGACCGGTTACAACGCGCTCATTCTGCTCGCCGCGATGCAGGCGATTCCGCGTGACCTGTACGAGGCCTCGGCGATCGACGGGGCGAACAGTGTCCGGCGATTCCTGCACGTCACCCTGCCGTCGATCCGCACGACGATGGTCTTCGTCATCGTGACCTCGACGATCGGCGGGCTACAGATCTTCACCGAACCAAGGCTTTTCGACACCAATCTGCAGCATCAAGGTGGTGCGAACTACGAGTACCAGACGCTCGCGATGTATGTGTTCAACACCGCGAACAGCGCAACCGACCCGTACCCCCGTGCGGCGTCGGCGGCGTGGTTGCTGTTCCTCATCATCGTCGCCTTCGCCCTGGTGAACTTCTTCGTCACCCGAGCCGTCCAGAAGAGGTCCTCGTCATGAATCGTCGTCCCGGATTCCTCGTATACGGACTGTTGGTCGCGTTCCTGCTCGGCTCGGTGTTCCCGTTGTACTGGTCGTTCGTCATCGGCTCGGTGACCTCGCAACGCGCCAATCAGACACCCCTGCCGCTGTTTCCGGGGGGACACTTCCTCGACAACGCACGCCGGGTCTTCGACCGCATCGACTTCTGGTCGGCGCTGGGCAATTCGATCATCGTGTCGGGCGTGGCGGCCGTCTCGGTCGTGCTGTTCTCGACGCTCGCGGGATACTCGTTCGCCAAGTTGAGCTTCCGTGGCAGCAACGCCCTGATGGTGTTCGTGGTGCTGACGATGGCGATCCCGCCGCAGCTCGCACTGATCCCACTCCTCAAGGAGTTCAGCAACCTGGGGCTGACCGGAACACGATTCGCGGTGGCGCTCCCGTGGCTGGTGACCGCGTTCGGCGTGTTCTTCATGCGGCAATACCTGGTCAATGCCATCCCGGACGAACTCATCGACGCCGCCCGCGTCGACGGGTGCTCCATGCTCCGCACCTTCTGGACGGTGGCCGTCCCCGCAGCCCGGCCGGCGATGGCGATCCTCGGCCTGTTCACCTTCATGCAGGCGTGGACGGACTTCATGTGGCCGTTGCTCGTACTCCAGGGCTCCAACGTCCAGACCCTGCAGACCGCGCTGGATCAACTCAAGATCGCCCCCGGCCAAGGGATCAGCGACATGGCGCTTCTGCAGGCCGGCACCATCCTCGCGACGGTGCCGCTTCTCCTCCTGTTCATCGCAACCGGACGCCACCTGGTGACCGGCATCATGCAAGGAGCCGTAAAAGGATGACTTCTGCACTTCACTTCCCCGACGGATTCCTCTGGGGCGCGGCAACCGCGTCGTACCAGATCGAGGGCTCCCACGACATCGACGGTCGCTCACCATCGATCTGGGACACCTTCACGCGGGTGCCCGGCGCAATCGTCAACGGCGACAACGGAGACGTCGCGTGCGACCACTACCGCAAGATGCCTGCCGACGTCGCGTTGATGAAGGAACTCAACCACAACGCATACCGATTCTCGGTCGCTTGGCCGCGCGTGCGTCCCGACGCCGGTGTCGAGAACCAGAAGGGCATCGACTTCTATGCCCGTCTCGCGGACGAACTGCTCGATGCAGGGATCGCTCCGTGGATCACGTTGTACCACTGGGATCTACCGCAGGTCCTCGAGGACACCGGGGGATGGACCAACCGGGACACCGCATACCGATTTGTCGACTACGCGCTGAGCGTGTACGACTCGCTCGCCGACCGTGTGGACCACTGGACGACACTCAACGAGCCGTGGTGCTCGGCGTTCCTCGGTTACACGAGCGGTCAGCATGCTCCCGGCCGGCAGGAGGGTGTCGCGGGATTGGTCGCGGCCCATCACCTTCTGCTCGGTCACGGCCTCGCCGTCGACGAGTTGCGCCGGCGCGGCGCGACTCCGGAGGCGGGCAAGCAGGTGGGTATCACCTTGAACCTGACCGTCGCGGAGCCGTTCGATCCGACCGACCCCGATGATGTCGATGCGGCCCGACGACTCGACGGGTTCTTCAACAGGGTCTTTCTCGATCCGCTCTTCAATGGCAGATATCCCGAGGATGTCGTGGCCGACACCGCAGGTCTGACCTTCGCGGGCAAACAGTGGCAGGACTGGGTGCGCGACGGCGACCTCGACATCATCGCGCAGCCGATCGATGCGCTGGGCGTGAACTTCTACCACGGAGACGGTGCCTCGACCGGCGTTCGCACCGACCTCCTGGGCGACGACGTCCTGCTTCCGCCACGACCCCTCGCGCCCGCGCAGCCGGATGGACGCAAGATCACCTTCCCGCGCCGTGGATACCCCGTCACGGACATGGGTTGGGAGATCACGCCTTCCGCTCTGACCGACCTGCTCGTGCGGTTGCGGGACGATTACACAGTGCCCACGATCTACATCACCGAGAACGGCGCCGCCTACCACGACGTGGTCTCGACCGACGGCGCCGTGCACGACGATGCGCGCACCGACTACCTGGATCTGCACCTCCGGGCGATGCACGATGCGATCGGACAGGGCGTCGATGTCGGCGGTTACTTCGTGTGGTCGCTGATGGACAACTTCGAGTGGGGCTACGGCTATACGCAGAGATTCGGCATCGTCCACGTCGACTACGCCACCCAGACCCGCACTCCCAAGGACAGCGCGCTCTGGTACGCCGGCGTCGCAGCGGCGAACGGTCTACCCGCGATCGGGGGTGATGACTCATGACCGGCTCGGATTCCGGCGACACCTCACCGACGCTCGACGCGGTCGCCCGGTTGGCCGGCGTCAGCCGCGCGACGGCTTCGCGCGCAGTCAACGGCGGCAGCCGGGTCAGTCCGCGCGCACAGAAGGCCGTCGACGAGGCCGTCCACCGGCTCGGCTACACGCCCAATCAGGCTGCGCGATCGCTGGTCACGCGCAGGACACAATCGATCGCGTTGGTGGTACCCGAACCCGACGAGCGTGTCTTCTCCGACCCGTTCTTCGCGCGCACGGTGCACATCGTCACCCGCGAGCTGTCCGACCACGACTATCAGGTCGTGCTACTCCTCGCCGGAAGTGGTGACGACCAAGAAGCGCGGATGCTGCGTTTTCTGCGCAACCGGCAGGTCGACGGTGCCATCGTGGTGTCGCACCATCGGGGGGACAGTCTGCCCGATCACCTCGCCACCCTGGGCCTGCCGAGCGCGTTCATCGGTCGACCCTGGTGTAACACCGACCGGCTGTCCTGGGTCGACACCGACAACATCTCGGGTGGCCTCAAAGCCGCACAAGTCCTCCTCGATCGCGGCTGTCAAAGGATCGCCACCATCGCCGGGCCAGAGGACATGACCGTCGGCGTCGACCGCCTGTTGGGTTGGAAACAGGCGATGCAGTCCGAGGGCCGACCCACCGACGCGGTGGCCTACGGCGACTTCACCGAGGAAGGTGGTGCCCTTGCCTGCCGGCAGTTGCTGGACAAACACCCCGATCTGGACGGAATCGTGATCGCCTCCGACCTGATGGCGGTCGGCGCCCTGCGCGTGCTGGCCGCGGCGGACCGTCATGTTCCCGATGACGTCGCGATCACCGGCGCCGACGACCTCGGCGTCGCCGAACGCACCGACCCGCCCCTCACCACCTTGCGTAGTCCGCTGTCGGACATGGCAGCCGAAGCCGTTGCCCTGCTGCTCGGTCAGCTCGACGCCGGATCGACAGCGCCCCGCCGAGTTGTCTTCGCCCCCGACCTCGTTCGCCGTGCGTCCGCCTGAAACCGCCGGCATCAAACCCTTTGGAGAAACCAATGGCCACTGTGACCTTCGAACAAGTCCGCCGCAGCTACCCCGGTTCTGATCGACCCGCGGTCGCCGGCCTCGACCTGGAGATCGCCGACGGCGAACTCCTGGTCCTCGTCGGGCCTTCCGGCTGCGGCAAGTCGACCACCCTGCGGATGCTCGCGGGTCTGGAGCGCAACGACGAGGGGCGCATCCTCATCGGCGATCACGACGTCACCAAGACACCGCCCAAGGACCGTGACATCGCTATGGTCTTCCAGAACTACGCTCTGTATCCGCACATGACGGTCGCCGACAACATGGCCTTCGCCCTCAAGTTGGCCGGGGTGAGCAAGGCGGAGAGGCGCGACCGGGTGGCCCGCGCAGCCGAGATGCTCGATCTCACCGCGTATCTCGACCGGAAACCGAAGGCGCTCTCGGGTGGTCAACGGCAGCGTGTCGCCATGGGACGGGCGATCGTGCGGTCCCCTCAGGTCTTCTGCATGGACGAGCCGCTGTCCAACCTCGACGCGAAGATGCGAGTACGCACGCGCACCGACATCGCCGCATTGCAGGCCGAGTTGGGTGTGACCACGGTCTACGTCACCCATGACCAGGTGGAGGCCATGACGCTCGGCGCACGCGTCGCAGTGATGCGCGACGGTGTGCTCCAACAGGTCGACAGCCCGCTCGCGCTCTACGACCGGCCCGCCAACGAGTTCGTGGCGGGCTTCATCGGTTCCCCGCAGATGACCTTCCTCCCGGGGGTCGCCGCCGAGGGCGGAGTCAGGATCGGTGGACACATCATGGCGGTGCGAACGACGGCCCGCGGCCCGGTCACGGTCGGAGTCCGACCCGAGGACTGGCAGATCACCGACGAACCCGACGGACTCGCCGTGACGGTGACGCTGGTCGAGAAGCTCGGATCCGACAGCTACGTTCACGGTGTGGCCGAGGTGGACGGCGCCCCTCGGTCCGTCGTCGTGCGCGGACCGGCGCGGGGGACCACCGCCAAGGGCGATCACCTGCGCCTGGAGCCCGATCCCGCACGGGTGCACCTGTTCGACGTTGCGACCGGCGTGCGGATCGACTGACTCCTCGGACGGCGAGCGGGGGAGTGCCCGTGGAGTGATCCGGCGGTGGCGGACTCCGGAGGTGACCGGATGCACAGCGGGCTCATGGGGCCCCGAGCACCTCGATCACGATATGCTGGCCCTCCAGAAAGGCCCGCGGTGATGGATCTCGCCGGGGTGAGCGTCACCGACGTGGTCGCCCGAACCGCCGACATCGGCTGATAGTTCCTGTTCCTGGCTCTTACGACCGCAGGATGGGATTGAGGCATGGCCGCTGACCGATTCTCTGAACGGTTGTCTCCGGATGACGAACATGCCGAGCTGCCACTCGATCCGGACACCCCGCCTCTCCCGCTGCATCTGCGGCCGATGGCGCTGGTATGGGTCTTCGTCGGTGGCATGGTCGGTACCGGGCTGCGATACGGGCTGGAGGAGCTCTGGCCGACCCCCGACGGCACCTGGCCGTGGGCGACCTTCGCAGTCAACCTGACCGGCGCGTTCCTCCTCGGCGCGCTCCTGGAATCCCTCGCGCTCTCTGGTACCGACGACGGCTGGCGCCAGCGGATACGCCTGCTGGCCGGCACCGGCATGTGCGGGGCCTTCACCACCTACAGCACCTTCGCACTCGAGGTGTCACTCCTCGGTCGCGCCGACGCGATCGGGCTCGGGATCGCGTACGCACTGGTGACCGTCGTCGGCGGCCTGATCGCCGCATGGTTGGGGATCGCCGTGGCCGGCCGGGCGTTGCGGCGGGTGGGTGAGGTCGCGTGACGGTCCTGACGATGATGCTGGCCGGCGCGCTCGGTGCGGTGGCACGTTTCGTCGTCGACGGTGCGGTCAAGAGTCGGTGGTCGACAACCTTCCCGTGGGCGACGTTCGTCATCAACGTGACGGGATCGTTCCTGCTCGGCGTGCTCACCGGCGCAGTCCTGTTCCATACGTCGCCGAGTGCTCTGACGACGATCGCGGGTACCGGATTCTGCGGGGGCTACACGACGTTCTCCACCGCGAGTTTCGAGACCGTGCGACTGGCCGAGGGACGACAAACCGTCGTCGCCCTGACCTACGCGGTCGCATCCGTGCTCTGCGGTGTCGCCGGTGCGGCGGCGGGGCTGGTCGTGGCGTGGGCGGCCTGACGACGGGCAGAGTGGTAGTGGGACGAAAGGTGCTGGGATGAGCGACGGGCCGAGGAGACAACCACCGATCTCGCAACCCGGGGGACCGCTGCGCCGGATGGTCCCCGGCCCACCGCAGCGTGCCGAACCCACGACCTGCCTCGTCGTCGGCTGGGATCGGCGACCGGCCAGCACGGTCGCGTTGCGCTACGCCGTGGACCTCGCGCACCGGTTGACCGCGCACATCCACGTGGTGCACATCGTCGACCTCGACGACATGCCGATCGACCCCGACGCGCCCGACTGGGGCGAGCAGATGCTCGCCACGGTCACCGGCGAGGCCGCCGAGGCCCGCGCCCTGCTCGACGGTCTGGCGGCGTCGTGGACCTATCACGGCGGACGCGGCGACCCGGCGCACCTGCTCTCGCTGGTCGCCGACACCTATTCCGCGATCGCGGTGGTGATCGGCAGCCCGCGCGGGGGGCTGATGAGTTTCATCGACACCGTCATGGGTCAGTCGGTGTCGCACCGGCTCATCGGCGAACGCCACACGCCGCTGCTGCTGGTGCCGGCGGACACCGCGGTCATCGCCCGCTGAGCCTAAGGTTCACTTCAGCTCGGCACTGCTCTTGTCGAGCACACGGCGTGCGATGATGAGGTTCTGGATCTGCTGGGTGCCCTCGAAGATGTCGAGGATCTTCGAATCGCGCGCCCACTTCTCGACCAGCAATCGCTCCGAGTAGCCCAGTGTCCCGGTCAGTTCCACCACCTTATTGGTGATGTCGGTGACCGTGCGGCCGGCCTTCGCCTTCGACATCGACGCCTCGGTGGAGTTCGGCTGCGAGTTGTCGGCCATCCACGCGGCCCGCATCGTGTGCAGATAGGCGGCCTCGAAATCGGCCTCCATGCGGATGAATTCTGCGGCGGCGGCATGCTGGTCGGCGGCTGGGCGGTCGTAGTCGATCTCGATGCCGGCGTCGTCGAGGATGCGCCGTAGTTCCTCGAGCGCGGCGCGCGCCACGCCCACGGCCATCCCGGCGACCATCGGCCGGGTGTTGTCGAAGGTCTGCATGACACCGCCGAAGCCCTTCTTGGTGTCCACCTCCGGAGAGCCGAGCAGGTTGTCGGCGGGGATGCGGCAGTTGTCGAAGCGGATCACCGCGGTGTCGGACACCCGGATACCCAGCTTGTGCTCGAGTCGCACCACCTCGACGCCCGGATGTTCTCGCGGCACCACGAAGCTCTTGATCGCCGCGCGGCCGAGGCTCTTGTCGACGGTCGCCCACACCACGATGTGGGTGGCCCGCGACCCGGCGGTGACGAAGATCTTCTCGCCGTTGATGACGTACTCGTCGCCGTCGCGGGTCGCCGTCGTCGACACCGCCGCCGAGTCCGATCCGAAGCCGGGCTCGGTGATGGCCATAGCCGCCCACACCTTGCCGAACCGCTGCAACTGCTTGTCGGTGGCGACCGCGGCAATCGCGGCATTGCCCAGGCCCTGGTAGGGGATCGTCAGCATGAGGCCGACGTCGCCCCAGGAGGTCTCCATGGTGTTGATAACCGACTGCATGTTGCCGCCGTTGACCACCGCACCCTCGGGGCGTGGCCGGCTCGACTTCTTCTGGCTGCGGCCACCGTCGGCGCCGGCGCCGGCCTGCCCGGCCTCGGACAGCCCGTCGTACAGGCTCGCCAGGGTGTCGAGTTCGACCGGGTAGTCGTGCTCACGCAGGTCGTACTTGCGCGAGATCGGCCGGAAGATCTCCGCAGCCGCCTGATGGGCCTGATCGATGGTGGCGTTCAGTTTCTTCGGCAGTTCGAGATTGATGGTCATGTCAGTTCTTCCTCAGCAGTCCCGGTCCCCTAGAGGACGACGATGCCTTCGCCGATGCCGGCGCCGCGCAGGTCGCGATACCACCGCTCCACCGGATGTTCCTTGGTGAATCCGTGGCCACCGAGCAGTTGCACACCGTCGAGGCCGATCTGCAGGCCCTTGTCGATGGTCAGCTTGCGGGCCAGCGCCGCCTCGCGGGCGAACGACAGACCCTGCTCCGCCCGCGCCGCACCCCGCAGGGTCACCAGGCGGATCGAGTCGAGTTCGGTGGCGATGCCCGCGACCATGAACGCGACCGCCTGCCGGTTCGAGATCGGCTCGCCGAACGCCTCGCGTTCGTTGACGTAGGGGACCACATAGTCGAGCACCGCCCGGCCGGTTCCGGCGGCCAGCGCCGACCAGCCCAGCCGAGACAGGCGCACGACGTCGCGGTAGGCCGCCAACGCCGCGTCGTCCTCGGCGCCGCCGAGCAGCGCGGAGGCGGGCACCGCGACATCGTGCAGCAGCAGACGGCCCATACCGGCCGCGCGCACTCCCATGCCGGGATCGGCCTCGACGATGAGGCCCTTGGTGTCGGACTCGACGATGAACAGTGCGGGGTGTCCGTCGAGCTGGGCGCCGACGATGAACAGCTCGGCCGAACCCGCGGCGGGCACGAAGGATTTCACACCGTTGAGGCGGTAGCCGCTGGGCACCCGGGTAGCCCTGGTGGCCAGATCGAATGCGTCGAACAGCGGCTTCGGCTCGGCGATCACCACCGCCGACTGCGGGACGTCCTCGCCGGCGAAATCGGGCAGGTAGGTGCGCTGCTGTTCGTCGGTGCCGTAGTTGGTCAGCGTGGTGGCGACGCCGCTGGGCGCCAGCAGCGGCAGCGCGAGACCCATGTCGCCGTAGGCCATCGCCTCGGCGACCAGCGCGTTGGTGACGACGCCGCGCTCGGACGCGGCGCCGTCGAACTCCTCGGGCACGTTGATCATCGTGATGCCGAGTTCGGCGGACCGCTCCCGGATCTCCTTCGGTGCCGCGGCGTTGTGGTCGGCCTCGTGGGCCGCCGGGCGCAGGATCTCGACGGCGAACTCCTTCACCGTGTCGGTGATCATCTGCTGCTCGTCGTCGGGGGCGAGGTTGAAGTAGTCCTTGGGTGCGGTGGTCAGACGCTTCGCCTGACCCGAGCCGCCCTGGGCTTTGCGGAACGCGCGGTTGGCCGCGCCGAGGGTCTGGAAGCCGGTCTTGGTGCCCTGGTAGGCGATCCGGTTGAGCGGCTCGCGAAGCTTGTACTTCTCGGCGAACTCGGAGCCGGTCACCGTGGTCAGCACGCGCATGGCGGTGCCGATGAAGTTGCGGGGATGCGAGGTCTTACCGACGGCGGAGGTGTCGCGCGGTTCGGTGTGTGTAGTCATGATCACCAGCTGTTTCTCGGGCGGATGCCTCGGACGGATGGCTCGGTCACGGTTCGATCGGCGACCGATCTTACTCGTTGGTAAGTCCAAACCTTACTACTCGGTAAGAACCTTGTCACGTGCATATGCACAACCGTCGCCAGATCGCGATCTACCCTGGTCGGGTGACCGTTGCAGAGCAGACCGACCGCCGGGACATGGGTGCCCGCGGCACCGCAGCGGCGGTCGTGGTCGCCGGCTTGGCTGCGGTCGGCGTCGCCACCGCCGTGAGTCCCGCGGCGCTGAGCGACGGTCCGGTGCTGTGCCCGTTCCGACATGTCACCGGGCTGCCCTGCCCGGGCTGCGGCCTGACCCGCAGCTGGGTCGCGCTCGGACACGGCGACATCGCGTCGTCGTTCGGGTTCAACGCGTTCGGGCCGGTGTTCGCGGCGATCGCCGTCGTGGCCACGGGTCTGGCGATCTGGACTCTGATCGCCGGCCGACCGGCCCTGGATCGGTTGCGGACCGCCCTGACCGGCAGGTTCGCATTGGGTGTGATCGCTGTATGGCTGGGCTACGGCACGGTGCGTGCAGTGTTCGCCGCGTGCGGGTGGGGATTCTTCCCGTCGGTTACGTGACGCGGGCGCGCCGCGGTAGCAGAGTGGATGCATGCAGATCACTCACTTCGGTCACTCGTGCGTCCTGGTGGAGATCGACGGCGCCCGGATCCTCTTCGATCCCGGCAACTTCTCCCACGGCTTCGAGGGTCTGACCGGGCTCGACGCCATCCTGATCACGCATCAGCATCCCGACCACTGTGACGTCGCCCGGCTGCCCGACCTCGTCGCGGCGAACCCCGATGCGATCCGGTACGCGGACCCGCAGACCACTGCCCAACTCAACGGCGACGACGTCGCCGGACCGTGGACCGCCGCGCAGCCGGGTTCGCGAGTGCAGATCGGGGAGATCACCGCGCGGTTCACCGGGGGACGGCACGCGGTGATCCATCCGGAGATCCCGGTGATCGACAATGTCGCCTACGTCCTGGACTCATCGTCGGGGACCGGCCGCTTCATGCATCCCGGCGACTCCTTCTACATCCCGTTCGAGAAGGTCGACGTCCTCGCGCTGCCGTCGGCGGCGCCGTGGATGAAGCTCAGCGAATCGGTCGACTATCTGCGCGCGATGGCGCCCCGTGTCGCCGTGCCGATCCACCAGGCGATCCTGTCCGACGCGGGTACTGGCATCCACTACGGGCGGCTGACCGAGATGAAGGCCGCGGCGACCGAGTTCGTGGTGCTCGACAAGGAATCGGCCGTCGAACTCTGACGACACCGATCGGCCCTGACCCGGACGACGCCGACCCGCCCTGCTGGAACCGGCCCCGTGGCACGCGTCCGAGGGGATATCCCCTCGGACGGCCGTCACGGGGTCACTTTCAGCAGTCGGGTGGGGCCAGTGACATCCAACGACGAGGGAGCGGCGGTGGGGTCGGACTCCGACTGGATCGGCCCCGCCGACCGGGTGCGGACTGAAACCGGCCCCGTGGCACGCGTCCGAGGGGATAACCCCTCGGCGAACCCTCAGGGGGCCGATTTCAGTCGGAGTGCGGCGAGCGTGG
>NZ_BAHC01000127.1 GCF_000298195.1 Gordonia rhizosphera NBRC 16068 | reverse complement strand
GATCGCGCGACTTCGTGACTTTTCCTGGTGGCTCAGTTCCGGTCTTGGGCACCTTCGACGACGTCATCCAGGCTGTGCAGAAGTCGGATGCGACCACTGTCGCGGTAACTTCAGCAGAAGCGCTCGGTCACGCCGCCATGCAGAACCTCTCATGGGACCTCGAAGGCATGGACGTCGACATGCTGATCGCTCCCGGTGTCAACGACGTGGCCGGGCCCCGGATGATGGTGCGTCCCGTGGCCGGACTGCCCCTCCTGCACATTGACAAGCCACGATATGAAGGCGCCAACCAGTTCTTGAAGGCGGCCGTCGACCGCATGGGAGCGGCAGTGGCGTTGCTAGTGCTCCTTCCGGTGTTCGTAGTAGTTGCAACAGCTATCAAGGTCGATTCGCCCGGCCCGGTCTTCTACCGCGCGACCCGCGTCGGCTTGAATAACTCCGGCTTCCGTATGTGGAAATTCCGGTCTATGGCGCAAGGCGCCGACTCGCTGAGGACAAGCCTCCAGCATCGTAACGAGGGTGCGGGCATCTTGTTCAAGATCCGCGACGATCCCCGAGTGACGCGGGTGGGTGCATTCATCCGCAGGTACAGCATCGATGAGTTGCCTCAGCTATTCAACGTATTGACCGGCGAGATGAGTTTGGTGGGGCCTCGTCCGCCGCTCCCCGAAGAGGTCGGCCAGTACGACGGTCGAGTTGCTCGGCGGATGCTCGTCAAGCCTGGGATGACCGGACTGTGGCAAGTATCCGGGCGTTCTGACCTCTCGTGGGAGGAGTCCGTGCGACTCGACCTCTCGTATGTCGAGAATTGGTCGATAATGCAGGATCTGGTCATTCTGTGGCGCACGGTGAAGGCTGTGGTGGCCAAGGAGGGCGCTTACTGATGAGGACCGTCGGCCGGCTCGAGCATCCACGCGCCATGATCCCGGCGCATGCTGTTGAACTCGGGCAAAACGTTCTCGGTATTGACGTCGAGCAGATTGAGCACAGGCAACAACGGATTGCCGGAAAACTCCGAAGCTCGAAACCCGGAAGTTGTTCTGGTCTGGCGGAAGGTATACGACTCCAAGAATCGCCGCGGCGCGAGGATTTTCGAGATTGCCCAAGAGTTTGCTTGGTGCCTGCCATTGAATATTGCGACCGCACAGACATTGTCCGAGTACTCCTGGAATGAGTGAGAGGATATGGCACTCGATCCAGAGAAACCGGGCAGGCGTCGTTCGACGGCGCAACTTGTCTGATGGCCGGGTGGGGTCGAATTCGACTTTCTAGCATGGTGCTGGTTGGAACCAACGAGTATGACTCGTCAATAGGCACGTCCCTTTGCGTGTATGTGCAGCGCAACGACTAGGAAAAACAGAGGCGAGGATACAATGAAAAAAGCCTTGATTACGGGGATTACAGGTCAGGACGGCTCATATCTAGCTGAGTTACTCCTGTCCAAAGGCTACGAAGTTCACGGGCTGATTCGTCGCTCCTCATCGTTCAACACTTCGCGAATCGACCATTTGTACGTCGACCCTCACCAAGCGGATGCGCGATTGTTCTTGCACTACGGAGACCTGAGCGACGGTGCACGCCTAGTGACATTGGTGTCGTCGATTGAACCCGACGAAGTCTACAACCTGGCAGCTCAGTCGCATGTCCGGGTGAGCTTTGATGAGCCCGAGCATACTGGTAACACCACTGGCATCGGCGCGATCAGGTTGCTCGAAGCGGTGCGCCTGGCTGGCGTGAAGTGCCGTTTCTACCAGGCCTCGAGTTCGGAGATGTTCGGTGCGTCACCACCACCACAGAACGAGGAGACGTTGTTCTACCCGCGGTCACCGTACGGAGCCGCGAAGGTGTATGCATACTGGGTCACTCGCAATTACCGTGAGGCATACGGCATGTATGCGGTCAACGGGATCCTGTTCAACCACGAATCACCTCGGCGCGGTGAGACGTTCGTAACACGCAAGATCACGCGTGCGGCAGCGCGGATTAAGGCCGGGCTTGAGCAGCACGTGTACATGGGCAACCTCGATGCCGTTCGTGACTGGGGCTACGCACCTGAATACGTCGAGGGAATGTGGCGGATGCTTCAAGCCGATGAGCCGGACGACTATGTTCTGGCAACTGGCGGTAACCATTCCGTGCGCGACTTCCTGGTGGCCGCCTTCGAGCACGCAGGCTTGGATTGGGAGGAACATGTTCGCTTCGATGAGCGATACCTCCGTCCGACCGAAGTCGACGCACTGATCGGAGATGCTAGCAAGGCGGAGCGCATTCTCGGATGGCGTCCCACCGTGATGGCGCCCGGTCTTGCTCGGATTATGGTAGACGCCGACATCGCAGCTCTGGAGTGTGAAGGCAAACCATGGATCGACAGGCCGGCTCACGCGGACTGGGCCGCGTAAGGCGGGACGAGCGAGATGGATGAGACTGTTTGTCGAGTCGGACCGCTGGACAGGTCCGCGACGACCTACATTGCGGGACACCGCGGCCTTGTTGGTTCGGCGCTTTGGCGACTCTTTGAGAAGGAAGGCTTCTCCAGGCTTGCCGGCCGATCAAGTGCAGAACTAGACCTGACCGATCGTGCTGCGGTTTTTGACTTCTTTGAGGAGTTGCAGCCCGAAGTCGTCATCCTTGCGGCCGCCAAGGTTGGCGGGATCCTGGCCAACAGCACATACCCGGTCGACTTCCTCTCGCAGAACCTGCAAATCCAAACGAATGTCCTCGATGCTGCAGTCGCACAGCGAGTGCCGCGACTCCTCTTCCTCGGATCTTCGTGCATCTACCCGAAGCATGCTGAGCAACCCATTCGCGAAGACTCGCTGCTAACTGGTCCACTCGAACAGACTAACGACGCATACGCGATTGCAAAGATCACCGGAATCCTTACCGTTCAGGCCGTGCGGCGGCAGTATGGACTGCCGTGGATTTCCGCAATGCCTACTAACCTGTACGGCCCCGGTGACAACTTCTCGCCAACCGGTTCACATGTGTTGCCAGCGCTCATCCAGCGATATGATCAGGCACTCCGAAATAAGGCGGACCACGTCACCAACTGGGGGACCGGAACGCCCAGACGCGAGTTTCTCCACGTGGACGACATGGCGACAGCGTGTCTGCATCTCCTTAACTATTTCGACGGCCCACAGCAGGTCAATGTAGGAACGGGGGAAGATCATACCCTGAGCGAAATCGCCAGTCTGGTCGCCACCTCAGTCGGTTACACGGGCACGACAAGATGGGACACGAGCAAGCCAGACGGCACTCCCCAGAAGTTGCTGGACGTCTCGACGATCAGGGCAAGCGGCTGGATACCTACATGGTCGTTGTCTGAAGGGATATCGGACACCATCGAGTGGTACAGAGCGAACCAGTCGGTCATTAGACGTTGACAAGAAATAAATGCTCTCCGAGCATGCGGCCTCGGCGAGGCCGCATGCGATGCGAGATTGTGAGTCCCGGAGATGCTCCAGACCGTTTGAAACCAATACCACCTCGATGGAAAAGGAGGCTGAATCCATGACCCGCGTTTGGCGAAGCGCTCTTCAATCTAATTCCCCGCTAAACTCAGAGCGTGCACTCTCAGATGCAGATCGCACTCAAAATTCGACTTGTGCAGGCAGTATTGGCCCGGTCCGATTTCAGATGACCGATCTTCAATCTGCAGCAAAGTCTATTCTGGAAAAATGCGGTACCACGCCTGGGTATCCGATTCGATTGATCAACGCCTACTCGATATCATGTGCTGTTCGAGATCCGGAATACATGGCGGCAATGGCGGGTTATGGTCAGAATTATGCCGACGGTCTACCGCTTGCGTGCTACCTCAGCTGGACGGCAGATGGGAGACCACGAGCTAATCTCCGAGTACGCGGTCCTTCGCTCTTCGAGGCTGTACTTGAGGCAAGCCAGGGGACTGGAATTAGTCATTTCTTTTTAGGTGGATCACCAAGAACGTTGAATAAGCTCGAACAGAAAATCAAACAGCAATATCCCAATATATTAGCCGCCGGATACTATTCCCCTGGCATTTCCGAATTAGATGACGGGTTTATAGAGGAATGTCTCGAGGCGGTCAGACCTCATCCTGCGGACATCGTGTGGGTAGGTCTTGGGACGCCTAAACAGGATTTCATCTCCGCGATCTTATCGGAGCGAGTTGGGGCCACGTGTATCGGTATCGGGGCAGCTTTTGATTTTGTAGCCGAAACAACACCTCAAGCGCCGAAAGTCATTCAAGCCTCTGGTTTCGAATGGGCTTACAGACTGGCGACCGAACCCAGACGCCTCTGGCGCCGATACACGTTCGGGAGTTTTTACTTCCTAAGTTTTGTCGCACGCGATCTTGCAGCGAGGTTCCGGGTTGCGGAGACGAACGTGAATTCAGCTCACGGTAACAAGACTAAGACCTGAATCAGTGAGAGTGTACGGAAGGAGGTGGCCGGTATGTTCTTTGTAGTCACACCCGCCTTGAACTACGGACGATTTATTGCTGACTCGATCGACAGCGTACGTATGCAGGGAGTTCCAGCACGCCATCACATACAGGACGCTTGCAGTACCGATATTACGAACGAAGTAGTAGCACGTCACAGTTGGACTGGGCTGACAGTTGTGTCGGAAAATGACAACGGACAGTCCGACGCCGTAAACAGGGGAATGAGGCACCTCGGGTCTGAGAGAGTGATTTCATGGCTAAATGCCGACGAATACTACTTGCCATTTGCATTTCAGCGAGTGCAGAAGATCTTTGAGGACAACCCTGAAATAGACGTCGTTTATGGAGACTCCATTCACACTGACGCCAACGGTATCCCAATTAGATTAGTCGCGCAACACCGTTTCTCGCCGTTCGTCCTACGAACCTATGGACCGTATATTCAATCCGCATCAACTTTCTTCCGACGCGAGCTTTATGAAGAGGGACTTCTCGCCCTAGACGAAAATCTAAAGCAGGTAATGGATTTGAGCCTATATATCAAGCTAGCCGATCATGGGGCACGTTTCAGGTATTGCCGCACACCTCTGTCGGCGTTCCGACTGCATACCGGTCAGGTTACAGTCCGAAATGGCCGCGAGGTCGAGGACCTGGAGCGTGCCAAGATCGCTGGGGTGCGAAATTCCGGTACCCTGCGACTCGCCGGGCGAATAACACATGGAACCTTGAAAACGCTTAACGCCGGAATCCTGCGCGAGCGGAAGTTTCAAAGACAATATGTCCAGAAGCCCTCCAAGACTAGCGACGTGTTTGGAACAGGCGAATGACTGGTCAAATTGCAAACATAAGAGTTGCATTATTTGCGTTCGCATGCTCGCCTTCAGAGGGATCAGAACCAGGTGTTGGTTGGGAATGGCTGAAAGTCCTTTCGGAATTCGCCGATGTTGACCTCTATGTCGGACATAGCTCGACAGATTCAGATCTTGTTCGAGAAGTTGGGCGGCTCAACCATTCGATACAAATAAAGTGGGTATCTACCCCGTTTGATCGATTTGGCTACCGAAAAAGTCTGATCTACTTACAGTACGCATGGTGGCTTATCTCGCTTAGCGTGCACGTAGCTAGACACAAAGAAAATTACGATGTAGTACACCATGTCACTTATGCAAGTGATTGGTTACCGATGCCAGTTGTGAGGGGTGTACCGACTATATGGGGACCCGTGGGTGGTGCCACTTACACTCCTTCAGAACTCAAGAGATATCTCACCCTGCGGGGTAGCATCGCCGACTCGATGCGTCGTGTTATCGGAACTGGCCTTCGTTGCACCTTGACTCGGCCGACCATCAGGAGGGCTACGGTGGTCCTAGCGCTCAATTATGACACCAAGCGTGAACTTTTGAGGCTTGGCGCCCGCCGTGTCATTGTTATGCCGAATGCCATCATTAATTTTCCTGACCGAGTCGAGAGCGTTGGCATACGCTCGCCCAGTACGGTTCGAGACGGCGTATTGAATGCCATCTGGGCTGGGCGCATGCTCGACTGGAAAGGTGCGTGCATCGCAGTCGAGGCGGTTGCGGCAAACGCTATCAATGGCGGTTGGCTACTGGATCTGTACGGGGATGGACCTGAGAGGGAGCGGATTTCACGATTGATAGCGAGGCGTAACTTGCAGGGGTCGGCAACCATTCACCAACCTCTCGCCCGCGATGAGTTTGTGAAGTGTTTGGCGACTTACGACGTGCTCTTGTTCACAAGTCTGCATGACAGTTGCGGTTGGGTTGCGGCTGAGGCAGCTGCACTCGGTAAACCGGTGTTAGCGTTCGCGCATGGAGGTGCTCAGATTGTCGCCAGTTCCAACTTCCACGCTATAGATCCTTCAGATCCTTTGAAATCTATTAATCAAACGATGGCTGATATTTCGAACATAAGCGAAAACGATCGGGGCATTCGTATCGATTGGTCGTCCGATCGGATTGGCGCTGATATACGTGCCATATATGCCGAGGTGTTAAGTGACGATTCTACAAACCAGAAGTTTGTGGAACGAGAACGGCATCAAAATGATTAGGCATCACGGTAATCGAACCAGACCCCGGAGACTGCTTAGTGAGTGAGAAATTGTTGTGGCCTTCACCTCCAGGCAGTCCGCAATTCGGGTCTGGATCTGCCGATCGCAACGGCACTGCCTCTCACTTATCAGACTCTTCACTAGGCCAAGGGCAGGCGGGCCGGCTTAAGACCTTCGGAATATGCACTGGAGTCTGTGTAGCGATAGCGGGATCTTTCGTTACATACAGCCTGGGGTCTTTGCAGTGGTATGCGGCCGCGGTCGTCATGAGTGTGGTCACACTCTGGGTTCAGCGACCTTATGCGCGTCGCAAGCTGACAAGCTATCAGGTTCTAGGGATCCTGATCGTGGTGGGTTTTCTCGGATCTCTGTATGGTCGGGTCCTAGATGGGAATACTGCAAATTCTTTAGCCCTATTTGCGCCTGCGATAATCGTCGCTGTCGATTCCGTCTCACGTTGGAGCTTCGACACCTCTCGCGTGTTCGTTGCGTTCAAGGCAGCTGGAGTCGTATACGCAGTTTGCGTTATTGCGGTTCTTGGCTTTGGATTTGGACTTGCTGAAGCGGAGCATTTCAGGCACGAGAGCGCATATTTCCTCGCGCTGGGAATCGCGGGCGCGTTTGTCACTCGGGATGTTATCACCGGAGTCCTGATGGTTGTCGCTGGTTGGCTTTGCTTCGATGCGTATCCAGCGCTTACCTATGTCTTCGTGGCGATAGTCGTGGCATGCGTCCTTAGTCTTCATTATCTAAATCGCCGATTGGCGCGTGTCTTGGCAGCGATTTATGTCGTTGTCGGGCTGCTCGCTTTCGCGTTTAGGCGGATGATTTTGGCTGCTTCGTCGTCGTATTATGGCGACGTAGGAAAGGGGGACAATACACAGACTCGAGAAGTGCTCTATCGGATGGGGAGAGCTAGGGTGGCTGAGAGCCCGTGGTTTGGTTCGCTGTTTCGCGACAATATCGCTGTTCGACCGCCTGACGGCCTCACCGGTGAGTTCAAGCTGGTCCCCCTGCACGATGACTACTTGCAGCTTGCCGTCGGTGGTGGGTGGGTATTCTCGATTCTATTTGTAGGTGCAGTCTTGGTCGTAGCGGCGAGGGCAATGCTCTGGTCTATGGAGTTGAGCCCTCGGGATCCGAGACGTATGACAGTGACAGTCTGCTGCTCGGGTTTGTTGGCTATGCTCGTGACTGCAATGTTTAATCCGGTATTGTTTGTCGCCTATAATGGTTTGATATTTGGACTACTATTGATCACAATTAGGAATTTGCCTCCCGGCCAGTTCTTTGGCGTATCTTCCGAGATCGTATGAGCGCACTTCGAGCTGCTTTTCGTGTCCGCGGATCCTTTTGGGGAATCGCGGACCAGGGTGCCTACTCGGGTAATAGTTTCTTGCTCTCGATTGCCGTTGGGTACTCGTCTTCACCGTCGGAGTTTGGTGCATTCGCTATCGGTTTTTCCGTTTTTACTGTCGTTATTACAGTTTCTCGTTCGCTTCTTGTCATGCCTTATGTCCTCGAGTATCGAGCATCGACCGATAAAGGGTTGGCTGAGGGCGCCGTCGGATATCGGTGCGCTTTGAGTGCCGCCCTCGCATTTAGCTCTATATCTTTGGTCTTCGTATGGATTTCTTCATTGGTTCTGCCCGGCGATCTCTCGTCTGCCTTTGAGGTCCTCGCGGTCACCTGTTACGTTGTTGTGATTTACGACTTTTTCCGGTACACGACGTTGGTTCGATTTGGTACATACCGCATGTTCTGGATGGATTTCTTATGGTTGTGCGCCTTTGCAGTTTGCGTAGGGCTAGTGGGGCTCACGGATTCGAGTTCGATGGTTGTCGTCTTCCTTCTTTGGCCATTGACGAGCCTGGTGGGAGTTCTTGTTAGTCCGCGCGCAATATGGCTGCCTGGCCGCCTCCCATTGCGGTTTGTCTCCACTTGGCGTGAAAGGTATTGGGGGCACGGTCGAAATCTGGTGGGAGAGGCTCTTGTGACTAGCGGATCGCAAAGTCTCGTTGTGCTGCTATTATCAAGTCTATCGTCGGTGGGTTTCGCGGGCTCTATGCGTGGTGCTCAAGTCATACTCGGGCCAGTTGTGGTTGTGGAACAGGGCTTGCTTGCTTCAATCTTGCCAAAAGTGCTTGAGTGTCAGGAGTATGGAAAGTATGTGCGCATACGGGTGATGTCGATCGTGTTTTCAGCAATAATGTTCTTGGGCGTTATGATTTATTGTCTTATACTCTGTGTCGTTCCGTCCGAGTGGGTTGCCTCCCTACTCGGTGGCGTTTGGGATATTGGTAGGCAGTTTCTTATACCGATGTCATTATTGCAAGCATTTTCGGGGATTTCGCTGGGCGCGACGTTGGCTTTCAGAGGTTTGCGGAATTCGTCTAAGACGGTGGTGGTAAGATCGATTCTGGCGCCAGTTCCGTTTATTTTCAGTGTTCCGGCCCTGGTTTTGTGGGGTGAGACGGCCGCTATCTGGGCGCTTGTGTTTTCTGGGGCTCTCGGTGGAGTTTTTCTATGGGCCGTGTTCTTCTATGTTCGGGCGGACCTTGAGTCGGCAGCTTCAAGGGTTGGTACGGAGGTTCTTGACTGATGGATGATCGACACTCTCGCCAGCGGTTCATTGGTATGCTATTGCGCATCTTCGGTATGAAGTTCTCGGCAAATTCAGTCGCGCTTCAACTGTTTGGGGAGGTACTTTGGGTGCCGCTTCGCGATCCCGTAGATTGGAAGTAATTTGAACGCAACGCCCTATTCGCACCGGTCGATGGCGGCTGGTGAACGTGATATCGCTCATGAGTTGTGGTCTGTGATCCACCACCGATGGTGGTTGGTTGTACTCCTCTCCCTTCTGGGTGGTGCACTCGCGCTGTCCGCGAGTTTGATGCGGACCCCGGTGTATGCGGCGACCGCAACCCTGTACGTCACCGCTAATACAGGCCCTGGGGGAGCGCTTGAGGCATATCAGGGTTCGCTTGCCTCGCAACAGCGGGTTGAATCATATACTAAATTGGTCGAATCGGACGCGGTTCTGAATCGGGCTATTGCTGGTTCTGGTTTGCGTATTTCGGTGGATGAGGCGCGGTCCATGCTTGCGGCTTATACTACACCGGAAACTGTTCTTCTATCTATTTCTGCAAATAGTCCCGATGGCGATGGTGCGGTGGAGTTGGCGGATTCGGTAGCGGCGTCACTAGTGGACTACGTTAACACTCTTGAGACGCCGCCCGGTGGGGGTGAAGCTTCCGCTCGGTTGACGATTGTTTCGCCGGCTACTCTGAGTGAAGGTCCTATATCTCCGCGGATTACTCGGTCTACAGGTCTGGGATTCGTGTTTGGGGCGCTCGTTGGGTTGGCAGTGTGTTTTGGCTGGGAACGTTTTGATAACCGCGTTCGCTCTAAGGAGGATCTTGGGTTTGCTCTTGGATCGCCAGTGGTGGGTTCCGTGCCTGCTGATGAATCGGTTGGCAACGGGGGAGTTCTTGAATTTTCTGATAGTGGGACGGCGGCTACCGAGGCCTACAGAAAACTGCGGACAAATTTGGCTTTTGTGAATGTCGATAGTGAATTCAGTTTGTTGGGAGTCACAAGCCCTCGTCCGGGTGATGGAAAAACGTCGACCTCGTTGAATCTGGCAGCGTCGTTTGCTGAACTCGGACAGCGCGTAGTAGTCGTTGATTGCGACCTTCGTCGTCCCACTGTGGCGTTGCGAGTTGGAGCAAATGGCGGTGTTGGACTTGCGGACGTGCTCTCGGGTAGTGCAAGTCTGGTTGATGTCATTCAGCGTGACCGTATTCGGGATTTCGATCTGCTGGCTAGCGGACCGCCGGTACCGAATCCTTCGCAACTGCTGGCCTCTGAGAAGATGGGCAGAGTTCTTTCGGAGTTGCGTGAGCACTACGATTTAGTGATTTGTGATACACCGCCTGTACTCCTTGTTGCAGACGCATGTGTGGTCGGGCAGCGAGTTGACGGTTTGATTGTTGTTGCCCGCGCAGGCCGTACCTCGAGGAAGGACGTTGCTGACGTTGGCAGTCAGCTGAGTTCGGCAGGTGTGAGAGTTCTCGGTAGTGTGCTAAATAGAGTACCGGTCAATCCTGCTGAATATGGGTACGCGGGATACTCCGGCCGTGGGTATTCAGGTGACGGTATTCGGGCGCATTCTGATTTGGGCCAATTTGAGACGACCACTGAGCGTTGACGAGTCTGTTATGAAAAGGCGAGTTTTCTTAGCAGGAGGTTTGGGTACGCTTGTGATTCTGCTAGCGGTGGGAATATGGCTCTATTTTTCGGCAAGTCAGTTGCGTTCCGACTTAGCGTCTGCTCAAGCTAACGTGGTCGAAGCACAAAGGAGCCTTCTTTCTGGGGACGCTAGCTCAGCAAAGACGAGCGCGAACGGAGCGCGGGTCCAAGCACAAGTCGCGTCGGATCGCGTCCATGGTGTGGTCTGGTCTGTAGTTGCATCAATTCCATGGCTGGGGAGTCCATTGAAGTCTGCTCAGGAGATGGCTGACGCGGTCGATGATCTCGCAACGGAGGTACTTGTGCCGTCGACAGAACTGGCTTCTGTGTTTGGTTCTGGTGGAGCAGACACCGAGGGAACCGTCAGACGGTTGAATGCGATGCAGCACTCCCTTGAGGACCTGGCGGTGAGTTCGCGTCAGATCGCTGCGGAGATTGATGCAATCGCACCTAGCTGGTTCGGACCGGTCGCCGATGCACATGCCGAACTGCACTCAAAGGCCAGTCGGGCTGCCGAAATGCTTGGCAATGCTGACATTGCTGCCCGTCTCGTTCCGGACATGGTGGGCATTTCGGGCGGCCGTAGCTATTTCCTCGCAATTCAGACACCTTCTGAAGCGCGGGCCACCGGTGGCCTGCTCGGAGCATTCGCGATCGTTGATGCGCGTAATGGGCGTGTCAGCACACCGACGCTAGGCCAGAATGCAGAGCTGGAAAATCCGCGCGTTCGGCAGGTCAACTTGGGCTCTGAGTTCAACGACCTCTATACTTGGACTCACGCCTACACCGACAACCGCAACAATAATATCAGTCCGAGTTTCCCGGACGCTGCGCGTATCTGGATTGCCAACTGGAAGCACCAGACCGGTCAGCTGCTCGACGGTGCCATCGCTATCGATCCGATCGCGCTGAGTTACGTTCTCGACGTCACTGGGCCCGTGACCCTGCCGGATGGTGAGAAGATCACTGCCGACAATGTAGTACCGATCACCCTGTCCACGTCCTATGAGCGCTTTGCCGGCGACAACGCGGAGCGCAAGGCGTATCTGCAGACTATCGCCAAAGCGACCGTCGAACAGATATCCAACACGACGGCCAGCACCGGCGCGCTGCTGGAGGCGCTCGGTCATGGTGTTTCTGATCGTCGGATCATGATCTACAGCACCCGACCCGAGGAGCAAGAACTCCTCGAGAGCACCGACCTCGGTCACCAGCTACCCGACAGCATGGCGTCGTTGGCTGATGTCACAATCGGCAACGTTGCCGGCAACAAGATCGATTACTACCTGAAACGTGAAATCAGCTACGCCGCTGACGCATGCACGGGAGAAACACGAGGTAGCACGGTGACGGTTAAGCTGACCAACACCCTGACCGACCTGTCGCTCCCGAAGTACGTGATCGGTTCGATGGGTGCCCCCAGCGCAGACCTGCCACTCGGCACGAACTTCGCGAACGTGCAGTTCACTCTGACCAAAGGTGCAAACGTGCTGGACCTTACCGTCAACGGTGGCCCGGAGTTCTATTGGGAGGGATCGTTGCAAGGGCATCCGGTTGCGGTGACCCAAGTTCGCATACCCGCTGGAAAAAGCGTCGAGGTAAAACTCAGACTCAACGAACCTACATCGGCGCACGGCGATGTGCAGGTGCCGATTCAACCGCTCGTCGACACACCCACGGTCAACGTGGACGTGCCGACCTGCGGGGACGAGAAGTGAGTTCTTTTGATGAGTGTGCAATCGGAGGCTGAGGGATCTCGATACGCTTCGGGCTCGGTGCGCTCGCACGACGCTACTCGATCGGCGGGTGATGACGCTTTGGGCTCGCTGCGCTCGCGCGAAGCTACTCGATCGACGGGTGGCGACGCTTTGGGCAGGCTGCGCTCGCGCGAAGCTACTCGATCGACGGTGTTTCCCCTCAACGCGGCCCAGCGCTCCCTGTTGAACACCCAGGTCGCCCTGCCGGGACTACCGCTCAACATTGCGCAATACACCGAGCTGGTCGGGCCTGTCGACATCCCGATCTTCCTCAACGTGGTCGGCAACTACGTAGGTGACCTGCGGGCCTTTCAGGTGGAGTTCGCTCGGATCAACAACGAGGTTGTCGGGGTCTACCGGCCGGAACTGTCGAATGCCCCCGACTACGTCGACCTTCGCGGAGAACCCAACCCGGACGCGCGTGCCCACGAACTGATGGTCGACGACTACTCGTCGCCACGTGATCCCCTCACCGACCGACTCACCGTCGGGTACCTCTTCCACGTCGCCGACGAGCGGTTCCTGTTCTACATCCGCACCCACCACCTCACCGCGGATGGGGTGTCGGCGAAGGGTGGAATCGTCGGTGCCCTCGATGCGTATACCGTGGCCATCGCGGGCCAGGAGGTTGAGCCGCCGACACTGACGCCGTTCGAGGCGTCGGCCGATGCGGACCGGGACTACCGCAACTCGAGCCGTTTCGGTACAGACCGGGACCACTGGCGCGCCGCGCTGGCGGGTATGCCGATCCCTGCCTCGCTGGCCCACCGCTCGGGGCCTCCTGCAGCGGTCGCCCGATCGGAGTCCGCGTGTATCCCCGAGCCCACCCTTCTCGCGCTGAATACAGCGGCCAGGCAGGCGTCAACAACCGTGCCCGCCCTGGTGGCCACCGCATTTGCGGTGTACATGTCTCGTGTCACGGCCAGCGACGACGTCATCATCAACCTTCCCGTCGCCGCCCGCACCACCGCAGCGCTCCGTCGAACCTCGCTGCCGGTGTCCAACGTGGTGCCCTTGCGTACCCGTGTCGGGCCGACGGTTACGGTCGCTGAGGCGTTGCGCAGCACCCAGTCGGCGATGATGGGTGCACTGCGGCACCAGCGCTACCGGTATGAAGACATCCGCTCGGACCTGGCCGCCTCCGACAGCTCCGCACTCGGTACGAGCCAGTTGGGGTATCGGGGCCTCGCCGGCCCGATGCTCAACATCATGCTGTTCGACCGCGAATTCCGTTGCGGTGACGCCACCGCCACCTTTCACGTGCTCACCACCAGCCCCGTCGACGATCTCTCCGTCAATATCTATCCGTCCGCCGGCAGCGGTGATCCCGGACTCGTCGTCGATATCGAGGCCAACCCCAACCGCTACGATGGCGCAGAAGTGGCCGAGCACCACCGCCAACTCCTGGCGATGCTGCATACCTACGCCGACGCGCTGCTCACGAGGCCGGACAGCGTCGTCGACGAACTTCCGCTGGTTGTGCCGCAGCCGCCGCTGCCGACCGTGGCCGCCGTGCCGCGGACGCTCGTGGAGTTCCTGGATGATGCGGTTGCCCAGCACCCGGACTCTGCAGCCCTTGACGGGGCCGCAACGGGTCACGACATCCGGTTGACCTTCCGCGAACTCGACTTGCGAGCAAGCGAACTCGCGGACCGGCTCGGTGGGCTTGGTGCCCAGCCGGGCACTGTGGTGGCCATCATGGTGGGTCGCGGGGCCGATCAGATGTTCGCGTGGTGGGCCGTCGCCCGCACCGGCGCCACCATTCTGTTGATCGATCCCACCCAACCCCAGGCGCGGATCGACCGCATTCTCGCGGCGGCCGATCCCGTGGTCACGGTGGCCCGCGATGTTGCCGGCGTCAGTGGCGGGCGCACGGTGCTGACGCTCGAGGAGTTGTCCCGACTCGAGCCGACGGCGTTTGATCACGCACGACCCCACCTCGACGAACCTGCCTACCTCGTCTTCACCTCAGGCACCACCGGCGAACCCAAGGGCATCCCCGTCCCGCATCGAGGACTCAGCACCCTCGTCGAGGCGCTGCGTGAACCGTTCGGCGGCAACGACTCCGGGGGGCGACTGATCGGCCTCGCCTCGCCGATGTTCGACGCGGTCCATACCGAACTCCTCGCCAGTGTGACCCTCGGGTTGTGTATGGTGCCCGCGCCCGGCCCGACCCCGCACCTCGGTGACGTCCTCGCCGCTTCCGACATCACTCACATGATGGCGACGCCGTCGATCCTCGCGACGATCCCGACGGATCAACTGCCCGAGCGGGTCATCTCTACGGGGGAGGCACTACCCTCGGCGCTCGCCGCACGACTGACCGCGACGCACTCGGCCTACAATCTGTACGGTCCCGCCGAGTTCACCTTGTACGCGGTGACCGCGACCCTCGTGCCGGGCACTTCGTCGGAGCGTCAGGTCCCGATCGGACTCCCGAATCCCGGCGCCACCGTTTTGGTGCTCGATCACCGGTTGCGGCCCGTTCCGTCCGGCGTGATCGGTGAGCTCTATCTGGCCGGTCCCCAGATCGCGCTCGGCTACCTCGGTCAGACCGCAAGTACCGCAGACCATTTCGTCGCCAACCCTTGGGGCAATGGTGCCAGGATGTACCGCACCGGTGACCTGGGACGCATCGATGCCGCCGACGGATCGCTTCACTACCACGGCCGCAATGACCACCAGTTCTCCATCCGCGGTGTCCGCGTCGAACCAGCCGAGATCGAACGGGCCGGCGCTGACATCGCCGGGGTGGTCGAGGCGGTGGCGGTGCTCACCGACACGGAATTCGGCAAGGTGATCGACCTCGGGGTCACAGTCGCGGACGGTGGCGACCGCGCGTCGATCCCGCACGCCATCCGACGTCACCTCACCATGGCCCTGCCGCCGGTCATGTGGCCGCGGCGCATCGTCGTCCTCGATGCCATGCCGCTCGGCGGGACCGGGAAACTCGATCGCACCGCTGCGCGGACCGCGATCGAGAACGCACCCGACGAGCCAGCCGTGTATGTTGCGCCGCAGGACGATCTGCAACAAGCGGTTGCGGACGTGGTGAGCGACATCCTTGACGTCCGGAACCCGTCCATGACCGCCGGGTTGCTAGAGCTGGGCGCGACGTCGCTGTCGTTGCTGCACATCGCCGCTCAGCTGGGTGCCCGCGAGCACGTCGAAATCCGGCTCAATGACCTCGGCGTCGCGGCCACCCTCGCGGAGATCGCCGACGTGGTGCGCTTGGCCCGGCATCTCGCGCCGGCACAGGACATCCTGCACCGGGCCACCTTCCGGCCCACCCGCGCCCAGCGGGAGATCTGGCTGCTCAATCGCGTTGAACCCGCCTCGCCTGTCTACCATTTGCCGGTCCGGCTCACGATCGCTCCTGGCATCACCGCCGACACCGTGCGTTTGGCACTCCTTGACGTTGCAGTCAGGCACGAGGCCCTGCACACGGTGTTCCCCGCGGATGCCGAAGGCGAGCCCGTCGGACGTGTTCTCCCCGTCGAGCAGGTGACCTCCAGTCCGCCGATCAGCCTGGCCCGGCTCGACGAGGCTGGCGTTCGGGCCGCGGTGACCGCGCCGTTCGACCTCACGACTGCACCGCCGTGGCGGGCGGTTCTCGACGAGACCCTTCGAGACGCTCGCAAGCTCGCTCCTCAGGGATCAGGGGGTGCTCGCAAGCTCGCTCCTCAGGGATCAGGGGATGCTCGCAAGCTCGCTCCTCAGGGATCGGGGGGCATGACCATGGTGCTGGTCGGCCACCACGTGGCGCTGGACGCATGGTCGGTGCCGATCCTGCTCGCCGACTTCGCGACCGCGGTGCGGGCTCGCCGCGCCGGCGTCGAGCCACGATGGTCACATTCTGCGGCCCCGTTCTCGGGAGCGGTTGCCGACGACCCAGATCGGTTTGGGGGAGGGGAGTATTGGGCCGAGATTCTCGACGACGCACCTGAGCATCTCGCCCTGCCCGAACCCGCGATTCCAGGGACAACCGGACTGACCGCAGGACAGGCCGCCTACCTCGACCGCAGCATCGGCGCCGAGGTGACCCGGGCCGCGACTCAACGCGCCGGTAGCCTGGGCGTCACCCTGCATAGCGTGCTGCACGTCGCTCTCGCCGCTACGCTGGCGCAGTTCACGGGATCCGACGACACCGTCATCGCCGTTCCAATCGCCGGACGCGCCACCACCGATGCACTTGCCCAGGTGGGCATGTTCGTCCAGACCGTCCCGCTGCGGTCGACCGGCGTGCTTGATCAGACCGTCGCCGACGCGGTCGTTTCATCGACGACCGCGCTTGCCGACGCTGTCCGGCACGGTGAATCGGCACCTGCCACACTGCCCGACGTCATCCTCGCTTACACCCCCGACCGCACCGCGATCGCATCCGGGGACCCCATCGTGGCAAGTGAGCCGTTGCGGACCGGAGTCGCCCGCACCTCCCTCGAGTTCACGGTGACAGATGACGGCGCCGACGGCCTGCAGGTCGGCCTGACCGTCGCGGAATATCGCGTGGATATCCTCGGTGCGGCAAAGATTCTCGACGCCTTTGTCGAGACAATCGGGAATCTGGCCCGCGCCGAGAAGACCTGTGTTGTCGGCGACCGTCTGCCCGCAGTCGAGGCACCTGCTCCGTCGCCCCGGCGAACACAGTCCATCGATCCGATTCGCGCGCTCCTCGAACGGGCCGCCGCATGTCCGGACTCGGCGGCGGTGCTCGACGGGGACACGCGAATCACGTACGGCGAGTTGGTTGTCCGGTCTCGTCAGGTAGCCGACGAGCTGAGGGCTCAGGGCGTGCGGTACGGCGACCGCGTCGCGTTGATGATGGGCCGCAGCGCCGACACCGTCGTCGCGATGGTCAGTGTGCTGCTGGCCGAGGCCGCCTATGTGCCGATCGACCCGACCTACCCGCAGACGCGTATTGACACGCTGCTCGCCGACACCTCAGCCGCCGCGATCATCCTCGATGATCTCGTCGTCACCGTCGGTCCCGGTCTGGGCATGGGAGGCGGCCCGGTGCCCGGCGGCGCCTACGTGATCCACACCTCCGGTTCCACCGGTACGCCGAAGGGAGTGGTGATCACCCGCGACAACCTCGCCGCGATGCTTGGTGCGGGCCTGGATGTCGTCGCGGCGGGAAAGACCGACGTCTGGAGTTGGGCGCACTCCTATGCCTTCGACTTCTCGGTGTGGGAGATCTTCGGCGCGTTGGCGTCCGGTGGCGCCATCGCGGTCCTCGACCAAGCGACCGTCCGAGACCCCGCGGCGTTCGTCGCGGCGGCGGATGCACACGGCGTCACGATCCTCTCGCAGACCCCGACGTCCTTCAGTCGGTTCATCGACCCGCTCGTCCGCCGGCACATCCGCGGGGATGAATCGGCTGTGGCGGCCACGTCGCTGCGTTGCGTCGTCTTTGGCGGCGAGGCGCTGGACCCTGCGTCGCTGCGTTCCTGGGCCCACCAGAACCCCGGCGTGCGACTGATCAACATGTACGGGATCACCGAGACCACTGTGCATCTCACCTGGAGTGACGTCGACGTCGATGACGAACGCAGCATCATCGGCGTCCCACTCGACGGCATCGGCCTGCACGTGCTCGACGACCGCGGCCAGCCGGTACCGGTCGGCGGGCGTGGCGAACTGTGGGTGTCCGGGTCGCAGGTGTCGTCGGGCTACCTGCGCTCGCCGGAGCTGACTGCGGAACGCTTCGTCTCTCAACCGGATGGCACTCGCCGCTACCGGACCGGCGACATCGTGCGACGTATCGGTTCCGATCAGCTCGCCTACCTCGGGCGCGCGGACGACCAGGTGCAGATCCGCGGTCACCGCGTCGATCCGGCCGAGGTCGCGGCTGCGTTGCACGATATCGACGGGGTGAGCGACGTGCGGGTGGTCGTCGAGTCGGGTGCGCGGCGTGGGGACGAACGGCTGGTTGCGTTCGTCTTAGCGGGTGATGAGATGGTCGGGGAGACGCAACTGCTCGGTGAGTGTGCGTCGCGGCTGCCCGCGTATGCGGTGCCTTCGCGGGTTGGTGTGGTGACGCGGTGGCCCATGACCGATACCGGGAAGCTGGATCGCAGGGAGCTGTTGGCAGGGTTGTCGGCTGAGAGTGTGGTGTCGCGGCCGTTGTCCTCGGCCGAAGAGGTGGTGGCGACCGCGGTGCGGGCGGTCGTCGGTTCCGAGGTGCCGCTGACGCCCGAGACGAATTTCTTTGCCGTTGGTGGTAACTCGTTGTCGGCGGCGCGGCTCGCGGCCCGGCTCGGAGAGCACGGTGTCACGGTGGCGGGCGTGTTCGAGTATCCGACCGTGGAGGGGCTCGCCGCGCTGTTGGACGACATTCCGGCAGCCCGTGAAGGGCTGCCGTCACTGAGTGTGTGGCGGGCGGAGTCTGAGTGGCTCGCGCTGACACCCGAGCAGCAAGATCTGTGGCTGCGCTGGCGGGCGGACCCGGAGTTCACCGGCTATCTGCTCCCTGCAGCGATCCCGGTGCCGCCGGGTACTTCTATGCGGGATGCGGTTTCTGCGGTGGCCGGCCGGCACCAGGCGCTGCGGACGTCGTTCCCGCTTCATGACGGGCTGCCGTATCAACGGCTGTGGTCCCACGAGGAGGTCTCGTCGGTTCTGTCCCGGACAGGGCTCGATGAGGTCGACGTCGTGGGAGACCTTGGTGCGGCGCTTGGGGATCTGGCGACGCCGATCGACCTGGCAGCGGATCTGCCGTGGCGGATGCGTCTGGTCCAGACGGCCGATGATGCGCGGTGGCTGCTCGTCGTCGCGCATCACATCGCGATCGATGGCGAGTCTTTGGAGATTCTGCGGGCAGACTTCGCGGCGGTGCTCGCCGGTGCATCGGCTGAGGAGGGCGGCTCGAGGATCGATTACCGGCAGTATTCGCTGTGGCGCAACGCGATGCTCGAACGGCGTCGCGCGGAGTTGGCGGTATATTGGGCCGGTGTGTTCGCAAAACCGGTTGCGCCGTTGAGTCTTCCGGAGATGGACTTGCGGGCTCGCGGCACTGGACGGGTGAATCGGGTCGACGTAGCGCTGTCCAAGGCAGACACCGCGGGGCTCGACGCGCTTGCGGTGGATGCACGGTCGACGCCGTTCATCATCGTCCATGCGGTGCTGGCCGCCGTGCTGGCGCGGCAGGCAGGCGCGGAATCGGTCGTCGTCGGGGCGGCGCAGTCCGGTCGGCTCGATGCGCGGCTCGCCGGTGTTGCGGGGCTGTTCGCGCGGGCGGTCCCGCTGCGCAACGACATCGACCTCGAGCTCCCGTTCCGGGATCTGCTCTCGCAGATCACCACCGCCGATGTCGGCGCCTTCGCGCACGCCGACCTGCCGCTGGCCGAGATCGCCGCTCTCGCCGACCCCGGCCGGATCGGTGCCGGACGATCGCTCTTTGAGGTGGCGCTCGGCGAGGTTCAGGAGTCGGTGGGCCTCGGGCAACAGCTGGTGCCGCCGCCACGTCCGCTGTTCGGGCTCGATGTTTCCGTGTTCCGTTCGGGTGGACGTCTGCATCTGGCGGCGAGTTGCGTCGACGACGTGGCCGGTGCCGAGCGGCTTGCCGGGTTGGTAGCTGCCGTGGAGGCATTGCTGGTGGCCGTTGTCGAGGCGCCGGAGCAGCCGACCGTGGCGCATCTGGTGTCCTCGGTGGAGTCGGGTGTCGAGACTGCTGGAGTTGAGACGCTGTATGAGCTTCTGGCTTCGGGTTTGACCCGGTTTGTGGGCCAACCGGCGGTTGTCGACGTCGCCCACCGGTTCCCGGGCTTCGATGCTGCGCTGAGTGGTGCCGACGTCGATCAGCTGTCGACCATGCTCGCGCGGCGCATTATCGGCGCGGGTGCGGGCCCTGGAGACGTTGTTGCGCTGCATCTTCCGCGGTCGGTTTTCGGGGTTGTCGGGACCCTGGCGGTCGCCAAGAGCGGCGCGGCGTTCGTCAACGTAGACCCCGCAGACCCGGTGGAACGGCGGCGGACAGTGTTGGCGAGCGCGCGGCCGACGGTGGTGTTGACCCTGTCCGCGGATTTGGTGCCGGTTTCGGCGGGGGCCGCGGTAGTCGAGGTGGATCATCAGCCACTCGGTTCGGAGGCTTACGGGGTCGGGGTCTTCGATGTTGCCGAGCGTGTGCGCCCGCTGTCCGTCGACGACGTCGCCTACCTGGCCTTCACCTCGGGGAGCACTGGAACCCCGAAGGGCGTCGAGGTCACCCACCGCGGGTTGCGGGGGTGGGCGCGGGAGACTGCGCGGCGACTCAGACTAGGCCTCGGGGATCGGGCGATGCACACTTACGCCACCGGATTCGACGCACACCTGATGGGATTGGTGCCGGTGTGGGTGGCAGGCAGCACCATCGTCGTGTGCCCGCCCGCGGTGCTGGCCGGTGACGAGTTGCGACAGTCCGTGGTCGACAGTGATGTCGACGTGCTGCTGACCACGCCCTCGGTGCTCGGCACCCTTCGTGTTGGTGAGGTTCCTGCGGTGCGGCGTGTCGTCATCGGTGGGGAGGCACCCGGGCCCGGACTCGTCCCCGAGTGGGCGTCGTCGGCTGCGGTCACCAACGAATACGGTCCCACCGAGGCGACGGTTGCCTGTTCGAGCGCAGAACTTCGGGCTGACGATGTTGTTGGTGTCGGAACAGCGCTGCCAGGTGTGGAAATGCTTGTGCTGGATGCCAAGTTGCGGCCGGTGGCGGACTACACGGTCGGGGAGTTGTACCTGGCCGGGGCCGGGCTGGCACGCGGATATCGGGATGCTCCGGGCGTGACTTCATCGGCGTTCGTTGCCCATCCCTCCCGTTCCGGTGTGCGGATGTATCGCACTGGCGACATCGTGCACCGTCGGTCGGACGGGTCGCTCGTGATCCATGGACGCATTGATGACCAGCTCAAGGTGCGCGGTGTCCGGGTGGAACCTGGGGAGATCGACGGCGCGTTGTCGAGGGTGGCGGGGGTTGTTGCGTCGGTGACCGGGTTGCGGCGTACCCCGGCGGGCGAGAACGTGCTGGTGTCGTGGGTGGTCGTTGCTGATTCCGCTCCGTCCTCGGAAGAGATTCGGGTAGGACTCGCGGACCTGTTGCCGCGCAGTCTGATCCCGGCATCGATCGTCGTCGTCGAGGGTCTGCCGATCGGGCCGAACGGCAAGGTCCACTTTGCTTCTCTGCCTGACCCGTTGGCCTTGCCGCCCGCAGGTGGCGGTGCCTTGGGGACTGAGACGGAACGTCTGGTCGCCGATGTCTGGGCCGATGTGCTAGACGTGCCCATGGGCGCCATCGGCGCGGATACCGACTTCTTCGCGCTCGGCGGCACGTCGCTGTCAGCAACACGGGCCGTGGCGCGGCTGTCGGAGCAGACGGGCCGCGACGTGCCGCTGCGGGTGATGTTCGAAGCGCGGTCGGTGCGCGGTGTTGCCTCCTTTGTCGACTCCGTTCCCAGCGGCGTGGCCGGCCCTGTGCCGCAGCATCTGCCGGTGCCGGATAGGCTTCCTCTGTCGTATGCGCAGCGCCGCATGTGGATTCATCATCGGTACGACCCGTCGTCGACCGCGTATCACATTCCGGTGGTGCTGCGTATCGTCGGGGCGCTCGACGTCGACCGGCTGCGACGGGCCGTCGACGCGGTGGTCGCCGCGCACGACAGCCTGCAGATGACCTACCCTGACACCGAAGCCGGGCCGGTGCAGCGGGAGGCCTCGAGGTTGCCGGGGTTGGCCATCCGGCCGGATTGCTCGGAGGCCGCTGTTGCTGAGTTCGCTGCGGCGCCGTTTGAACTGACCATTGAGACTGGCTTCCGCGCAGCGCTGTTCGGTGCCGGTGATGAGCGAGTGCTGGCGCTGGTGTTCCATCACGTCGCCGTTGACGGGTGGTCGATGCGGGTTCTGCTCCAGGATCTGGTGTCTGCCTATCGCGGCGATGATTTGCCTACTGACGAGCTGACCTATGCCGACTTCACCCAGTGGCAGATCGCACGTCTCGGGGACCCCGACGATCCGTCGAGCCGCTACATGAACGACGTCGGATACTGGACCCGGGTGCTGGGGGGCGTGGGCGAGCCGCTGCGGTTGCCCGGGCGGCGTGAACGTGTGGCTCCGGGTGATCGTGGGGGTCGAGTTGCGCGGCACGTCGATGCGGATGTGGCCGCTTCGGTGGCGCAGGCGGCGGAGTCGGCATCGTCGACCGTGCTGCAGGTCGTGCATGCGGCTCTCGCCTCAGTACTGGGCCAGTGGGCGGGGCAGTTGGATCTCGTTGTTGGGACGCCGGTGTACGGACGCACTGCGTCGCAATGGGAATCGGTGGTCGGGATGTTCGTCAACACCGTCGCGCTGCGGACTCGACTGGACCCAAGGATGTCGATCCGCGAGGCGGTCGCCCACGTGCGCGACGTGTCGCTGGAGGCCGCTGAGCACAGCGACATCCCATACGAGTCAGTCGCGCGTGCAGCGCGGCCGGACGCGCAAGGCGGCGACGACCCACTGATCTCGGTGCTGCTAGTCAACCAGGATGTGCTGGGTTCGGTGAGTGGGCAGTTCTCGATGCACGCACCGGGCGGGGCGGGATCGGTGGTGGTGGAGATCGTCGGCGACTGCGGCGTTGTCGACGCGAAGTATGACGTCGAGGTCGTGTTGTCGGGGTGCGCCGACGGACTGAACATCTCGATGGTGCACTCCGCGTATGTGCCCGCCGATGTTGCCGAGGCGCTGCTCGGGGACGTCGTCGAGTTGCTCACTGCTGCGGCAGCGGGGCTGGATGTGCCGTTCCCGGCGGTTGGCCGGGACGCCGTCGGCGGGAATTCAGGTGCCGTCGGCGAAGCTCTTGTCGGTGTCCTCGGGGATCGGGGTGCTGCCGGTGAGGTCGTGGGTGCTGTCGGCGGGGTGACGGCGGAGCGAGTGGCGGTGGTGATGGCGGATGTGCTCGCGCTGAACCCAGCGTTCGTCACCGTCGATGACGACTTCTTCACGCTCGGCGGAACGTCGCTGTCGGCGACGCGGGTGGCGACCGTCCTCGGGTCATTGCTTGGGGTGCAGGTTCCGGCGAGACTCCTGTTCGACTATCCGATACCGAAACAGCTTGCTCCCGCGCTGTCGGCGTCCGCCGGATCGCAGGCGGAATTGCCGGCGCTGGAGAGCTTCCCCGACGACACCGTCGACCTCCCGCTGGCGCCGACCCAACGGCGGCTCTGGACGCACTCGATGATGTTCCCGCAGGCGGCAACCTACGTGGTGCCCGTGGTGATACCGATCGACGACACGCGCGAACTGGCCGTAAGCGTCGAGGACGTGGAACGCGCCATCGTTGAACTCGTGTCAGCACATCCGGTGTTGCGAACCCGATACGTCGACTCCGTTGGCGGGCCGCGGCAGATTGTCGAGACGGCTACGCCATCGATCATTCGGCTGCCTGGCAGCGAGGCCACATACGCGCGCGCCGCCGATGTGATGGCGACGCCGTTCGACCTCGGCTCCGAGCCGCCGATCAGGTTCATCATCCTGGTAGACGAGTCGAATGCCCCCGTCTCGGTTGCGCTGATCGCCCATCACATCGCGGTCGACGGTGAGTCAGCGGACCTCCTGCGTCGCGACCTTGGCCGACTGCTCGCCGGCGCCGGACCTGTCGCACCCGGGATCGGCTACGCGCAGGCCGTACGATGGCTCGATGCCTCCGCCGGTACACGGCATGACGCCGAGTTGGACTACTGGCGTGAGGCTCTCGCCGGCTACCCCGGTGTGCTCGAACTCGCACCCCGCCGGGCACAACGCAGCACTCTTCGGACAGCGCATCGTCGAATCCGGCTGCCCGAGAGCGCTGTTGAAGGTATTCACGACGCCATGCGCAGGTATCGCGTCACGGAATTCCATGTGCTGCATGCCGCGGTCGCGCTGGCGCTGTCGGCGCAGGCCGGCACCAATGACGTCGTGGTCGCGTCGCCGGTGTCGCTGCGACGCGACCGCCGGCTGGCGGATGTCCCCGGGATGATGGTGTCCACCGTCGCGCTGCGGACACGATTCGACTCTGGTATGTCGGTCGGCGGATTCGTCGAGTCGGTCCGCGCCGCCGACGTGGCGGCGCAAGACCACTCGTTGGTTCCGTTCGATGACGTCGTTGCGGCGCTGGGACTGCCGCGCATCCCCGCCCGGCAACCGCTCGCGCAGGTGTCGTTCGTGGTGGCCGATCCGTTGCCGTCCGATGTTGCCTTCGACGACATCGAGATTCCCTCTTCCGATAGCGAATTCGATCTCCAGATCGCCGCGGCACTGGTCGGCGGCCAATGGTCGTTTGATCTCGTCTACGCGGCTGAGTTGTTCGACGAATCCCTCATCGATCGACTCGGAGAACGTATCTCGCGCGCTGTGGAGATTGTCTCTGATGGGCATGTCTCGCGGGTCTCTGCCATGTCACTGCTGACCGAGGACGAGCGCTGCGCCGTCGAGCGCCTGTCGGCGATGCCGGGAACCGATGCGCCCGAGGAACTCCGACTGAACCTGCCGGGCGACCTCGTATCGGCCGGTGCTCCGCTCCGCGGCGTCGGTCTGCGGATTCTGGACGGACGACTGCAATCGGTCCCGCCCGGGGTCGTCGGTGAGCTGTATGTGCGCGCAACGGCTCTCGCCGTGGGCGTGCCGGGTGATGCCACGGTGACCGCGGCCCGATTCGTGGCCGGCCCGGGCGGAGAACGGTGGTATCGCACCGGCGGTCTCGCGCGCCTCGTCCCTGATGGAGTGGTCTATGTCGGTCGCACGGATCATCAGGTGACGCTGCGAGGACAGCGGTTAGAACTCGGCGAGGTGGACACGATGCTCCGCCGGTCGGGCGCGTTGCAGGCGGCGACGGTCCTGCGGTCAGGGCCTGCCGGGGCGTCGCTGGTGTCCTTTGTGGTGCTCGATGATGCGGTATCGGTGGACGACCTGATGGGAGCATGTCGTCGGGAGCTCGTGCGGCAGCGGGTGCCGGCACGGATCGTCGAGGTCGAGGAGATCCCCTGGACCGCGTCGGGCACCGTCGATGAGGGTCGGCTGCCGGAGGTCGAGTGGTCGTCGCGCCGGCGGCCCGAGACCGAGACGGAGGCCGCGGTGATCGCGGCCTTTCGCGACGTCCTCGGCGTTCGGGTCGGCCTGGACGATGACTTCTTCGCATTGGGCGGCAACTCACTGGCGCTCATCCGGCTGCAACAGGCCGTGCACCGGCGGACCGGTGTGTCGGTGCAGATGGGTGCGATGTTGCTGTCGCCGACCCCCGCCGAGGTGGCGCGGGCAGTGGAGACGGCGGCTCCCGGCGACGGCGACTGGCTCATCGAGCATGTCGTCGAGATGTCGGCGCCGGGCTCCGAGGACCGGCCGCTGCTCTGGTGTATTCACCCGGCGAGCGGGCTAGCGGTCGACTACCGCACGCTCGCCACCGAATTGCCGGATGTCCGCGTGATGGGCGTACAGATGCCCGACCTGCGTGGGCGCGCGGTATCAGTGGGTGACGTGGCCGCGGCCCACGTGGAGGCCATCCGCGCCGGACAGGCTGACGGCCCGCACCGGTTGTGCGGGTGGTCGGCCGGTGGGGTACTCGCGCACGAGATCGCTGGGCAGCTGGAGGCCGCCGGGGAACGTGTGGAGCTGCTGGTGATGCTCGACGCGCGCCGGTCCGAGGAGTTCGCCGACCTCGCTGACGAGGAACTGGCGGATCTCGATGACAATACTGTCGGGGAGTGGCTGGGCGTGGGATCGGCGGAACTGCGCGACATCAGCGGCACGATCGAGGTGCATCGTCGGGCGATCGAGCAGGTTATCGCGTCGTTCCGGCATCATCGAGGCGGTGTGGTGGCAGCCGACCGGGTGGTCTGCTTCGTGGCCGAGGACAATCCAGTGCGTGACGGCTGGGATCGATCGGTAGAGGGTGCAGTGCTGAATGTCGACGTGGCCGCCCGGCACGTCGACTTCGGCCAACCGGAGGTGATGGCGTGGATCGGGCGCCGGTTGAAGGAGATGTGGTGAGCGAGCCGCTCAGAATCCTGTTCGTCTGTACGGGCAACATTTGCCGATCGCCGATGGCGGAGCGGATCTGTGCCGGGATCGCCGCGGCGACGGGAGTGTCCGTCGAGGTGGCCAGCGCGGGCGTGGGTGCGCTGAACGGGCAGCAGATGCATCCGTACGCTGTCGACGTGCTGCGGGAACACCGCTATGACCCCGACGGGTTCGAGTCGCGGTACCTCCGTCCGTCGATGGTGTCGGATGCCGATCTGGTGCTGTGCCTCGCGCGCGAACATCGGGCGAAGGTGCAGCAGGCGGTACCGGTGCGGTGGAAGCGGGCGTTCACGCTGGTCGAGTTCGCGGAGTTGTCGTCAGTAGGCTCGCTTGACGACATCCTGGGTGCGCGCGGCCGCGTCGACACCAACGCAGAATGGCTCGACATCGCCGACCCGATCGGGCATCCGCGGGAGGATTTCGAGCGGGTGTACGCCGAGGTCGAGCCGCAAGTGCAGCGGTTGGTGGAATGGGTGGCTGTCGCAACGACTGACTAGTAGAATGTCGCATCTAAACGACCGGGTATAAGTGCCGAAGTTTGATTCGGGCGTCGGTGGTGGTGAACCGCCAGTCGACTTGGCGTTCGTCGGTGTTGGTGGCCTGGGTCCAGGCGTCGAGTTCGGTGTTGAGGGACTCGAGGTCGGCGATGCGCCGGCTGAGGCATTGTTTGGTGAGGCAGGATAGTTCGATCTCGGCGATGTTGAGCCAGGAGCCGTGTTTGGGGGTGTGGTGGATGTCGAGGCGGCTGGCCAGCTGGTAGGCCTTGTCCGGTGCGAAGGCCTCATACAGCGAGGCGATGGCATGGGTGTTGAGGTTGTCCATGACCAGCACGACCTTCTCGGCGTCGGGGTAGTCGACGGTCAGCAGGTGCTCGATGCCTCGAGCCCAGTCCAGCCGGGTGCGGGTGTTCTCGGCATAGGCGCGTCGCCACCCTTGTAGGGGTTCGGCCCAGATGAAGATCGAGCAGGTGCCGCACCGAACGTACTCGGAGTCCTCGCGGGCGATTCGGCCGGGCGCACAGGGGGTTCCCGGACGGGCGTCGTCGAGCAGTTGCAGTGGTTTTTCGTCCATCACCACCACCGGATAGCGCGGGTCATAGGGGCGGGCGTAGACGGCCAGGACGTCTTCCATCGCGGCGACGAATGCGGCGTTGGCCTTGGGTGGGATCGTCCAACACTGCTTCAGGTGGGGTTTGAGAGCCCCCTTTTTAAGACCCGCCCGATCGTGGAGTGATCCATCGGCGGCATCCCCTCGGTCAGGGCCACGTGTTTCTCCAACAAGCGCAACGTCCACCGTGACCGGCCCTCGGGTGGCTCGGTGCACGCCAGCGCGATCAACCGGGCTTCCACGTCGCCGGTGATCTTCGGCTCGATCGGCGGGGTGGCCCGCTTCTTGCGGGTGATCACCTCGTCGATGTTTCCGCCGGCGGCATCGAATTGCTTGGCGACCAAATACACTGTGCCCTCAGAGGTTCCGACACGTTCGGCGATCACCCGACGATCCGAGACCGTCCCCTGGGTCTCATCCAATGCCAGCAAGATCCGCGCCCGCACGATCATCCGGGCAGGGCGGGTTCCCGAGCGGACCACCCTGGTCAACTCGGCCCGATCCTTCTCCGTCAGCGAGACCGTGAACTGCTTGGGACGCGGCATGATCGTCACTCCTCTGGTCGATTATCAACCAGAAACAGCCGATCACAAATACCAATCAAATTAAAGGCGACACGCCACTAGAAGGTCCACCCGTTCCGTCGTACGTAGTCAAAGAACTTGATCGTCGACGCGTTGTGCTCATCGGCGATGTCGGGGCTTCTGGTTCTTGTCTTCGGTACCGGGCCCTTTGCGATCGTTTGCTCGAAGGGGATCGATGCGGTGCAGGCACTGTTGGAACACACGTGCAGAATCCGTCGAACGACCGACGGTCATTTTGCCCGCATGCGCTCGGCAAGGGTCGGGATGCCGTTGCCGGTCAGACGGGCCAGAGCATCGGGGCGTGCGGCCATTGCCATCACCAGTTCGATGGTGGGTCCGCTCACCTCCGGGCTGGCGCCGTGCTGAAGGTGCCATCGGTGGCTCTCAGAGTGAACCCCTGTGCCATGTCCTTGGACGGCACCGTGAAGTTCTTGCCCACGAAACACCCGGCGAGGTACTCGGTGGTCTCGAGGTCGGGTGTGGTGTCGATGCCCAACGGCACGCGGATGTCCATGCCGTGCACGATCACCTCACCCAGCCACGCCCAGGTCGGCTTCGACGGCTGGATCGACATCTCGGTGGCGTCCTGGAAATTGGTCAACGTCTCGTGCGGAGTCGTCCCGCGATACTCGGCCAGGCATCGCGCGTTGTGGCGGTCGAAGTTGAACCGGGCGCCGAGCACACTGCGGATCCAGCGCAGCCGGCCGGTGTTCGCGGCGGCCGTCAGGTGCGCCACGACATCCTCGACCGTCCACTCGCCGCAGAGCGACGGCGTCGCCCACGCCGCATCGTCAAGATCGGCGAGGTCGTCGGCCAGTCGACGCCGCTCGGTGTGGATCGCTGCCCACACGTGCTCATCGGACCACTCCTGCACCAACCGGTTCTCACTCATCCGCGCCTCCTCGAAACCTTGCCGGCTACTTCGACTCTGATTGTTGTTGTCGAGAATCATCGGTGCGCGGTCGAGTGGTGCTTCCCATTCAGTAAATGACCATGTTCAGTATTGTTGAACATGGTCTTCTACTGAACAGGCAGCTCTTTCGGAACCGGTTCCTCTTCCACGACACCGCAAAAGGCTCCGTGCACGCCGGACTTCCCAGGTGCGCCTGGACCTCATCTGCCACCACACCGGGTGATCGGCCAGACCCGGTGAGGCAGTGCGTTCGCTCACCGGGGTCCTTTGTCAGACTCTTCTCACGGTTTCCTCAGGAAAGTCGAGGACCGTGGGTACATGGAGGTCTTGTCCATCGCACTCATCGCCGCGACCGTGTGGGGCGTGGTGTCAGTGGTGGTCGGGCTGGTCATCGGCAGGATGATCGCGGTGCGGGATCGGCTCGAGGCGCCGCGGGCCGACGAACTCGTCATGGGTGGCAACGAACCGGGGCGGCCGCCGGAAATCTAGGCCGAGGTGCTCTGTCGTCGGCAGGATCAGATCGTCGGCAGCATCAGGCACCCGCGCAGCCGTCGTCGGCGGGGAAACAAATGGCCCATTTGTCATGGCTCGTTGGCAGGGCACCTGGGTGCCTCAGCGCCGCCGCACCCGCGCGGGCAGGCCGTCCAGACATCGTCGGGGCCTTCCGTGCCCTTCTCCCGTTCTCAGGCGACCAGAGGAACCCGATGGTCGCCTGGCACGTCCGAAGTACTGCGAGCGGACACCGCCCATAGGTGTTCGCGGTGTACGATTTTGGGGTTCAAGGTGTACATTCACCTCATGTCGAAGTCCACAGATGATCAGGTTGCAATGCTGGCCCGGGCTTTCGTCACGCGTCTGAACGACCGTCTGCGACGAGCGGAGCGCGCAGGAGTCGACCTGACGTCGGCACTCGACGATCCCGACGCCCTTGCTGATCGGATGATCGCGGCGTTGCCGCTCGGCGACCCCTTTGACGCACTGATCGGGCCGTTCTACGACATGCAGGGCGTGATCGCCTTCGTGGGAATTACCAAGACCGCCATCGTCAAAAGGCTGCGGACCGGTCGGCTGATAGGTTGTCAGCTCGCGGATGCCAGTCGTACCTGGGTGTTCCCGGCATGGCAGTTCGGCGGTGACGCCAGATTGATCGACGGGATGGCGGACGTGTGGGCGGTACTGACCGTGCATGCGGACCTCTGGACTGCCGCGGCGTGGATGCGCAGTCCCAACCGAGGTCTCGATGGTCAAACCCCGGTCAGCTGGCTGACCGAGGGGCGCCGAATCGAGGATGTCGTCGACGCGGCCCGCCGTGTCTCCGCGCGGTGGGGTGCATGAACCGTCAACGCCCCTATCAGAAGCCGCCCACGGGGCCGCTCGAGAGGTTTCCGGTTACTACGGTTGGGACCGACGTCGATCTCTATCGGTGCCATCGGGCGTCGCGTGGTCCGTGGTGGTTCAGTGGTAGCGGAGAGGGGAGGTTCGATCTCGCCCCGCCGCGCGGATCCTGCTACGTCGGGCTGAGCGAAGCAGCCGCCATACGCGTGGCGATCGGGCCCGAACTCGTCGAGTTCGGTTACCTCACTGCGGAATTCGCTGGCGATCGCCAAGTGTCGCGACTGCGGCCACCGCGTTCCCGCGACGTCGCCGATCTCACTTCGCCGGGAAGCGTAGATTTCGGGGTGACCCGAGAGCTGTGCACCATGACGCCCTACGAGGTCCCTCAACAGTGGGCCACGGCGTTGGCGGGCATCGCCGAGGGCATCTGCTACGAGACCCGATTCAGCACCGACCCAGATGCAACAGCAGTGGCCCTCTTCGGTGCGATGGGTGATCCGGGTTGGCCACCACCAGGTAGTCGGGATTCCGTCGGTCTGTCAGTTGCCGCGCGTCGGTGCGGTGTCGAGGTCCGGCAGCCGCCGTCATCGGTGACCATCGTGGCGCCGCCCACCTGACTGACACGACGACGGCGCATGTCCGTCCCGGGTAATGGCGGCCGCGGCCCGATCAGGCGGGGCCGAAGCGGTTGCGCAGTGCCCGACGATCCACCTTGCCGGGTCCTCGCGTGGGCAGCTGGTCGATCTCGATGACCTCTCTCGGCGCCGCGTAGCGGTCGAGGCGCTCAATCACCCCAGCTTTGATGCGTTCGGCGTCGACTCTCCTTGTGCCCGAAGGGACGACGAAGGCCACGACCTTCTCACCCAGCCGGTCATCGGGGAGCCCCACGACGGCGCATTCGGCGACCGCCGGGTCGTCGATGATCACGGCCTCCACCACCTGCGGAACGATGGTGAGTCCGCCGCTGCTGATGGCCTCGTCGGCGCGGCCGATGATGGACAGCACGCCGTGCTTGTCGACGCGGCCGAGGTCGTCGGTGCGGAACCAGCCTGGGTCCGCGAACGCGGGGTGGTCGGGCAGGTTGCGGTAGCCGTAGGCGACCATCGGGCCGCCGAGACGCACGCGTCCGACACCGTCGGGATTGGCGTCTTCGATGTCGATGACCACGCCGTCGAGCGGGATGCCGTCGTAGACGCAACCGCCGGCGGTCTCGCTCATGCCGTAGGTGCGGATGATCGGGACGCTGGCGTCGATGGCCTTGTGCAGCAAGGGGACCGGGGTGGCGGCACCGCCGACGAGCAGCGCGTCGGCCCCGGCCAGCGCGGCGGTGGCGCGCGGGGAGTCGAGGACCTTGATCAGCTGGGTGGGCACCAGGGAGGTGTAGCGGCGCGGACCGTCGAGGGCGTCGAGGGCGTCGGCGAAGGCATCCGGGTCGAAGCCGTCGCGGACATCGAGCACGGCGGGAGTGAAGCCGGCGGCCAACGCGCGCAGCAGGACTTGGAGCCCCGCGATGTGGTGCGGGGCGAGGGCGAGTAGCCAGTTGCCCGGGCCGCCGAGGTGCAGTGAGGTGGCCTGGGCGGAGGCGCTGAGGGTCGTCGGCGTGTGCTGGGCACCCTTGGGGATACCGGTGGTGCCCGAGGTCGAGATCACCAGGGAGATGTCGTCGTCGATGGGGTCGCCGACGCCGAGGGCGCCGATCAGGAGCTCCGCGGCCTGCGGGTCGTCGGGGACGGGGACGTAGGCGTTGGTGCCGTCGAGGATCTTGGCCAGCTCGGCGCGGCGATCGAGGAGCTCGGGGCCGGCGGGGAGTAAAAGCGCGTCTAAGGTCTTCAGGACGCGTCACCCCATCTCTGATGTCCGGACGACCAGGTCGTGGAAGGGATTGTATGTGGTGCGCGTAGCCTCGGGCGTCCAGGTCAGAGCGGCTGATCCGGGGTGTGACCGAACGCTCGTTCTGTACGGTATGGGATACCCGTCACCTGTGGAACAATCCGCTCATGACATCGATGACCCTGGGCATGCCGATCAATTACGCGGGGGACTTCCTCGAGACCATCAACAATCTCGCCGATTTCGAGTCCGTCGGAGTGGAGCGGGTCTCGGTGCCAGAGGCCTACAGCTTCGACGCGGTCAGCCAGCTCGGGTACATCGCGGCCAAGACCGAGAAGATGGAGCTGCAGACGGCGATCCTGCCGATGTATTCGCGTACGCCGTCGAATCTGGCGATGACCGCGGCCGGCCTGGACTACATCAGTGGGGGTCGCTGCGTGCTGGGCATCGGGGCGTCGGGTCCGCAGGTCATCGAGGGATTCCACGGGGTCAAGTACGACTACCCGCTCGGCCGGGCCCGCGAGCATGTGGAGATCTGCCGGATGATCTGGCGCCGCGAGAAGACCGACTACCGCGGCAAGCACTACACGATGCCGCTGACCAAGGAGGACGGCGGCACCGGGCTGGGTAAGGCGCTGAAGATCATCAACCATCCGGTCCGCGACCGCATCCCGATGCTGCTGGCGGCGATCGGCCCGAAGAATACGGAACTGGCGGCCGAACTTTTCGAGGAGTTCCAGCCGTTCCTGTTCCATCCCGAATACGTCGGCGTGGCGTTCGGTGATGCGCTGGCCGCCGGCAAGGCCAAACGCGATCCGTCGTTGCCGCCGCTGAAGATCGTGGTGATGGCATCCGCGCTCATCTCCGAAGACCCTCAGGAGATCGAGAAGGCGATGCAGGGGGTGCGTGATCACGCCGCCTTGTACATCGGCGGCATGGGGGCGCGCGGGAAGAACTTCTACAACTCGCTCGCGGTCCGCTACGGCTACGCCGACGAGGCCAAGCTGATCCAGGACCTCTACCTCGACGGGAAGAAGGCCGAGGCGGCGGCCGCGGTGCCCGACGACCTGGTGGACGCGATGTCGCTGATCGGCTCAAAGTCACACGTCGCCGAGAGGGTGGAGGCGTTCGAGAAGGCGGGGGTCGGGGTGCTGCTGGCCGCGCCGGTGGCGGCCACGCACAAGGAGCGGGTGGAGGATATGGAGCAGTTGCGGGGGATTGTCGGGGCGTGAACGGCTCGTTGAGCGGGTCTCGCAGCTGAAAGCGACTGCCCTCAGTATCTTCTCCGCGACCCTCGAGCACCACCAGATGCAGAGCGTTTGGTAGCTCCAAGTCCCGTGTCAGGGGGATGGTGGCGGTTGTTGTTGCATGCGCGATTCGAAGGCTGATGGAATCTTGTCAGGATGTGCCGACCGGTGCGTTCGAGCCGGAGAAAGAACGGTACCGCCTTGGGTGACGCGCGAAGTGTGAGCGGAGAGTTTCGGCATAGCCTCATGTGGCGCGTTTTCGCCGCGGGGGGCGGAATGGTCGCGTCCTTTCTGCTGACCGTGGTCATTGTGCGCGGCCTCGATTACCAGGACGCCGCGGTCTTCTTCGCCATTCTGGCCGCGCTGTCGATTGGTCCGCTCATAGGGCGGCTAGGGCTCGGCGCAAATGTCATCAGGCTGATCCCTGCAGAACCTGTTGCGCAGAGGCGCCGGACGATCGCGGGCACGCACCTTTTGGCCACCGCGATGCTATCGCTGATCACCGCTCCGGTTATCGCACTGGTCGGGTGTAGTGCGCTTATCGGGGATGGCGGATTTCTGCCCGTGTATCTACTGGCCAGTGCGCTGATCGCGGTCGAGTCGGTCAGGCTCATGTTGAGCGACATCTTTGCTGCCAACGGCCGTGTGTTGGCATCGGTGGCGACGATGCACTACGTCCGGTCGATCTTGGCTCTGATGGTGATTGCAGGGATCATTTATGTCGCCCGCAGCGAGTCCCTGGTCGGTGTCCTCGTGGCCTATCTTGCCGTCGCCGGGATCCAGTTCGTGATAGCCCTCGCCTATGCGCGATCCGAGATCGCCATGCCTCCGATGGGGGAGGGGGTGGCGATGGTACGTGAGGCACTCGGGCACGGGATCCGGCTGTTCGGTGTGGATGTGTCCGAATTCATGATTCTCCAGGGCACGATCTGGCTTGCCACCGCAATTCTGTCGCCACTTCTGGCTACGCAATATGCACTCGCGGTGACTCTGGGCATGCAGGTCGTGCTGTTGAACAATCTGACGTTGCTGGCTGTGGTGCCGCCCGCGGCGCGACTGTGGGCGAGCGGCGCGAAAGCCGAAGTCGTGCGACTGCTGTCGAATGCTGCGACGCTCGGGACCACAGTGGCTGTCGCGCTTGTTGTATTCATAGCCATACTCGGGCCCATGGCGATCACCTTCGCCTATGGAGCCGATATGCGGCCGACTGCGACGATGCTTCTTGTGATTGCGATCGCTGGAGCAGTTCAGTCCTGCTTCCAGGTCAGTTCCGCATTGTTGATCGTCACAGGACAGATTACCCAGGCAGCGCGCGTCGCGCTGGCGGTGCTCGGCGTCTCGGTGCCCGCCGTCGTGGCCGCAGTTTGGTGGGGGGGACCTTTCGTCCTGTCGCTCATCACAGCGATCAGTATTGTGGTGATGTACGCCAGCCAGTACGTAAACGCCAAACTGTGTTTGGGGGTCGCGCCGCACGCTGATTGGCGCCCAGTGCGGGCTACCAAAGAACTGCTCGCCGATACCTTCGTAGAGCGGACAGACGCGGCGGAATCGAGCTAATGACCGAAGACACGAGGTTGACCGGCGTGCCGGACCGCAGGCCCCCTGGATCGACTCGACGGAGCGGCAGCTCTTCATCGAGCGATGCTTCCGAACCACGTGCGGCTTGGCTCTCGCCCGTGGTTGTCACGTTGTTTGTCGCGGCGATCGCGATCACGCCCACTTTCTTCGTCACCGACGTCGAGTTCCGGGCACTCTGGCGAACTCCGAAATCGGTCACCTCCGACACCCTGCTGCTCTTCGCCTGCGGGGCGTTGGCGTTGGCGTTCGGCGCACTGGTTTCGTCGTCCGCAGGAACCCCGCGGAGACTCGCGCGTCCGTGGCCGGCCCTCGATGACCGATCAACCTCGATCTTGCGTCGGGCGAGTACGGTGCTGACCTCGTTGACGATGCTTGGCTACGTCGGTTTCGTCATAGTCATCGTGCGCGAGGGTATTTCACCCCAGCGGCTGTTCTCTGGTTCCGAGGATGTTCGATCCCAGATCGGAACGATTCCCGGCGTTACCACCTTCACCGAGTTCGGTATTGCCGCCGTGGTAGCCGCCAGTGTCCTGCTGGCAAACCGCTTCTCCAGGGTCGAGCTGCTCAAGCTGCTGACCGTCGTGGCACTCGGCGTCGTCCGTGCCTTCGTCAACAGTGAACGTCTAGCGATGCTGGAGCTGGTGGTTCCTATCGTCGTGGTCATCGCTGCCAAGCTCGCGAGCGAGCCCGGCATCCGCCGCCGCATCGCCCAGCTGATCCCTGTCGTGTTCCTATCCATGCTCGTTGTACTCTTCGGGGTTTTCGAGTACTTCCGGTCGTGGAGTTGGTATCGCGCGCATGGGTCGACGTCGTTCCCCCACTTCGTCGTTACCCGGCTGGCAGGCTACTACGCCACTTCGATGAACAACGGTCACCTCAATCTGACCCACATGGATTGGCCAAACCGGCTTCCCTTCGGCACGTTGACAGGTTTCTGGTTGGCGCCAGGAGTTCAGAACCTGAACCTCTATGAGCGGTTGGGCGGGCATCCTGTGCCAACCAGCGATATGGTCCTCCTACAGTTCGGTAACCCGGAGTTCAACAGTGAGAGTGGCTATTCTGCGGCATTCCTGGATTACGGTCACATCGGGGGCATCATCTATTTCCTGCTCGCAGGGCTTGTCGTCGGACTCCTTTACCGCGGATTCCGCAGCGCGAGGCCCTTCGGGCTGATGCTTTATCCGGTGGCCTTCATTGGATTGCTCGAGATGCCGCGGTACATGTACTGGTCCTACGGGCGGGTGGTCTACCCGTGGATCGCCCTAGGGGTGATCATCTTTCTGTTGTCGCGTCGACGGTCTGAGGTGGCGACATGAGGCCAACAGTGTCGCTGACCTCGCGCACTGTCCGGCTTCGGTTGACGGCACTGGTCGCCGCTCTCGCCGCGACCTATATCGGAATCAGTGGTTACATTCGCTCGGGTATAGGGACGGCGGCCGAGGACAGTACGCATTCGTTGCAGGCCCAACTCGACGGGTTGAAGCCCGGTGGCGTTCTCCGGCTGACGCCGCAGGACTATTACCATTCTGGCGTTCTCAAGGTGCGGGTGCCCGACGTGCACATCGATGGCAACGGTGCGACCCTGCATGCCACAAATGACGCGTCATCGTCGGTTCAACTCGAGGCTGCCGGAGTCCGCCTCACGAACATCATCCTGACAGCGCCAACACAGGGCAAGCGGTGGTCAGCGCGGGAGCAACACAAGCTCGTTATGTCCGGCACCGGCGACTCGGTGCAGAATGTAACGATCATTGGTTCCGCCGCGGCCGGGATCTTCGTCGACGGCGCGCAGGATTTCAGCATCCGTGATGTCTCTGTCAGCCACACGCGTGCCGATGGAATCCACATTACGAACGGCGCCGCGCGGGGTGTGGTGCAAGGCGTGCGTACCGAGTTGACCGGCGACGACGCGGTCGCCGTAGTCTCCTACCTCGCCGACGGTCACGTTTGCAGCGACATCCGGATCAGCGGTGTGACGGTGGAAGGCACTCGATGGGGGCGCGGAATCAGCGTGGTCGGCGGCCGGGGTGTGTCGATCAGTGACTTTGCCGTGTCGAGGACGGACTCGGCGGGGGTCTACATCGCCAGCGAGGGAGCCCCCTACTTCACAGCGTCGGTGGACGACGTGAGCGTGGCCAATGGCAGTATCAGCCGCGCCAACACCAATCCTGCCGTTGTCCAGGGGGCTGTACTCGTCTACTCCGGAAACGCCATGGCCGTTGTGCAGAATGTGCACATGTCCAACTTGAGGATCGCCTACACACCAGCAACCGCCCAGCGCGACGTCGCAATCGTCACCAGCGCGGGTGGCCGTGTCGAGGGTGTGTCATTAAGGGACTTTGATATCACGGGCTCGGTGGCGGCTCCGCTGTATTCGACAGCGGGCACCGGGGCCTATGTTGCGTCTGGATGGAGCCGCAACGGCCTTGGGATCGAAGTTCGTTGACCGGCCGTGTGAGGCCGGGGCAGGTGCACATCAACGGCAAGTGGCTCGAGCAGAATCTTTCCGGAACACAACGATATGCGACCGAGATGGTCCGAAAGATCGCGGAGACCGGTGGCCTAGACCTGGTATTGCACGTGCCCAAAGGGGCCCAACCACCTGAGTGGGCTGCTGCCTCCGGGATGAAGATCAGGTACGCGCCTGTCCATGGCTTCGTGTTTGAGCAGCTCTATCTTCCGGTGGTGACCATTGGCCGTACGCTTCTGAACTTTGCGGGGCCTGCGCCACTCGTGAAGCGCCGTCAGTACGTCACAATGCACGACGCCACCCCATTCCGGTATCCACAGACTTACCGCCGGACGTATGTATGGTTCTACTTCGTCTTGTACTTCGTCCTCGGTCGCACCGCGCAGCAACTGATCACGGTGTCGAACTTCAGCGCCCGCGATCTTGCGGATGTCCTGCGCCTTCGCCGCGACCGTTTCCTCGTTGCCGAATGTGCCGCGGACGCCTTGGTGAACGTATCTCCCAGCCCGCCGGACCTGAGCCTCCCCGATCGCTATTACCTTGTGGTCGGGACGCAGGCACGTCATAAGAATCTCGGGGCACCGATCCAGTCGGTAGCAGAGTCTGGACGCGATGTGGTCGTCGTCGGAGTCGCCGCCGGTGGGCGAGTCTACAGCCAGACCTCGTCGCTCGAACGCCACGCCATCGTGCCGGGGCGCTTGAGCGACGCCGAACTCGTATGGCTTTATCGGAACGCGCAGGCCTTGATCTTTCCTTCCAAGTACGAAGGTTTCGGGCTGCCCCCTCTCGAAGCCCAGGTTCTCGGATGTCCAGTTGTTTGCTCCAGAGCAGCCTCGCTTCCCGAGGTCTGCGGCGACGGCGCGCTGTTTTTCGATCCCGACGACCCTGAGTCACTCCTGGCCGAACTCGAGGCGATCGAGACAAAGCCCGGGCTCGTCGAATCGCTTCGGCGCCGCGGCACGGTCAATGCAGGGAGATTCTCGTGGCAGACATCGGCGTCCCGTATCGTCACCAATCTGCGCGACGGTTGAGTCATGAGTGCGGAACTCGACGACCAAATCGGTTCCCTCCCGCGAACCCTCATTGACGCCGGTCTGTGAATGCGCCGATGCCACTGTCTGCCGGGTCAGACGGTACAGGCGGTGTCAAAGACCTGATATCTCACCTGCACGAAGGTGCCAGTCCCTTGCGCATCCACAACTCGGCGGCGCCGCTCGGACTAACGCGTACGAGGTTGAATCTGCTGGACAGTTCCGCGAGTGTGGCGCGAGTTTCGGGACTCGACAGTGTCTCAGCTGTCGCGCGACTGCGGCCGTAGAGCACGATCGCGTCCAACGGAAGCCCCGCGTCGAGTGCGCGACTGATATCAAATGTCGGTGGCACCGCATCTATCGACGAGCCGGCCGGAACGAACTCGTTGGCGCGTACGAGTCCCTCCTTGAAGCCCCACAAGTAGAAGGGGTACCAGCCAGCCTCATTACCCATCTGGAGAGACTCCCGGTCGCGCGACAGGGTCCCTGTCTGTTCCGCCATCGGCTGCATGCCCCGTGCTGACAGATCCTCTCCCACCGACAGGTTGAGCTGGAGAAATCGTGAACGCTCCGGTAGGCATGCTGCAAGGGTGTTGATTTCGGTCAGCTGATCGGACACCGTGAGCATCGGCGGTATCCGAGAAATCGGCAGGATTGCGGCCATCGCCGCTGTAATGGTGAGGCTGGAAATCCAGACCTTGTGCCCGACACCAGTCAGCTGAGGGGACTCCGCACACAGCCACAGCCCTGCGAACACCCATGCGAACAGTGTGAGGCGCTCATTGGTGAAGCCCGAGCCCAACGTTGTCTTTGATGGTGCGACGATCGCTATCAGTGCCCATACCGCAGCGCTCACCAGCAAGCCGTCGTATTTCGAAATAGCGACGGGGCGGTGGGCTCTTCGCCGAATCACCATCACTGCCGCCGCGACCAGTGCCATCGCCACCAAAAGACTGACGACGACCTCGATACTGGAGTAGTACACGATTGCACCAGCCGCACTCAGCAGAATCCTCATGGTCCACAAAGGGCCGAAGCTCGTTGACGCAGATTCCTGGCCCCTGGTACTGAAAAGCCAATAGAGCGTCAAAGCGACCGGAATGGCAAAGGGGGCAATGAGGTACCGGAACGAGTACTTCAGCGATTGTAGGATCGATGAGCCATCAGAAATGCGCGCGACAACCATTATACTCAGAATCGAGGCCATCCCTATTCCTGCGGGGCCAAGGTGGGTGAGCCATGTAATGGTCAACAGAGTCGCGAGAAGCAAACGTGGAGGTCGTGTCGGGTTGGCCAGAACAACAGCAATCGCGAAAAGCATCACGTCTGTGGCCCATACGAAGCCGACGAAACCCAGCATGAAGATGGAGCTCATCTGGAAAGGGAGCAAGACGACGCCCACGACAACCGGCCGTCCGATGGCTCGCATGAGGGCGACCACGCCCCAGGCGAAGCCGAACAGACCAAGGACTGCAACCAAGCGCAATGACACATCTGCAGAAAGATAAGACGTCAGTAATGCGAGTAATGCCTCGACGGTCGTGTTCGGGGACAAGGACTGCCATTCGAGCAGATTTGGAAACCAGCCATTGATGAGGCCTCGCAAAGCGGTTGAACTGTCAATGTGAAGACCGCCGTCCTGGAGAACCAGATTGTTCGGAATCAGTACCACAATTACGGGGATCATTGCGATCATCCAGAAGATCGTGGTACCGATCCAAGCTTTGGAGAGCTTCATGCACGAATCGTGCCAGATACAGGTCATCCACGGTATTCGAAGCGGGACGAGCAGCGCGGGCCACACATTCCGGGCGCCGCCCTGCAGTTCAGAGCTCCGTGACGCAGACGGCCCGTGCCACAGAAATTGCGGGTCGCCGAGGTCGTGCGGGAGGACTTCTCGCTGTGCGGGCCGATTGGCGGCCGCACGGGTTGAACCAGTCCGGTCGTGGTTGGGAGGATTCCGTGCGAGGATGAGGTTCGCGGTTCGGGGCGAAGGCCCCTCGACGACGGGCTGGGGTACCGACATGAGACCGACGCGGGTGGCGCGCACAGTCCGGGGTCAAGCTCGGTTGGCCACTGTGGCTGTGGCAACGCTCGTCCTGGTGATGGGCGGAATCGCGTGTAATCGGCCGGCGACCGGTGCCCCGGCAGAGGACACCACCGCTTCTCTGCAGGCGCAATTCGACGCCTTGAAGCCAGGGGGCGTGCTCACACTCGAGCCGAAGGTCTACCACCATTCGGGTGTGTTGAGGATCCGTGTGCCCAATGTGCGTGTTGACGGGGACGGTGCGACGCTGGTCGCTACCAACGACGCGAGTTCGGCCGTTCAGATTCAGGCCAATGGTGTTCAGATCCGTGATGTCACGCTGTCTGCAGGTACTCAAGGCGATCGTTGGTCTGGGATTGATCAGCACAAGCTGGTTCTCGCAGGAGCGGGAGACTCGGTGCAGAACGTGAAGATTGTCGGCTCCGCCGCGGCGGGGATCTTTGTCGACGGTGCGCGGGACTTCGGTATCCGCGACGTCACCATCAGTCAGACGCGCGCCGACGGTATCCACGTAACCAACGGAAGTGCTCGTGGCGTGATCAGCGGAGTCAAGACCGACCGGACCGGCGACGACGCTGTTGCGGTCGTGTCATATCTCGCCGATCGTAGACAATCCAGTGACATCAGAATCAGCAGGGTGGACGTCAACGGGACCCGTTGGGGACGCGGGATCAGTGTGGTCGGTGGGCGCTCGGTGTCCATCCGTGACTTCCACGTGGCCAGTACCAACTCGGCAGGGATCTACATTGCAAACGAGGGAGCTCCGTACTCCACCACATCGGTCGACTCGGTGACGGTTTCGAACGGACGCGTTGTCGGGGCCAACACGAATCCGGGCATCGTTCAGGGCGCAATGCTCATCTTCTCCGGCGGACCCGGTCTCCACACCTGGGGTGTGCGGGTCTCAGGCGTCACGATCGCCGCCACACCTAGTTCCGCACGTCGCGATGTCGGCATCCTGGCCAGCGGCGGCGGCTCGGTCGGTGGGGTGGCACTACGGAACATCAGGATCACCGGTTCGTCTGGATCACCGCTTTACACCAATGTCCCGCGAAGCTCGTACACGACGTCCGGCTGGACGATTGATGGCCGCGCGATAGACGTCCGTTGATCGACAGGCCCAAGCCCGACAGGAGTTGGAGATGGTTGGGGCAACCTCGCTCGGTCATGCAGCGGTACGCAGGCGAAATGGCCAGTAGGATCGCCACCTCCCGTACAGTCGACCTCGTGCTTCACGTTTCTCGCGGCGCGACACCGCCAGAACGGGTACCCGCCCGCGCCGTAGATGTCTGGCAGGTGTCTCTTGCCCGGATCGTGTTCGAGCAACTCCATCTACCGGAGGTAGCGCTGGGCGGGGACCTTGCTTGAAGCCAACGAAGACCGGCCAGGGCTCGCGGACTCGCTTCGACGCGACCGGGTGAGCAACGCAGAACGTTTCCTCTCGGCGATATCCGCATCTCGAGTCGTGGACGGGCTCCGCGATGGGTGAATCACATCCGACAAGGAACCTGGCGGAACTCGATCAGACCGGCCCGCGGTCGACTGAACCAAGGGTCGCCCTGATTCACTACTGGCTGGTCACGATGCGCGGCGGCGAGAAGGTTCTCGAATCGCTTTGCCGGATGTTCCCGAGTGCCGACATCTTCACGCACGTCTACAACCCGAACGCGGTATCGGACGTCATTCGACGGCACAAGGTGACGACAACTGGCATCTCCAAACTGCCGAGCCCGCGCACTCGCTACAAGTCGTACCTACCGCTCATGCCATATGCGCTGGAGCAGCTCGACCTCCGAGCGTACGACCTCATCATCAGCAGCGAATCCGGTCCGTCAAAGGGCATAATCCCGCCGGGTACGGCACGTCATGTGTGCTACTGCCATTCGCCGATGCGCTACGTCTGGAACATGTACCAGGACTATCGGGAACAAGCGGGGCCCGTCAAGCGGGCTGTGATGGGTCCCTTCAGCCATTACGTGCGCAACTGGGACGCAGTCTCGGCGATGAGGGTCGATGACTTTATCGCGAACTCGGACAATGTGCGCCAGCGGATCTCCCGATACTATCGGCGCGAAGCGCAGGTCGTGCATCCCCCGGTGAGTGTCGACGACTTCGCGCCGGTTACCGGCTCCGAAGTGGGCGAGCATTACCTGATGGTGGGTGAGCTCGTGCGCTACAAACGCCCAGACCTGGCAGTCGAAGCTTTCAACCGTATGCGGCGTCCTCTCGTGGTGATCGGTGGTGGCGAGATGTTGGGCGAGATCAAGAGACTGGCTGGGCCGACTGTCACCGTACTCGGGACGCAGAGCTTCGAGAGTCTCCGATACCACTATGCGCACTGCCGGGGCCTGATCTTCCCTGGCGAGGAAGATTTCGGCATTGTCCCGGTCGAGGCGATGGCGAGTGGCCGTCCTGTTCTGGCTCTCAGACGCGGTGGAGCGCTCGAGACAGTCGTTGACGGTCTATCCGGTCTGTTCTTCGACGATCAGAATGTTGACGCCATCATCGACGGCGTCGAGCGCATGGACAAGTTCGACCTCGATGTCCCGAGTGTTGTAGCACATGCCCGATGCTTCGCCGAACCCGTGTTTCGCGACAATATGTGGGCCGTCCTGAGCCGTTATATCGAGGCTCTGAACCATGGCTGATCCCCGAATCTCCCTGGTCTGCAGCACGATCGGCCGTCCGCTCGAATTTCGCCGACTACTGGAATCGGTGCTTGAATCGGATATCGCCGATCAGGTCGAGTTCATTTTGGTGGACCAGAGTGAAGGCCAGGAGTGCGCCGCGATCCTGCGTGAGACCGCGATGCCGGGGCCGACGAAGATCTACACCAGCGGACGCGGAGCATCGACTGGGCGCAATGTCGGGACCATCGGCGCAACCTCCCCAGTGATTGCCTACCCCGACGACAACTGTTGGTACGGACCGACCACCTTGAGCGCGGCCCTGGCTCTTCTCGACGCAGATCAGAGTATCGCCGGTCTCAGCGCGAAGCAGGTGACTCGAGACGGCTCACCATCGATGCTGCGGTGGTTGCCCCATCGGACCACCGTGACCCGAACGAACTTCTTGCGCACCAGCATCTGCAGTACGTTGTTCCTGAGGCGGTTGGCGCTGCCGTCGCCGGCACCGTTCGATGAAGGCATCGGTGTGGGCTCGTCAGGCTTGCGCGGAGCGGGGGAAGAGTCGGACCTCATCCTGCGAATGCTGGCCTGTGGGGCCAGGATCGCATACTCACCCGAAATCCACGTGTACCAGGACGACGACCGCGACGATATCAGTGATGCATTCGTCGAGAAGATGTTCCGCTACGGCGTGGGCAACGGGCATCTCTGGCGTCGCCATCATCTTTCGCGAACTCTTCTGTGCTATCAGGCCGCTCGCAAGCTCGTGGGAAGCGCGGTGCGACTCGGTCGTGGAAACCGGGTCCACGCGCGCGCGGACATCGCGTATCTCCGAGGCGAGTTCATCGGGTATTTCGGGAGAGACGTATCGCGTACTGATTGTACCTACCGGGCTGGTTCGGTCGGACGAGGCTTCTCGGGTGAGCGTTCGAGGTGAGCGTCGAGGCTGCCGAGGTTGGCGGTTTCCAAATTGGGCCGTGAGATAGGTCTCTTGATACAGACCACCACGGGCCGAATGCCGCGTGCGAGCCCGGCTGCGGCCTTGACCGATCCGATGTCGTCGACACCGATTCGCGCGACCACGACAATGTGATCGGCTAATGCCGCTGCGTCGGGAAGACCAGGTGATGTGCTCAACGTATCACCATCGACAACTCGGATCACTGCGTTGTCCTGGGGTGCGTCCGCCACCTCAGTGGACCTCAACTGATCCCGCTGGATGGTTCCGTGCTCAGCGGCGGCGGAGGCGATCAGATCGGCGATCGCCTGACTGCCAGAGTTCTCGGACGCGCCGACGACCAGGATGAGGCCTGTTCGGGGCGCTGCGAGTTGTGCGTACAAGGTGCGGGCGGTCTGGATGGTCCGCTGTTCGTGGCCCGCTGCCTGGTCCGGTTTCACAACGGGTAACAGTATCTGCGAAACCGAACCGTCGGCCAATAGTGGATCGAGAGCCGATGGGGCTGAGACAATTCCGGCTCTCCTGCGCCACGCGAGTCCAGCGCTCAGGAAGATGATGCCGCCGATGAGGCCGCCGGCCACAGCCCCGAGCGCCCAGCTTGGGGCGCCGGAGGACAAATTGACTGTCGATGCCTGCACAACCTGCACGCCCGAGGGGTCAGTTGCCTGGACCTCGAGGGTCTGACGTTGCTCACGAAGCTGTGCTTTGTCTGACGTTTGCGGTTTACTCAAGACGCGGTCGATCGCCGCGATCGCGGCCTCGCTGCGTTCGAGCGTCTGGCGCTCGACGTGCTCGCCGTACACCGTCACTGCAGCGTCGACCG
>NZ_BAHC01000128.1 GCF_000298195.1 Gordonia rhizosphera NBRC 16068 | reverse complement strand
GTGCCCGGTCATCGCGCAGTGTCGCGAGCATGCACTCGCCGTGGCCGAACCCTACGGAATCTGGGGAGGGCTCTCGGAATCCGAACGCAGCATGCTCATGAAGCGCGGCGTCGGCCGACGTATCGCGAGCTGATGCGCCGACGACCCCAACCATAGGGACACCGGCGTCCGCCGGATCCGATGTCGGGCGAGCCGACATCCGATCCGGGACCGTCATCCCGCCAATTCACGCCACCGAACGGGGGCATCGATTCATCGTGGATCGGTGCCCTCGTTCGTGTTGTGTCGCGCGAGCGGGCCTACGTGCCGCCGCACTGCCACACCGGCGCCTCGGTGCACACCTTCATCACTCCGAGACCGACACCGCGACACCACCCGAACAGCACGAGGCGCCCGAGCCCAAATCGGCTCGGGCGCCTCGTCGTCCGAAGGATCAGTCGTCCGAAGGATCAGTCGTCCGAAGGATCAGTGGGCGTGACCGTGTCCGTGTCCGTGGGCCGGAGCTTCTTCGGGCTGGTCGACAACCGAGGTCTCGGTGGTCAGCACCATCCGGGCCACCGACGCCGCGTTCACCACGGCGGACCGGGTGACCTTGACGGGATCGATGATTCCGTCGGCCAGCAGGTCGCCGTAGGACAGCGTCGCGGCGTTGAAGCCATGGCCACGTTCGGCATCCGCCACCCGAGCCGCGACCACGGCACCGTCGACACCGGCATTGGTGGCGATCCAGTAGAGCGGTGCGCGACACGCATCGCGAACCACGCGCACGCCGAGAGCCTCGTCGTCGGTGAGCTGCGCGGCCAGGCCGTCGAGAACCTTGGCGGCCTGCAGGACCGCCGAGCCGCCGCCGGGGATGATCCCCTCCTCGACCGCGGCCTTGGCCGCCGCGACGGCGTCCTCGACGCGGTGCTTGCGCTCCTTGAGGTCGGTCTCGGTGGCCGCACCGACACGGATCACCGCAACACCGCCGGCGAGCTTGGCGAGCCGTTCGGCCAACTTCTCGCGGTCCCAGTCGGAGTCGCTCTGCTCGATCTCGCGGCGCAGCTGCGCGGCGCGATCGGTGACGGCGTCCTTGGTACCGGCGCCCTCCACGAGGGTCGTGGTGTCCTTGGTGACGACCACCCGACGCACCGAACCGAGCAGGTCGAGTTCCGCGGTCGCGAGGCTGAGTCCGATGTCGGTGGAGATCACTGTGCCACCGGTGACGACGGCCAGATCCTCCAGGAAGGCTTTGCGACGATCACCGAAGAACGGCGCCTTCACGGCGACGACCTTGACGGTCTTACGGATCGAGTTCACCACGAGCGTCGACAGCGGTTCGCCCTCGACGTCCTCGGCCACGATCAGCAGCGACTTACCGGCCGAGACCACCTTCTCCAGCAGGGGCAGGAAGTCCGGCAACGAGCTGATCTTGTCACGGTAGAGGAGCACGAGCGCATCCTCGAGGACCGCTTCCTGGCTGTCACCGTCGGTGATGAAGTACGGGGAGAGATATCCCTTGTCGAACTGCACGCCCTCGGTGACCTGGAGTTCGGTCTGCAGCCCCGACCCCTCCTCGACGGTGACGACACCGTCGGTTCCGACGGCACCCATCGCCTTGCCGACCATCTCGCCGATGACCTCGTCACGTGACGACACCGTGGCGACCTGTGCAATGGCCTTCTCACCGTCGACCGGCGTGGCGACCCGGAGCAATTCGTCGCTGATGGCGTCGGCGGCCTTGCCGATACCGACGCCGAGCGCGATCGGGTTGGCGCCGGCGGTCACGTTGCGCAGTCCCGCGGCGACGATGGCCTGGGCCAGCACGGTGGCCGTGGTGGTGCCGTCGCCGGCGACGTCGTTGGTCTTGGTGGCCACCGACTTCACCAACTGGGCACCGAGGTTCTCGAAGGGGTCCTCGAGGTCGATGTCGCGGGCGATGGTCACACCGTCGTTGGTGACGCTGGGGCCACCGAATGCCTTGGCCAGCACCACGTGGCGGCCACGGGGACCGAGCGTGACCTTGACCGTGTCGGACAACTGGTTGATGCCGCGTTCGAGCGCGCGCCGTGCGACATCGTCGAATTCAATCTGCTTGGGCATGAATCTCTTTCAGGTTTGCGTAACAACGGCGATGAATCGGCAGCGCCCCGGCGCCCGACGTGGGCACCGGGGCGCAGAAGACTCGCGGTTGCGGTGCGGTCTTACTTGCCGATGACGGCCAGCACGTCGCGGGCCGACAGGATCAGGTACTCCTCACCGGCGTACTTGATCTCGGTGCCGCCGTACTTGCTGTAGATGACGGTGTCGCCTTCCTTCACGTCGACCGGCACGCGGTTGCCCTGCTCGGTCACCCGTCCCTCGCCGACCGCGATGACGGTGCCTTCCTGCGGCTTCTCCTTGGCGGTGTCCGGAATGACCAGACCGGACGCGGTGGTCGTCTCTGCCTCCACGGCCTGCACCAGGATCTTGTCCTCAAGCGGCTTGATGTTCACGCTCGCCACGATGTGGGTCCTCTACTTTCGTACTGTGTAGTTGAACGGTGAAACGATTGGTACGTTCATGGCTCTGGGCCAAAGCTCCGTCGTCGCGGGTTCCGGGGCTCAACACAGCGCCACTAGCACTCTATACACGAGAGTGCCAGCACTCAAGGGCGGAGGCTGCAAAATCCGCCGGACGCCGATCGCCCTGCGCGAACGGCCCCCTCAGAGCTGGCTGACCTGCACCGACATCCCTGGGTCAGTGGCCACCGTCAACGGTGAGGGCGCCGCTCCCCCGCCGATCACGTGCGCACCCAGAGTCGCGATCATCACTCCGTTGTCGGTGCAGAGCCGCGGCTTCGGCACGCGCAGGGTGATACCCGCGTCCGCGCAGCGTTCTTGTGCCAGCGACCGGATGCGCGAATTGGCGGTCGCACCGCCGCCGAGCACCAGGGTGTCGACGTCGAGATCGGTGCAGGCACGCACCGCCTTGAAGGTCAGCACGTCGGCCACCGCCTCTTGGAACGACGCCGCGATGTCGGCGATCGGCACCTCGACGCCCCGCCGTTCACAGTCCTCGACGAAGCGGGCGACCGCCGTCTTGACGCCGCTGAAGGAGAAGTCGTAGCGGGCGTCACGTGGGCCGGTCATCCCGCGGGGAAAGGCGATCGCATGCGGATCCCCCTGCGCCGCGACCCGATCCAGGGCGGGCCCACCGGGGAACCCGAGGTCGAGCAGCCGCGCTACCTTGTCGAAGGCCTCGCCCGCCGCGTCGTCGACGGTGGTGCCGAGTTCCACGATGGGGTCCGCCAGGTCGGTGACATGCAGCAGATGGGTGTGACCGCCGGAGACGAGCAGCGCGATGCATTCCGGCATGGGTCCGTGCTCGAGCGTGTCGACGGCCACGTGACCACCGAGATGATTCATCGCGAACAGCGGCACATCCCAGGCGAGCGCATAGGCCTTCGCAGCGGCGACCCCCACCAACAGCGCCCCCGCCAATCCCGGCCCGATCGTGACCGCGATGGCGTCGGGACGATCGATGCCCGCCGCCGCCCGCGCGCGCTGCATCGTCGGCACGATCGCCTCGAGGTGCGCCCGCGACGCGATCTCGGGGACGACGCCACCGAAACGGGCGTGTTCGTCGACGCTGGAGGCGACCTCGTCGGCGAGCAAGGTCGCGGTGCCCCGACCACCGTCACCGATGCCGTCGGGGTCCCAGCGGACGATACCGACGCCCGTCTCGTCACACGAACTCTCGATTCCCATCACGATCATGGGGTACCCCCGGACTGCGTTGCGGCCGACGTCGTCGCCGGCCGGATCATGGTGTAGGCGTCGGCACCCGACGGCTGATAGTAGTTACGGCGGATACCCGATCGGACGAAGCCGTGATGCTCATAGAGCGTGATGGCGGTGTCATTGTCGGTGCGCACCTCGAGGAAAACCGGTGCGCCACAGGAATCCGCGACCTCGAGCAGGACGGCGAGCAGGGCTCGGCCGTATCCTCTGCCGCGGTGGGTCGGTGCGACGGCGATCGTGTGGATCTCACACTCGTAGGAACCCGCCGAGCCCAGCGTGGAGATCCCCGCGTAGCCGACGACCTCGCCGCCCGGACGGTCCCGGGCGGCGAAATAGCGGTTGTAGGGCGCGTTGAGCTCGGCGCGGAATGCGGTTGCCGGCCATGGCGAATCGCCGGCAAACATCTCTTTCTCCAGTTGGGCGCACCGCGAGATGTCCGGGTAGTCCAGGCCGTCGATGAAGAGTCCCGACACCGTCATCGACGCACCTCCACCGGCCGCCGCTTCTTGGGTTCCTTGGCATCCGGACGCCGGAGATACAGGGGCACCAACGGTTCCGGTGCCGCCACGGATCGGACGTCGCCGGCCACGGCGGCCACGAGTCCCGCCACCGACGGGACCGTCGCGGGACCTACGGGGCGGCCGAACAGTTCCGCATGAGCCGGGGACCCGACCACGAGGTCGATGACGATGTCGTCGAGCTCGGCGACGACATCGGCGGGCGCAGTGACCTCGGGACCCCGAACGCGCTGACCGTCGACGTAACGCGCCCAATAGATCTCGCGGCGCCGGGCATCGGTGACCACCAGCACCGATCCACTCCCGTCGGGTGCGATGGCATCCAGCGAACACACCCCGTACGCGGGCAGCCCGAGTGCATCGGCGAATCCGGCACCGGTCGCCATGCCGACCCGCAGGCCGGTGAACGGACCGGGTCCGCACCCGACGACGACAGCGTCGAGGTCGGTGCGCGCGACCTCCGCCTCGTCGAGTACCTCCCGGATGACCGAGGTGAGCACCTCGGCATGGCGCCGACCGTCGCGTACGACCCGCTCGGCGAGGACCGCAGGCGCTGCGGTCGGGTCCCCGTCGAGGCGGGCGACACCCGTCACCACCGCGTCGGTGGCGGTGTCGATGGCGAGCACGAACATCAGTGATTCACCCATTCCCATTCCGCACGACGAACATCGGAGTCCGGTTGGCGACGTAGCCGGACCACCAGGTGACGGTCGGTCAGCGCCTCGGCGACACCCTCGCCCCACTCCACCACGACGACCGAGTCGGCCAGATCGGTATCGAGATCGAGCGCATCGAGTTCCTCGAGCCCGCCGAGCCGGTAGGCGTCCACATGGATCATGCCCGGACCTCCGGGCCGGCCCGGACGGTGTTCGCGGGCGATGATGAACGTCGGCGACGACACGCGACCCGCCACGCCGAGTCCGGCGGCGATCCCGCGCGCGAGCGCCGTCTTGCCCGCGCCCAGCGGACCGTCGAGGATCACCAGGTCACCGGCCGTCACGACGTCGGCCAGCTCCCGTCCCAACGCCTCTGTGTCACTCACCTCGGGCAGTATCCGCGTACCCGCGATACCCGGCCGAACCGAATCGATCACTGGGCGACCTTCTTCCGCCACCAGCGGCGCCGGGGTTGCGGTGCCGCGACGTGTGCCCGCTCGACCAGATCGGCGATCGCGTCGCTCACCACTTCGGGCTGCTCCATCTGCACCATGTGGCCCGCCCCCTTCACCACGACCAGCCTCGAGTCGGAGCCGAGTTCGGCATACATGTGAACGGATTTCGGCAGCGGGGTGAGACGGTCCTGATTTCCGCAGACAACGACCGACGGAACCTGGGCCAATACCGGCAGGGCGGTGGACTCGTCGTGGTTCTCGAGGGCGTGCAGGAAGTTCACGATGGTCTCGATCGGGGTGTTCTGGATCATCTTCTCGACCGCCCGTCCCGCGGCGGGGCTGTGGAAGTCGGGGCCGAAACTCGCGGCCACCAGTACCGGTTCGAGCGCCATGCGGGTGATTCCACGGCCGGCGCTGACGAGGCCGGGTGCGTGACGCACCGACATACGGAAGGCGTCGAGCAGAGGGTTGGTCAGCCCCTCGCCGAGCCCCTCTTCGGTGATGTCCCGGGAAGCCGTCGCCACCAGCGCGACACCGGTCACCCGGCCGTCCGGCCCGAAGAGCGCCGGCTGCCGCCGGGCCAGTCCCATGACGGACATCCCACCCATCGAATGACCCACCAGCACAACAGGTCCCGTCGGCGCGACGGCCCGGATCACCGCGGCCGTGTCGTCGGCGAGCCGACCGATGGTGCACGAGTCGGCCGGCGCGTGACCGCTGCGACCGTGCCCACGATGATCGAAGAAGACCAGCCGGACCGGGCGATCGTGCCACCGCTGCGCCAATTCGTAGCGCTGGAAGTGCCAGCTGGCCATCCGGAGGCTGAATCCGTGGATGAACACGACCGTCAGCTCCGGGGCGACACCCTCATCTGCGGCGAGGCCGGTGAGTACGGTCCGAACGGCCAGCGCGATGCCGTCGTCGGTGGTCACCGTCATGGCGTTATCGTCGTAGATGGTGGTGTAGTCCACTCCGGCAAAGGGATCCGTTCCTCCGTCGGGTCGTCGTCGAGTGACGTTGCGGGCGACTCCGCCCGCGGCGACCGCCCCGAGCGCCGCGACCCCGGTTGCCCCGGCGAGCCAACCGACGCGTTCGGTTCTATCCACGGTCACCGCCCACGTACTCTCGCGTGGCGCGTGCACCGATGCCCGAGATGATCTCGTAGTCGATGGTATCGATGGCGTCGGCCCAGTCCCTGGCCGTCGGTGCACCGTCATGTCCGGTGCCGAACAGCTCCGCGTGATCACCCTCACGCACCCCACCACCGTCGGGCCCGAGGTCGATCACCAACTGGTCCATGCAGATTCGTCCCACCCCGGGGAAGGATCGTGCGCCGATCCGGACCGCGAACCGGCCCGACAGCAACCGCGGAACACCGTCGGCGTAACCGGCGGGCAGGACCGCGATCGTCGTATCCTGTGGCGCGATCCAAGTATGAGAGTACGAAACACCCTGCCCGGCAGCCAGTTTCTTCACGAGCGCAACCTCGGCGGTCAGCGTCATCGCGGGTACGAGGCCGAAATCACCTCGCTCGGGCACCGGGGTGCGCCCGTAGAGGGCGATCCCGGGACGGATCAGGTCGCGCGCCAGGTCCGGCCGGGTCAGCGCGGCAGGCGAATTGGCGATGTGCATCACCTCGGGCCCGGCACCCAGGCGTCGCAGGTCCGCCGCCGCGGCGTCGAGCCGGTCGGCCTGCTGCGAGTTCAGGGGATGGTCCGGTTCGTCGCCACGCGCGAGGTGACACATGATCGCGCGGACCGTGACCGCACCGTCGGCGCGGGCCTTGGCCAGCGCGTCGGCGAAATCGGCCCATTCGTCGACGGCGACACCGCTGCGGTTGAGGCCGGTGTCGACCTTGACGGTCACCGTCGCGGTCGTGGACCGGCGACGGGCGGCCGCGACGACGGCGTCGAGTTGTCGTCGGGAGGAGATCGCGATGTCGATGTCGTGGGCGATCGCCGCATCGAAGTCGGCGCCGGGATTGTGCAGCCAGGCGGTGAGGTGTGCGGTGATGCCCTCGGTCCGTAACGCCAGGGCCTCGGCGATGTGAGCCACACCGAGCTCGGTCGCGCCGGCCGCGAGTGCGGCGCGGGCCACCGGTACGGCTCCGTGTCCGTAGGCGTCGGCCTTCACGACGGCCAACACATCGGCCCGCGCGGCGGTGCGCAGGACGTCGACATTGTTGGCGATGGCATCGAGATCGATGGTTGCGGTCAGGGCAGAAGAGGTCATCGCGTCCATTGTCCCAGATGTCGGCGAGTGGATTTCACACGTGCGGGCCGGGTGTTCCGTGCACGCTCGGCGGGAAGCCAAGCACGCTCGACGGCGAGACGTGCACGCTCGACGGCGAGAGGTGCACGGCCGGCGAGAGGTGCACGGTCGGCGGCGAGAGGTGCACGGTCGACGGGGCGGGGTCGACGCGCGGCGGGATCACGGTCGAGGTCAGGGCGTGAGGGACTCGAGCA
>NZ_BAHC01000129.1 GCF_000298195.1 Gordonia rhizosphera NBRC 16068 | reverse complement strand
GAGTACGGCTGGGCGGCACGCGGAGGACGGCCATGACCGTTCGCCTGGAACGTCGCGACGGCGTCGTCCTGATCACCCTGGACCGCCCCGAGAAGCGCAACGCGATGACCGACGCGATGTGGGCGCAGTTCGAGGAGCACCTGAACTCGCTGGACCCGGGCGGTCGCGACCGAGTCCTGGTCGTGACCGGTGCGGGTGGCGCGTTCTGTGGCGGCTCCGACGTCGGGGGTCTGCTCGACGATCCGGAGTCGCTGCCGCAGCGCATCGAGGTGTCCAACCGGTGCGTGCTCGCCATGCACGAGTTGCCGATTCCGACCATCGCGCTGGTCGACGGCATCGCCGCCGGGTCGGGGGTGAACCTGGCGCTGGCCTGCGACCTCGTCTACGTGAGCGAGAAGGCCCGGTTCGCACAGCTGTTCATCCACCGGGGACTCTCCCTGGACAGCGGCGCCAGCTGGTTGCTGCCCCGTCTGGTCGGCGAACGGCGGGCACGCGAGTTGTGCCTGCTCGGCGAGCAGATCCCGGCGCCCGACGCCCTCGCGATGGGGATGATCAACCGCGTCGTCGCACCCGAGGACCTGCACGACGTCGGGTTCGAGATCGCCGACCGACTGGCCGGATACTCCGCCGAGGCACTGGCGGGAACCAAACAACTGCTCAACGACACCTGGACCCGGGACCTCGCCGGGGCGCTGTCGGCGGAGACGACCAATCAGCTCGCGGTCATCACCAGTGACCTTGCCCGCGAACGGATCGGTACGTTCGGACGGTCGGCGTCATGAGCGGGGTCAGGATCGTCGAGGTCTCGCCCCGCGACGGGCTGCAGAACGAGTCCGTGCGGCTGACCACCGCGCAGAAGGCCGAACTCGTGGAGCGAGCCGTCGGGTTCGGCGCACGCAACGTCGAGGTGACGAGCTTCGTCCACCCCGGCAAGGTGCCGGCCATGGCCGACGCCGAGGACCTGATGGCGAGCCTGCCGGCACGCGACGGGGTGGCCTACAGCGCGCTGATCCTCAACGAACGCGGACTTGACCGCGCCATCGCGGCCGGGGTCAGCGAGGTGAACGCGGTGATCCACTGCACCGACACGTTCAGCCGACGCAATCAGGGCACCGACATCGACGGCGGCGTGCAGATCTGGCACAACATCGCCAGGACCGCCCGCGCCGCCGGGGTCACCGCCAACCTGACGGTCGCGGTGGCGTTCGGCTGCCCGTTCGAGGGCGAGGTGCCCCTGGACAGGTTGCGCTCGATCGTGAGCCGTGTGCTCGAGGAGCCGCCGGCCGAACTGTCACTCGCCGACACCATCGGGGTGGCCGTCCCGGTCGCCGTGCGGGAGCGTGTCGCAGTCGCGGCCGAGCTGGTCACATCCGGCACCGCGCTGCGTGCCCACTTCCACGACACCCGCAACTGCGGAATCGCCAACGCACTGACCGCGGTCGAGGCCGGGGTGTCGATCCTCGACGCAAGTCTCGGTGGGATCGGCGGCTGCCCGTTCGCGCCGAACGCGACCGGCAACATCGCCACCGAGGACCTCGCCTACGCTCTCGAGCGCAGCGGGATCGACCATGGCCTCGACACCGTGGCGCTGCAGGAGGCCGGAGACTGGCTCGAGGCGCTGTTCGGGCGGCGACTGCCGGCGGGCGTGTTGCACGCCGGTGGATTCCCGACACCGTCGCCGGTATCCAACTGACATCAGCCGAGCCGGATTGACCACGCCACGTGGCCAATCCGGCTCGGCTGCGTCGCCGGATCTGTGTCAGCCCTGCGCCGGATCGTCGTACACGGCGCGATACCAGACTGTCGCGAGCGTGTCGATCGCGGCTTCGTCGTCGGGGCGCTCGACCCCCGACTCGCCACCCATCGCCAGCCAGGTCCAACAGAAGCCCTCGAGCATCGAGACGAGAGCCGATGCGAGCAGGTCGGGGTCCACGCCGGTCTGCGACCCGGACCGGTCGGCGCTCGCCAGCCCGACCAGGATGGCGCGAATACCCGCCGCGCGGTTCGCCCTCCAGCGCGCGGCGAAGGACTCGTCGGTCATCGACAGCTGGAAGACGCCGATGATCTCCGGCAGATACTTCTTGTAGTTGACCCAATACGCCCGCACCGCACCGCGGATCCCGTCGAATGGATCGCCCGTCTTAGCCTCGAGCGCGCCCTCGACCACGTCTGTGGAGAACTGGTCGAGGAGCGCCTCGAGGAGTTGCTCCTTGTTCTCGTAGTAGTTGTAGAACGATCCTGGTGATCGGCCGGCGGCCTTGGCGATGTCCGAGATCTTCGCGTTGAGAAAACCCTTCTGGGCAAAGACCTGCCGGGCGGCGTCGAGCATGGCCTCCTCGGTCCGCTGTCCCTTCGCAGTGGCTGGCACTGGGTGTCCACCTCCGATTTCCTGATGTTCCGCGGTGTCCGGGCACCACCGACCGCGAGGGCGACGTCCGCCCCCTCGGCGCAGTCCGAATCATCTCTTTCCTGACAAAGCCTTGCAAAAGTTCTAAAACTAAATCTAACATCAGAAATGGCTCGCGGTGTCCAAAGCCGACAAATCCGCCACATAACACTCACTCGGGTGCCCGCAGGTGCCCACCTCGACAGAGCGGTGACAGCTACCGCCGTTCGGATGGGAGACAATCATGGACAACGGTGTGCTGACGCACAGCCTGGGGACGGCTCGGGAATGGCCGACGGTGACCGTGGACGCAGCAGTCCGCGAGCATGCACGGCAGCGTCCCGACGAGACGGCCATCGTGGGGCCCGCGGTGACGCTGACCTGGTCGCAACTCGACCATGCGGCCGGGTGTGCCGCAGACATCATTGCGCACACCGGCGGCGCGGGATCGCGAGTCGCCTGGCTGGGGCAGAACGACGTCGGATACGCGATCACCCTGCTCGGAGCGTGGCGGCAGCGCGCCGCCCTCGTCGGCCTCAACTGGCGACTGCCCGAGGCGGACCTGGCCGGCTCCTGCGCGGATGCCGGCGTTACCCATGTGTTCACGAGCGCGGCGTTCGCCGACGTCGCGCGGGCGATTGCGGGCGACGGGGTTCACGTCGAGGTGATCGACCAGACCACCACCGATCCCTGGCCCGGACACGCGACTGCCGCGCCGCTCGAGCCGGCCGCCGACGACGTGGCAATGGTGTTCTTCACCTCCGGTTCGACCGGGGTGCCGAAGGCGGTGCCGGTCACCCGCCTGGGGTTCGAGATCGGCGTCGCCACGCCCACCCCGCACCGTTTCGACGCATCCTCGCGGTTGCTCATCGTGCCGCCGGTCTTCCACCTGGCCGGTGCCTACTGGGCGATGTACGGCCTGGTGTTTGGTGCTCGGCAGATCTACCTCGCCGAGGCGTCCCCGAAGACGATCGTGGATGCGATGGCCGATCAGCGCGTCACCCATGCCGTCTTCGTGCCCACGCTGATCAGGGCCATCGTCGATCAGCTCGTCGCGGAACCCCGGGATCTGCCGGAATTCCGCCATATGGGCTACGGCGCGTCGTCGATCACCGTGCCGTTGTTGCGGGAGGCCATCGATGTGCTCGGCTGCGAGTTCTGCCAGGTCTACGGGATGACCGAGGGCGGCGGTGTGGTGAGCTACCTGTGGCCCGAGGACCATCAGCTCGAGGGCGAACATGTCGGGCGGCTCGCGTCCGCGGGACGGGTGAGTATCGGTTGCGAGGTCGAGGTCAGGGATGTGGAAACCGGCGAGCGGCTGCCGGCCGGGCGATCGGGCGTCCTCTGGTTCCGGACGCCGTTCATGGCCGACCACTACATCGGGCGCCCGGAACAGAGTGCAAAGGTCTTCATCGACGGCTGGCTGAACACTCGCGACATCGGCCGCGTCGACGACGATGGCTACCTGTACATCGAGGGCCGGTCGGACGACATGATCATCACCGGTGGGGAGAACGTCCATCCCGGTGAGGTCGAAGGCGTCATCGCGGAGTTGCCCGACGTCGTCGAGGTCGCCGTGTACGGGACACCCGACGAGCGCTGGGGTCGTCGCGTCTCGGCGGCGATCGTCGCACGCGATCCCGGTCTGACCGAGGACGTGGTCGTCCGCCACTGCAAGGAGCGGCTCGCCGGTTACAAGGTGCCGCGGAAGGTCACCTTCCTGACCGAGATGCCGAAGACCGCGACCGGAAAGATCACCCGATCGAAGCTCGCAGACACCGTGTGAGCCGGTCCGTGTGACCCGCTAAGACTCCCACGCAAGCCCGACGGTCCCGCTGACGTGCACTGCACGTCAGCGGGACCGTCTTTTTGGCTATCCGGCGGCCCAATCCCCTGCCCTGATTCGCTGCGTTGATCCCCTGCCCTGATCCGCTGCACGCCGCCGCCGAAAACCTCACCCCACAGAGCCCCCATCGACGATGTGGCTTCCGCGCGCCGCTCAGGTGCGGACTCATGACCGGTTTGATGCGCGCTACCAGATCAGGTTGGCCAGCGGGGTTGTGCAACCGCGTTTCTGTATCTAAAATCAGATTCAGTTCTAAATGTGTTCCGGACCACAAGCGCAAATCCCCTTCCGGAACCGTCACAGGAGAGGAATGTTGTTCCCGATGAAGAGGCTGTTCTTGGCCGCCAGTGCCGGCGCGCTGCTACTGGCTTCGGTGACCGCGTGCAGCGGTCCCGGGACCTCGCGCGACGGCACGCTGACCTTCGCGGCACCGACCGCGGCCACCACCATGGACCCGGACCTGCTGCCACTGCGGCAGATGTCGATGTACGACACCCCGGTCTACGACACCCTGACCGCACTGAGTCACGACGAGACCGTGCAGCCGAGGCTGGCGACGGCCTGGACGTCCGGCAAGGATGCCGCCGGGCCGTATCTCGACCTCACCCTCCGCGCGGGTCTGAAGTTCCCGGACGGAACACCGTTCACGTCGCGCACGGTCGCCGCCAACATCGCGCGATCACAGAACCTGCCCAAGAGCACCAACCGGGCCTCGCTTGCGGGTGTTCAGACCCAGACGCTCGGCGACTACAAGGTGCGGCTGCACTCCGCCAACGGCGTCGGGGCCCTGCCCCGGCTCTTTGCCGGGCCGACGGGAATGATGATCTCGGACAAGGCAATTGCCGACAAAGAGGATCTGTCCGGGCAGGCCGCCGGCATCGGTCCGTTCACGCTGAAAAGCGTGCAACCGAGCCGCGTCGTGTACGCGAAGACCCCGGGCTACTGGGATCCCAAGGCGGCCGCGGTCGACACATTGGTGATCGAATATCTCGCCGACGACGCAAAGCTGAACGCCGTGCGCTCGGGAGCCATCGACGTCACCATCCTGCCCAACGACATGGTCAAACCGGCCGAATCGGCAGGCTACACGGTCGAGCAGAGTCTGGGCGCGGAGAACTACACGTTCTCGATCAACTCGGCGATCAAACCGTTCGACGACCCGCGAGTGCGTGAGGCGGTCAACCTCGCATTGGATCGCGCACGCATCTGCACAGGACTGCTGCACGGCAACTGCGAAGCCACCGGTCAGATCATGGGAGCAGGCACCACGGCCTTCGATCCCAACCTCGGACTGAACAAGTTCCCGTATGACCCGGAACGGGCCAAGGCGCTCGTGGCCGAGGCCGGCGCGACCGGGGCGCACGTGGACATCGCGACCGTGGCCGGCAACAAGACCTTCGAACAGCTCGCAACCATCCTGCAGCAGCAACTGGAGGCCGTCGGACTGAAGGCGAGCGTCGTCCCTCTCGCACCGCCCCAGGTGGTCAGCCGATTCACCCAGGCCAAGGACATCGCGATTGCCTTCGGCGCCACCGGCAACGCGTTCGACCCGTCCGAGTCGATCGAGCGCTACGTGCTGCCGACCGGGCTCTACAACCCTGGAAAGGCGTCGGTCCCGGGAGTGGCGCAACTTGCCGCTGCCGCGAAGATGGAGACCGATCAGACCAAGCGCACCGAGGACTACCGGGAGATCTCCGGGATGATCGACTCCAGTTCCTTCCTCATCCCGGTGCTCACCCCGAAGACCGCTTACGTGATCGCGCCCTACGTGACCGGATGGCAAATGCCCTGGGCGCCTTCATTCCCTGACTTCCGCGGCGTTTCCGGATAATGCGGCGCGAAACGATCGTCGGTGAGGAGCTGACACAATGTTGATGTTGATCTTGCGCCGTGTGGTGAGCCGGGTCGCGATCGCGATCCCGCTGCTGATCGCGGTGACCTTTGGAACCTTCCTGCTGCTGTACTCGGTCGGAGATCCGGCCGCGGCACTCGCCGGGGACACCGCAACCCCGCAGCAGGTGGCCGAATTGCGGACCCAGCTGGGATTCGACCAGCCGTTGCTCGTCCAGTACGGACATTGGCTGGGCGGCTTCGTGACCGGCGACCTCGGAACCTCCATGCAGAACAAGGGCAGTGTGTCCAGTCTCGTCGGAGAGCATCTGCCGGCGACTCTGCTGCTGTCCATCACGGCGATGGGGATCGCGGTGCTGGTGACGCTCGTGATCGGCTCCCTGGTCGGCATCCGGCCCAACGGGTGGCTCGACAAGGCCATGCAGGGCGTCACGCTGCTGGGTGTTGCCATCCCGAACTTCCTTGTCGGTCTGGGACTCATCCTGGTGTTCGCAATCTGGATCCCGATGTTTCCGGCAGGTGGCTACCAGCCGCCCTCGCAGGCCGGCCTGTTGGGAACGATGCGATTCCTGGTGCTCCCGGCCTTGGCGCTGGCCCTCTCGCTCATGTGCTTGCAGACCCGGACGTTCCGGGCCGCCCTGATCTCCGAATACGGCGCCGACTACGTGCGTGTCGCCCGGATGAAGGGTGTGCAACCCTTCCAGATCTTCTTCCGCCATGTCGCACGCAACGCCTCGGCGCCGCTCGTGACCGTCATCGGCCTCGAGGTCGGTGTGCTGATCACCGGCGCCCTGATGGTCGAAGTGGTGTTCGCGGTGCCCGGCGTGGGCACGTTGATGATCGATTCCGTACGAGGACAGGACTTCCCGGTCGTGATGGCGCTGGTCGCGCTGTTCGGCGCGGTGGTGCTGGCCGCCAATCTGGTGGCCGACCTCGTCGCCCTCTGGCTCAACCCGGCAACTAGGACAACACGATGAGTGAAGTAGCTATCGACGTGGTCGATTCCCAGGAAACCCAAGCAACCCAGGCAACCCAGACAGCCAAGACATCCGAGGCACCCGAGGCGAACGGGGGGACCGGCGTGCGCACCGTCAAACGCAAGCGCAGATCCGTACTCGAATGGTCCGCCATGGTCATCCTCGGGCTGGCCCTTGCCATTACCATCCTCGTCCCCTTCCTGCCGATTCCGGACCCCAACGCGCAGGACCTGATGAACACGCTGGGGCCCGTGTCCGCCGACCACTGGTTGGGCACGGACGAACTCGGCCGCGACCTGTTCAGCCGACTGCTCTGGGGTATCCACACCTCGATGATCGCCGCGCTGATCGCGGTGACCGTGGCCACCCTCATCGGGCTCCCGCTGGGTCTGCTGGCCGGTTATCGCGGCGGATGGCTCGATCAGGTCTTCGGCAGGTTGGCGGACGTGATCCTCATCGTGCCCGCCCTGATCCTGCTGCTCGCCACGCAGACCGCACTCGACCTGAGCATCAACGGCCAGATGGTGATCCTCGGCGTCGTCTTCGCGCCGCGGCTGCTCCGGGTCATCCGGACCCAGACGATCCCGCTGGCTCGCGCACCGTACGTGATCGCCGCCCGGATGTCGGGCGTGGGACACGTCCGCATCCTCCGGCGCTACGTCATGCCGGGTGTGCGGTCGCAGCTGGTGGTTCAGGTGAGCTACCTGCTCGGGCTGGCGTTGGTGGTCGAAGCGGGGATCAGCTTCCTCGGTATCGGCGTGCAGCCGCCCGACGCGAGCCTGGGCACGTTGCTCACCGGCGCGTCGACGCTCCTGGCCACGGTGCCGCGTGTGGTGTTGATCCCGGCAGTGGTGCTGACTCTGTTGATCCTGAGCCTGAACATCGTCGGCGATGCGCTCAACAAGAACAAGAATGAGGAGGTGCGGTGATGAGCGAGCACAACCAGAACATCGCCCACGTCGGTCGTCGGCCGGTGGTGTCGGTGACAGACCTCGGGATCGAGACCTGTGGGCACGACCCGCACGTGCAGCTCGTCGACGGTGTGTCCTTCGACGTGTTCGCCGGCGAGATGGTCGGGCTCGTCGGAGAGTCGGGATCGGGAAAGAGTCTGACCGGGTCGGCCCTGGCGGGGTTGCTCCCCGACGGCGTTCGGCAGAACGCGGGCACGATCACCATCGGAGGCCAGGTCGTCGACACGTCCGCGACCGCATGCCCCGACGGCGTGTCCGTGATCTTCCAGAACCCGATGACAAGCCTGAATCCGTCGATGCGGATCGGCGACCAGATCGCCGAGGCGGTCCGTATACGGCACCGGGGAATCTCCCGCGGAGACGCCAAGCGCCGCGCCGTGGAAATCCTCGACCGGGTCGAGATGAACCGCCCGGCCGAACGCGCGAAGCAGTACCCGTTCGAGTTCTCCGGCGGTATGCGGCAGCGGGCGATGATCGGCATCGCGATTGCCCGGGAGCCGCAGGTTCTCATCGCGGATGAGCCGACCACGGCACTCGATGTCACGGTGCAGAAGAGCGTCATGGACCTGATCGATCGGCTGCGCACCGAGATGGGTCTGGCCGCGCTGCTCATCTCCCATGACCTGGGTGTGGTGAGTGAACGCAGCGACCGGATGATGGTCATGTACGCCGGACAGCTCGTCGACACCGGACCGACCGAGGCCATGCTCGGCGACCCGCTGCATCCGTATCTCGAAGGACTGTTGCGCTGCATCCCCGAGCGAGCCATGGAACTCGGCGGGTTGCAGCCCCTGCCCGGCAGTGTGCTGGCGCTCGCCGAGGCCGGCCCCGGATGCCGGTTCGCGCCGCGCTGTGCACTGCGGATCCCCGAGTGCGAGGCGCAGCCCATCCCGTTGCGACCGATGGCAGATGGACGCCAGGTGCGATGCATTCGACGTGACGGGACATTGCCCGACGACCTGAACGCTCGGATTCCGGTTGCGGCACAAGCGAATTTCGGAGGTGGAAACGATGACTGAACCATTGTTGGACGTGACCGGCGTGACCAAGGTCTATCGCACGTCGCGGTGGCCGGCGCCGCCGCTGCGCACCGTGGCCGTCGACGACGTGTCACTGCAGGTGCAAGCGGGCGAATCCGTTGGCATCGTGGGCGAGTCGGGCTCGGGGAAGTCGACGCTCGCCGGGACGATCTGCGGGCTCGTCAAACCAGACAGCGGAACGATTCGGCTCGACGGCCAGGATCTGTATCCGCGCGGCAAGTTCGACCGCGAAGCGTGGCGCAGCCTGCAGCTGGTCTTCCAGGACCCCTACACATCGTTGAATCCGGGGATGACCCTGGAGGACACGGTGGCCGAGCCGGTCCGCAACTGGCGCGGAGCGTCGGACCGCGAGGCCCGCAAAGTGGCCCGCGAGATGCTCGATCTCGTCGGCCTGGGGGACGCGTTCGCAACGCGACGTCCGGGCAACCTGTCGGGTGGGCAGCGGCAACGCGCGTCTATCGCGCGGGCGCTCGCTGTCTCGCCGAAGATGATCGTCCTCGACGAATCCGTGTCGGCACTCGACGTGTCGGTGCAGGCGCAGATTCTCGAACTCCTGCTGGAGCTTCGCCGCGAGCGGAACCTCACCTACCTGCTGATCAGTCACGACATCGGCGTCATCCGGCTCTTCTGCGATCGCGTGGTCGTCATGCAACACGGCAAGATCGTCGAGGCGTGCACCTCGGACGAGCTGACCCTCGACGGCGTGCAGGAACCGTACACACGGCAGCTACTCTCCGCCGTTCCGGTACTGCGCGCCGCCTCCTGAACGGCACGCCGTCGCGGATATTCGCGCAGTCCTGACATCAGATACTCGAAACCACTCAACAGTCAACGGAGCAATTGTGGGCCGCAAGATTCTCTTCATCACCACCGATCAGCAGCGCTACGACGCATACGGCTGCAACGGCGGCACGGTCGCCCGGACCCCGACCACCGACGCGCTCGCGGCGAATGGCATCAGGTTCGAAAGGGCGTACTGCGCCAACACGGTCTGCACCCCGGCGCGGTCGAGCATCCTCACCGGCCAATACCCCCGCACCCACGGTGCCATCGCCAACGGGGTGCCGCTACCCGACGATGCCCCCAGCGTTGCGCAGGTGCTCTCCGACGCGGGATACACGACCTCGCTTATCGGTAAGGTCCACTTCGAGCCGATCGCCGACCCGGAGTTCAAGTACGAGCAGAACCGCCTTGTCGCCAACGGCGAGAGCGGACCCTATCGCGGATTCGACTACGTCCGGTTCGCCGGACACGGTACGTTCGGCGCGTCGCACTACGGAACCTGGTTGCGCGAGAACCACCCCGATGAGGTCGGCGGATTCCTGCGTACGTTCTCGACCGCCCCCGGCGGGGACACCGGCGCGCCGGCGGTCAGCTTCAATCCGATTCGTCGAGAGGACTACCACACCGACTGGGTCGCCGACGCGGTGATCGAGTGGCTCGACAGCCTCGACGACGACGAGGACTGGTTCTGTTGGATGAGCTTCCCGGACCCCCATCACCCATGGGATCTGCCGGCCAGCGAGCACAAGCGGGTCGACTGGCGCGGCCTGGATCTGCCGCCCGGGCATCCCGGTTCGGCCGAACGAATCCGCGAGATCCTCGCGAACCGCCCGCGCCACTGGCAGGCGTGGTACGACGGTTCGGTGCCCAATGTCGATGCGGCACCTGCGGATTTCGTGCCGGCCGACCTGACCGACGATCAGATCCGCGAGATCAATGCCGTCTGCCATGCCAAGAACGAGATCCTTGACGAGGCCTACGGTCGGGTGCTCGAGCACATCGAGGCCCGGGGTTGGGGCGACGACACCGACGTCATCGTCACGACCGATCACGGTGAGTTCCAGGGTGAACTGGGCCTGATGTTCAAGGGGCCCTACCATGTCGACGCGTTGATGCGGCTGCCGATGATCTGGCGACCGGCGCCGTCGGCCCACATCCCGCCCGCAGTGGTTCCCGAACCGGTGAGCCAGGTCGACCTCGCGCCGCTGTTCTGTCAGATCGCCGGTATCGAACCCGCCGAGTGGATGCAGGGCGCACCGCTGCCCACCGCGCCCGGGTCGGGACGCGAACGGGCCATCATCGAGTGGGACAGCCAGCTCGACACCGGATTCCGGCTGCGCACCATTGTCAAGGACGGGTGGCTCTGTACTGCATACGAGGCCAACGACTTCGAGTACGGCTTCGACCGCGCCCGACGCTACGCCGATTTCGGCATCGCACCCGAAGACGTCCCGGACCAGATCGTCTACGACGGCAGCGAGGGGGAGCTGTACAACCTCGCCGACGACCCGTACCAGTGGGAGAACCGTTGGGACGATCCGGCGGTCCGCGACATCCGGGAAGCATTGGTGGCCGACCTGTACGAGCACCTGGCCCCCGCCCGGGAGCCTCGACTGCGGCCGCAGGCCATGGGGTAAACCGGGGTAAACCAGGTTCGTCCCCCGGGTATCGCCTTGCCCTCCGCGTGCTCGCGGGGGGTATAGCGATACCCGGGACGAAAAACAAATTGGTCAGCGGCCGTGCGGCGAAGCGCCCGACTCAGAGCCGGGTGACCGAGAGGTCACCGTCCTTGTACTGCGACCGCAGCCGCTTCTTGTCGAACTTGCCGACACTGGTCTTGGGGACCGCGTTGATCACTGTCCAGTTCTCCGGCAACTGCCACTTGGCGACCTTGTCGGACAGGAACTCTCGCAGCGAGTCCGGCGTGGCGTCGGAGCCTTCCCGCAGCACCACGGCGACCAGCGGGCGCTCGTCCCACTTGGCGTCCGGCACACCGATGACGGCCGCCTCGACGACGTCCGGGTGACCCATCACCGCGTTCTCCAGGTCCACCGAGGAGATCCACTCACCACCGGACTTGATGATGTCCTTGGTGCGGTCGGTCAGGGTGAGGTAGCCGTCGGGGGTGATGGTGCCGACGTCGCCGGTGCGCAGCCAGCCGTCCTGGAACTTCTCCGGCGCGTCGACGCCGTAGTAGGAGCCGGTGATCCACGGGCCGCGGACCTCGAGTTCGCCGACGGTCTTGCCGTCGTTGGGGAGGACCTCACCCAGCTCGTCGACGATCCGGGCCTGCACCGATGCCGGGAACAGACCCTGGGTGTAGCGGTAGCGCCACCGCTCCTCGCCCTCGGTGCCGGCGGGCGGACGGGCCACCGAGCCGAGCGGTGAGGTCTCGGTCATACCCCACGCGTGCAGCACCTGCACGCCATGGTCCTCCTCGAAGGTGTGCATCAGCGACGGCGGAACGGCGGAGCCGCCGATGAGGACGTCCTTCATGAACGAGATGTCCTGTGGGTGGGCCTCCAGGTACTGGTGCAGGCCCTGCCAGATGGTGGGGACGGCGGCGGAGAAGGTGGGCTTCTCGGCGGCGATCATCGCGGCCAGCGGTTCGGGCTGCAGGAAGCGGTCGGGCATGATCAGCGACGCACCGATCATGAATGCGGCATACGGCAGACCCCAGGACATGGCGTGGAACTGCGGAACCACTGCCAGCGCGCGGTCACCCTGCTTGAGCGCGGGGCCGTCGGTCATGCAGACCTGCATGGAGTGCAGGTAGATCGAACGGTGGGAGTAGGCAACACCTTTCGGGTCGCCGGTGGTGCCGGAGGTGTAGCACATCGCGGCCGCGTTCCGCTCGTCGCCCTCTGGCCAGTCGAAGTCGATGGGCTGGTCGGCGATCAGCGCTTCGTAGGAGTGGACCGTGACACCCTCGGGGGCCTCGACGCCGGCGGTGGAATCGCCGGTGACGATCAGATGCTTGACGGTGCCCAGCTGACCCAGCAGCGGGTTCAGCAACGGCAGCAGCGTGGGGTCGACGATGATGACGTGGTCTTCGGCGTGGTTGGCCACAAAGACCAGCTGCTCGGGGAACAGTCGGATGTTGAGGGTGTGCAGCACCGCGCCCATCGACGGGATCGCGAGGTAGGCCTCCATGTGCTCGGCGTTGTTCCACATGAACGTGGCGACCCGCTCGTCACCGGTGACGCCCAGGCCGCGCAGCGCGTGCGCGAGCTGTGCGCAGCGGCGGCCGACCTCGGCGTAGCTGCGTCGTCGGGGGCCGTCGTCGGTCCACGTCACGACCTCCGCGTGAGCGTGGACGGTGCTGCCATGCCGCAGCAACTGCGCCACCGACAACGGGACGTCTTGCATCGTGCTCAACATGCGTGTTTCTCCTCGATTCCTCATTGTGTCCGTGTGCCGTGTCCAACGACGACGGACCGACCTGGCAGTACGTGGTGGTCGGGCATGGCGGCGCGGGCGCCCACCGCCTTACTCAGAGCGTGGCACGCCGTCGCCGTCTCGGGGGCGGGTTTCACGATCGGATGCGATGTGGATCGTCGTCGGCTTCGGGCAGGCGGGTCATGTGGCGTGCCTTTCACTGGGTCGGGCTCTATGGTCCACATCATGTCCAGGTTGCCGGATTTGGTATTGACAGCGAAGGACACAATTTTGACTCTGTAGGACAAGAGCGCAAGACCTGCAAGAGCGAAACGACAGGACCTCGATGACCACAACCGGCACTACCTGGCGGCGGTGATCCCGAGACTGGGGGCGAACAGGCAGGTCGCGTTCGACCTCTGCACGGTCCCGTAGATCGCGGAGAGAACCGTTCCCGGACCGGTGTCGACGAGTCCGCCGCGCACGCCGGCCTGCGGGATCCGGTTGAGCGCGGGCTTGAGCATGCTGTCGATGATCCCGTTGATGACGTCGCGCGGGATTCTCGCCTCGGCCGCGCGCTTCTTCACCGCGTCGAGGATCGTGTCGGTGAACCCGCCCATCGGCTCGCCGATGTCGCCCTGCAGGGTGTCGAGGTTCAACCAGGCCACGCGCATCCCCGACTTGTTCGTGGACTCGTCGATGATCCCGGTCGGGACGAATCCGTAGAGGACCTCGCCCTTGCGGACGGCGTTCAGGTCAACCCTCGGCCCGACGTGGGGCGGGAATTGGATCGTCAGGTCGCCGATGCCCGGTGTGTACGGACCATGCACCGCGCCGCCGACGGCGAGCGGGAAGGTGAGGTCGGTGCACGCACCGATCGTCGACGTGAACGGGGTGATGCCGAGTTGCCTGAGGAGCAACTTGGCCGCATCGACGCTGTCGATCACGGAGCCGGTCGGGATCGGATGCGCCCCGATCCAGTTCAGAGCACCGGTTGGGGTGAGTGCGTAGTTTGACGACGGGGTAGCGGGCGTGGTGCCGGGGTGGGTGGCCGTCGCAAGACCGGATGCCGCTGCGGAGACGAGGTTGCGGATCCACCCGAGCATGTCAGTTCCTCCAAGCCGGTGACCAATCTGCCTCACCGTAATCCGCGCAAGATCGCGATGTGGAGGGTTCGGACTTCGGGGAGAGTGCACTGTCCCTATGAGCTGCTCAGTCCAGAGATGAGACGCTAACCTGGTGCTATGCGACGGACCTCATTCGAGAACTGGCCGTGCTCGGTGGCACGGACGATGGACGTCGTCGGCGACTCCTGGACCGTGCTGGTGCTGCGCGAGATCTTCTACGGTATCCGGCGGTTCGACGACATCCAGCGCGAACTCGGGATAGCACGCAACACCCTCGTCGACCGGCTGAAGAAACTGGTCGACGCGGGAGTCCTCGAACGACACGAATACCAGTCCGAGCCGCGACGCCACGAATACGTGCTGACGCCCAAGGGTGCGGACCTGTGGGGTGTGCTCCTGGCCATCACCCAGTGGGGCGACCGCTGGATGGCCGACGAATCGGGCCCGCCGATCACGTTGCACCACACCGCATGTGGACACGACACGAGCGTGGCGGTCGTGTGCGAGCACTGCGGTGAGCCCATCCCGATCGAGGAATCCCGCATGAGTATGGGACCCGGCTACCCCGAGCACCTCCGCGACCGCCCGGACATCGTCGAACGATTCCGTCGTGTCGACGCGGCCCACGCTCCAGAATGAAGCGTTGACCAGCTAGGTCTAATTATGAGACTATCTAGCTCACGGTGATGTGAGGAAGGTGGTCTTGCCATGGAATGGACCGGAGTGCGGTACGCCGACGGGCCGACGGTTGAGGTCGACACATGGGTCGATGCGCCGCCGGAGGTCGTGTGGGGCGTCGTCAGTGATGTGACCGTGATGCCCGAGATGAGCGATGAACTCGCCACGGCGTCGTGGACCGACCCGACGACACCACCCGGGGTCGGCAGCACCTTCGTCGGCACCAGCAAGCACGACGCTCTCGGTGAGTGGTCGACGACATCGCACGTCGTGGAGTGGGACCCGCCGCGACGTTTTGCCTGGGCGGTGGAGGATGCAGATACCCCGTCGTCGCTGTGGCGGTTCACCCTCGACGCGAAGGACGGGGGAACACTGCTGCGTCAGTGGATGCGGATCGGGCCGGGGCGTTCAGGTCTGTCGTTCGCGATCGACGCGATGCCCGACAAGGAGCAGAAGATCGTGTTCGTGCGGATGCGTGAGTTCGAGAAAGCGATGTCGCGCACCGTCGCCGATATCAAGCGCCGCGTCGAGGCGGTCGGCTGATGCGCAGCGCGACCACCGTCGAGATATCGCAGTCACGCTCCCAGACAATCGATTTCGTACTCGAGGCCGAACGCCTCGGGCTCGATGTGTGCTGGGTGGCCGAGGCCTGGGGGTCGGATGCGCCATCCGTGTTGGGCTATCTCGCCGCCCGCACCGACGGTCTCACGCTCGGCTCGGGCGTGATCCAGATCGGGACCCGCACGCCCGTGGCCATCGCGCAGGCCGCGCTCACGCTCGCGGATCTGAGCGACGGACGCTTCCTCCTGGGTCTGGGAGCATCGGGGCCACAGGTGATCTCCGGTCTGCACGGTGTCCCGTTCGACCGTCCGCTGCGGCGGATGCGGGAGACAGTCGGCGTGATCCGGCAGGTGTTCGCCGGCGACAAGGTGAGTTATCAGGGTCAGACCGTGACGATCCCGGCCGACGACTCGACCCGCCCGATGCGTCTGTCGATGGCGCCTAATCCGGATATTCCGATCTACCTGGCATCCCTGTCGCCGAAGATGCTCGAGTTGACCGGTGCGATCGCCGATGGTTGGCTCGGCACCAGTTTCGTGCCGGAAGGGGCTGGCGCCTACTTCGACCATCTCGATGCGGGACTCGCATCGGCCGGGCGGGTCCGGGCAGATCTGGACGTCTGCCAGGGTGCGGAGATCGCCGTGTTCGACGACGAGGACGACATGGTGCGCCACATCGCCGGCCGCAAGGGCGAACTCGCGTTCAGCCTCGGCGGTATGGGCTCGGCCTCGACGAACTTCTACAACGCCGCCTATGCGCGGCAGGGCTGGGCGGATGTCGCAGCCGAGGTCCGTGCCCGCTGGCAGGAGGGCGACCGGATCGGTGCCGCCGCGCTCATCACCGATGACATGGTGCTGGCCACCACGCTCATCGGGACCCGGGAGATGGTGCGTCGTCGACTGCAGGTCTGGCAGGACGCCGGCGTCGACACCGTTCGGATGTATCCGGCGGGCGAGACCGTCGGGGCTCGACTCGACAACCTCGCCATCGGTCTCGAGATGATCGCCGAGGTCGGTGCGAACGTGTCGACCCAGTAGGTACGGACGCGTGCTCGACAACGTCGCGCTTCGGTGCGCCGGCGTTGATTGATGGCGGTGGTCTGCGGGCTGGGGTGGCCGGTCTAGGAGGCCACCGGTTGGCTCCCCGAGGGCTGCCGTTTGGGAAACACCTTGCGGATGGTGGCGATCGCGATGATCGCGAGAACGATGTCGGCAAGGATGAACAGCGCGGCGCCGAGACTGATGGCGTCTCCGAGGCTGCAGGAGATCAGCCCGAAATCCCACAGTCCGTGCACAGCCATCGCGACGATCAGCGACCCGGACACCCGCCGGGTCAGGTAGAAGAAGTAGCCGGCGACGGCGGTGGTGAGCACCTGGGGGATGGCGCCGAACCCCTCGGTGAACAGGTTGGTGGCATGGGCCAGGCCGAAGATCACCGACGTCCACAGCGCCACCATGCCGTCGCTGTAGCCCGCCTCTCGGAACGTGACGACGCCGATCCCGCGGAACAGGCCTTCTTCGCTGACCCCGACCGCCAGTGCCCCGATCAGCAGGAGGATGGTGAAGGTCGCGCCCCGGTCTGCCAGTCGCGAATAGGCGGTGCCGGCGGCGACCGCGACGAGCAGCACGATCGGGAACAACCACACCCAGCGGGGCAGTCGGTTCTCTTCGACGAACACCGGACGCCACCATCGCAAAACCCCGACGACGACCAGCACGATGAGGATGCCGACGCCGGTGGTGACCCACAGCCCGCGGGTGACCTCGGAGATGGTCTCGAAATTGGCGTACTCGGTGTCACTCGGTTTGGTCAGTTGGGGAATCGTCTGGATGGCGACGAGGTAGCCGACGACGAGGAGTAGGTATCCCCAGATCGGAAGTCGTCGACGCGTCGTCTGCTCCGGCGCTGCACTCATCGGCATGTCCCCGTTCGTCATCGAGAGGCGTAACTGGTGATGCTTCCTGATTGTCCGGATCACTCTGCCACAGGAGCGCCACGGCCACCCGCCGGTCGTCGCGGGGAGTCAGGCGATGCCTCCGGCGTGCTGTTGGCGACGATCAATGCCGCCCCGAAGGCCATCACCCCTTCGAATCCGGCCGGGTCGATCCCGCAGAGTGACGCCACCTTGTGTAGCCGATTGTTGACGGTGTTCGGGTGCACTCCCAGCGTTCTCGCGGTGCGGGCGCGGTCCATGTCGCAGCGGAGGTAGTCCTGGAGGAACGTGATCAGATCGGGGAACGGCTCGAGGGGCTCCAGGACGCTGCGCAGGTGCTCGCTGGCCGGGCCGGGTCGCGTCAGCTGATACGCGAGTGCGACGTCGGCGAGCCGATAGATGGTGCGCTCACTGCGGTGCGCCGACGACAGCCTCAGCACCTCGGACGCCAGCGTCCCCGCGGACGGCACGTCCGCGATCGGAACCGCCTCGACGAGTCCTGCCCGGATCGGGACATCCACCGATGACCGAATGCGCTCGACCAGCGCACCGGCCACGACGTCGGCCGACGATCTGCTGTTCGGGTCCACCGGCATGAGGAGGTGGCCGCCCGCAGGACCCAGCGTGGTCAGGGTCGGATTGGTGCGGTGGAACTCGGGTAGGGAGAGAATCCTGCGCATCTTCCGTCGACCGGCCACCAGCCGGCCGGTCGCGTCCTCGACCTGTTCCTCCGGAGTCGAGGCGATCGCCAGCGCGAGAACGTGGTACTCGGCGGCCAGCTCGATCCGGAAGCGGTCGGCATAGGGACGGGCTTCCTGCCCGTCGAGGATCATGCGCGCCACCAGATGCCCGGCACTGCTCTTCTCGCTGTCGAGGATGACCTTCTCCTGCTCGTAGGCATCCACCAGGGTCGCCGAGTAGGCGCCGAACAGGGATATCAGCGCGGCACCCAGGTAGGCGATCTCGGCGGTCTCCTCCGGTCTGGCGATGGATGCCGCTTCACTCCAGAAGCCTTCGAATCCGCGTTGCCAATTGCGAATCACCACCGACAGGGGTACACCCTCGTCGGCTCGCTGCACGGCGATCGCCCGCGCCGGGCGCAGCTCGTCGTCGCTGGGTGTGGCATTGTCGCGCAGCGCCCGGAAGATCGCCGACAGGTTCCTGCGGGCCACCCAGGGCACCTCGGTGAGCCTTATCTCCGGCGGCAGTGTGCGGAGCACCTCGGAGGTGTCCCACGACGAATGCTTGATGATCTCGGCGGCGCGACCCTGCAGCCGATTGAGCAGGTCACCAGTCCCCGCCGGAGGTGGGGTGGGCGTCAGAACGGTCATGCCTACCTCCATGTGTTGTGCGATCGCACATTCTACTCGCGCTGCACCTGTGGCGATGCGCTATTGCGATGGTTAATGGCCCACCTTAGCGTTAAGTATCAGCAGCAAATGTGATGTGAACCACGTTGATGTCGCTCTACGGCCTGCGCCACCGATCGGCACCGATACCGCGTGGTGCCTGCACGTACCAGCTGCCCCACGTCCCCCGGCGCCAACCCCCTCCGGCGCAACCACGAGAAGATGCAAGGAATCACGATGGACCAATCGACCACCCGTCAACGCAGTGCGGCGTCGACGCTTCCTCCACCGCCGGCGCAACCGGAACGGGATCCCGATACCGATCGCCGTACCGGTCGAAGGCCGATGACGATCGGCGGCATCCGCGCATGGGTCATCACCGTCATGCTGATGGTGCTGATGATGATCAATTTCGCCGACAAGGCGGTCTTGGGCTTGGCCGCGACCAGTATTCGCGCCGAGTTCGGGCTCACCGCCCAGCAGTACGGCACCATCTCGAGTGCGTTCTTCCTGCTGTTCAGCATTTCGGCCCTGGTCGTCGGACATCTCGCCGACCGCTTCAGCACCCGCAAGGTGCTGATCGTGCTGGCGCTGATCTGGTCGGCCGCGATGCTGCCGGTGATCGGCCCGGCGGGATTCACGGTCATCCTGCTGTCTCGCGTCGTTCTCGGTGCCGCGGAAGGTCCCGCGTTCGGTGTCGCGCAGCATGCCGTGCAGAAATGGTTCAAGGACGCCGATCGCAGTATGCCGACGGCGTGGTTGACCCTTGCTTCGCCGCTGGGCGTCATCGTCGGTGCACCTGTGCTTGCCTGGCTCATTGCCACGCACGGGTGGCGGTCGGCCTTCGTCGCCGTCGCGGTGGTCGGCGTGGTGTGGAGTGCGCTGTGGCTGGTCATCGGACGTGACGGGCCGATCGATGCGCCCGCCACTGCCGATGCCACTTCCGCTGCTACCGAGTCCGTCCGTCCCCTCGATCGCGTCCACGTGCCCCTGCGGAAGATCTTGGGCTCGCGGACCTGGATCGGGTGCGCGTTGAGCGCGTTCGCCGGGTACTGGGCCATAGCACTGCTGATCGCCTGGGTGCCGGCATTCCTCACCGACGACCTCGGCTACAGCAAGGCAACCGCCGGAACCCTGACCGCGCTGCCCTGGATCGTTGGTGTGATCGCTTTGCTTGCACAGGGATTCGGGAGCCAGCGCCTGATGAAGGGCGGCGTGTCGAGCCGGTGGGCGCGAGGCGTACTGCCCGGTTCCATCGCCGTCGTGGCGGGTGTCTGCATCCTCCTGTCCGCGGTGGTCCATGGGCACGCCATGATCCTCGGACTGCTCGCCCTCGGTCTGGGCATGTGCGGTGTGGCGTTCGCGGCGGGCGCGGTGGCGTGCGGAGAAATCGCACCCGTCCGCCAGCGCGGCGTCGTGCTCGGAGCGTTCGTGGGGTTCTACTCCCTGGCCGGTGTGATCGCCCCGTTCGTCGCCGGCGTCCTCGTCGACCGGGCGGGCAGCGATCCCAGCTCCGGATACACCGTGGTCTTCGCCCTGACCGGCGTCTTCGTGATCGTCGGCGGTCTGCTGGCCGTGACCCTGATCAGCCCTGAGCGCGACACTGCACGACTGACCGCGACCGGCCGCCCGGCGGCCTGACCGCACCCTCCTCATCCAACGTCCACCACCCCTGATTCATGAACGGAAAAACCTTGTCCACCAACGCAAAACCTGCCACCACCAAACCTGCCACCGCCCACACCGCCGCCGCCAACCAGTCCGTGCTCTCGGCCCTGCCCTTCGAGGATCGTCGTGCCTTCGACGACGCCCATCGCGGCTTCATCGCCACCCTCGATCCGATGGTGATCACCGACGACACCGGCCGCGTCGTGTGGGATCTGGAACGATTCGCCTTCCTGCAGGACGACGCTCCGGACACGGTCAACCCCAGCCTCTGGCGGATGTCTCAGCTGCACTCCGCCCACGGTCTTTTCAAGGTCGCCGATCACATCTTCCAGGTCCGCGGTTTCGACATCTCGAACATGACGATCATCGAAGGTGACACCGGCTATGTCATCGTCGATCCGCTCACCTCCGTCGAATGCGCCCGCGCAGCCATGGAGCTGACGTACGAACACCTGGGGGACAAGCCGATTCGCGCGGTCATCTACACCCACAGCCACGCCGACCATTTCGGCGGCGTGAAGGGCATCATCTCCGACGACGACGTGACCAGCGGCGCCGTCCGGATCGTGGCGCCGCTCGGATTCCTGGAGCACGCCGTCAGCGAAAACGTGTACGCCGGCAACGCCATGATGCGGCGGGCGCAGTACATGTACGGACAGAACGTGCCGGTCAACGGCGCCGGTGTGGTGTCCACCGGCCTCGGTATCGCGCTGTCGGGCGGGCAGATGAGCCTTCTGCAGCCCACCGAGATCATCTCGGAGAGCGGCCAGGAACTGGTCCTCGACGGCGTGCGGTTCGAGTTCCAGTACACCCCGGACTCCGAGGCGCCCGCCGAGATGCACTTCTACCTTCCCGACATGCGGGCATTGTGCATGGCCGAGAACGTGTCTCACCACATGCACAACCTCTACACCCTGCGCGGCGCGCAGGTCCGCGACTCCCTGGGATGGAGCCGCTACCTCGACGAGGCGCTGCAGCGGTACGGCGCCATCTCCGACGTGATGTTCATCTGCCACCAGTGGCCGGTGTGGGGCTCCGACGCGATCTCCGATCTGCTCGCCGAGCACCGTGACCTCTATCGCTACATCCACGACGAGACACTGCGGCTGGCGGCACACGGTCACACGATGGTCGAGATCGCCGAGATGATCGAACTCCCCGAAGGTCTCGACACCTCCTGGACGGCCCGCGGCTACTACGGGTCACTCAACCACAACGTCAAGGGCGTCTACCAGCGCTACCTGGGCTGGTTCGACGGCAACCCGGCCACCCTGCACCCGCATACCCCGGTCGAGTCCGGCCGACGCTACCTCGAGTTCATGGGTGGTGCGGAGGAAGTGCTTCGCAAGGCGCGCAAGTCTTTCGACGACGGGGACTACCGGTGGGTGGCGCAGGTGGTCAACCACGTGGTGTTCGCCGACCCGGACAACGCCGAGGCCCGCGAACTGCAGGCCGATGCGCTGGAGCAACTCGGCTACCAAAGCGAGTCGGCCCCGTGGCGCAACTTCTACCTGACCGGTGCACAGGACCTGCGGGAAGGCGTGCACAGCGATGAGGCGGCGTTGAACGGCAGCGAGGTCGTCGGCGCGATGACCGTCGACATGCTGCTCGACTACATGGCCATCCGTGTCAATGGCCCGAAGGCCAGCGGACGCAATTTCGTTCTGCTGCTGGGTATCTCCGACACCGGTGAATACCGCCGCGCCGAGCTGACCCATGGCGTGCTCAACTGCACACCCGCGGATTCGACGACCGACGCCGACGCCACGGTGCGACTGCCCAAGGCAGCGCTGACCGGCTTGGCCCTCGGTGCCGTGCAGCTCGCCGACGCGGTGTCCGCGGGCATGGTCGAGTTGTCCGGCGACGAGGAACTGGCCTACGACCTGTTCGCTCTCCTCGACACGTTCAGCAAGTCCTTCAACGTCGTCACCCCCTGACCGCACTCTCCCGCTGATCTTTCCCGCGGACCGAGTAGGCGACCTTCTCCCCGCTGATCGAGTAGGCGACCTTCCCCGCTGATCGAGTAGGCGACGAACGAAGTGAGGAGCCGTATCGAGATCACCTGAGTCTGAGGAACACCACCGATGCCGCCGCCGATGAACTATCGGCGGCGGCATTGGCGATGTGGCGCAACGATGCGTTGCCGAAAGTTGTCGGTGGGCGAACGTACTGTCTGGACCCGTGAGCATTGCTTCCCTCGAAGTCTCCAGCCCCGAGTTGAGTCGGGCGTTCGGGCGCACCACGGTTGGGCGCGGGCGGGACTACGCCCGCCATGGCAGGGTCCTCGACCATGCCTGGTCCAGCGACGCGTCCGTCCTCACCGGAACCTGCCGGGGCAGCGGCAACCATCATTACCGACAACAGGTCCGATTCCGCGGCTCGCCCGCACTCTCGCACATCGAACGCACCGTGTGCACCTGTCCGATGCAGACATTCTGCAAGCACGTGGCGGCATTGCTGATCACGGCGGCAGGGCAGAATGGTGCGGCCCGCCCGTCGGCCGAACCGCAATCCCTCCCAGGGCTCTCACTGGTGCAGTCGATCGTGTCGCCCACGCAAGCGCCCGCCCCGGCACCGCCGTCGTGGCGAGCGGCCGTCGCGTCGATCCTCGACGGTCCCGCCGAAGAGGCGACCGCACCATCAGTCAAACCCCTGGCACTCGCCGTCGGGCTGTCGGCACCCACCCGGTTCTCGCCGCGGGGTTCGCTGACGCTGCGGCCGATGATCATGGGTGCGCGAGAGAACTGGATCAAGACGGGGGCGTCCTGGCGGGACATCGCCGCGGGTCGCCGTAGGTCGGCCGACCCGTCGCAGCACGCCGCGCTGCGCGCCATCCAACGTCTGCTGGTGGGCAACACCTATGCAATGACGGCCGACACCATCTCGCTGGCCGCACCACCACGGGCAGTCTGGCGGTTGCTGTCGGATGCCGTCGCCGACGGCGTAACGCTGATCGCCGACCCTGTGTCATTACGTTCGACGACGATCCGGTTCGGACCGGCGTCGCTGCACTACGCGATCACCGAGCACCCCGACGGTGCGCGCATCGCCAACGAACTCATAGTGGACGGCAACCCGCTCGACCCGCGGTCGGTCGACATCATCGGAAGTCCGGAGGCGCACGGCTTGTGGGCCGTCGACGACGGCGTGCTCACGCTCGCTCCTCTGGATCGACAGATTCAGCGCGACGAAATGCAGACACTGCGCAGCGGCGGCGACATCATCATCCCTACCGCAGATCTGCCCGAGTTCTCTCTCGAGGCCCTGCCGCGGCTCACCCAGCGGCGCACCGTCCGGGTCGACGACGGGCTGCTCGCCCCACCCACCATCGAAGGTCCCGAGGCGGTCC
>NZ_BAHC01000130.1 GCF_000298195.1 Gordonia rhizosphera NBRC 16068 | reverse complement strand
GGATCGCGCTTGTCCGACTCCAAGAGGGTCAGAAGTTCACCCATGACCTGAGCCAGATTGGCGCGATTGATCTCCTCGATGACGAGCACGTGGTTATTGTCTGGTTCGTTGACCGCCGCATCGATGACATCGAGGAAGACGCCGTCGGTGAGAGTGAGCTTGCCGTCCCCACTGGGACGCCAGCCGCGAACGAAGTCCTCGTAGGAAACCGTTGGATGGAACTGCAGCGCGTGGATCAGTTTCCGATCCTTGCGTTCGATCACCGCGTAGGCCAGGCGCTTGGCAAGCCAGGTCTTTCCAGTGCCTGGCGGCCCCTGGAGGATGAGATTCTTCTTGCGCCTCAGGGCGCCGATGTGGCCCGCCAACTCAGCCGCCGACATAAAGCAGCCATCGCCCACGATGTCGTCGACGGTATAGATGGGCTCGTCAGGAACCTCTTCATCGAGCCTCGTCGAGTCGAAGGCACTATGCGACACCTTTGCGTCGATGCCGTACTTCTTCTGCCAGTAGGGCTCTGTCAGGAAGCGCCCGTAGTCCTGGTCGGCACCGTCGAAAGCGAACGCGATGAGCGCCCTGGATTTCCACGTGCTTGGCCGGACTTTCCACACTGTGCTTCGGCTGGTCCAGAAGTACCAATCCTCTTCTGGCAGGAGCTCCTCCGGATTCCACTCGACCTCGACGCCATCACCGTCGCCGAAGTTGCGCGTGACGGTGCCGGTCGCCTTGATGGACATCACCGACGCAGTCTTGCCGTTGATGTCGAACGGTAGGTCGTGCTTTCGGGTGAAGGCTGCCTTGATCGCAATGCGATCGCCCGGCTTCATCGCCAAGATCTGGTCGGAGTACCTGTGCGGACGCCCCGCCTGCCAACGGCCTTCGGCTCTGAACAGTTCGGTGTGGTCGAATACCTCGGCACCGGGCCGGTCACTGAACACGGCACCGACGAACCAGCACACAGGCAGCTTCTCCGAATCCTCACCGCTCGAAGAGGCCGTGTCGTCGAGGTACTGTGCGGATGCTTCCAAATCAGCCTGGCTCAATTGGTCCGGGTGCTCGACCAGCAACTGATGCCCGTAGGCGGTGATCTTCGTCCGACCGGTGCCTGCGGGCTCGACGGCACCTGTCCGATTGAGGTAGTAAAGCGCCCAACTCACGCGCACGTCGAGCCGAGTACTCCCCGACTTCACGGTCTCGGCCCGTTGCTGAGGGGTCAATTGCAGCACATCAGCCATGACCTCTCGTAGATCTGAACGCGCCCAGATCTGATCGTCTGTCATCAGATCGAGGAGCGGGCGGGTCAGCTCGAACTTGGTGGGGAACGTCGGCCCCGGTTGGGTCACAGCTCACCTCCCGCATTGTCTGGATGAACTGCTGATCACTGGTTGCACTCCAAACAGTTGTCGTCGAACCCGAACAGAACTGTATAGCGGAGGCTGCCGACAGAGCGGGCCAGTCGCGTTCCGCGGAACGCTCAGTCCACCGGCAAGTCCGCCGTGCCCACACCCTTCAGTCCCCGCCAGACGATGCCGACGAGGAGATCGGTCGCGGTCTCGAGGTCCACGTCGCCCTCGGTGATGCGGTCGGCGACGGCCTCCCCGGCGCCGACCAGGGCCACGGCGGTGAGTTCGAAGTCGATGTCACGGGCACCCTCGACGGTGGTGCCGGCCCGGATCAATTCGGTGACCATCTCGGTGACCTGCCGACGGCTGTCGGAGACGAAATGCACGAAGGCCGCAGACCCGATCGCGACACGGTAGAGCAGCTTCCAGGACTGACGGTGCTCGTCGACATACCGCAGGAACTCCATCACGACGGTGCGGGCCTGGTCACGCTGACGCAGCGATGGATCGAAGCCGACACTCATGGTCTCGATGAAGCGAGCGTATTCGCGCGAGATGCAGGCGCTGAACAACTCGTCCTTGGAGCCGTAGTAGAGGTAGAGCATCGGCTTGCTGATGGCCGCCTCGGCGGCGATCGCATCCATGGATGCCTCGCGGAAGCCATTCTCCGAGAAGACCTTGACCGCAGCGTCCAGCATCTGTTGCTCCCGCACCGCGCGGGGCAACCGCTTGGTCCCTCCGGCCATCGTCACTCCTCTACCACTGGGCCACATCACGCTCGTGTGGCTCGGACCATCTTACCGTTTGGTAAGTTGACCACCATCGTGTGGGTCAGGCCATGACGACGGCCACCACGGCAGTCGCGCCCGTCACGGTGGTGGCCGCGACGAACACCGCGACCCGCGAGACGGCCCGACCGAGATCGGTACCCCGGGCGGCCGTCAAGCTGTCGGCGAATCCGCGAAGGTCACCGCCGAGGCGACCGACGACGACGATCACCACCGCGGCGCCGACCGCGACCACTGGCAACAGCGCGCCGCCGAGTGATCCCGCCATCCGCACGCCCAGCAGCGCGATCACGGTGAACGACAGTGCGGTCCGGACCGCCGCCAACACGGTTCGCTCGGGCTGGAGACCCGGATCGGTCGGCGACGGCGGGGTCCGGACGTCGGACCGGGTACTCCAGATCATGCGGTGAGAACCAGGATGGTCGCGACGGCCGCTCCTGCCGTCGCCGCAATCGCGATCAGTGGCACGATCGCCGGGAGCGGAAGCGGCCTTCCTCGTCGCATTGCGGTTTCTGCACGCCACCAATGCCACCCCGCGCCGGCGGCAGCGAGCATACCGGTGACGATCAGCACGACCGCTACCGCCTTCCGGGTGGCCGGAGAGAGGCCACCCAGCGCGAACGCCTCGAGCGCGACGCCTGCCGCGACGAACGCCAGTGCCGTGCGGATCCAGGCGAGAAACGTTCGTTCGTTGGCGAGTGTGAACCGCGGATCCGGGTCGCTTCCGCCCGGAAAGACGCGCCGGGCCAGGTCGCCCCGCGCGTCTTCCGCCGGAGAGCCCCCGTCCGCTGTCGCCGTGAGGTCGGCGACAGCGGACGGGGTCGGCTGCTCTGGCATCGCGTCGATGCTCATCGCGTCGCCGCGATCGCGGTGGATGCGGCGGATAACTCGGTTACCGGCGCGGCCTCCTCGACGGTGTGCCGGCGATAGCGGGCGGCAACGGTCGCACTGACCACTGCCATTGCGGCCCAGGCCGTACCGACCCACAACAGACCGCCGGGCAGCAGGACCAGAGCCGAGGCGACCACCGGGGTGACACCGGCGCCCAGCGCAGCTGCGCCCTGGTATCCGATCGAGGCACCGGTGTATCGGACGTCGGCCGGGAAGAGCGAGGTGACGTATGCCGCGATGGGCCCGTAGATCAGGCCCTGCACCACACCGTTGCCCAGCATGATCGCCACGGCATAGTGGCCCAGGCTGCCGCTACCGATCATGAACGTCAGCGGGATCGCCGACACGGCGGCCACCGAACACCCGAAGACCAGCGCCCGACGTTGTCCCACACGGTCACTGACCCGCGCCGATGCGAACGTGACAATCACTGTCACCACCGCGGCAGTGGCTTTCCAGTTCAGGATGGCCGTCTTGTCCTCGCCGGCCTCGACCGCCATCGCAACACCCCACACCGTGACGATGGCCTGCGTCGTGTAGACGCTGATGGTCACCAGCAACGCGGCCATCACCGCACCGCGGTGGTTGCGCAGAACATCCACGATCGGCATACGTCGCTCATCGCTGGCCTTCTGCAGCGCCTGGAACGCCGGTGTCTCGGACACCTTGAGGCGGACCACGAGGCCGACCACGATGAGCAGGGCAGACAGGACGAACGGAATCCGCCAGCCCCACACGGCAAACTGAGATCCGGTGAGCACGGTCATCAGCGACAGCACGAGCGTGGCGAGCACGGCCCCGGCCGGTCCGCCGGCGTTCGCGAACGCCGCAGCGAAGCCCCGCCGGTTCTTGGGCGCGTGCTCGACCGCCATGAGTGCGGCACCACCCCATTCACCACCGACCGCGATCCCCTGCAGAATCCGCAGGATCAACAGCGCCACGGGTGCGATGATCCCGATCTTCGCAGTCGCGGGCATCAGGCCGATGGCCACCGTGACGCCGCCCATGACCAGCATGGAGACCACCAGCGCCTTCTTACGTCCGTACCGGTCACCGAAGTGACCGAAGATGACGCCGCCGAGCGGCCGGGCGAAGTATCCCGCGGCCAGGGTCGCGAACGCCGCGACCAAGCCCAGGCCGGGCCCGAGATCGGTGAAGAACAGTTTGGGGAACACGATCGACGACGCGGTCGCGTACAGGATGAAGTCATAGAACTCGATCGCCGAGCCGATGAAACTCGACCCGAGGATCCGGCGCATCTCCGCTGTGTTCAGCGACACCTGGCGGCCGGAACCCGATGCAGGATTGTCGTGGTGTGTCTTGGTCATCATGTTTCCTTCAGGCCGTTACGGAGTCGGCGAACAGGGGGAGGCGGGCGCCGCCTTGGCGTGGTTCGATGACATCGAGATCGTCGGGTACGAGGAATCGTCCGGGCATCAGGTCGTTGCCGCGAGCCCACACCGCGGGATCGGCCGAACCGGGCACCAGATGGTGCACCGCCAGTCGACGAGCCCCGGCGCGCTCGGCGATCCGGCACGCACCCTCGACCGAGGTGTGGGACTTGTAGTGATGTGCCCGCGACGCGCGGCCCTCATCGTCGACGCGATGGCCGTAGAGCCCATCGACCCATTCGAAATCGATCGCCTCGTGCAGCAACAGGTCGGTGTCGCGCGCCAGGGTCACCATGTTGTCGGTCTCGCAGGTGTCGCCGGAGATGGTGACCGAGCCGCTGTCGGAGTCGAAGCGGAACGCGAATGCGGGTGCGACCGGCGGGTGCTCGACGAGGATGGCGGTCACCTGGACCCGGTCGTCCTCGAACACCACGAACGGGTCCATCGCCGGCGTCGGGTTCTCGTTCGGGTGGTACCCGATGTCGGTCGGGATAGCGATGTCGCTCACCTCGAACAGTTCCGTCGGGGGCAGACGCAGCGAGTCCAGCCAACGGTCGTTGAGGTCGGTGGCGAAGGCACGCACGATGGACGCAGCCATGTCGACGGTGCCCGGTGTCGGATTATCCGGGGCCACCGGTTGCGGAATCGTGGTCGCGTGCGGAGAGATCGGCGGCAGGGCGCCGCGGTCTCCGGGGCCGAACAGCCGGACCGGGTCGTTCCCGCGGCTCTGCAGCTCGTGCATGCCGAACACGAGCAGCGACGGCAGATCGATGGTGTGATCGGAGTGAAGGTGGGTCAGGAAGACGCCGCCGAGGTCGGCGAGTTCGAGACCCGCCTGGCGGATACGTCGCCCGACGCCATGCCCGGCGTCCACCAGATAGAAGCGGTCTCCGACGGCGACTGCGGTGGCGATGCCGGCGCGATCCTTGGAGTCACCCTTCCACCAGCGCGGGCCACCGGTCGTTCCGAGGGTGATCACCCTGGTACCACCGGTCTTGGTGCTGGACGAATGCATTCGGTCCTCCTCTATGACCTGGATTAACTCTCACTGATGAGTGTGCTCCGAACCACAAAGAGAGGAAAAGCAAGAATATCTTACGACTAACATAGACTGAGGCTATGAATGAGGTCACACTGCGCCAGATGGAGTACTTGATCGCGGTGCTCGACCACGGTTCGGTGAGCGCCGGCGCGGCGGCGGCCCACGTGTCGCAGGCAACCGTGTCGGCGTCGTTGTCGCAGCTCGAGAAGAGTCTCGGCACGGTCCTCCTCGCCCGTGGACCGGCCCGACGCGCACGCCCCACGTCGGCCGGCGAAGAGTTCGCCGCCCGGGCACGCGCGATCCTGACCGCGGTCGACGACGCGGTCGACTCCGTCGACGAGAGCGGCTCAGATCTGCGTGGGCCGCTGTCGGTCGGATGTCTACACACAGCCAGTCCGCGCATGCTCCCCGGATTGGTCGCCCATTTCGAGAAGCACTGGCCGCGAGTCGATCTCGAACTCGCAGAGGAGACTCCCCGACGCCTGCAGGACCTCGTCGCCACCGGCCGTCTCGACGTGGCGATGCTCTACTCGCGCCAGCTGGAACGGCATGAGCTCGTCACCCACCGCCTGGGCAGCGTGCGGCTACACGCCATGCTGCCCGCCGACTCCCCACTGGCGCGAGCCGACGAGGTGCAACTGGCCGAACTGGTCCGCCTGCCTGCGATCTTCCTGGACATACCGCCCACCGCCGAACTGCTCCTCGACCGCATCCACTCCCGGGGTCTCGACGTCGAGGTGCGGTGGCGCTCGTCGAGCGCCGAGACCATCCGCGCGCTGGTGGCGCGGGGGCTGGGGTTTTCGCTGGTCAACGCGGTACCGCATCCAGGTGTGCAGTCTTTCGAAGGCCTCGACGTCGCCTACCGTCCGGTCGCCGGCATGGAGGACAATCCCGCCATCGCCGTGACGATTCCGCATCGGGCCCGGTCACGTCGGGTGGCGGAGGCCATCAAGACCCTGCGCGCGATCCACCACCAGACCGACCCCGATCTGCTGTGAGCACGGCCACCCTCGTCAGCACCGCAGGACACCCTTCGACCGCAGGATGCGCACCACCGAGGTGTCCACCCGCGCCACGGTGAGCCGGTTCGCGGCGACGTCACGCTCGAGGGCGTCGAGAACCGCCGGCACCCGATCGGTGGACAACCAGAGCGCGACGTCTGCGCCGGCCCGGATCGCCATCGGGGCGGCCTGTTCGATCGGATAGCGGGCACTGATGGCAGCCATACCGGACAGGTCGTCGGTGAAGACCACGCCGTTGAAGGCCGGCCCACCGTAGCCGCGGCCGGTCCGCAACATGCGCATCGCACTGGGGCTGATACTCGCCGGGGTTTCCGGTCCGGTGAGTCCGGGCACGATCAGGTGTCCGACCATCACCGCGGCGTTGCCCGGATTGGCCAGCAACGTCCGGTAGGGCACCAGGTCGCTGGTCTGCAGCGTCGACAACGGCGGTGTCACGACGACACCGAGGTGGGAGTCACCCGACCCGTGGCCGTGCCCCGGGAAATGCTTGTAGACGGGAGTGATCCCGGCATCCTGCAGGCCCGCCGCGAACGCGCCGGCGTAGCGCGTGACCACCTGCGGGTCGTTACTGAACGAGCGGTCGCCGATCACCTCACCGGCGGACTCGTTGCTGACGTCGGCGTCGGGGGCGAAATCGACCGTGACACCGAGTTGGCGCAACTGACGTCCGATCCCGGCGGCGAGGGCCCGGACCTGAGCGGGTGTCTTCGTCTGGGCGAGCGTGCGCGCCGACGGGCTGTCGATACCCAGAGCCGACAACCGCGAGACCCGTCCACCTTCCTGATCCACGGTCACCATCAACGGGATTCGGCTGCCGCGCGAGATACGGGCGGCCGCACCGCTGGTCAGGATCGACTTGTCGGTCCAGCTCCCGACGAAGATCCCGCCGATGTGTTCCCGGTTGACGATCGACTGGGCGTCGGCGGTGCCGGTGACCCCGACGACGATCAGCTGGGCCAGCTTCTGGCGCAGCGTCATCGTGGCGAGTTGCGCTGTGCCGCAAGCCGATACGGGCTGCACCACCATGCTCGACGACGCGGTGGACGCGTACGCCGAGGTGCGGCCCGAGCTCGATGTGGCGGCGGCGTCGGACGACTCGCGGGTCGCACACGCGCCCGCCAGCACCATCGACGCGACGAGGACCAGCACGAGCGCGACACGCGGCCGATGACGGGGAGTCCGAGGTATGCCCATGCGACGAGTCTGGCATGTAACCTTGGCCCATGGACGCCAGGTCCACCTCGCAGCGAGCCGCTTCCGACGGCGTTTCGACACTCGCTGCCCCCGCGGCCGCATCCGCCCCGACATCGCGGGGCAACCAGCAGACACTCATGATCGCCTACGATGGCTCCCCGAACGCCGATCGCGCCATCCGATACGCGGGACGGTTCCTGCGCGCCCGGACCGCCTACGTGGTGACCGCGTGGGAACCCGGCGGGATGTCGCCGACCCGGTTGTCGGCGTTGTCGGGAGGGATGCAGCCGTTCGTCGACACCCGCCTCGAGTCCGGTGTCGACGAAGCCCTCCGCGACGAGGCCGCCGCCGTCAACGAGGGCGGCGTGAGTCTCGCGACGTCGGTCGGGCTGACGGCCAAGGGCTCCCTCGTGGAGGTGGAGTCCACGGTGTGGGGTGCTCTCGTCGCGGCCGCCGACGCGCTGGATGTGGACCTGCTCGTCACCGGGACACGCGGCGAATCCGGCCTCAAGGCGCTGCTGCACTCGAGCGTCGCCGAGAGTGTCCTCAAACACTGCAACCGGCCGGTGTTCGTCGTGCCGGCCAAATGCGAGCAGCGACCGCCGGTCACACCGTAGTCACGCTCCCGACAGACGGGCGTTTACGATATCGAGGACACGCTGCGTCGCTGCCTCCAACTGCGCCAGGTCCGACGACCCGAGGATGCCGCACACCCAATCCCAGTGCAGCGAAACATGCTCTCCGACAACTGGTTTGGACACCATCTCAAGGCCTGGCAGGCGCCAGCGTGCGGAAACCGTCGCCGCGTCACCCCATCCGATGCCAGTTCCGTCGAACGACATTTCTCGGCACGAGACGTCGACGACGTCTCCCGCGACCCGCTCGACCCGGCCGGGGCGGATGCAGCAACTCTGCAGGATCGACAGCGGGGTCCTCGTGTCCACGCCCAGCATCGTGATCCACGGGTAGACCGCGAGCACATGGAAATTGTGGTGGGCGGGTGGGTCGTCGTCGGCGGTGATCGCAGGCAGCAGTCCGGTGGCCGGGCCGCGGAACCGCCGCCGCAGGTTGCCGATCAGTACGCGCGAATCCACTTGTCCGAGGAGGTCACTGCCGACCCAGTAGGCGTGCACCACCTCCGGATCCAACGGAACCCGGTCATCGAGCGCATCGGCGAGCGTCACGAGGTAGGTCCAGGCACCTTCGAACTCGTGCGCACGCTCCGCGAGCCGGTGCGGGTCCCCGGCCATCAGTTCGACGAAGTCGTCGGGACCGCAATAGCCGAGTTCGTTGGGCGCGAAGGCATATCGCGCGAAGTCCCGGACTCCGTCGGCGAAGCCGGGGCGATCCGGGTCGTCGCCGGATCGCGTTGTCAACATATGCGCGGCAGTTGCTCGCCCGCGGGCATGTCCACCACGCGGGTGCCGCCCAGGGCGGTGCGGGCGACCACCATCCCCCGGTGGTCGGGCACACAGGTGCCGATGATCGCGGCTCCGGCACCCAACGGATGCGCACGCATGACCTCCAGGACCGCCTCGGCGTCCCCGCCGGCCACGAAGGCCACCAGCTTGCCCTCGTTGGCCACGTACATCGGGTCGAGTCCCAACACCCCGCACGCGTCGCGGACCCCCGCGGGGATGGGGATCAAACTCTCCTGCAGCGCCACGCCGACGTCGGCGGCCGCGGCGATCTCGTTCAGGCTGGCCGCCAGTCCCCCGCGGGTGGGGTCGCGAAGGGTGTGGATGTCGGCTCCGCTCCGGATCATCGCGGCGACGAGATCGGTCAGCGGCGCGGTGTCGCTGCGCACCGACGTGGCGAACTCGAGTCCCTCACGGCAGCTCATCACCGCCACACCGTGCACGCCGATGTCGCCGCTGACCAGCACGGCGTCGCCGACCTGCGCACGCCGGGGCCCGATGTCGACGGCGGGCGCGACGACCCCGACCCCGGCGGTGTTGATGTAGATCCCGTCACCGCTCCCGGCGTCGACCACCTTGGTGTCGCCGGTCACCAGCCGGACGCCCGCGGCCAGCGCGGCGGCCCCCATCGCCTCGGCCGCCCGGGCGACCTCCACGAGCGGGGTGCCTTCCTCGATGATGAATGCGGTCGACAGCGCGGTCGGCCGGGCGCCGACCATGGCGAGGTCGTTGACCGTGCCGTTGACGGCGAGGTCGCCGATCGAGCCGCCCGGGAACTCCGGGGGCCGCACGACGAACGAGTCCGTGGAGAACGCCAGACGCAGGCCGCCCAGGTCGAGCACCGCCGAGTCCCCCATGTTCGCGTCGGCGGCCGCCCCGAACGACGGCAGGAACAGGTGCTCGATCAGCTGCTGCGACATCGCGCCACCGCCGCCGTGCCCCATGACCACGTTCGGCGAATCGCGCAGCGGTACCGGACAGACCCAGCTCTCCATGTCGATGACGGCCCTGCGGCCCACATCTTCAGCCATGCGAGGCCGCCTCGGATCTGGTATCGCCGGCCAGTTCGAGACGACGGTAGAGGTAGTAGGCCGCACACGCACCCTCCGAGGAGACCATCGTGGCGCCCAACGGATGTCGCGGTGTGCATTCCTTCCCGAAGGCGGCACAGTCGTGCGGCTTGAGCATCCCCTGCAGCACCTCCCCGGATCGGCAGATCGACGACTCCTCGGCGTGCAGGTTGTCGACGTGGAAACGGAACTCCGCGTCGAATTCCCGGTATGCCGGCGCGAGACGCCAGCCGCTGCCGGGAATCATCCCGATACCCCGCCACACCCGGTCGGTGACCTCGAAGACCTCGGCCAGCAGGGCCTTCGCCGCCGGGTTACCCTCGGCCGGGACGGCGCGTGGGTAGGCATTCTCGACCTCGTGACGTCCGGCCTCGAGTTGGAGCACGGTGCGCCGGATGCCCTCGAGGATGTCGAGGGGTTCGAATCCGGTGACGACGATGGGGACCCGATACCGTCGCGCCAAAGGCGGATACTCGCCGACACCCATCACGGCGCAGACGTGACCGGCGGCGAGGAACGCCTGTACCCGGCAGGTCGGCGACTCCATGATGGCCGCGATCGCGGGCGGTACCAGCACATGCGAGACCAGCATCGAGAAATTGGTGATCCCCTGTCGCCTGGCCTGGTACACGGTCATCGCGTTCGCCGGCGCGGTCGTCTCGAAGCCGATCCCGAAGAACACGACCTCACGGTCCGGGTTGGCCTTCGCGAGCTTCAGCGCGTCCAGCGGCGAGTACACCACCCGCACGTCACCACCGGCTCCCTTCACCGCGAACAGATCTCGATGTGTTCCGGGCACCCGCAACATATCCCCGAACGAGCAGAAGATGACGCCGGGCGTCGCCGCGATCTCCAGCGCCTTGTCGATCACCTCCAACGGTGTCACGCACACCGGGCAACCGGGACCGTGGATCATCTCGATCTGGTCGGGCAGCAACTGGTCTATCCCGTGTCGGACGATCGAATGTGTCTGTCCACCACAGACCTCCATGATCGCCCAGCGGTGATCGGTGGCATCGCGGATCTGATCGACCAGCGTGGCCGCGAGTGTCGGATCGCTGAACTCGTCGAGATACTTCATCGTGCCACCTCATCGTCTCCGCGATCGGCCAGTGGGTCGGCGAACTCCTCGGACAACACACCGAGGTGCTCGAACTCGGCGAGGGTGGCCAGCGCGGACTCCTCGTCGAGGCGCTGAATGGCGAAGCCGACGTGCACCATGACGTACTCGCCGATCGCCGCATCCGGAATGAACTGCAGGCAGACATCTTTGCGCAGACCACCGAAGTCGACCACCGACATGATCGGGTCACCGTCGCCATCGATGGACACGATCCGGCCCGGTACCGCAAGGCACATCGTCTCCTCCTCCACTCACCCCGAACTTGCCACGAGCAGTTGCCCGAACGCCACGCCACCGTCATTCGGCGGGACCAGTCGATGGGCGATCACCTCGAACCCGGCGTCGGCCAGCAGCTTCCGGGTCATGCCGAACAACAGCGCATTCTGGAATACTCCCCCGGTCAGGGCCACGGTGTCCGACAGTTCGGCGAAGCGGAGCACGCAGTCGCGCACCATCGCGGCGACCGCGACGTGAAAACGGGCACCGATCGTGCCCGGGGCGACCCCCGCCCCGAGATCGGCCACCGCCGCGCCCAGCACGGGAGCGGGGTCGATGACCGTGGCCGGGGTGTCGTTGTCGGTGGCGAGGCCGAATCGGTAATGTTCTCCGGCACAATCGATGCCGCGCGACACGGACTCGAGTTCGATCGCGGCCTGCGCCTCGTAGTCGATGATCTGACGGATTCCGATGAGCGCGGAGATCGCGTCGAACAGCCGGCCCATGCTCGATGTCGGCACACAACCCAACCCGGTGTCGAGCTGATGGGCCAGCGCACGTCGTTCACTCTCGGGGCAGGCCGCGACCGCAGGCAGTCGGGGCGACCACTCGATGCCGGCAGACCACAGATGTGCCAGTGCCATCCGGTACGGACGGGTCACGCTGACGTCGCCACCGGCCAGCGGCACATAGCTCAGGTGCGCCAGCCGCTGACACGACTTGTAGCGGCAGTGCATGATCTCGCCACCCCAGATGGCGCGGTCGGTGCCGTAACCGGTGCCGTCGAAAGCGATCCCCAGCACGCTCTCGCTCGGATCGATGCCGTGCTCGCCCATCACCGCGGCGACGTGCGCATGGTGGTGATGGACGGAACGGACCTCACGCCCCGCGGCGGTGCGCCGGGCCCAGGCGGCCGACCGGTAGCCGGGGTGGGCATCGACGGCCAGCAGTTCCGGGGTCACACCCGTCACCGCCTCGAGGTGACGCTCGGCGGCGTCGAAGGCGTTGAGCGTGGCCAGATCGTCCATGTCCCCGATGTGTTGGCTCAGCCAGGCATAGCGGCCGTGCGCGACGGCACAGGTGTTCTTCAGGTCGGCACCGGTAGCCATCATCGGAGGTGCGGGAGCGGGCAGGACGAGCGGCATCGGGGCGTAGCCTCGCGACCGGCGGATCGGCATCGTCGCCCCGTCCACGACACGGAGGACCGAGTCGTCGCAGGGCACGACGATACGCCGGTCGTGGTCGAGAAACCCGTCCGCGATCTGCGCGAGACGCTCGCGTGCTTGTTCGGGCTGATAGCAGATCGGTTCTCCACCAAGGTTTCCCGATGTCATCACGAGCTCCTGCGGCCCGGGGTGATCCTCCTCGAGGCCGAAGAGCAGCAGGTGTAGCGGGGTGTAGGCGAGCATCACACCGAGGTCCGGGTTACCCGGTGCCACCGATGCGGCGACCGGTGCGCCGGAGCGGGGCCCGATCACGATGGGCGCGTGCGGGCTGCACAGCAGGCGATCCGCCGCCGCATCGGTCGCGACCAGCCCCCGCGCCGTCTCGAGGCCGGCGACCATCACCGCGAACGGCTTGTCTCCTCGCCTCTTTCGTCTGCGGAGGGTCGCCACCGCCCGCTCGTTGTTCGCGTCGCAGGCCAGGTGATACCCGCCGATTCCCTTCACCGCGAGTATCCCGCCCCGGTCGAGCAGGGCTCGGGCTGCGGTCAGGGGATCGCGGTCCTCTGCATCCGGTCCGTCGTAGGAGATCACCGGTCCACAGTCGTGGCACGAGACGGTCTGCGCGTGGAAGCGCCGATCACCCGGATCCGAGTATTCAGCGGCACATCTCGGACACATCGGGAAGTCCGCCATCGAGGTGTTCGTCCGGTCGTAGGGCATCCGCTCGACGATGGTGAACCGCGGGCCGCAGTTGGTACAGCTGATGAACGGGTGGCGGTGACGTCGGTCGGCGGGGTCACGCAGTTCGGCGCGACAGTCGGCACAGATCGCCACGTCCGGTGAGACCAGGGTGCGCCCGTGCGTACCGTGGGTGGAGTCGTCGATGGTGAAACCGGTTCCGCCACGAAGCCGGAGCGGTGTCTCCACGATGTCCTCCACCACCGCCAAGGCAGGCGGCCGATGGCGGACCCGATCGGAGAACTCCGCCGCGGCCGATGCCGTCCCCTCGATCTCGATGACGACGCCGGACGAATCGTTGCGCACTCCCCCGGTCAGCGCCAGCTCGGCGGCGGTCGCATACACGAAGGGCCGGAAACCGACGCCCTGGACCAGGCCGGTGATCACCAGCCGGCGCCGCACCCGACCCGCACTCATGCGGTCTCGTCCCGCCCCATCAACCGCAGACCGGCCAACGCCTCGCGCGCGCCGTCGGCGTCGGTCTTATCCACGGCGAACCCCATGTGGATGATGATCCAGTCACCGCTGCCGAGTTCACAATCCCCCTCGAGCATCCCGATGTTGACCTTACGGTGTTCACCTTCGACGTCGACGAGGGCGATCTGGCCGCCGTAGCCGTCGAGGACCCTCACCACCTGCCCCGGGATTCCCAGACACATCGCCCGGTCACCCCCGCGGCCCGTGCGTCAGTCGATCGAGGAGATCGCGGACGGCCTCGACGGCGGGTTCCACCGCGGCGGCGACCGGGGCGGAGAGCCCGATCCCGTCATCGATGCTGTGCGCCTGACAGCCCACCACATACGTGAGTGGAAGGGTGCCGCCCAACGTCTTCACCCCGGCGATGACCGACATCGGATCCATACCGTGCCCGTCGAGACCGGCCAGCTGCCCGACGACACCACCCGTGGAGCCCGTGTCGATCGTCATGACCTCCACCTGTCCGGGTGCACCCCGATCGGGTATCGCGTCCACGAGCACCAGCGCATCCCACGGCTCGAGCAGGTCGTAGGCGAGATGCATGCCCCGGATGCCGTAATCGACGACGCGGACCGACTCGGTGGGCGGCGTGAGGCGGCGGGCCACCTCGGGTCCGAAACCGTCGTCGCGGCGAAAGATGTTGCCGATACCGGCGACCAGCACGGTCGTGGTCGGCGCAGCGGCGGCCGTCATCTCACATACGGCGCATCCGCAGATACCGCTGGACATCGGGAACCGACCGGATGCCGATGATCACCACGGCCACCACCGTCGCGACTGCCACAAGGGTCGCGAGTTGTCCGATTCTGCGCATGATGGATTCCTTCCCTGCCTCACGGGCTGTCGAGAGGCTCGACCTCGTCGGGCGCGAAATAGTAGTAGCGCCCATAGGATTCGTGGAGCTCGGCGGCTGGATCGTCCTCGATGACGACGCCGACGTGCGTCTGACCGTCGACGTCGGCGTGCACCGTCATCACGCGGGCGGTCATCCCGGCGAAGAACAGATCGTGGGCGTCGGCCCGGCGGGACGGACGCAGCCGCACCCGGCTTCCGCGGCGGACCGCGACCCCGTCGACCACGACCGCATCCGACATCGGCTCGACGGCGAGATCGGCGGCAGGGTCCCACCAGTTCGTTCCGTCGGGGATCTCCGGCACCAGCCGGGCCGGCGCACCCGGGGTCTGGGTCGCGATCGATCCGGGCAGATGCGGGTCGCGCAGGACGCCGTGCAGCCGCGCCATCGACTCCGGCGACAACACCTCGCACCGATCGATGATCGCCGCGGCCCGCGCGTCCGTCGCGCGGGCCTGTTCCTTCTCCTCGTCGGTCATGGTCATCACCCGCAGCGTGAGGATCTCGTCGATCTCCGTCGAGTCGAACAACTCCACCTGACTCTGGTCGGCGACCTCCGGATGGTCGTAGAGGATGATCGGCGAGATGAGCACCGTGTGGTCGTCGTCCGGTGGTCCCGCCAGGACCGGGAACGCCCGGTGGTGCTCACATCGACGGGCCGCCTCGGCAAACTCGTCGGGCGGGTCGATGAGGGACACGAAGGTGCCGTCGCGTACCTCGGCGATCACGTGCGCACCGATGAACGAGCGCGAAATCGCGTCGTCGGCGTCGGTGGCCGCGGATCCGGTGTTGGTCACGGTGACCGTGAGCCGGGCGATGTCACCGTCCCCGTCGGCGGAGACCGTGAGCTGTCCGTGCAGCGCCACCCGTGTCCGCAGCAGGCTGCCGGCGCCGAAATCCTCGACCGACTCGGCGGAGTCGACGTCGACCGGCCGGGACACCTCGGTGGGCAGCAGTTCCCCCAGCGCGAACGGTCCGACCGGTACCTCGCAGGCGACGGCCTCGTCCCAGCTGACGTACCGCCGAGCGTCGACGACGAGTTCGTCGACCGGCCGGGATTGCGCGTCACGGACCACCCGGTGCTGCAGGTGCAGGAACCGGACGGTCAGCGCGACGGTGGCGGCGGTGCCACGCACCAGGATCTGCGCGGAGATCGACGGGTCCTCACCGATCCCGGCCTCGACGGCGCCGGGTGGACCCAGCACGCCGAACTGCCAGCGCGACTGGTTCTTCGTCGCGGTCGATCGGTACGGGTAGAGCAGATAGCCCTCGTAGAGCACGGCATCGGCGACGGTCGCGACATCGTGGATCGTCATCGGGTCACCTCCGCGCCGTGCAGCAATGCACTCACCGCGTCGTCATATCCCAGCAGGCCGTGCGCCGACTTGTAGTCGGAGAGGGCGGCCAGGGTGTCCTCGCGCAGACGCAGCCATCCGGCGCCGGGGAACGACGTCGCCATCAGGTCGCGCCACACCGCGACCGGTAGGTCGTATCGGCTCTCGCGATCCCACGGGATCTGCTGGACCGAGAAGCCCGTCGGCCCTTCGGCGAACACCGTTCCGCTGAACAGGAACACCACCGGCACCGTGCCGCCGCGGAGTGCATGCAGGTATCGCGAGGCGGTCACCTCGAAGTCGTAGGTGCACGGCAACGGCAGGTCCACGTCGCGGTGTCCCCGGAAGCCGGGCACCATCGTGCTCGCGTGCATCCACAGGAAGGTGCGTTGGGTGTCGGCCCAGCGGTCGCGGCTGCCGAAGATGTCGACGAGCCCGTCCGCCTCGGCATCGCCGTAGTCCCGACGGGCCGGCTCGATGCGTACCTGGGCGCGCAGGGCGATCGCGCGGGCGCCGGTGTCGTCGGGCATCGTGATGCGGGTCTGCGCGACGAGAGTCGGACTCACACAATACGGTTCGGGGCGCACGCCGATGACCTCGAATCCCGGTGCGGCGGTGTCGGTCATCGCGCACCCGCCGGGCGTGCCCGCGCCGTCATCGCCGTGAAGAACTCGTCGACATAGGCCTTCACGTCCGAACCACCGTCGAATCCGCGCCAGCGCAGCCGCACCTGCGCGACGAATTCGTAACAGACATCGATCGGCAGCAACAGCACCTCTGTGGCCGGACCTCCGGTCCGCGCGTGGTCGGTGCGGTCCGGCAGCCGGATCAGGAGGGCCTCGACGTCGTCTGCCAGATCGTCCAGCACCGGCCGGCGCTCGACGAGTGAGCGCCACGCCGTGAGGGAGAGATCCGACTCGATGGCACCGGCCGGCCCGGGATAGAACGCGACCATCCGGCCGAGTGCGGAGTTGCGGAATACGAAGGCGAGGTTCACCGGGATCTCCAGGGCATCCCAGTCCACGGCGGTGATCGTGTCGTCTGGGAAGGACAGGAACCGATCCGGGACGGCCCGATAGCGAAGTGTCGCATCACGATCGGTGAACAACAGGTAGCACCCGCGGCAGACGCACATCAGTGTTCTGCCCTCCATGTTGACCACGTGCGGGTGGTCGCCGCCGATCGGCTCGTCGCACATGTCGCACCGCTCGTCGGCCGCAGGCGCCGGTGTCGCATTGGTGATCCGGCGGATCACCTCGAACGCGCTGGTCATCGCACCGCTCCCGCAGGGACCGCGATCACCGGTGAGCCGTCGCGGGTGAGCAGGGGCAGCGGGTCGAGGTGCGCGTCGCCGTCGAGGCCCCGACCCGCGTGGACCGCGTCGTAGCGGGTGGCACAGGTCGGGCAGGAGAGGATCGCCGTTCCGTCCGGCGCGTCTCCGTCCACCTCCACCACGACGCCGGCGAGGGAATGACCGCAGTTCGGGCACCGGTCGTGGTAGGCGTACCAGTCGTCACCGAGCCGGCACACGAAGATCGGCACGCCCCCGACCGAGAACCCGCCGACGTCACCGGATTCCAGATCGGCCACCTGCGGAACCGGTTCCCAGCTGCCCCGGGTCCCGCTGCGGGAGTGGACGGTGTCGAACAGGCTGTCGGCCGCGATCAGACCCGACGGCGCACGGTCGGCGGTGACCACCTCGATCGCGGACACCTCCGGCGCGGCCGCCCTGACCGCCTCTTCCACAGCGAGTTCCAGCGTCACCGACGACGAGGGGCAGGTGCGGCAACTCCCGGACAGTTCGAGGCGGACGACGCCGTCGGAGACGCCGACGACCGCCACATCCCCTCCGTGCGAACCGAGGTAGGGCCGCACCCGGTCGATGGCGGACTCGACCCGGGTGCGCACGTCGTGGGGATGGAGCCCGTGCACGAGGAGCAGACTCGCCAGCAGCTCGTCGGCGACAAGTGCTTCGGTGACCTGCGGATCGAGAAGGGCGACAATGCGTTCCAGTCCGGCGCCGTAGAGCTCGGCGACCTCGCGGACCAGGGCCTCGGCCCGGTCCCGGGCCGCCGCACCGTTGACCGAGGAAGCGTCGAGCAGCGTTTCGATCCGGTCTCCCGCAGCGCGCCACCGCCCGTCGTCGACGTCGTGGGTCGATCGGTCCGGCATCGCCACCCCTTCCGTCGCCCCCGGCTCCTCCATCGTGTCCGGTACTCGTGTCCCGCGGTGCCGGTCGGTCATTCGCCGGTGAGCGCCTGCGTGGGCGAGTGCAGCTTCTCCAGGGTCTGACCCTGCCCCAGGTACATGTGCACGCCGCAGGGCAGACAGGGATCGAAACTGCGGACGGTGCGCATGATGTCGATACCCTTGAAATTGTCGCGATCGTTCTCCTCGAAGATCGGTTGCCCCTGTACCGCATCCTCATATGGTCCCGGCGTCCCGAAGCTGTCGCGCGGGTTGGCGTTCCACGGGGTCGGCGGGTAGGGATGGTAGTTGGCGATCTTGCCGTCACGGATGACCATGTGGTGCGACAGGACACCACGGACGGCCTCGGTGAATCCGCAGCCGATGCCCTCGTCGGGGACCTCGAACCGCTCCCATGTCTTGGTGCGGCCGGCCCGGATCTCGACGAGGGCCTTCTCCGCGAAGTGCAGTGCACACGCCGCGGCATAGGCCTGGAAGTACGTGCGGGCACGGTTGCGTTCGATGGTGTTGCTGCCGGCCGCCGGGATCTTCCATTCGAGTTCGGCCGGACCCTTGAGCGCGGTCTTCGGGAGGTTGATCTTGACGCTGTGCCCGGTGGCCTGCACGTAGCCCACGTCGACGAGCCCGGCGAGGGCCGTCGACCACAGCCGTGCGAGTGGCCCTCCTCCGGTGTCGAGCGCGAGATGGTCGGTGCCGTCGAACCAGCGCGGCGACATGACCCAGCTGTACTTGTCGTCCATGTCGCGCTTGGCCGGCTTGGGGTTGGTGTGCTGGTTCCACGGGTGACGCCGATCGACCGGATTGCCCAGCGGGTCGGTCTTGACGAACATCTCCTGGTCGGTCCAGTCCTCGTAGTAGGAGCTGCCCAGCAGGATTCGGATACCGAGATTGATGTCGACCAGCGACGTGGTCACCAGCTTGCCGTCGACCACGACTCCCGGCGTCACGAACATCCGCCGCCCCCAGTCCTCCATGTCCCGGTAGGAGAAGTTGCAGACCTCCGGATCCTGGAAGGACCCCCAGCATCCCAGCAGGGTGCGTCGCAGGCCCACCTTGTCGTAGCCGGGGAGCGCCTCGTAGAAGAAGTCGAACAGGTCGTCGTGCATCGGCACGACCTTCTTCATGAACTCCACGTATCGCATCAGGCGCGTCATGTAGTCGGTCATCAGCTGGATGGTCGCCACGGTGCCGACGCCGCCCGGATAGAGGGTCGACGGATGCACGTGACGACCCTCCATGAGGCAGAACATCTCTCGCGTGTACCGACTGACCTGCAGGGCTTCTCGGTAGAACTCGCCGGTGAACGGGTTGAGGGCACGCATGATGTCGGCGATGGTGCGGTATCCGTGGTCGCCGGCGTGCGGCGCCTCGGTGTTCTCGGCCTTGGCCAGGACACCCGGATTGGTCTCGGCGACCATCTTCTCGCAGAAGTCCACCCCGACGAGGTTCTCCTGGAAGATGTTGTGGTCGAACATGTATTCGGCGGCCTCGCCGAGGTTGACTATCCACTCGCCCAGATGCGGCGGCTGCACGCCGTAGGCCATGTTCTGCGCGTAGCAGGAGCAGGTCGCGTGGTTGTCGCCGCAGATACCGCAGATCCGGCTCGTGATGAAGTGCGCGTCACGAGGGTCCTTGCCGCGCATGAAGATCGAATAGCCGCGGAAGATCGACGAGGTGCTGTGGCACTCGACGACCTCACGGTTGGCGAAATCGATCTTGGTGTAGATGCCGAGGCTCCCCACGATCCGGGTGATCGGATCCCATGCCATTTCGACAAGCGAGTCCGGCTCGATCTTGGTGTGCGATGGCTCGGGGATGATCGATGTCATCGAGAGGTCCTCCTACCAGGTGCGGGTCGCTCCGGTCTCCAGCAGCGGGCCCTTGTGCCGCCACCGCGGCTCCTTGTCGACGGTGCGGCCGGTGACCTCGCGCAGAGTCCGGATCACCGTGCCGTACAGCCCCGACGCCGTCGACGAGAACTTCCCGCCCGGCGGTTCGTCCATGAACGGCATGAACTTGTCCGGGAAGCCCGGCATCGTGCAGCCGATGCAGATCCCGCCGACGTTCGGGCATCCACCGACACCGTTGATCCACCCTCGCTTCGGCACGTTGCACTTCACGACGGGGCCCCAGCAACCGAGTTTGACGATGCACTTCGGCGAGCCGTACTCGGTTGCGAACTCACCTTGCTCGTAGTAGCCGGCCCGGTCGCAGCCCTCGTGCACGGTCGCCCCGAACAGCCACTTGGGTCGCAGCGCGTCGTCGAGCGGGATCATCGGCGCCTGCCCGGTCGCCATGTAGAGCAGATAGGTCAACGTCTCGGATAGGTTGTCCGGGTGGATCGGACATCCGGGCACGCACACGATGGGGATGTCGGCCTTGCTCCGCCAATCCCAACCGAGGTAGTCGGGCACACCCATCGCGCCGGTGGGATTGCCGGCCATCGCATGGATGCCACCGTACGTGGCACAGGTCCCGACGGCGACGACCGCGGTGGCCTTCGGCGAGAGTCGGTCGAGCCACTCACTGGTGGTCATCGGCTGATCCGAACCCGGCTTGTTGCCGAAACCGCACCAGTACCCCTCATCGTGCAGTTGTTCGTTGGGAATCGACCCCTCGACCACGAGCACAAACGGCTCAAGTTCGCCCCGGTCGGCCTTCCAGAACCATTCGAGGAAATCGTCGGCGCCACCCGCAGGTCCGCATTCGAAATCGATCAACGGCCAGTGCACCGCCACCTTCGGCAGGCCGGGCAGTGCACCAAGTGCGATCTCCTCGACGCTGGGCTGGGTCGCGGCGGTCAACGCGACCGAGTCGCCGTCGCAACTGAGTCCGGCGTTGATCCACAGCACGTGGATCAGGGCTTCTTCTGCCTTCTGTGCGAGTTCACCAGGCATGGAGTGCCACTCTCCGGGACCCGGCACCTGGCCCCTTGCGTCACCGGAGTCGACCGTCGGCACACTTGTGTGACGCTAGTCACTCGGTTTACGCCGAAGCGCTGGCCTTGTCAATCACACCCCGACGCCCGGCAGCAGACACGCGATCAGGCGACGGATGTCGCGCATTGATCCGAAATCCATGTGTACCAGTCGTTTACACCTTCCCCAGTGGTCACCGAAAGCGTGAGGACACGAACCCCGGGATTGACCGAATGGATGTGCTCCATGCAGGCGTCGACATCGAAGTCGACATAGGGCAGCAGATCGACCTTGTTGATCAGCACCAGGCCCGCGGCCGCGAACATGTGTGGGTACTTCATGGGCTTGTCAGTGCCCTCGGTCACCGAGATGACCACAATCTTCATCCGCTCACCGAGGTCGAACAGGGCCGGGCAGACGAGATTGCCCACGTTCTCAACGAGCAGTAGGGATCCCGGGGCCGGATCGAGGGAATCGATAGCATTGCTTACCATCTGGGCGTCGAGATGGCATCCGGCACCCGTGTTGACCTGGACCACATCACAACCCGTGGCCGCGATGCGCTCCGCATCGATGAGGGTGGCCTGATCTCCTTCGATGACACCAACCCGCACCTGCCCGGAGAGGTCGGAGATGGTCCGTTCGATCAGTGAGGTCTTGCCTGCACCAGGCGAACTCGCCATGTTGAGGGCGACGATCCCACGCGTGGAGAGCCACTCGCGGTTCCGCGCCGCGATGACGTCGTTCTGTTCGAGCACCTTCTGTTCCAGACTGATCGTCCGGGTGGTCGTACCGGTGACCCCCTGGTGGTTGTGGCTGTGGTCGTGGACGTGGCTGTCGTCGTGGACGTGGCTGTCGTCGTGGACGTGGCTGTGGTCGTGGACTGGCTCGTTGTCGGAACCGGGAGAGTGATGGTCAAGTGGCCGACTGATCACCGGTCCCGAAGCGTCGCCGCATCCGCAGGTTGCGCACACTCGTCACTCACCTCCATCGACTTGATGAGGAGTTCCCGGCCCGAGATCACATCGAGATCGGCGCTGCCGCAGCCGCACAGCAGGATGAAGTCGTGGAGAACCGCCTCCGCCCCACATCGCCGGCAACGCGCCCGCCCAGGCGTGATGACGAGGTGCAACACCGCACCCTCCGCCACGGTGCCCTCGGCGGCAAGCGAGAAGCAGAAACTCATCGCGTCGGGCTCCACTGCACACAGCGCACCGACCTCAACTGTCACCTCGTGGACACGGCGGCCGGACGAGTGCTCACACACGGCGTCGATCACGCTCTGTGTTATCGCCATCTCGTGCACGGCGCCTCGATTCGTCTGCCGGGTGGACCCGACGCTACTCCGTTGCGCTACGCCGATCCATGCCGACAAGGACCGCATCCCCTGTCATCGCGACACACGCCCGCCCGGAGTTGGCCGAGCCTGGTCATCCCCATCGGGCTCGGATGGTAGCTTCATCGCCATGACCAACAACCGCCTCGTCGCCGGTGCCGTGGCCGGCGTGGCCGGCATCGTGGTGGGGCTGGGCGCCGTGTTCCTCGGCGGATTCCTGTCCACCGAGACCTCTCCGTCGACCGACGTCAACAGTGTCAACCCGAACAGCGGGTTCGTGCAGGGCTCGGTCGACTACGGTTCTCGGGGCGACAGCGGAGCCGAGAACTGACCTACGGGCGTCACCTGTCGCGTCGTGGTGTGGTCGTCGCGGCGTCGTGCGCCCTGATCGTCGCGTTCCTGCAGTCGCCCGGCCGGATCGCCGCGGACACCAAGCTCGATCTCACGACCGACCCGCTCGGTTTCCTGGCCCGCGCCGCACATCTGTGGTCGCCGATCGCCCCGATGGGGCAGGTCCAGAACCAGGCCTACGGTTATTTCTTCCCGCACGGCGCATTCTTCGTGCTCGGTGACCTCTTGCAGGTGCCACCGTGGGTCGTGCAGCGGTCGTGGTGGGCGCTGCTGCTGACCGTCGGGTTCGTCGGTGTCGTGCGCCTCGCGGAGGCGATGCGGATCGGCTCCCCGGGTTCCCGCGTGCTCGCCGGGGTCATCTTCGTGCTGAGTCCCCGGGTGCTGACCACCATCGGTTCCATCTCGTCGGAGACGCTGCCGATGGTGCTCGCGCCATGGGTGCTCGTACCGCTGGTGCGGGTCTTCGACCGCGACGACGGCCCCGACGGGTGGTCGCATCTGTGGCACCCGGCCCTGCGGTCGGCGTCCGCGGTCGCCCTGATGGGCGCGGTCAACGCGATCGCCACCCTGGCCGCGCTCGGCGTCGCGGTCGTGTGGTGGGCACTGCACGCACCGTTTCTCGGGTCGACGACGATGGCCCGCTGGTCGCGGTTCGGCGCGTGGTGGGCACTCGGGCTGTCGATGGCGTGCGCCTGGTGGGTGGTGCCGCTGCTGATCCTGTCGCGGGTCAGTCCCCCGTTCCTGGACTTCATCGAATCGTCGCGGGTCACCACGGAGTGGACCTCACTGACCGAGGTGCTGCGCGGGACGAGTTCGTGGACCCCGTTCGTCTCCCCGGAGCGGGTCGCGGGCGCGGTGCTGGTGACCCAGCCGGCCGCCGTCCTGGCCACCGGGGTCCTCGCCGCGGCGGGGCTTGCGGGGCTGTGCATGCGGCATATGCCGTCGCGGGGCCGGTGGGTCGCGGTGCTCGTCGTCGGGCTGCTGCTGATGTGTCTGGGCTATGCGGGCGGACTCGGGTCACCGGTGGCCGAGCCGGTCCGGGACTTCCTCGACGGTGCCGGTGCAGCGTTGCGCAACATCCACAAGTTCGAGCCGTTCATCCGCATCCCACTCGTCCTCGGTGTCGCGCATCTCCTCGGCCGGGTGCCGCTGCCGCCCACCGCGTCGAGGCAGGAGACGGCGTCGGCGTTCGCCCACCCGCAGCGGTCGCGGCCGGTGGCCGCGGCGATCGTCGTCGTGGTCGCCGCGATCGGTGCCGGTTCGCTGCTGTGGACCGGTCAGCTCGCGCCCACCGGAAGCTACCGCGCGATCCCCGACTACTGGTCGGCGACGGCGCGCTGGCTGTCGGCGCACAGTCATCCGAGCGGCACGGCGGCGCCGGTGCGCAGCATCGTCGTCCCCGGCGCACCGTTCGCCTCGCAGCTGTGGGGCCTCACCCGCGACGAACCCCTGCAGCCGCTCGCCGACGACCCGTGGGCGGTCCGCGACGCCATCCCGCTCACCCCTCCGGGCGCGATCCGGGCGTTGGACTCGGTGCAACGCGACATCGCCGACGGCCGCGGCTCACCCGGCCTCGCCGCCACGCTCGCCCAACAGGGCATCGGCTTCGTGGTGCTGCGCGCCGACCTCGACCCCGACACGTCGCGATCGGCGCGACCGCTCGTCGCGCAGCAGGCACTCGACGACTCCCCCGGCCTCTCCCGGGTCGCGGTCTTCGGCCCCGACGTCGGGCCGGCGACGGTCCCTGGGGTGGTGCGCGACAACGGGTTACGCCCGAAGATGCCGGCCGTCCAGATCTACGCGGTCGACGCCGGGAATGGATTCCCCGGCACCGGACCGGTTCTCGTCGACGCCGACACCGCACCGCGGGTCGCCGGCGGCCCCGAAGCGCTGGCCGCGATCCAGGAACAGCGCGCCCGGGCCGGGCTGCCGCCGATGGGCCCGGCCGTCCTCGAGGCCGACGCCCGCAGCGCGGGACTCGCCGCCGGTCCCGGCCTCATCGTCACCGACACCCCGGCCGATCGCGAAACCGACTTCGGCCGCGTCGACGACCACAGCTCCGCGATCCGCGCCGAGGGCGACCCGCGGCGCACCCAGAACGCGGTACCCGACTATCCGGTGGACTCGCAGCCGCTGGTCCGCGGCCAATGGCTGCTCGACAACGAGCCCGGTGAGGTGCGCGTATCCGCATCCGGGTCCGCTTCGGATGCAACGCAGTTGGGGCAGACGTCACCCGCGGACGCCCCCGCCGCAGCCTTCGACGGCGACCCCGACACGGCGTGGGTGAGCAGCGGCCTCGATTCCGCCGTCGGCCAGTGGCTGCGCATCGACCTGACCCGGCCGCGCGAGGATCTCGCGGTCACCGTCACCACCCGCAAGGCGATCGGCTCGGACGTGTCGGGCATCCTGGTGTCCACCGAGGCCGGAAGCGCGGTCGCCCACGGCGTGAAGCCGGGCAAGCCGATCACGGTGACCGCCCCCAGCGGACCGACCCACTGGATCCAGATCCGGGCGATCGCCACCGCCGACGGGTTGGGGGGCAACCAGTTCGCCGTCGGCGAGGTATCGCTCACCGACCTGTCCTCGCGCACCCCGCTGACGATCCGTCACCGCGTCACGTTGCCGACACTGCCGGCCGGGACGGCGGTGTCCGGGTGGCTGCTGACTCAGGAGCTCGACGGCCGATCCGCCTGTGTCACCGATGATTCCGTGGTCCGGTGCGCCCCCGGACTCGGCCTCGCCGCCGAGACGCCCGGCATTCTCACGCGGGCGTTGTCGGTGCCGGACCCGACGCAGGTCGAACCGACAATGCTGTTGCGGCCCAAGCCCGGCGACGGTCTGCGGGAACTGCTCGCGGCGCCCGGGCAGGTGACCGCGGACGGCCCGGCGGCCGTCGAGGATCCGCGCGGCACCGCGTCCGCCGCGGTCGACGGCGACCCCGCGACGATCTGGACAGCACCCGAGACAACTCCGAGCCAACGACGAAAGTCCGACCCGGAGTTGGTGATTCATCTCCCTCGCGCCCAACGGGTGGAGCGGCTGCGGCTCGTCGTACCCGAGCGCTACCCTGCCGTGCCACGGCGCGTCGTCGTCGATCTCGGTACCGGCGAGCAGAAACGCACCGTCGGCCGCGACGGGGTGATCACGCTCGATCCGGCCGTCACCGACCGCATCTCGCTCACCGTGACCGAGACCTCCGACCTCATCGACGTGAACAGTCTCGGCTTCGCGCGGCCCGCCCCGGTGGGAATCGGCGAGGTCGAGATCTCCCCGGCCCCACCGGCCGGGCCGGCCGACGATCGTGTCGTCGAGGTCGGCTGTGACGCGGGGGTCGGGCTCACCGTGACCGGGCAGGCGGTCGCGATGTCGGTGCGCACCACCGCGGCCGCGCTCCGCAACGGCGAGCCGGTGCTCGCCCACCCCTGCTCGACCGCACCGGTCCGGCTCGGCGCCGGGGAGCAGGAGCTGTCGGCGAATCCCGGATCGGCGTTCACCGTCGAGCAGGTGTCACTGTCGGTCGTCGGCGCCCGATCCCCGGCGGCGACCGAGTCGGCGGTGACTCCCCCCGTCGTCGACTGGTCTGACACCCACCGGGCGGTGAGCCTGGACGCGACGACCCGCGAGCGCATCCTGGTGGTGCCGGAAAGCACCAGCCCGGGGTGGCGGGCGAGTGTCGACGGCGCCGAGCTGCGGCCGATCGTGGTCAACGGCTGGCAGCAGGGCTGGGTGGTGCCGTCCGGCGTCGGCGGCACCGTGTCGCTCACCTATCGATTCGATTCGCTCTACCGCTGGTCGTTGGGGATCGGGCTGGGTCTGGTGGCGGTCCTGCTCGTGCTGGCGTGGTGGCCACGACGGACGCCGAGGGCCGCCGCACCCGACACCGGCAGTCTCGTCGACGGGGTGACTCCGGCCTGGGTGACTCCGGCGTGGGTGACGGGGGCCGCCGCGGTCGGGTGGCTGGGCGCGTCCTGGCTGCTGACCGGATGGTGGGGCCTGGTGGCCTCCGCCGTGCTGGCGCCGGTGGTGTGGTGGCTGCGTCCCCAGGTGGGTGTCGTCGGGGTGTTCCTGGCGATGGTGCTCGCCACCGTCGGTCTGGCGAGCGGGCCGTGGCATGCGTCGACCGGCTACCACGGTTTCGCGTGGTGGGTTCAGTTGCCGGCGCTGATCGCGGTGGCGTCGACGGTCTGGCTGACCGTCGCGGACACACCCCTCGGTGCCGCGCTGCGCTCCCGGTTGCGCAGCCATCGTCGGGCGGGTTCCTCGACGAACGCATAGCTCGCCGCGGACACCCCGATCGTCAGTCCGACGGTGATCGTCCACACGAGCGGGAAGCGGCCGCTGAACGGCGCGATGCCGAAGAGCCCGAAGACCACCGCGAGCACCGCGAGGTGCCAGATGAAGATCCCGTAGGACCATCGTCCCAGCGCCAACATCACCCGCGAGGTGAGCAGCCGAAACGGACCCGACGAGCACACGAGCGGCGCCAGCAGCGCGTATCCGCACAGCGCGCCGAGGACCATCTTGACGACGAACTGCCACGCGGACAGATCCCCGAGCCCGGTCGGCCCGGCCAGTGGTGTGCACGCCAGCCCGTAGGCGACGACGAGCAGCGCGAACATCGGCACCCGGCGTGCGCTCACGCCGGCGAGCAGCCGCATCCAGCGCGGCGGGCGGTGATCGTCGAACTCGATCGCGCCGATCAGCTCCGCGAGCACGAGTCCGGCGAGGAACCAGGGCAGGTGCCCGAAGACCCAGTTCTTGGGTTCCACGCCGTCGGCCACCGGCAGCGCGACCGCGATCCACGCCCACCCGAGGCTCAGCGCACCGACCGCGAGCAGTGCCGGGATACGCAGATTCACGCGGTGCGGGTCGTCGGCGCGGACGCGCAGCCGCAGCAGCCCGTAACCGAGCAGCGGGAGCAGCGCGTAAAACGCGACCTCGACCGACAGGCTCCACATCTGGGTGAGCCCGGCGGTCAACGAGAGCGGGACGAAGACCTGAGTCAGTGTGAGGTTCGCCAGCCACACGGTCAGATCGGCCCCCTTGGCGTCGGGCAGCAACGTCAGGACGATCGCGACCACCACGACGTACGCCGGCCAGATACGGATGATGCGGTGGCTGAGGTAGCGCCGCACCGACGGGGTCGGCGTGCGGGCATGTGCGGCCGCGACCCATGGACGCCACAGCAGGAAGCCGGAGAGTCCGAAGAAGAGCGCCACCGCGAGGTCGAGTCGGCCGAGGACCGGCCCGACGACGGGCAGCTCCACCGCCCGGGTCTGGAAGGCCACGTGCGTGGTGAGAACCCCGATCGCGGCGAGCGCACGCATCCCCTCGAGCTGGGGAAAGAATCGTCGGACCTCGTGCGCGACGTCGGGGAGGCGGGTGGCGCTCATCGTGGGTGACAGCGTACCGTCGCGCCGCGCGTCGACCGGCACGAACGCCCGACGACTCTGACCAGTACCCTCCCCCTATGCCGTCACCCGGGCCGAGTCGCTTCTCGACCGGCGACCTCATCGGACCGCTGCTGGTCTTCCTCGGCGGGTTCCTGCTCGCAGCGGCACTCGCGCTGCCGACCCTGTACGTCGACACGCTGCGAACCATTCCGCTGAGCACCGACGTCACCACCGTCGCCCCCGCCAAGGGCACCGCCCGCATCCTGGATCCGTGTTCGTTGGGCACGCCGACGGCGCGGGTCGTCGACGCCGAGCTGACGCGCCAGCAGCGGTATGTCGCCGTCCGCCCGGCGGATGCCGACCGGGTGACGCTGCAGGCTGGGACGTCGATCCGGGCCGAAAACCTGACGATCGACGGGCGCGAGGTCGACCCCGACACGCCGCGGCCGGGCAGCGACGCAGCGACCGCCGACGGCGCGACACCCTGCACCGACCCGACCATCACGGCGGTCCGCGACCGCATCACGCTCAACCGGGCCTCCGCCGAACCCGACCTCATCAGCGGGGCCGGCGACCAGCCGGGCAGTTCGGAGATCCAGTACGACAGCAATACCGCGCCGGTGCGGGTACCGGACCGTCACGGCTATACCTACCTGCTGCCGTTCGGCGTGACCGAATCCGACCATGTCTACTTCGACATCACGACGCGGCACGCGGTGGATCTGCGCTACTCCGGCGAGACGACGGTTCACGGCCGCGACGCCGCCCGGTTCGTCGCCGACATCCCGGACACCGATCTGCACCAGATCGGCTCGGGCAGCGCCGACGGCACACCCCCGACGATGATCACGCGCCCGGCGGCCTGGTTCGGTGTGCCCGGCGTCGATCCGGCGCGCGAGGTCACCGCGACCCTGCACCACACGGGGCGCGTCGAACTGGCCGTGGACACCGTCACCGGCACGATCCTCGACGAGCAGATCACCGTCGAGCAGACCTACCGGTTCACCGACCTCACCCTGCCCGACCACCGGCTGACCAATCTGCAGGCCACCTTCGCGTTCGACGACAAGACCCAACGCCGGCAGTCCGAACGCGCGACCGCACTGGCCACCCCGGTCACGGTGTGGGGTCGGGTGGTCCCCATCGTCGCCGCGATCGCGGGCGTGGGCGCGATCGCGGGCGGCCTGCTCGTCATCAATCCCGCGTGGCGTCCGCGCCGGCGGGCGACGTCTCCCTCCGACGCAGACCCACCAGCGTCGTCGTGACCGCGGCGAGGGTGGCCGCGACGGCGGCGGTGACCGCCAGCGCGAGGATGGTGTCGACAACGGTGAGGATGACCGCGGACTCCACCGCGACCACCACCCAGGTCACCCACGACACCGCGGTGGCCCGGCGCGCGATCGCCGACAGCAACGCGACCTGCAGCACCGCGAGCATCGATCCGGTGTAGGCGAACACCCAGAGGATCGGCACCAACGGTGCGTAGTCCGCGCGCACCATGATCGGCACCAGCGGTCCGGCCACACCCGCCCCGACAGTGAGCACCACCCCGATCGCGGACACCACCGCGATCGCGTGGACCAGGGATCGACGTGAGGTCGCGGGATCGGCCAGCCTCGGATAGAACACCACCCCGACCGCCTGCGGCAACCAGAACGCCACCTTGGTGGCGATGGCGCCCAGCGCGTAGATGCCGGCGTCGTCGGGGGTCAGGACCGACCGCGCGAGCAGCAGGTCGATCGAGGTCGCGACGACGAGCACCAGTTGCACGCCCGACGCGCGGGCGACGTCGAGCAGGGTGAGTCCCGCGTCGTCGGCGGCGTCCGAGGCCGCCACCGCGGATGCCGCCACAGACGACGACGCCGACGACGACCGCACCACCCAGGTCACCAATACGGCCGCCACGACCCCGCCCGCCGCGCCGGCCGCCAGCACTCCGGCCGGCGAGGCACCCGCGGCGATCGCGATCAGCATCGGGACGTTACGCAGCACGCCGACCGCCGCCAGCATCCACGCGAGCAGCCGAAACGCGCCACGCCCCTGCAGCACACCCAGACCGGCGTAGATCAGCGTCAACATCGGCGCCGACGCCAACGAGGCCAGCGCCGTCGTGACACCCAACGACGCGACCGCGGCGAGCATCGGCGCCGCCACGACCACCAGGCCCCCGACGATGACGACGGTCTGCACCGTGACCCGACGAATCCGCGCCGGATCGGCGCGGTGCACCACGGCGCGCGCCACGACCGCCTGCAGCGCGAGCGCGGCCACCCCGAGCACCAGGATCGCGGACAGGCCGACCGCGAGTTCTCCGTATTCGGCGGTGCTGCTCCACCACCGACTCGCCGCGAGGTGGATCAGGTAGGCGAAGGCATTGGCAACCATCGTCCCCGCGGCCACCCATCCGAGCGCACCGGCGAGCGCCGCACCCCCGGTCTGCTCAGCCATGCGATCAAGTGTGCACGTCGACGGGCCCGCGGCGTGGGAGGGTTGCTTTTGCACGCGATGACACCAATAGGCAACGATGGTGACGTGTACGACCAGAACACGATCGCCGATGACGGCCCCGTCGGATTCCGCATCGATCCGGTGCTGGCACGCAGCTGGCTGCTGGTGAACGGTGCCCAGGCCAACCGCTTCGAGGCGGCCGTACGGTCGCGTGCCGACATCGTCATCCTCGACATCGAGGATGCGGTGGCGCCCAAGGACAAGCTCGCCGCGCGGGAGAACGTGGTGAACTGGATGAACCAGGGACATTCCGACTGGGTCCGGGTCAACGGTTTCGGGACCCCGTGGTGGGCCGACGATCTCGCTGCCCTCGCCGAAACGTCGGTGGGTGGGGTGATGCTCGCGATGGTCGAGTCGGTCGATCACGTCACCGAGACGGCCAAACGACTGCCCGACGTGCCCATCGTCGCGCTCGTGGAAACCGCCCGGGGTCTGGAGCGGATCGGCGAGATCGCTTCGGCGAAGGGGACATTTCGTCTCGCCTTCGGTATCGGCGACTTCCGCCGCGACACCGGATTCGGCGACAGCCCGACCACCCTGGCCTACGCGCGTTCCCGATTCACCATCGCCGCGAAGGCCGCTCACCTGCCGAGCGCCATCGACGGTCCGACCGTCGGCTCGAGCGCGTTGAAACTGTCGGAGGCCACCGCGGTGAGCGCGGAGTTCGGGATGACGGGCAAGATCTGCCTGACCCCGGATCAGTGTCACCCGGTGAACGAGGGTTTGTCACCGTCGCAGGACGAGATCAGTTGGGCCAAGGAGTTCTTCGCCGAGTTCGAACGCGACGGCGGCGAGATCCGCAACGGGTCCGACCTGCCGAGGATCGCGCGCGCCACCAAGATCCTCGATCTGGCACGGGCGTACGGCATCGAGTCCACGCAGTACGAGGACGACGCGGTGCACGTCCCGGCGCCGTCGGACACCTACCACTACTGAGGTGGACATAGCGGCATGACCCGTTCACGTCTGCTGCCGCTGCTCTACGCCGTCTCGGCCGCCCTGAGCGCGCTGATCCTCGCCCCGATACTGCGCGGCGGGTATCTGCTCTACCGGGATGCGGTCTCGACGCCCCGATCGTTCGTCACCGACACGACAGTGGGGCTCGGCGGTACGGCACCCCGCGCGGTGCCGCAGGACTGGGTGATCGCCGAACTCGGCCGCGTCGTCGACGGCGGTGTGCTCGTCGCGGTGATCACGGCTGCGGCGCTGACCCTGGCCGGGGTCGGCTATGGGCGGCTCGCGGCGCGGTTGGTGCCCTCGGCCGGGCGTGCCGGCGCGCTGGCGGCGTCGACCGTCTCGATCTGGAATCCCTATGTGGCCGAGCGGCTTCTGCAGGGCCACTGGAGCCTGTTGGTGTCCTATGCGACGCTCGGGTGGATCGTCGTCGCCGCCCTCGACGTGGTCGGCTCCCCCCACCCACGACGACGCTGGGCGCCGCTGGTCGCGGCCGTCTGCGCGGCAGGCTTCACCCCGACGGGTTCGGTGCTCGCCGGGATCGTGCTGCTCGTCGTCCTGGCCGCCCGACCGGCGGTGACGGAGCCTGCGCGCAACGCGCTGATCGCCGGCGGCGTCTGGGTTCTCGGCGCCCTGCCGTGGCTGACCGCGACCGTGGTCGGTTCGGCCCCCGCGACGACGGGCCCCGACGGTTTCGCGGTGTTCGGCATCCGCGCCGAACCGGGCCTGGGTACGATCGGTACGGTTCTGGGCCTGGGCGGCATCTGGAACGCCGACGCGGTGCCCGCGAGCCGTACGATCTGGTGGGCTGCGGTGGCGACGGCGGCGCTACTGCTGGTGATCGTGGTCGGCACGTACGCGTTGTGGCGCGAGCGCACCACTCTCGACCGGGTCGTCGCGGCACTGGCGGGGTTGGCCGCGGTGTCGGCGATCCTGGTCGCGGTCTCTGCGATCGGCCCGATCGCCGGGGCGCTGTCGCAGCTGTCGGGCACGGTGCCCGGAGTCGGCCTGTTCCGCGACACCCAGAAATTCCTGGCGCTGCTGGTGCCGTTCTTCGCGCTCGCCGCTGCGGCCGCGGTCGGCGCCGCCCGACGATGGGTGCCGGTGGGGTTCGCGCTCGCGGCCGGAGCGCTGCTTGTGCTCGCCCCGCTGCCGGATCTGGCGTGGGGAGTGGGCGGAAAGGTCGAAGCCGTGACCTACCCGGCGGATTGGTCGACGGTGGCCCGTCTCGTCACCGCCGACCACGGATCGGTGGCGGTGTGGCCGGTCGGCACCGTGCGTCGGTATCCGTTCACCGATCCGGTGTCGCTGAATCCGTTGCCCCGCATGGTACGTGCGCCGGTCACCGATTCCGGGAAGCTGACCGTGGACGGGGTCGTCGTCGACCCGGCCACCGGACCGGGCGCCGCCGTGGACCGGGTACTCACCGACGGTGGGTCACCCCGCGACCTGGCGGGACTCGGCGTGGGCTGGGTGGTCGTGGAGAACGCCTCACCGCCGCCCGCGCTCGCCGGGGCGGTGCGGCCGATGTTCGCAGGAGAAGACTTGGCACTCTACCGAATCCCCGGCGCGATCACCGATGCCCGCGCGTCGTCGACCGCCCGCGCCGCGGTCATCACCGCCCACGTGGTCTGGTCGGCGACCCTCGTTGTGACACTGGTCGTTTCGCTGTTCGGAGCACGTCGTCGAACACGCCCATGAAACCGTCGGCGGTGGCCGACCACGAATAGTCGCCGGCCTTGAGGTGCGCGTTACCGCCCAGGCGGGTGGCCTCGTCCGGGTTGTCGACGAGTTTGCGGGTGGCACTGACCAATTCGTCGATGCCGTCGACGAGCAGACCGGTCTGTTCGTGCTCGATGGATTCCTCCAGGCCGACCGAGCTCCGGTAGCCGATCGTGGGTACCCGGTGTTGGGCGGCCTCCACCACCGCGAGCCCCCAGCCCTCCTTGCGGGACGGCATCAGATGCACGTGGGCGCGTGCAAGGAGTTCGTGTTTGCGGTTCTCGTCCACGTGGCCGTGGAAGTCGACCCGATCATCGACACCCAGTTCGCTTGCACACGTGCGTAGCTCATCAGACCACCATCCGCCGCCGATGACGTCGAGCCGAACGTGCGGATGGGTGTGCCGTAGTTCGGCGATCACCGCGAGCGCATGCTCTACCTGCTTGTGCGGGACCAGACGCGACAGCACGCACAGTCGGGTCGTCGGGTCGTCCGCCGGCCCCCGGCCGACGCCGACCCGGGGTAGCGGATCGATCCCGTTGCGGATCACCGTGATCCGTTCATCGTCGACCCCGAGCCCCACCAGTTCCGACGCCGACGGTCCCGAGACGGTCACATAGCGATTGCGCCGATGCACCCGCGGGGACACCTGCGATTCGAGGAACCATCCCAACCGGGCGAGACCCCGCCCCGCGACGGGCCACTGTTCGCGGTGGCAGTGGTGGACCAGCACGACCGTGGGCGCCGCCGACACCAGCGTGGCGAAGAAGGGGATGCCGTTCTGCGTGTCGATCACGACGTCGGGGGCCGACGAACCCAGCCGCCCCCGACCGAACCGGGCGGCGACGATCGTCGCCAGCGCCCTCGGATAGACGGTCAGACGGCCCCCGGCCCGTAGGATGCGGATCCCGTCGCGGGTCTCCTGCGGGGCGGCGGCGTCGTGGGCCGCCGTCAGCAGGGTCACCCGCATCCCGCGGTCGACCAGCTCGGCCCCCACCCGCTCCAGGTAGCGCTCGCTGCCGCCGCCCTGCGGATGCGCGGTATCGCGCCAGCAGAGCAGCAGGACATGATTGGGCTCGGTCATCGCAGATCAGCGTATGCGAGAGGGGCGGAAAAAGGTTCCAGAAGCCTTACGTGGCGTCCCCTCCACGCCAGGTCCGACCTCTGGAAACCCTCGTCCTTCGAGCGACCCCCGTTGCGGCTACACTGTAGCCGAAAACGCTGGTGACGTCTACAACAGTTGTTGAGATATAGCATGACTTCGCCGAAAACACGTTTTCACCTCCACCGACGTGCTAGGAACACCGACCTCCCGATGACCGAACCGCCCGATCACCCGCGCCCCGTCTCCCCCTCGTGGTGGCCCCCGGCCCCCGGTGCGGATACCGCCGATCCGATTCCCGCCGGCCGCGGACGACCCCCTCTGCCGGTCGACGAGATCCTCACCGAGGCGTTCGCACTGCTTTCCGAGGGCGGAATCGAGGGCCTCGGAATGCGCGCCCTCGCGCGACGTCTCGGGTCGTCGACCTCCACGCTGTACCGGCAGTTCCCCGGCGGCAAGGACGAGTTGTGCGCGCGGCTCGCGGAGCAGGTGATGACCGAGATCGTCGATGAGATCGCCAACGCCGACCTCGGCGAGGACTGGGCCGAGATCGTCGAGCGGTCGGCGACCATCTCCTTCGACGTGCTGCGTCGTCGTCCGCATTCGGCCGCCTTGTTCGCCGACCAGGTGCACTTCGGCCCGATGGGTGTCGTGCGGTACGAGGTGTCGCTGCAGCTGCTGCTGGCCGCCGGGTTGTCGCCGACCGAGGCCGCGGCCGCCGATCACGCGCTCGCCCGACTGATCGTGGGGTACGCACTGCAGTCCCCGCAGGTCGCCTCGCCCAGCCGGTACACCGTCTCCGAGTTCTACGGTCGCCTCGATCCCGACGAGTTCCCGTCGGTGACGACCGTCCTGCCCGCGCTGCCGGAGGATCTGCGCGCGGAGTTCCTCTTCGCGCTGCGAACCTTCATGGCGGGGCTGCGTCTGCTCGCCGCCGACACGGCGGACGTGCCGGACGGAAGCCCGTGACCGCACGGACGCGCAGACCCCGGTTCGCGCAGTATGCGACGCTGTCACGCGCGGTGCGCCTGCTCAACGACTTCCGGTTCGAACAGACCGACCCGGCACGCTTCTACGGTGCGATCGCCGCCGACACGGCCGAGATGGTCGCCGACTGGCATCCGGCCCCGCTGACCGGTGCCGTGGTGCTCGATGTCGGCGGTGGCCCCGGCTATTTCGCCGACGCCTTCGACCGTCGGGGGGCCCACTACATCTCGGTCGAGCCGGACCCCGCGGAGATGCACGCGGGCGGTCTCGAACACCGGGCGACCGTGCGCGGCTCCGGGCAACATCTCCCCTTCGCCGACGCGTCGATGGACGTGACCGTGTCTTCGAACGTCGTCGAACACACCTCGGCCCCCTGGGACATGGCCGCCGAGATGTTACGGGTGACGCGGCCGGGCGGGACGGTGATCATCAGCTACACGCTGTGGTGGGGGCCGTTCGGCGGACACGAGATGGGCCTCACCCACTATCTGGGTGGGCACCGCGCGGCGCGCCGTTACACCCGTCGGCACGGTCATCCGCCGAAGAATCTGTACGGTACCTCGCTCTTCGCGGTCACCGCGGCGCAGGGATTGAGTTGGGCCGCGTCGACGCGGAGCTCCGCCCACCTGGTGGCGGCGTTTCCCCGCTACCTCCCCCACTGGATGTGGTGGGTGATGCGTGTGCCGGCCCTTCGGGAAGTGGCGGGCACCAACCTCGTGCTGGTCTTGCACAAACGGTGACTGCCCGCGCCACTCACCCGTTCGGGAGATTCGCCGAACAGGACAGCGGCCCGCCATTGCTCGTCGCCGACGACAACAGCTGTTCGCCCTGCAGGATGTTGCAGGTCACCGGTCCGCGTACGACGATCGCGGTCAGGTCGGCGACCCCGCCGGTGACGGTGGTCGCCCGCGACCACGGTGCGCCGGTCGCCGCGACGATGGTGTGCCCGTCGCCGTCGCGGAACCGCAGCGCGATCACGTCCCCACCGCCGGTCAGCTGGTAGACCACGGCCCCGGGCGCCACCGTCGATGTCGTCCGGGTGGTCTCCTCTGTGGTGGTGGTGGTCGTCGTCGTCGGGGTGGTGGACGACCCCCGGGTGCTGGGTGCCGACGACGATGCGCTGCCTGCCGAGGAGCCGTCGTTCCCGGCGCCGCGGGCGACCAGGACGCCGACGACGACGAGCACCACCAGTGCGGCCAGGGCGGCGGCCGCGAGTCCGATGGTCCGGCCACTGTTCTTCGAACGTGGGGTCTGCGGGGGCGGGGGCGGGGGCGCACCGTATCCCGGACCCGCCGCGCCGGTCGGCCCGTATGGCGGCGGGTTCTGATAACCCTCGGTGTAGGCCTGCGGTGTGCCGTAGGTGCCCGTCTGATCACCCGGCCCGTACGCAGCGGTCTCGTCGCCGGGCTCGAAGCGGCGCGTGTCGGGATGCTCGCGGTTCGGGTCCCAACGGTCGTCAGGGGGTCGGGTCATGTGACCGATTGTGTCATCCCGGTCGCGCCCTCACGCCTCCGCGATCGCCTCCAGCGGTCGGGTCCGGGCAGCGCGTACGGCGGGCCACAGCGCGGCGAGTACCCCGACCACAGCGGAGGCGACCAGCGTGACACCGATCAGGCTCCACGGCAGCACGGGCGTCCCGAGCCCCCATTTCGCCAGTGTCCGCACCAACGCCCACCCGATGACGGTGCCCAGGATGACCCCGAGCAGAGCGCCGAAGATCGCGATGAGCACCGACTCCAGGTAGATGCTGCGGCGCACCTGCGAGCGCAGCATGCCGACCGCCCGCAGCATGCCGATCTCCCGCTGACGTTCCACCACCGACAGGGCCAGGGTGTTGACGATTCCGAGGACCGCGATCAGCAGGGCCAGGCCGAGCATCGCGTACAGGGTGGCCAGCATCTGGTCGATCTGGCTGGATGCCGCGCTCTTGAACTGCGCGCGGTCTTGGACCTGCACAGTGAGGTAGCTGTCGGTGGCCTGTTCCAGACCCGTGCGGAGCGCCTCGGGATCGGTGCCCGGCTTGGCGGTCACAAAGACCGCGAAGCTCGACTGCGCCGATGCCGGTACGAGCTCGTTGTAGACCGACTCGCCGACCATGAACGGCTCGAGTGCTTCGTTGTCGCTGTACACGCCGGCCACCGTGACCTCCACGGTGGCGCCGGTCGCGCCGGTGAAGGTCACCACATCACCCCGATTCCAGCCCTTCGACGAGCTGGTCCGCTCGCTGACGAACATGCCGTCGTCGGGAAGCACATCGGAAACCCCGTCGGCCATGTTGAGGACGGCGACGTCGGCGATGGGCCCGCCGATCGGCGAGTACCCGGTCACGCCTGAGCCGTCCGCCCGGGCCGACAGCACATCCATCGAGACCGCTTCGGCGACGCCGTCCACCTTCTGCACGGAGTCGAGAACGGCGGCCGGGATGGGC
>NZ_BAHC01000131.1 GCF_000298195.1 Gordonia rhizosphera NBRC 16068 | reverse complement strand
ACCGGCGAGCACCGTGTCGGCGCCGGCGTCGAGATCGTCGGTGGTCGCGAAGGATTCGGTGATCAGGCCGATTCGCACCGCGGTCTGGCGATCGAAGCTCTCCCCCGACAGGAAGTACCGGCCCGATGCCCGTGCGGTCATCTTCGGCAGCAGCACCAGCGAGATCACCGACGGCGCCAGCCCGAGCCGCGATTCGGTGAGTGCGAAGGTGCAGGCCGGCCCGGCCAGCGCGATGTCGGCGGCCCCGACGAGTCCGAAACCACCGGCGCGCACGTGACCGTTGATCTTCGCGATCACCGGTTTGGGCAGTTCCAGGATGGTCCGCATCAGGTCGAGCATCGCGCCGGTACCGATCGCCGACGCCTCCTGCACGGACGCGCCGCCCGCCAGTGCCTCGCTGAGATCGGCGCCGGCACAGAATGTTCCGCCGGCATGGGTGAGGACGACGGCGCGGACGTCGGCGTTGGTCTCCGCTTCCCGCAGGCCGTTGCGCAGTTGCTCGACCAGCGCCGCCCCGAGCGCGTTGCGGTTCTTGGGTGAGTCCAGTGTGAGCGTCAGCACTCCGCCCTCGAGGTGAGAGTGGACGACTTCGGTCATCGCATCGCTCCGTTCAGTAGGACTTCGGCAGCCCGAGGCTGGTCTGCGCCACGAAGTTCAGGATCATTTCTCGGCTCACCGGCGCGATGCGGGCGATCCGCGCCAGGCTCAACATGGGTGCCAGACCGTATTCGCTGGTCAGTCCGTTGCCACCCATCGAATGCACGGCGTGATCGACGATCTTCACACACGCCTCTGCGGCGGCGTATTTGGCCATGTTGGCCGGTTCGGCGGCACCCCAGTCGTCGCCGGCGTCGTAGAGCGTCGCGGCCTTCTGCATCATCAGCTTGGCCATCTCGAGCTGGACCTTTCCCTCCGCCAACGGATGTGCGATCGCCTGATGCGCTCCGATGGGGGTCTTCCAGACGGTGCGGTCGTTGACGTAGGCGACCGCCTTGTTCAGCGCGAACCGCCCCATACCGACCGACGACGCGGCGGCCATGATGCGTTCGGGATTGAGCCCCGCGAACAATTGACTCAGCGCGGCATCCTCCGAGCCGACGAGCGCGTCGGCGGGGAGCCGCACGTCGTCGAGGAACAGCTGGAATTGCTTCTCGGGGTTCTGCAGCTCCATGTCGATCATGGTGTATTCGAAGTTCGGCGCGTCGGTCGGCACGATGAACAGGGCCGGCTTGAGCTTTCCGGTCTTGGCGTCCTCGGTGCGGGCGACGATGAGCACCGCCTGCGCCTGGTCGACACCGGAGATGAAGACCTTGCGTCCGCTCAGCAACCAGTCGCCGCCGTCACGCCGGGCGGTGGTGGTGATCTGGTGCGAATTCGACCCGGCGTCGGGTTCGGTGATGCCGAACGCCATGGTGATCGACCCGTCGGCGAGCCCGGGGAGCCAGCGCTGTTTCTGTTCGTCGGTGCCGAACCGTGCGATGACGTTGCCGCAGATGGCCGGCGATACGACCAGCATCAGCAGCCCACTGCCGGCCGCCGCGATCTCCTCCATCACGATGGCCAGTTCGTACATCCCGGCGCCACCCCCGCCGAACTGCTCCGGGAGGTTGACCCCGATGAACCCGAGTTTTCCGGCCTCACTCCACATCTCGTCGGTCTTGCGTCCCTCGCGGGCGCACGCGCGGAAGTAGTCCTGGCCGTATTTGGCGCCGAGGGCAGCCACCGACGCGCGCAGGGCAGCACGTTCCGGGGTTTCGACGAACGGGTTCACTGCGGTGTCGCTCAGGTCGGTCATCCGACGTTCTCCTCTGCTGGGGCGGTGTGGTCGAGTTCGCCATCGGCGGTGATCACCGCGAGGACGTCGCCGACGGAAAGCTGTTGTCCGGGTTGAACCGACAGTGTGGTGACGACGCCGTCGACCGGCGCGGACACGGTGTGCTCCATCTTCATCGCCTCCAGCCACAGCAGCGACTGGCCGGCGACGACCCGGTCGCCCTCGGTGACACCGATGCGGATCACCGCACCGGGCATCGGTGCCAGCAGCGAACCCGGGCGGGCGATGGCGGACGGGTCGACGAAACGCGGCAGGCGGCGCAGCGCGACCGCTCCTCCCAGACCGTCGACGAAGACGGCCTCGCCGTAGCGGGCCACACGCAGCGTGCGCCGCACTCCGGTCACCTCGACGACGACCCGGTCCGGCGACACCTCGACCACCGACGCCTCGGGTAGGTCGGGCAGGTCCACGACTCCGGTACGGCCGTACCGGTAGCGCACCTCGATCTCGGCACCGTCGGCGCGGGTGTCCGCGTAGCGCTTCACCTGATGACCGGACGCGAGGTTGCGCCATCCCGAGGGCAGCCCGGCCTGTACCGTCGCCAGGCTGCGGCCCAGCGCGGCATCGGCGAGTGCGGCGGCGGTGGCCGCGAGCCGCACATCGTCGGCGCCGGCGAGTGGCGCCGACAACACGCCGAGCCCTACCTCATCGATGAAGGCGGTGTCGGTGTCGCCGGTGAGGAACTCCTTGGTGCGCAGGGTGTTCACCAGCATGTCCCGGTTGGTGACCGGCCCGTGGATGCGTGCGTCGGCGAGGGCCCGGGCGAGCATCGCCGCCGCCCTCCGACGATCGGGCGCCCAGCAGATCACCTTGGCGAGCATCGGGTCGTAGAAGGCGGAGATCTCGCTACCGTCTTCGACACCGGAGTCCACCCGGATACCCGGACGGTCGAGCAGCCCGAACCGCACGTCCTCGTCGATCTCTACCGCGTGGACCGTGCCGGACTGCGGTTGCCACTGCGCCGCCGGATCCTCGGCGTAGAGCCGGACCTCGATCGCGTGCCCGGACGAGGTGGGTTCGGTGAGGTCGAGGTGCTCCCCCATCGCCACCCGCAGCTGCCAGGCGACGAGATCGGTACCGGTGGTGAGTTCGGTGACCGGGTGCTCGACCTGCAGACGGGTGTTGGTCTCCAGGAAGTAGAACCGCCCGGTCTCGTCGGCGAGGAACTCGACGGTCCCGGCGCCGGTGTAGCCGATGGCGGCGGCCGCGGATCGGGCGGCGGCGAACAGTCTCTCGCGCAGGTCGCCGCCGAGGCGGTCGACGAGCGGTGCCGGGGCCTCCTCGACCACCTTCTGGTGGCGGCGCTGGATCGAGCATTCCCGTTCGCCGACCGCCCAGATGGCGCCGTGGGTGTCGGCCATGATCTGGACCTCGATGTGGTGGCCGCGTTCGACGTAGGGTTCGCAGAACACCGTCGGGTCACCGAACGCCGACTGTGCCTCCCGCGCAGCGGCTTCCACGGCGGCTGACAGCTCGTCGAGGCTGCGCACGATGCGCATACCGCGTCCACCGCCACCAGCGGACGCCTTGATCAGCAGCGGCAGATCGTCGGCGGTCACCGCGGCGGGGTCGATATTGCCGAGCACCGGGACACCGGCGTCGTCCATCAGCTTCTTGGCGTTGACCTTTGAGCCCATCGCGGTGATCGCCTCCGGTGGCGGACCGATCCAGGTCAGGCCGGCATCGATGACGGCCTGCGCGAATTCGGCGTTCTCCGAGAGGAATCCGTAGCCGGGATGGATGGCGTCGGCGCCCGACGCGTGCGCGGCCGCGATGATCAGATCGCCCCGCAGATAGGTGTCGGCGGACACCGATCCGGGCAGCCGCACCGCCGCGTCGGCCATCGCCACATGGGGGGCATGCTCGTCGGGGTCGGAGAACACCGCGACGGTACGCATGCCCATGGCGCGGGCGGTGGTGAAGACGCGGCCGGCGATCTCGCCGCGGTTGGCGACGAGCACAGAGGTAATGGTCATGTCCGCCTCACATCCGGAAGACGCCGAAGTTGGAGGTGCCCTCGACCGGGGCACCGTGGATGGCCGACAGGCACAGACCGAGGACTGTTCTGGTGTCGCGGGGGTCGATCACGCCGTCGTCGTAGAGCATGCCGGACAGGAAGGCGGGCACCGACTCCGCCTCGATCTGGGCCTCGATCATCTGCCGCATCGCGGCGTCGGCGGCCTCGTCGACGACTCCTCCGCGCGCCTCGGTCGCCGCACGGGACACGATGGAGATGACCCCGGCGAGTTGCGTCGCCCCCATCACCGCCGATTTGGCGCTGGGCCAGGCGAACAGGAACCGCGGGTCGTAGGCGCGTCCACACATGCCGTAGTGCCCGGCGCCGTAGCTGGCGCCGATCAGGACCGAGAGATGCGGCACGGTCGAATTGGAGACCGCGTTGATCATCATCGCGCCGTGCTTGATGATGCCGGCCTGCTCGTATTCCTTGCCGACCATGTAGCCGGTGGTGTTGTGCAGGAACAACAATGGCGTGTCACTGCGGTTGGCCAGCTGGATGAACTGGGCGGCCTTCTGCGACTCCTGGCTGAACAGCACGCCCTGCGCATTGGCGAGGATGCCGATCGGGTACCCGTGGATGCGTGCCCACCCGGTGCACAGGGAGCTGCCGTATTCGGGTTTGAACTCGTCGAAGTCGCTGTCGTCGACGATGCGGGCGATCACGTCGCGTGGGTTGAACGGGATCTTCAGGTCCGACGGGACGATCCCGAGCAGTTCCTCACTGTCGTAGCGCGGTTCGATGACCTCGGCGACCGGGCCCGGTCCCTGTTTGCGCCAGTTCAGCCGCGACACGATGCGGCGCCCGATCCGGACGGCGTCCTGTTCGTCGGCGGCATAGTAGTCGGCCAGACCCGATTGCCGGGCGTGCATCTGGGCGCCGCCGAGCGATTCGTCGTCGCTCTCCTCGCCGGTGGCCATCTTCACCAGCGGTGGTCCGCCGAGGAACACCTTGGACTGGTTCTCGATCATCACGACGTGATCGCTCATGCCCGGAACGTAGGCGCCGCCGGCGGTGGAGTTACCGAATACGAGCGCGATGGTCGGGATGCCGGCCGCCGAGAGGCGGGTGAGGTCACGGAACATCCGCCCGCCGGGGACGAAGACCTCTTTCTGGGTGGGTAGGTCGGCGCCGCCGGATTCGACCAGCGAGATCACCGGTAACCGGTTCTGGAAGGCGATATCGTTGGCCCGCAATATTTTCCGCAGCGTCCACGGGTTGGACGTGCCGCCCTTGACGGTCGGGTCGTTGGCGGTGATGAGGCATTCGACGCCCTCAACGACACCGATCCCGGTGACCATCGACGCCCCGACCTGGAAATCCGAGCCGTAGGCGGCGAGCGGGCACAGTTCCAGGAACGCGGAGTCCTCGTCGATCAGCAGTTCGATGCGTTCACGGGCTGTCATCTTGCCACGCTCACGGTGCCTCGCGACGTACTTCTCGCCGCCGCCGGCGAGCGCCTTGTCGAACTCGATCTGCAGTTCGGCGAGTTTGTCGGCCATTGCGCCCTCGGCCGCGTGGTAGTCCACACCGGCCGGGTCGAGCGTCGAGCGGATCACGGTCATTGCTGATACCCCAATCGTTTTGCCGCCAGGCCGGTGAGGATCTCGGTGGTGCCGCCGCCGATGCCGATGATCCGCATGTCGCGATATTGGCGTTCCACCTCGGTGCCGGTCATGTAGCCGAGTCCGCCGAACAGTTGCACCGCCTGGTTGGCCACCCACTCGCCGGCTTCCACGGCAGTGTTCTTGGCGAAGCAGACCTCGGCGATCAGGTCGTCGTCGGAGGTGATCTTGCGTTCCACGACCGCCCGCGTATAGGTGCGGGCGATGTCGATGCGGCGGGCCATCTCGGTGAGGGTGTCCTGCACGGACTGTCGGGCGATCAGCGGCTTCCCGAACGTCTCGCGGTCTCTGGCCCACGCCAGGGTCAGGTCGAGGCACCGCTGCGCGCTCGCGTAGGCCTGGATGGCCAGGCTGGATCGTTCGGTCACGAAAGCGGTGGCGATCTGGGCGAATCCGGAGTTCTCCGCACCCACCAGGTGGGCGACGGGGACCCGCGCGTCGACGAAGGCGAGTTCGGCGGTATCCGAACAGCGCCAACCCATCTTGTCGAGTTTGCGGGTCACCGTGAATCCGGGGGTGTCCTTGTCGATGACGAGCAGCGACACCCCGGACGCGCCGGGCCCGCCGGTGCGGACCGCGGTGACCACGAAGTCGGCGCGGACCGCCGAGGTGATGTAGGTCTTGGAGCCGTTGACCACGAAGTGGCCGCCGTCGCGGACCGCGGAGGTCCGCAAGTGCCCGACGTCGCTCCCTCCGCCCGGTTCGGTGATGGCCAGACTGCCGATCTTCTCCCCGGCCAGCGTCGGCCGCACCCACCGGTCGATCTGTTCCGGATCACCGGCACCGATGAGATGCGGCAGGGCGATCCCGTGGGTGAACAGCGACGCGAACACCCCGCCCGCCGCACCGGCATAGTGCAGTTCCTCGGCGAGGATGGATGAATCGACGAGGTCGCCACCCGAGCCACCGACCTCCTCGGCGATGCCGAGGCCGAAGAGGCCGAGCTTGGCCGCCTCCCGATGCAGCTCGCGCGGGATCAGCCCGTCGCGTTCCCAGTCGTCCTGATGCGGCAGGATATGTCGTTCGACGAATCCTCGGACGGTCGCGCGCAGTTCGCGTCGTTCCGGCGTGTCCCACACCGGGCTGGTGATCGCCACGGCTACTTCTCCTGACTCTGCAGATAGGCGACGGGGATCGGCACCGGCCGCGATCGCAGCCACTCGCCCAGCCCCTTGGCCTGAGGGTCGAAGCGGACGTTTTCCGCGACCCCACGTCCCAGCACGCCTTCGATGACGAAGTTGACGGCGTTCAGGTTCGGCAGCCGGTAGCGCCGGACCACCAGGTCGGCCATCTCCGGCAACAACTTCTTGAGCAGATCCACGTCGAGGGTCTCGTCGAGCCAGGCGAAGTGGTCCGGATTGCGCACCCACACACCGATGTTCGCGCTGCCACCCTTGTCGCCGCTGCGGGCACCGGCGATGGTCCCCAACGGGAGAGACATCGACGGCCCCCAGTCGGTTACCGCACCGGCGACGGAGCTGTCCGGGGTGTCGTCGGGGACCTCGGTGCGCAGTGGGCTGGGCGGGATACGCTCGACCACTCCGTCCTGGAGCGCAACACGGTGCTCGACGACGGCGGCATCGACGTAACCGGGTTCGAACACCCCATAGGGTGTTCCGTTACCGGGCGGCGCGGTCATCGCGAACCCGGGATAACTGGCCAGCGCGAGCTCTACGGCGGTGGCCGAGAACGTCCGGCCGACTTTCTTGGCATCGGGGTCACGGGCGACGCATCGCAGCAGCGCGCTCGCCTGCTCCTCGGTCTCGGCATCGGGGCGATCAAGCCGGGACAGATCCCAGGTCATCTCGGCGGGCACCGTCGGCAGAGCTGCGCGGAACTGCTGCCGGAACAACGCCGCCTTCGCCTCAATGTCGAGTCCGGTGAGGATCAGGGTGATCTCGTTGCGCACGCCGGCAAGGTGATTGAGCGACACCTTGGTCGTCGGCGGCGGTGCCTCACCGCGGACACCGCGGACCGACACGCGATCCGGTCCGTCCTGGCCGAGCTGGATCGAGTCGATGCGGGTGGTGACGTCCGGGCCGAGGTAGCGCGGTCCGCCGACCTCGTAGAGCAGTTGCGCGGTCACGGTGCCGACCGTCACGGCCCCACCGGTCCCGGGATGTTTGGTGATGATCGACGTTCCGTCCGCGGCTATCTCGGCGATCGGGAACCCCATATGTCCCATCTGTGGGAGTTCGGTGAAGAAGGCGTAGTTGCCGCCGGTGGCCTGCGCACCGCACTCGATGATGTGCCCGGCCACGACCGCTCCGGCGAGCGCATCGAGATCGTCATAGGACCAGTCGTATTCGCTGGCGGCGGGCCCGACGGTCAGCGACGCGTCGGTGACCCGGCCGGTGACCACGATGTCGGCGCCGGCGTCGAGGGCGGTCTTGATGCCGAAGGCACCGAGGTAGGCGTTCGCGGTGAGCGGGGTACCCAGACCGAGTTCCTCGGCGCGGTCGCGGAGATCGTCACCATCGACGAAGGCAACCTCGGCGTCGATGCCGAGGTTCTCGGCCAGTTCGCGCAGCGCGACCGTGAGTCCGTGTGGATTGAGGCCCCCGGCGTTGGCGACGATCCGGACACCCTTGTCGACAGCGAGACCGAGACAGTCCTCCATCTGTCGCAGGAATGTCTTGGCATAGCCCGTCTTCGGGTCCTTCATACGGTCGCGGCCGAGGATCAGCATGGTCAGCTCGGCGAGGTAGTCGCCCGTCAGGTAGTCGAGTTCGCCGCCCTCGAGCATCTCCCGCATCGCCGAGAACCGGTCACCGTAGAAACCGGACGCGTTGCCGATGCGGACAACCTTGTCGCGGTTCACGGTTGGGTCTCCTCGGCCGGCTCGCGGGTGCTCGCGCGGCCCTCGCCGGGCGGGCCCGCGAAGCACTGCGCGATCCCGGCCCAGTGGATCGCGTCGTCGCCGATGATCTCGAGATCGAGGTCGTCGAGCGCTCGTCGCTGGGTCACCAGCTGGCAGAAGTCGATTGCGAGTCCGCGGACGATGTCGGTCGCGTCGTCTGGACCCCAGCTCCACAGTTCCCCCGATGGTGCGGTGAGCTCGTAGCGGAACGGCGCGGCGGGAGGCGTCTGGCCGTTGACCGCGTACGCGTAGTCGCGCGTGCGGACACCGATGTGGGCGACCGCCTTGATCCGGTCGGTGGGAGCCGGGACGACCCCGAGGGTGTCGGCGACGTCGAGCCCGTGTGCCCAGGTTTCCATGAGGCGCGCGGTCGCCATCGACGCGGCCGACATCGGCGGCCCGAACCATGGGATCTTCACGCCGTCGGGAACCGTGCGCAGGGCGTCGGCGAGGGCGGCCCGTGCGCGCCGCCACTCGGCCAGGATCTCGGCGGGCGGCGCGAGCGCAGCCTTTTCCGCTGCCTCGTCGACGTAGCCGCCCGGGTCCTTCGCGGCCTGTTCGATGAGCGTCGCGAACGCGTCGGGGTCGGTGGCCGCGATCGCCGCCACCCCGTCGGTCCACGACAGGTGGGCGATCTGATGCGCGATCGTCCACCCGGGTGCCGGCGTGGGACGCGACCAGTCCGCGTCGTCGAGGGCGGACACCAGTTCGTCGAGTTCTGCTGATTGAGCGGTCAGGTCTGCAACGACCCCATCCACGAGCGCCATGAGATCAGCGTCACACACTGTCGAGGAAAAATCAATCACGCATGATTGTTTTTCTGCAGAGACCGACGCCCGCGATCACCCCACCCCCGCGCCGACCGTGCACCCTCGCCCCTCCAGCGTGCGCACCAGATCGTCCACCGTGCGCACCCGATCGTCCACCGTGCGCACCCGATCGTCCACAGTGCGCACCAGATCGTCCACAGTGCGCTTATTCACATCGACCGTGCACGCAGCGCAGATGCGAGGATCACGCTTTCGCCGATTCGTCCGAGCGGGCTCCATGTGCTTGATTGAATCGGTGACCGTTTCGATCCCCCATGACCCCGTCACCGCCTTCGGCATCGGCAACGTCTCCGCCGCCGCTCCGGGTGTGGTGACCGCCGAGCAGCAGCTCGGGCCGCGCTTCGCCGACCATCGGGGACGGATCGACCTCCCGGCACTGGCGGTGCTCTTCGATCACCTCGGCGGGCTACCGTTCTTCAGCTCGGGCGTCACCGGTTCGCCCTGCGTTCAGGCCCGTCTGTCGATGGCGATGCAGGGGCACGTCGACGTCGCCGACCGTGTCACGGGTACCGCCGAACTGCTGATGCACGACGTGGGCTTCGGGACCACCCGGATCGACATCACCACGTCGACCGGCCACCTGTGCTCGTCGGGCACCGCGCGCAATGCCGCAGTGGCCCGCAGCTACGACGAACACCCCGCGGAAGCCCGGGGTGTCGGCGTCCCGCCCGAGGTCGTCGTCGGGGTGGAACTACCGCCCGCGATCGCACCAGGCCTCGCCGGGCGCGACATCGTCGAGCAGATCGCCACCGGTGTGCGACCCGCCGGCCCGATCACGGAGATGCTCAACGGCAGCGTGGAAGTCGTCGAAAGTGGTGCCGGTGTCGGTGTCCGCTTCACTGTGCAGACCGACGCGTGGATGGCGAATATCTTCGGCACGATGCACGGAGGAGTGATCGCCGCGATCGCCGGACAGGCATGTTCGTTCGCCGGTCAGGCCAACGCGCAAGCAGGACGGGACTACCAGGTGGGCGACCTCGCGATCAGCTTCCTTCGGTCGCCCGCGGTGCACGGCGCCGAGGTCATCGTCGACGTCACGCCGGTGAAGGTCGGCCGCCGGATCGCCTCGTTCGAGGCGACCATGCATGCCCACGACGGCATGCTGCTCAGCCGCGCCTCGGCCGACATCCTCTTCCGCTGACCCGCCTTTCGGAGCCTTCCCACTGCTCCTCGTGCGGAGGGCGGCTTCGCCCCGTCGACGGTGCACAGATGTTCGTCGAGCGTGCGCACGCACGGTGAACCAGGCCGAGGGACGACGGTGAGACGCGCACGGCCGACGGTGAGACGCGCACGGCCGACGGTGAGACGCGCACGCTCGAGGATCTGGCGCGCGCGCTCGACGAACTGCAAGTGCTTCCACAAAACGAGAACACGTTCTACAGTGGTCGGGTGGCCGAGACCGTGACCCAACTCCTCCAAGAGCGCGCCGACGACGACAACCTGGCAATCACCTTCGAGGGCCGCGAATGGTCGTGGCGCGAGTACATCGCCGACGCCGGCCGGATGGCCGCGGCGATCCTCGAGCTCGCCGACCGGTCACGCCCGATGCACATCGGCACGCTACTGGGCAACACCCCCGACATGTTGCTGGCGTTGGCGGCGGGAGCGCTCGGCGGCTATGTCACGGTCGGCGTGAACAACACCCGCCGCGGCGAGGGGCTCGCCGCCGACATCCTGCGCGCCGACTGTCAGATCCTCATCACCGACGCCGAGCACCACCCCCTACTCGACGGTCTCGACCTTCCCGGTGTCACGGTCGTCGCCACGTTCTCACCGGCGTGGCAGAAGCTCCTCGCCGACGCCGGCGAACTCACCCCGTACTCGGTTCCGACCGCGCTCGACACCTTCATGCTGATCTTCACCTCGGGTACTAGCGGCAACCCCAAACCGGTTCAGTTCGCGCACATGATGATTCCCTTCGCCGGGCCCGTCCTCGTGGACAAATTCAGCATCGGCCCCGGCGACGTGTGCTATCTGTCGATGCCACTGTTCCACTCCGCGGCCCTGATGGGCGGCTACTGTGTGGCCCTGTGCGGCGGTGCGGCGATCGCACCCGCCAAGTTCTCGGCATCGACCTTTCTGCACGACATCCGCCGCTACGGCGCCACCTACATGAACTACGTGGGCAAACCGCTCGCCTACATCCTCGCGACCGAGGAGCAGCCCGACGACGCCGACAACCCCTTGCGGGTCGCCTTCGGCAACGAGGCCACCGACCGCGACATCGACGAGTTCTCCCGGCGTTTCGGGTGCACCGTGTGGGACGGATTCGGTTCCACCGAACTCGCGATCATCATCACCCGTGAACCGGGTACTCCGCACGGATCGATCGGCAAGGGCTTTCCCGATGTGGCCGTGTACAATTCGCAGACACTGTCCGAGTGCCCCCGTGCGGAGTTCGACGAGCACGGCGCCCTGACGAATGCCGACGAGGCGATCGGCGAGCTGGTCAACATGAATGGCGCCGGGATGTTCCTGGGTTACTACAACGATGCCGACGCGACCAGCGAACGGATTCGGCACGGCATGTACTGGTCGGGGGATCTCGCATACAAGGACGCCGACGACTGGATCTACCTGGCCGGACGAACCGGCGACTGGATGCGCGTCGACGGCGAGAACCTAGCGGCCGGACCCATCGAACGCATCCTGCTGCGCATCCCGGAGATCAATCGGGTCGCCGTGTACGCGGTCCCCGACGAGCATGTCGGCGACGCGGTGATGGCCGCGATCGTCCTGCAGGATGACGCTGTATTGACACCGGAGGATCTCGCCGAAGAGCTTGCGGCGCAGCGAGACCTGTCGCCCAAGGCATGGCCGAGGTTCGTTCGTGTCGAACGCGACCTTCCCACCACGGCGACCAACAAGATACTCAAACGCCAGCTCAAACTCCAGGGCCCGACCACCGACGGCGGCCAACTCTGGGTTCGTGAGGGCCACTCGACGGCATATCGCACCCTGCGCGCCCGCCAGCTATCAACAACGCCCTGTCCAGACATAGCGTTCGGTCGAGGCTGAGCCAGACCGGCGGTCGCGGTAGCCACTCCCACGACCTGTTCACCGCGAACCGAAAGAAACACCATGACAACGCAACTGACCCCGAAGACCGAGACCCGACCTGACGTCGACCTCGCCGACGGGGCTTTCTACGCCGATCGTGAGGCCGCGCACTCCACCTACCGCTGGATGCGGGAGAACGAGCCCGTCTTCGTGGATCGCAACGGATTGATCGGCATCGCGAGTCACGAGGCGTTGATGGCCGCAGAGCGAGCGCCGGAAATCTTCTGCAACGCCGGCGGGACGCGCCCGGGCAATGTGGCGATGCCTTTCATGATGGACATGGACGACCCCGAACACCTCAAGCGCCGCAAGCTGGTGAGCGCTGGATTCAGCCGTAACCGGGTGCGGGACATGAAGGACTCGATCGCCGACCTCTGCGACACCATCATCGATGGGGTGGCCGAGCGCGGCGAGTGCGACTTCGTCCGTGACGTCGCCGCGCCGCTCCCGATGGCGGTGATCGGGGACATGCTCGGTGTACCGGAGTCGGATCATGCTCTGCTGCTCCACTGGTCCGATACGCTGGTCGAGGCGCTGAGTTCGACGATCACCGACGAGCAGATCCAGAAGACGATGAATGCCTTCGCCGCGTATTCCGAGTACATGTCCGCCATGATCACCGACCGTCAGGGCACGCCGCGCGACGACCTGGTGAGCATCGTCGTCCACGCCCGGATCGACGGTGACGCCCTCTCCGACGAGCAGATGCTGCACGAGGCCCTGCTGCTGCTGGTCGCGGGAGACGAGACCACCCGGCATGCTCTCACCGGCGGTGTGGAACAGCTCCTGCGCACCGGCGAATACGGCGAGCTCGTGTCCGACCCGTCGCTGATCCCCACCGCGGTGGAGGAGATGCTGCGCTGGAGTTCTCCCGTGAAGAACATCCAGCGGACGGTGACCTCGGACGTCGACTTCTTTGGCACCCGGCTGCGAGCCGGCGACAAGTGTCTGCTGCTGTTCGAGTCGGCCAACTTCGACGGTGTGGTCTTCGATGACCCCGACACCTTCGATCTCCATCGGGAGCCGAACAACCACGTGGCCTTCGGCTTCGGTCGGCACTTCTGCCTCGGCAATCAGCTCGCACGCGTCGAACTGAACGCGATGATGGAACGACTCACCCAACGCATTCCCGACCTGCGGCTCGCCGACGAGCAGACGTTGCCACTGCGTGCCGCGAATTTCGTCAGTGGGCTGGAGCGGATGCCGGTGGCATTCGCCCTGAGCCGGCCGGTGGGCTGATCGGGCGCGCTTGCATGCTGCGGGCGCGGCCAGACCGGTTCGTCAGACCGGCGTTATGGGCAGCGACGTCCGGTGCGAGAACTCCCAGGAATTGGCCGCACTCGCACCGGCGAACTTGATCGCGGACGGCTCCTTCCTCGGCGCGACCCCGTGTACGACTCGCGCTGTCCAGTCGCTGTCGGTGCCGGTCACCTCGACGTCGAAGCTCGGTTCGAGTGCTCGGACGATCGCCTGGAGCACCTCAGGTCGACCGGGTCCGGTCAGCGTGGGCCACGAGTCCGGGTCCTCCTGCGCCGGTGAAGGATTCATATGCATGGAGCTGCCGTCGACGTCGAGGGCAACGTAGGCGCGTGGGTTGAGAACCGGGTGCACGGACAGCAGGTATGCGGCACCCGCCAGCGTCGGCGGGATCTCCAGCGCCTTGACGAACCGGGCGGCCGCACTCGCCGCGAAGCCCATCGCCTGGTTCGTCAGGATCTCGATGGCCGTCGCGTCGTCGGTGACCCGTCGACGGATGGCACGGGCGAAAGCCTGATCGAGCAGATGCAACTGCAACGTGACCTCGTCGGCCATCCGGACGAGCGCGGACCGCGAGTACTCCGCGAAGTCGATATCGTCGACGAGCGGCCCGTCATAGGCACTGCGGCCGTCGTCGGATGGATCGATAGGACTCAACTCGAGTCCGGCGGCTCGGGTTGACTGCATCTCGACGGTCTCCGAAGGGACCGGTAACGGATCCGCCGTCTCGTCGATGAACACGACCCAGCGGCAGTGTGGTCGGGTGTCGGCCGCGATGTCTTCCGGTCGTCGTGGCGGGCGGTGGATGGGACGCATCCGCGCCTTGGGGTTGGTTGCGATCGCAGTCGCGTCGAAAGTCGGGTCTTCCATGTCGTGGCACATCAGCTTGGCCATGTCCTGACCCATCGGCTCGACGTCCATGAGGGCACCACAATGCGCGAGTTCGAAGTGTCCGCGCGTGGGTGACTCCAGCGAGTACCGGAAGTCCATGTACTGAGGCGGTGCGCCACAGTCGAGTTGCAGACCCTTGAAGATTGTGATGACATCGTCGCCGACGAAATCGAGCGCGCGCTGCATACGCTGGGTGTAGATGGGACTGGCTCCCATCCACTCCTCGCACGCAACCTGCGCCATCTCGTCCTGACCGAGATGGATGATGGCCCAAGGCATACCGGCGCGGTCCACGAACTGACCGCAGAGCAGCAATTCGGGGAGAAGCGTCACGAGTTGGGTCCGTGTCAGATCCGCGTAACCGCCGATGGCCGGCGTCAATTCGGATTCGAGGTCGTGCTCCAGCATGCAGGTTCTCCGATTCAGGAAGCGTGCCCTACCGGTTCGGGGGCTACCCGTGGTCCGGTGTACCGATCACCGAAGCCACTATTACATAGTGGCTTCTATCATTTCCAGGTTGTCGTGATTCGGGCACTGTCGCGCGAAGGGCGGACGACCTCAGGCCGTCTGAGTGCGTGCGGTTCACCGGGCCGCGACAGTGGGTGGAGACACCCGGTAGCAGACCGCTGGCCTCATCGCAAAATATGCTGCTGTTGAACAACAGCATGTGGTGTCATGCGGTTTCAATCGTTCTGCTCGCCTGGCCCGGCCGACACCCGCGCGAGGATGCCCCGCGAGAGCGCCACCCGGAGGTTCTCGATCGTGACATCCGAGACCGACTCCACCGAGGACGCAGATCATCGCGGTGCCCTGGACGATGCCCATGAGCGCAGTTCCATCCGCACCCTCGGTCACGAGGCCTTCCGGCTTTGCCTGGACGCATCGCCCGAGCTGGGAGCGTATACATCACCCACCGGGCGCCGACCGCCCCGAAGCGGCCAGACCCTGGCCGAGATAAGCGCGCTCGACCCGATCCGGATGGTCGAGCAGGGTTCTGGCGGAATCCTCCAGGACGAGTTCACCGTGCACGAGCACGGCAGCCCGGTCGGCGACGCGCAATGCCACATGCACGTGCTGCTCCACCAGGATCACCGCGGTCCCGTCGGTCTCGGCCAGCCTACGCAGTACCGGGAGGATCTCCTCGACGATAACCGGCGCCAGGCCCATGCTGAGTTCGTCGATGAGCAGGACCTTGGGGCGCTGAACGATCGCACGGCCGATCGCGAGCATCTGCTGTTCGCCGCCGGACAACCTCCCGGCATCGATCTTGAGGCGTTTGCGCAGCGCCGGGAAGTACTCCAACACCTGTTCCACGCCGACTGTGCGCGAACCACGTTCACGCACAGCCAATCTCAGATTCTGTTCGGTGCTCAGCCTGCGGAACAACGCGCGATCATCGGGAACCAGGACGAGGCCACTGCTGACCGAGGAACGCGGGTGACCGCTTCTGACCTGGTGACCGTCGATCCGCACCGTGCCGCCGAAGGTTGGTATCAACCCGGCGAGGGCCAGGAGCAGTGTGGTCTTCCCGGCACCGTTGGGACCGAGGAGACACAAGAGCTCCCCTTGGTCCACATTCAGGTTCACGTCTCGCAGGCACGGTCGTTGCCTGAAGTACCCGGTGGAGAGTCCTGAGATCTCAAGCCTGGTCATGGCGTGCTCTCCTGTGTCATGAGTTCTGGAACCCCGTCGTGGTGCAGATCGACGGCCGTGTCGGCCGGCACGCCGAGGTAGGCGCGGACCACCTCCGGATTGTCGCGAATCTCCGCCGGCGTACCCGTGGCGATCACCCTGCCGAGATCGAGGACGACCACCCGGTCACACAACGTGAGAACCAGGTCCATGTCATGGTCGACGAGCAACATCGCCGTGCCATCGGCACAAGCGGCACGGAGTTTCAGACCGAGCCAGCGACTTTCGTTGGTATCCAAGCCTGCCGCGGGTTCGTCGAGCAAGGCCACCTTGGGTTTCGAGGCCAGCACGCGGGCCACCGAGACCAGCTGCCGTTGCCCTTGGGAGAGTGACGAGACCTCGGTCTTACTGTGCTCATCGAGTCCGAGCATCGCGAGCAGGACGGCGACACGGGTGTCGTCCCCGCCGTTCGTCGCGCCCACGGCTATGTTCTCCGCGGCCGACAGATCGTCGTAGAGCTCGACATCCTGGAAGCTGCGGCCCAGACCGGCGCGGCTGCGTTCATGCGGACGTTTGGCGCCGAGATCCAACCCGTCGAGGACAACCGTACCGGTCGCCGGAGCGAATCCGCTGATCGCGTCGATCACCGTCGTCTTGCCCGCACCATTCGGTCCGATCAATCCCACGATTTCGCCCTCATGCACCTTGAGGGTGACATCCTCGGCCGCCTGGACCGCACCGTACCGTACTCCGACACCGTCGATTGCGAGCGCGGTGTGATCGGTGACGTTGGGCTGCGGGGTTTCCCCCTGCGCACCGGTTGTGTCCACCGCGACCGGACGACGAATTCGCACGGCGGGGAACGGGATCCGCGGTAGCCTGCTCGCGATGCCGTCGGGATTCGCCATCACCGTGATGATCAACAGGACACCACTGATGAGCGTGTAGTAGTCACCGAGGTTGATGAAACGGTCGAAGGCGAGGTAGAAGACACCTCCCGGAGCCATGATGCCGGCCAGGATCGCACCTCCCACCGAGGTGACGCCTGCGGTGTAGATGAGCGCGAACACGGTGATACCGACGAACACGGTGAAGGGGTCCGGCGTGGCCAGGGTCTGCTGGTAGCCGATGAGTGAACCGCAGAGGCCGGCGAGCACCGCCGCGATACCGAAGCCGGCGAGCTTCACCACCGGTACGTTGATGCCGGTTGCTGCGGCCGAACGTTCGTTGGCCCGCACCGCCAGCATCGACATGCCGAGGCGGCTGCGTCGTAGCCAGGCGACGAACAGTGCGCACGCGAGCAGAACCACGAGACACAGGACAGCGAAACCCATCCGTGGATAGGCCTCGCCGGACCCGATTCCCAGACTCATGCCGAACAGCCGCGGATCGTCGATCGGGGACCCGGTGGTGCCGCCGTTGAGCGATGGGTTGCGGAACCAGAAGGCCTCCAAGAATACTGCGAGTGCCAGCGTCACCACGGTCAACGGCAGGCCTCGTACCCGCAAGGCCGGCAGCCCGACGATCAGACCGATCGCTCCGGCGAACAGGGCTGCGATGATCGGGGCGAATGGGAACGGTATACCCAGGTGAGTGTTCAGGACGCTGACCGAGAACGCGCCCACCCCGGCGAGTGTCAGCTGTGCCAGCGAGATCTGACCCGCGAAGCCGGTGACCACGACCTGCGAGAGTCCGAGCACCCCGAAGATCATGGTGGTGACGATGGCGGCACGCCAGCTGCCGGCCGTGGCAAGCAACGCGATCACCGCGACGACGACACCCAGGACAGCGGGGATCAGGAATCGGTCCGGGCGGGGAGCCCGTCCGAGTGGCTGACGGATGACGGCACCGCGGTCGGGTAGCGCACGCCCCTTGAACACCAGAAATATCAGGATGAGGATCAGCGGAACAAACTCGGCAACACCGGCTTTCGGCACCCACGAATAGCTGGTTTGGAGATTGATCGCCTCCGATTGGAGGCAGCCGATGACGATGCCCGCGACGACGGTCAGCCAGATCGAACTGAAGTTGCCGACGAGGGTGGCGGCCAGTGCCGGGACGATGAACAGCGTGTAGGCGATCGGATTCAGCGTCACCAGCGGCGCGATGAGGATGCCGCCGAGCCCGGCGATCGCCGACGACAGGGCCCAGTTGCTGAATGCGATCCGGTCCGGGGACAGGCCGGTGAGATATGCGCCCTTCTCTGACTCCGCGGCCGCCTCGGTGGCGACGCCGAAGCGTGTGTAGCGGTAGACCAGCGTCGCCACGACAGCGATGGCGATCACGATGACCGCCAGCCAGAATCGGTCGGTCGGCAGCGAGGTGTCACCCAGATTGAACGTCTTGAGCGGGATGATCGCTGCCACGGCAACAGGATCGGTGCCCACGCGGAGAGCGATCAGGGACTGGATGAACAACATCAGACCGATCGACGCGACCGCCTTGGCCACCACCGAGGCGTTGCGCATCGGGCGGAAGATCAGCGCATAGAACAGCATCCCCAGAAGCGCCGCGATGATGAGCGAGATGATCATGGCCGGGGCCACCCCAAGGGGCTGACCGAGGTCAACCGTCTTGGGGAGCCCCGGAATCGGAATCATCAGCTCACCCGACCTGAGCAGGGCGTAGGTGTAGGCGCAGTAGAGAGCGACGGCCCCGGTTGCGAAGTTGACGACCCCGGAACTCTTGAAGGTCATCACCAACGCGAGCCCGATTGCTGCGTAGACTGCTCCGTTCCCCAGGCCGAGAAACAGGTAGGTGAGGTGATCGGTCACATCGAGCCTTCCTGGACGGTCCGTGGCCGGAGGGCGTTATCCGGTCTGGCCGGTGACCTGGAGGTCGGTCGGAATGCCGTCCTTGACCGGCCCCACCAGCATCTGACGCGAGCAGATCGACTGGAGTTGCGGGAATGCGGTTCCGTCACAGGAGAATGTGATGCCACCACCGGCCGGCATCTCGACGTTCTTGGACGTCTTGAGCGCTTCCTTGATGGACGCGGCGTTGACCTCACCCTGGATGTTGTTGGTTGCCCGTTGCAGACCGACCACCAGTTGGTAGGAGGCCGACCCGAGGCCCGACGGGCTCAGTTCCGGCGCATAGGCGGCCAAGACACTGCGGTACAACTCAGAATCCGGTTTGTCCGAGTACGGGTCGATCAACGTGAGGCCGACACCACCGTCGACGGACGCCTGGCCGGCAGCCTTGATCACCTGTTCCTCGAGGCAGGTCGGGATCAGGATCTTCTTGACATCTGGGTGGCTGGCCTGCATCGTCTTCAGAACCGAGATACACGCACTGGCATCGGATATCACGCCAACCGCGTCGGGGTTGTTCGCCAGCGCCGCGGTGATCTGGGGCGTCGGGTCCGCGGTGCCCACCGGGTACGGTACGGATTTCATCCCGACACCGGCGGCCGTGAAGATGGGGTCACCCAGTTGTTGGACGACCGCGGGGGCTCCCCCGGTGTCGCCGACGATGAAAGTGACGTTCTTCCAACCGTTTTTCGCCGCGTACTCGGCCGTCGATGTCAAAACGCCGGGCAGGCCGGGGCTGAGCATGGACGAGTCCGGCGACATGAGTTCCTGCGGCGAGACGCCGTTGAAGCCCACGAAGGGGATCTGTGCGCCCGAGATTATCGGGAGCATCACCGGACCCTGCGAGGTACCCGGCGACAGGACCGCGGCCACTTGCTGCTCGACCATCTGGTTGGCGCAGTTCCGCGCGGATGTGGGGTCCTCCTGCTGCTTGCATACGACCAGATCGATCTTGTGACCGGTGATCCCACCGGCGTTGTCGTTCACGTACTTCGTCGCGGCTTCCGCGGCTTCGCGCAGTTCTGGAATCGACACCGCGGCACCACCTTCGGTGGCGATGAAACCGATCTTCACCGCGCTGCCGGTCGCGGGATTGTCGGGCAGTGCAGAGGTCGGGGCCGACGATGCTGCGCTCCCCTCATTGGTACTGCTGCCGCACCCGGCGGCGAAACCACCCGCGAGCACGACTGCGCCGACTGCTGCGGCTGCACGAACGCGGCGACTGGACCTTCCAAGACTCATCTGAACCGCTCCCTTTCTCCGACACGATTTGAGAACAGTGGCGATCCACGCCACAGCGCTGCCCAATGAAGTGACAGACATCACCTTTTGAACGGTGATCTGACCATAAGTCTGGACACCTGTCTTGTCAACGGTATAGATAACGATCTACCACGGCGTCGACACTGCGTGTCTGTGCGAGAATTGGCTCCGACCAGTGAGGATCGGACGCGCGGGCCGAGCACCACGCGAGCCCCCAAACGCGCAACTCGCCTCGCAAGGGCAAATCTAGATACACATCTGGACACTTGTCTAGGGCGCATGTAGCCTGGGTTGCACTTGGAGCACCTGTGTTATGTCTGTCACTCAACGCGGCGCCGTCCGACCGCCGGGAACCGTGACGGCAGATGCAACCCGACAGCAGAGCAAGCACTCGACGAGAAGAGGCAACCGCATGGCCGATACGGTGACCGAACTCCTGCAAGAGCGTGCGGGCGACGACACCCTGGCCATCACCTTCGAGGGCCGACAGTGGACGTGGCGGAACTACGTCTCCGAGGCCCGCCGGGTAGCTGCCGCACTTCTCGGCGTCGCCGATCACTCCCGGCCCGTCCACATCGGCACACTGCTGGGCAACACCCCCGACATGCTGATCGCCTTGGCCGCCGGCGCACTCGGCGGCTACGTCACCGTCGGAATCAACACCACCCGCCGCGGCGACGGCCTCGCCGCCGACATTATGCGTGCCGACTGCCAGATCGTGATCACCGACGCCCGACACCGCGACCTGCTCGACGGTCTCGACCTACCCGGGGTGCACGTCATCGACACCTCGGCAGCGCAATGGGACGACCTCCTCGCCGCCGCCGGCGAACTGACCCCCGACTCGGTGCCCACCGCAACGGACACCTACATGCTCATCTTCACCTCGGGTACCAGCGGCAACCCCAAACCGGTGCGCTTCGCGCACATGATGATCCCGTTCGCGGGTCCATTCTTCGTCGACAAGTACGCCATCACATCGGATGACGTCTGCTACCTGTCGATGCCGCTCTTCCATTCCGCAGCACTCATGGGTGGATACTGCGTCGCGTTGTGCACGGGCGCCGCAATCGCCCCGGCACCATTCTCCGCGTCCAACTTCCTCTCCGACGTCCGCCGGTACCACGCCACGTTCATGAACTACGTCGGCAAGCCGCTCGCCTACATAATGGCGACACCGGAGAAACCCGATGACGCCGACAACCCGTTGCGCGTGGCCTTCGGCAACGAGGCCAGCGACCGCGACATCGAGGAGTTCTCGCGGCGCTTCGACTGCACTGTGTGGGACGGCTTCGGCTCCACCGAACTGGCGATCGTCGTCACCCGCGAACCCGGTACCCCTGCAGGGTCCATCGGCAAAGGCGCGCCGGGTGTCGCCATCTACAACTCGGACACCGTCACCGAAGCACCGCGAGCCGAGTTCGACGAGAACGGCGCAATCATCAACGCCGACGAGGCAATCGGTGAACTGGTCAACACCACCGGCGCCGGCATGTTCAACGGCTACTACAAGGACGACGTCGCAACCAACGAGCGGATGCGACACGGCATGTACTGGTCCGGCGATCTCGCCTACAAAGATGCAGATAACTGGATCTATCTGGCGGGCCGCACCGGCGACTGGATGCGCGTCGACGGCGAGAACCTCGCCGCCGGACCCATCGAACGGATCCTGCTACGCATCCCCGAGATCAACCGCGTCGCCGTCTACGCCGTTCCCGACGAACACGTGGGTGACGCCGTCATGGCCGCCATCGTGCTGCACGACGGCGCGGACCTCAGTCCGGAGTCCTTCGCCGATCAACTTGCCGCACAGCCTGATCTGTCGCCGAAGGCGTGGCCTCGCTACATACGTGTCGCAAAGGACCTCCCGACAACCGCAACCAACAAGATCCTCAAGCGGACCCTCAAAGAGGAGGGAGCCACATCGGGTGGCGGAATCCTCTGGGAACGGCCCGCCCGATCGACGACGTACAGCATGGCCGCCTCGGCGGTGTGACCACACCGTGGGAACCCGCAAGTCGACGCATCATCGGTTGAGCAGATCGAGACACGACAACACGTTCCAGAACTGATCACGGGGAAGAACAAGTCTATGACAGCATCGGATGCGACTGTGGCGCCGACCCTCCCGGAACTCGGCTACTATGCTCTCTCGCGCCATCCGGTGAACCCGGCCGAGTTGGTGTCCGAGGCCCAGTTGGCCGATCGGGTCGGGTTCGGCGCGGCGTTCATCTCAGAACGCTTCAACGTCAAGGACGCCGCCGCGATCAGCGGCGGGCTGGTCGCGGCATCGCGCCGGATGGGTGTGGCGACCGCGGCGACCAACCACAACACCCGCCACCCGATCATCACCGCGTCGATGGGGGCGACGTTGTCGACGATGAGCGGCGGACGATTCGCCCTGGGACTGGGCCGGGGATTCGCTCTGCAGTGGCAGGTGCTCGGCCTGCCGGACGTCACCAGTGCGCAACTCACCGACGTCGCGTCGGTGCTGCGGACCCTGTGGCGTGGGGAGATGATCCTCGCGCACGATGGTCCGCTGGGCAAGTTCGACTATCTCAACATCGGCGTCGAGGTGCCCCCGGTGCCGATCATGCTCGTCACGATGTCTCCGAAGACCCTGCGGCTGGCCGGCCGGATCGCCGATGCGGTGGTGTTGCACACCTTCTTCTCCGACGAGGCCACCCGCACCGCCGTGAAGACGGTGCGCGCTGCTGCTGAGGAAGCGGGCCGTGATCCGGCGTCGGTGCGCATCTGGGGTGTCGTCGCCACCGTCCCGGACGAATTCGACGAGGCCGAGCGCCGTCGCCGTCTGTACGGGCGCCTGGCCACCTACCTGCAGGGCTACCCCGACGTCCTCATGCGGGCGAACGGCTGGCGCGCCGACGATCTGGAGAAGATCCGCGCGAGTTCGGCTTTCACCGACGCACGGGGCCCCATCGACGCCACCGCCACCGACGACGAGCTGATCGAGCTGGCCGAGCTGATCCCCGGCTCATGGGTCGCCGACAGCGCGGTCGGAACACCGGCGGAATGCGCGGCCACCATTGCGCGGCAGTTCGACCTCGGTGTCGACTCGGTCATCATGCACGGCGCCGCGCCGTCCGAGCTGCTGCCGGTACTCGACGCCTACCGCGCCGTACGCCCCACACTCCCGGAGCTACCGGTCAATCCGGGGATGTGCGCCTCCGCATCCACCGCAGCGGCCCACCCCGTCGAGGCAGGAGAGAACCGATGACCACCGCAACCCCCACTGGAGGGAATCCCGCCTCCACAGCCACGCCGATCCCTGTCAGCGTCGACGAGCTCACCGCGGAGTACCTCACCCGCTTGCTGCGCACGGCGGGGCATGACGTGATCGTCGAGACGGTGTCGGCGCGGCCGGTCGGCTCCGGACAGATGGCCAGCTCGTACCGGTTGACGCTGGGCTACCGGTCCGACGACACTCCACTGCCGGACACTCTGGTGGCCAAACTCGCGACCGGACCGATCGATCAGCGTCTGTTCGTCGTCGGCGCCTACCGCAACGAGATCCGTTTCTACCGCGAGATCGCCGATACGGTCGATGCCCCGACCCCGACCGCCTACGCATCGGAGATCTCCGACGAGGGAACCGAGTTCGTGCTGCTGCTCGAGGACATGACACCGGCCGAACAAGGCGACCAGATCCTGGGTGCTGGCCCGGAGGTGATCAAAGCAGTGGCGGTCGGCGCCGCCGGGCTGCACGCGCCGCGATGGTGCGACGACACCCTTGCCAGCGAGCATGGCCTCGGCCTTCCTACTCAAGAGGATGCGGACGCGATGCAGGAGTTCCTGGCTCCCATGGCCGATGCTTTCCGAGAGCGCTTCGACCTCGGCGAGCGGGAGGCGGCGGCGTTGGACTATCTGGTCGCCAATGCCCGCGATTGGCTCATCGCCCCGCGTCCACATTTCTCGATCATCCACTCCGACTTGCGCGTCGACAACGTGCTCTTCGCGCCGGACGGAGAGGTCACGATCGTTGACTGGCAGACCATCTCGGCGGGATCTCCGTTGCGCGACATCAGCTTCCTGCTGTCCACCAGTCTCGACATCGAGGACCGGCGACTCCACGAACGCGATATCGTGGCCGCCTACCACGCTGAGCTGCTCCGACGCGGGGTCTCCGACTACTCGTTCCAGCAGTGTTGGGACGACTACGTGGACGGACTCCTCCACACCATGTTGATCGTGGTGTTCGGTGCCGGCGCTGCCAAGCCCACGGAGCGCGGCGACACGATGTTCATGACGATGCTCAGCCGTGGGGCCGTGGCGATCGACGATCTCATCCCCGGTGCGCTGTCATGAAACTCGTCATCGGCGCGACCGGTTTCCTCGGTTCACGGCTGACCCGGCAACTGGTGAACTCCGGTGAACAGATACGCGTCCTCGTACGCCAGACCAGCAACACCCGCGCGATCGACGACCTCGATGTCGAGCGAGCCGTCGGAGATCTGTTCGACACCGACGCGCTGACGAAAGCCATGTCAGGTTGCGACGTGGTCTTCCACTGCGCAGTGGATGCACGGGCATGGCTGAGCGACACCACGCCGCTGTTCCGGACGAATGTCGACGGTCTGGGTTCGGTCCTCGATGTCGCCGCCCGAGCCGATCTCCGCAGGTTCGTTTTCACCAGCAGCATCGCCACCATCGGCAGACACCCCGGCCACGTCGTCACCGAGTCGGATGCCTTCAACTGGGACGACAATGCCGACGACTACATCCGCTCGCGAGTGGCGGGCGAAGAACTGGCATTGCGATACGCCTGCGAAGGGCGGGTTCCGGTGGTGGCGATGTGCGTCGCCAACACCTACGGGCCGGGCGACTACCTCCCCACACCACACGGCTCCATGGTGGCCGGCGCCGCTCTCGGCAAGCTGCCGTTCACCATCAAGGGCATGCGCACCGAATCGGTCGGTATCGACGACGCCGCTGCGGCGCTCATCCTGGCAGCCGACAAGGGCCGCATCGGTGAGCGTTACATCATCTCCGAGTCGCAGGTCGGAATCGACGAGGTCGTGTCGATCGCGGCGACGACCGCCGGACGCCGACCCCCTCGCCTGGTGCTGCACAAACCAACGCTGTATGTGATCGGCGCGTTCGGTTCGCTTCGCAACCGGCTGACCGGGGCGAGCCCGCTGCTGAGCGTCAAGACCGTGCGGTTGATGCACTACATGTCGAAGATGAGCCACGACAAGGCCGTTCGCGAATTGGGGTGGGAGCCCTCCCCGGTGCGCGAAGCCATCGCGGAGGGTGCACGGTTCTGGATCGATCTGTCCGCAAACGGCAAGGCCACCCGATCCGACGACTGACCGCGCAAAGTGGCCGGAAGGTTCGAGTTATTCTGCGCCGTCGAGGAATTCGTTGAACCCGTACCGCGGCAGGGGTCCGATCGCGATCTGTTCGAGCACTCCGATCCCGACCCGGTCACCCCATGTGGCACGGACCAACTGCTGAACATGCAGGTTCTCCGGGGCCAGTGGATCGAGTTCGTCGATGACCACGCTCTCGCCGCCGACCGCGAGTTCACCGTGCCATTTCCCGTGCCCCCATTCGGGATGGGAATAGCCGATACCGCGCATCTGGAAGGTGGCGAGGGGTTCGAGGGTCATGGGTTCGGCGGTACCGTCGAGCGGATGGGGCACCAGGGTGGCGTGCCGTGCGCGACGTTTTCCCGGCGCCCAGTCAATCTCGTGATCCACATGCCGGAACCGCACCAGGTCACCTCCTGTGGACGTGGGTGGCACACGCATGGCGTCGTGCACCCACTGCCAGCCGTCGGCACGTTCGAAGGTGAGGAAGTGGAAGTACTCGTCGGGGAAATGGATCGGCGCCCAGAGGAACAGGAACGGGTCGGGCATGTCGAACGCCCCGTCTGGGATCGCGCTCGCTCGCACTCCCCAGGAGCGGTCCTTGGTCGCCGCGCAGCCCTCACCCAGCGAGACCCGGTGACCGTCGACCTCGATCCACCCTGTCCACCGCCCCCACTGGGTGGCTCGCGTGTTGTCCATCAAGAGACGATTGCCGGCCAGCGTGCGCTGATGCGCCTCCTGGATCGCCTGCGTCGTCGCCGTGTAGGTGAGATCGGCACGAATGCCCTGCTCCGGCGCATCCACGACGACTCGGTTAACCCGCATCGGCTCCACGATCTCAATGGAGATCGGACCCATGTGGGTGTCGACCGGATCACGGTTCATTCGCCCGCTGGCGAAGACTGAGGTTTGCCGCCCGTCCCGGACCACCGAGAAGGCACCGTCCATGATCGCCTTGTTGGGATAGGAACAGAACGCCACCCCGAAGATGAGATCTTCGCGGAATCCGTTGAACCAGAATCGATCATACTGATTTGGATTCCCCGATCCGGTCTGTCCGAGCGGCAACGAGGTCTGATGGATGGGATAGTCATCGAATTCGATGAGCATGTGGTGATCACTCCAGAACTAGCGAAGCTACCAGGGGTGGGCGAGCAGTTCCGCCAGCTCGGCGGAACTGTAGGGCTGCGAAGTCTTGTGGTCCCGGTAGGCGATGAACGTGGGCTGCTGTGGATCGTAGCGGCCGATGAACCCACCGGACGCGGTGAAGATCTGGCCGTTGATGTCCTGCGCAGCGTCGGATACCAGGAAGGCGTACAGGGCAGCAACATATTCCGGCGGTGCCGGATCCATCGCCGCATCGCGGGTCATATCATCGAGCACTCCCATGCGGTGCAACCGCTCGATGTGGGCCTCGTAGTCCGGCCCGGTAGAGAGACGTGATCTTGCGCCCGGCATCACCACGTTGATCCGCGCTCCCGCCGCCGCGAACTCACCGGCGGAGGCGAGGACCAACGAGTTCACCCCGCCCTTGGCAGCGGCATACCCGCTGCCGCCGAACATTCCCAGCGATCCGGCCGAGCCGGTGAGAACGACAGCACCCGAGCCCTGTTCGACGAACACTCGACCCGCTGCCTGGGTGATGTGAAAGGCACTCATCAGGTGTGCGTCGAGTTGCTCGCGGAACTCGTCTCTGCTGATGGTGAGCACCGTGGAGCCGGGCGGCTCCGCGATACCCGCGCAGTTGATGGCGACATCGAGCGCTCCGAACTCGGTGAGGGCCGCATCGACCATATCCTGCGCGACACCCTCGTCACCCGCCGAGCCTGCCACGCCGACGGCATATCCTCCGCCACCGCGGATCTCCTCGACGGTGGCGTCGACCGCGTCCTTGTCGCGGCCGTTCACCACGACCGATGCCCCATGGCCGGCCAGTGCGTAGGCGACCGCGAGGCCGATGCCTCGTGTGCCACCGCCGACGACGGCAACCCGGCCGCCGAGATTCATGTCCATTTCCGCCTCCGGAAGGGGTGAGACACCCACGACCTGCTTCTCCCCGCGCGATCGCTTCCCCGAAATCGAACGACAGGTGACGCAGCAACCATCACGTGGGTGGATTCAGATGTTCCACATCGGAGACGGCGCCTTCCCGAGCGGGTACCAGCCCGGCTGGTTTCCGGTGGCCACTTCCATACGCTTGAGCATTCCCTCGCTGGCAACCTTGTCGGTGAAGATCTCCATGTAGGCCTCTGCCACGTTGCCGTAGTCGAAGAAGTCGCGCTGCCAGGCGAACTTGAAGTTGCCGCCGTAGCGGAACCAGCTGCCCCCGAGGCCCTCGGTGATGCCGTAGTTGGTGCCGTCGGGACGCTGCTTGTCGTAGACCTGCCTCCAGAAGCCGATCATGTCGCCGGTCCGATCATCGATCACCCACCACTGGTATGGGTAGGTCCACCCTTCCAGGCCCTCCATCTCCTGCCCCATCGCCAGGTCTCGGATCTCGTCGATCCCGACGGCCATGAAATCCTTCTTGGGGCCGTAGTTCCAGCCGTAGGTGGCGTCCTCGGTGTAGAAGTCGGCGAGCGGTTTCCAGTCACCTGCCTTCTCGCAGGCGATGTTCGCAGCCACCCACCGCTCTTTCATCTCGTCCATC
>NZ_BAHC01000132.1 GCF_000298195.1 Gordonia rhizosphera NBRC 16068 | reverse complement strand
AGGAGCATCGGCATCGCCTCCGGAATCAGTTGCTCCCCGAACCTCTGCCGCCATTTCTCCCGGTCGGCGTTCCGAGTCGGGTCGGACATGAAGGTGGTGCCGAACATGTTGGTCATGACCTTCTCGGTCGACGGCTGGGGCGCCCCGAGACCACTGTCACCCTGACCGCGGTGGTCATACCGGATACATCGGTGGTCACCGCACAGCGCGGCGACGGGGGCATCGAACAGCGCCCGGTTGGTGAACAGGGCTGAGGAGAACACCAGCGTCTCGTCACCGGCGCCGACCTCCTCCACGCGGAGGCCGGTGCCGTTCACGGTCTCGGTCCACTCGCGGGCTCTCGGTTCGCTGTTCATGACTCTCATCCCTGATGTCCCGGCGATGCCCTCAAACTAGCATCGAGACAACAGTCATCCGAATGGTTGGGTCAAAGTTCTTGCGCCCGAGGTAAATCGTTCCTTCCGGTCAGTCACGTTCTCTCGGCGCGGAAGTCGTGCGCCGCACCACCAACGTGGGCGTGTGCCGGTAGATCCGTTGCGGCGCCCTCAGGCGATCCATGCGCTGGATCAGGAACTTCGCCGCCTGCGTCCCGACGGTGAAGTTCCCGTTGTCGACCGAGGTGAGCGAGATGTGCCGAAGGCTCGCCAATTGGGTGTTGTCGTAACCGATCAGCGAGAGGTCACCGGGAATCGAGAGCCCGCGATCGTCGGCCGCCGACATCACCCCGAGACTGGTCATGTCGTTGTACGCCAGGATCGCCGTCGGCGGCGTGGCGGCGTCGAGCAGCCGCTCTGCCGCAGCATATCCGCCTTCCTCTCGGGTGCCGCCGTACTCGACCATCATGTTCTCGGCTGCAATCCCCGCCGCAGCGAGCGTGTCCTCGAATCCCTTGCGCCGCAGGGCCCCCACCGCGCCCGGGCCCTGGATGTGTGCCAGCCTGCGATGCCCGAGGCGAAGCAGATGTTCAGTGGCCATCGTTGCCCCCGCCAGATCATCGTCGACCGCGATGTCCACGGTGGGAAGGTCGGGTTCGAGGGTGCCGGCCAAGACCACGGGTATCGACAGCGCCGCCCGCTCGACGTCCACGCGCGCATCGGTGGTGCCGACCACGACCAGACCGTCGACCTGCCGCGAAAGCAGCGTCTCGACGGTGTTGCGTCCGACCTGGTGATCGAGTCGGCTGTCGACGAGGATCGGTGCGATGTCAACGGCATCGAGGGTCGTCGCCAGGCCCTCGATCAGACTGACGTACCAGGGATTGCGGAGATCGTTGATGACCACCCCGATGGTGCCGCTGCGGGACTGGGACAGCCCGCGCGCCATCGTGTTCGGCCGGTAGTCGAGTTCTGCCATCGCGTCGCGAACCCGGGCCCGTCGCTCCTCGCTGACGTTCGGTTCGTCACGCAGGACACGCGAGACCACGGACTTCGAGACGCCCGCATGCGCGGCGACATCGCGAATCGTCGCTGGTCGTCGCACACCGACGGCCGACGGACCGGCGTCCGACCGCTCATCGTTCTCACTCACAATCGCCCATCCTATTGCTCTCGTGATCTGCACCACGTATGGTGACTGGGACCGGTCCCATATTGTCCCACAATCCAGATGGATCGGACAGACCTCGGAGCAGAACAGGAGCATCAGATGCCACGTTTCGCCATGCTCGGC
>NZ_BAHC01000133.1 GCF_000298195.1 Gordonia rhizosphera NBRC 16068 | reverse complement strand
ACCGCCGCCGGACTGCAGCATCGTCACCAGCTGCCACCCACCGTAGGCGTCGGCGGTGAAATCCCGGATCGCGTGGAAGAGCTTGGTCCGGTACTCCCCGGAGATGCCCTCCTTGGTGGCCATGTACTTCGCGATGAACGGCCCCACCTCGTCGTTCTCCAGATCCGCCACCGACGGCGCGGTCACGATCGACCCACCACCGATATCCTGCAGATGACGCACCATGTGGCTGTACTCCGACGCCGCATAGTGCTTGGCCGCATTCGTGAACAGTTCGCTCGGGAAATACCAGCCCTCCGGGCTCGGTTCCGCATTGGCGATGGCCGCCTCCAACCCCGAGCGGGTCATCGTCGCGTAGATGATCATCTCCGCCACCTTCTCGCGGATATGCGAGATCCGTTCGGTGCCGTTGGCCTCCGCGATCAGCTGCGCCAACCCGACCAGCTGGTCGGCGAACTCCGACATGTGCGCGGTCCCGCCGAGGCGTTCCCACAAGCCCAGGGCGTGCGCAAACGTCGCCGAATGCCCGGTCTCACCGGCCAAAAACACCCGCTCGTTCGGCACGAACACATCATCGAAGATGATGAAACCCTCGGGCATGTTGTGCTTGGAGCTGACCGGGAAGTCCTCCTCCCGCTCGCGCGGGGCATAGCTGGTGTTGACGATCCGCACCCCCGGGGCATTCACCGGGATGGCGCACGCGACCGCGTAATCCTCCTCGCCCGGCTTCATGTTCTTGGTCGGCATCACCACCAACTCGTGGCTGATCGCCGCCGAGGAGATATGCAGCTTCGCGCCGCGGATCACGATGCCATCCGGGCGGCGCTCCACGATGCGGGTGTACACATCCGGATCGGCCTGCCCACCCGGCGCCACCCGGCGATCACCCTTGGCATCGGTGATGGCCTGCACACACCGCAGATCGTTGCGCTTGCAGTAGTCGAAATAGTCCTCGATCCGCTGGGCCAGCTCCGGGTGATCGCCCCGCATCCGCGCCGCCGCGGTCAACAACGCCAACAAGCCCTGGCTGGTGGTGACGGTGACCATGTCCCAATGCAGCAGCGTCTCCAACAGACCCTTGAGATCATCCTTGCTGGTC
>NZ_BAHC01000134.1 GCF_000298195.1 Gordonia rhizosphera NBRC 16068 | reverse complement strand
GATCCCCCGTGCAGCAGGTCGTCGAGGAACATCGCGCGGAACTCGGGCCGCGACAACAGTTCCCGGTCACCCTGGGGAGACAGCCGGCCGTAGAGCGAGATCGCCGGCTCGGCGATCGGCCGTGCGACACTCAGCACCGAACTGACGACCTTGCCGATGGGGCCGCCGGCCACGCGCACGAGGGGAGCCGCGGCCACACCGATCTCCATCGCGCCGCCGCCGATCGCCTCGGGGCCCACCGTCGGGGCGACACCACCGAGGATGCCGGCCACGACGACGCGCTCGGGAAACGCGTGCGCGACCGCGAGTGCGTACGGGCCGCCGCCCGACAGTCCGATGACGGCGAACTGGTCGATCCCGAGGGCATCGGCGAGGGTGGACAGGTCGGTCGAGAAGTCCGCCACGCAGTCGTATCGGTAGGGCGTGGACGAGCCGACTCCCGGCCGGTCCAGACCGAGGATGCGGATGTCGTTCTCCGCGGCGAAGGCCCGGGCCTCGGTGGGGATCTGCCGTCGTGCGCCGGGTGTGCCGTGCAGCCAGAACACAGCACGGCCGGTGGCCGATCCGAACTCGGCGAATCCGATCCGGCGGCCCTCGCCGACCGCGACGGAACCCTCGATCTTCGGGCGGGCGATATCCATCATGTATCGAGCATCCCACGCCGCGTGTGTCCCGCGTCACGGACACTGGTCATCGGTTGTAGGGTCCGAGGTCCCACTCGACGTGCGGCCGATCATCGAGGTGAACTCTCGAGGTCGCTTCGGCCAAAATCGGTTCGTCGACCGCGGTGACGGCCGAGACTGAGAGACGCACCCGTCGCTCGACCCAGTGGGTGAACGATGACTGATCAAGCTCAGACTTCGTCGGGCTCCCACCCGGGGACTTCCCGGCACCGATCTTCGATGTGGTGCTGAAGGGCCTCACCATCCGGGGCTCGATCGTGGGGACCCGCCAGGACATGGTCGAAGCCCTCGACTTCTACTCGCGGGGACTGATCAAGCCCACGGTCGCGACGACCCGTCTCGAGGACATCAACGATGTCTTCCGGCAGATGGAGGAGGGCAAGATCGAGGGCCGGGTGGTCATCGACTATCGCTGAGCTCAGCGAATTCTCAACAGTGTCCGCGTACCGTCGAGGACGTGAGTGTTCAGTTCCATCGCGGGATCGCCCGCGCAGCCGGTCATGTGCTGCGCCCGTATCCGGCCCGCAACGTCCCGGCCGGGTCGATGGTGGATCTGCCGGGACGAGGGCCGACCTACGTGACCGATTCCGGGCCGAAGGACGCACCCGCGGTGTTCCTGCTGCACTCGGTGCTCACCACCGGCCTGCTGTGCTGGTATCCGGTGTTACCGGAGCTGAACCGGCGCTACCGCGTGATCACGATGGACCAGCGGTGGCACGGCCGCGGGATTCGCTCCGAGAGCTTCTCGCTCGACGACTGTGCCGATGACGTGGTGGCGCTCGCCGACGTTCTCGGCGTCGAGCGCTTCGTCGCGGCCGGCTTCTCGATGGGCGGCGGCATCGCCCAACTGGTGTGGCGGCGTCACCCCGCGCGGGTCGGCGGCCTGGTGCTGTGTTCGACCGGCCCGTTCTTCAGTAGCAACGATCCGGAGTTGCGTGCCCAATCGCACCGCACCGGGCGGGTACTGACGAAACTCAACTGGCTGCAGCCTCGTCCGCGGGTGAGTCGGCTGGACGACACCTCGGGGCATACTTCGGTGTGGGCGATGCGGCAGTTCTTCTCGACACCGCTCTGGCACATGGGTCACTTCGACGAGGGACTCGGCGTATTCGATTCCCGCCCATGGTTGCACGAGATCGACGTGCCGACCTCGGTCGTCGTCAGTATTCGTGACCGCGTCGTCGAGCCGGAACGTCAGCAGCTGCTCGTGGACGGGATCGCGGGGGCGCGGCGTTTCGAGGTCGACGGTGGACACGCGTGCTGCGTTTTGGGCGCCGAGTTCTTCATCCCGCCGTTCATCGAGGCGGTCGACGCGGTCAGCGCGACGACGTGGATTCGTAGCTCCCCGCTGGTCGGTAGCCTCCCCGCCGACCGAGTAGCCTCCCTGCCGACCGAGTAGCCTCCTCGTTGGCTAATCGACCAGCGGAGGATGGGCTCGATACGCCGACTCGGCTGGCGCCTCGTTGGCTCGACCAGCGGAGGATGGGTGTGTCGACCGGGGGTGTGTCGAGCGGCGGGGGTGTCCGGCAGGTGGCCTCAGGCGGCGCCCTGGCGCTGTTGTTCGAGGACCGACAACAATTCTTCGTAGGGCCCGACGAGATACGCGCGATCGCCGGCGGCGAAACTCGTGCCGCGGCGCGGCGGATACTCGAGTGAGCCGTCGGCGCGGGCGATCGCGACGACCCGCGAGTGTGCCGAGAGTTCTTTCATGGCGATCCCGTCGAGTCCCTGTCCTGCGTGGATGGTGAGCCGACCGACCATGAAGGACTGCGCCCGGACCGACATCGTGCCGAGGACCTCAAGGCCTAGTGCGGCGCCGATGAACCACGGGGCGGCCAGCTCGGCGGTGGAGCGGACGTTGCGGAAGCCGAATCGGGCGGTGACGGCTTCGGCCAGCGGGCGGTCGAAAATGCGCATCACGACGGGTACACCGCGCCGTTGTGGGCTGTCGGACCACTTCTGACCCAGGACGCCTCGTGCCGTGATGCCGATCTCCACGTTGACCATGTCGTTGCTTGTCAGGACGGCTACGGCGGAGGCTCGCTCGACCCCGGCATCGATCAGGGTCTCGGGCAGCGTCGCGTCGCCGATGATGATCGGGATACCGAGGTCGTTGGCGGCGGAGATGAAACGGTCCGCCTCCGAGATCTCCACGATCACCACCTTGCGGCCCCGGGCACGCAGTTCGCGTGCGACACGGATTCCGAAGGCGCCCAGCCCGATCACCACCACATGTCCGGACAGCACGCGCGCACGGCGCCGGCCGATCGTCTGGGAGATCCGCCGGGACACCAGGAGTTCGGCGAGGAACGCCATGATCAGGGCGGTGGTGGTGAGGCCGGCGAACATCAGCACGATCGACCAGACCCGCAACCAGGTCGGCTGCATGGAGAAGTTGAAGTCGCCGTACCCGACGGTCGCCACGGTTTCGGTGGTGAAGTAGATCGCGTCGAGGAACGACATTCCCGGCCGCTGATAGCCGAACCGCAGCACCAGCGTCGAGACGAGCAGCAGACCGGCGAGCGCTCCGAGCATCCGAAAGAAGTTCGGGTTGACGTCCTGGACGAAGGACGACACCGCGTGCCGGATCCGTCCGATGGGCCCGACCCTGCGCGGCTCCTGGCCGATCGGCTCGGGGGTGGTCGTGGCAGTGGTGATCCGGTGCTCGGCGAACTGTCGCGGGGTCCCGAGCACGGTCGCCACGTCGCCGGGCCGCACCAGGAAGTCGCGTCCAGGGCACGCGGCCAGTCCGGCTCCGGGGGCTTCCCGACCCTCGCCGGGCACCACGGCCACGGGGGCCAGGTCGCCGAACAGTTCGCGCAGCGTCGATTCCGTTCGCACCGGCAACTGCGCGGCGACGAAGGGCACTCCTTCGATTTCGAAGTGGTACTCCGGGTGACCCATGCACGCCTCGATCACCGACGGCGCCGCGAGATCGGCGATGTCGAAGGTCGCACCGTGGATCTGGCCGGCCGCGAGTGCGCCGCCCACCGTGGGGTTGGCCATCTGGGTGACCACGCGGACGTCCGGCCGCAACTGGCCGGCGGTGAGCGCGGTCTCCAGGTTCGCCGGTTCGTCGTCTTCCACGCACACCACGGCGATGGCGTCGGCGATTCCCGCGTCCACGAGGGCCGCGCTGACGCTCACCACCGCGGTGTGGTGCTCGATGTTCCATCGGCGCAGGGCGGCATCGAGTTCGGGGCCGACGGTCCGGACCACCAGCACGACCCGTTCGCCCGAGCCGATCAGCTGCTCGATGATGCGGACACCGATGGGGGAGAACCCGCACACGATGAGGTGTCCCTGAATCGTCATCGCCGCCCTTGCCTTGGCCTGCTGTCTGCCTTGCCCGCTACCTGTCGACAGCGCTCAGACTAACGTCGATGGCGCCCGATCTGTCCCACCCCGATGTGGACGCGCGACCGTCATGCTAACGCGAGTGTCGCGACCTGCGCGTGAACGTGACGGGTGCGCGTTTCTTCTGGCGCGGGCGCCGGGCGCCGCGCGGCACGGAGCGTCAGCGCGCGATGATGACGTGCAGGGTACGGGGCCCGTGCACTCCCTCGACGCGGTCGAGCTCGATGTCGCTGGTCGCGCTCGGTCCGCTGATCCAGGTCTGCGGGCGGGCCGCGGCACCGGTCGCGATCAGTCGGGCGACGGCCTCGGGGACGTCGCTGACCACCTGATCGGCCTCGACGATGCAGACGTGCACGTCGGGGACCAGCGACAGCGCCCGCCGGCCCTGACCGGGACCGTGGTCGAGGACGATGGTGCCGGTGTTGGCTATCCCGACCGCTGCGGTGGTGACCACCGCGGCGACCGCGTCGAGGCGTGCCGCCGGGAGATCGTCGTCGTCGATCCAGGTCAAGGTGACACCGAGGCGCTGCCGGACCGCGTCGTCGGCGGCGACGGTCCCGTCGACCCCGGACAGTGCTGCTGCCACCGCCGCACCGACACCGTCGGTGGGCACCTGCTCGACGACGGCGCGGTAGTCGGCTACCCGTTCGGCAAAACGGTCGACGAGTCCGAGGTCACCGGTGTCCACGGGTTGTCCGTAGGTCCAGTCGACGGCGGTCTCGGCGACGTCGGCGTCGCTGACGTCGGCCAAGGCGGACCGGATGCGGCCCAGGATCGCTGCGCGCGAGCTCATCGTCGTGTCCCTTCGTCGGTACCGGCCGGCCCGGATGTGGTGCCATCGCCTCGTTCACGTTTCCACCAGTCGCGGAACGACTCCGCGGGTGGCACCGGGGTGTCGCGCGCCGAACTCCATCCCGCCATCGGGCCGGGAATCGCCCCGATGGTCTTGCGGCGACCGAAGAATCGGTGACTGGTCGTGGCGGCCTTCTGCGCGGCCTCCAGACGCCGGTGGCTCCCGAACAGCCACTGCATCCCCTTCATTGCGGCCGACTCGGGTGTCGGGCGCCCCCCGCGGTGTTCGTCGACGACCCGGGTCCGCAAGTGCACCAACAGATCCGGGATCGGGATGCGGACCGGGCACACGTCGAAGCAGGCGCCGCACAGACTGGAAGCGAACGGCAGCGACTGGTCGACCTTGGACCCGGTACCGCGTAGCTGCGGGGTGAGGATCGCGCCGATCGGGCCGGGATAGACCGAGCCGTAGGCGTGCCCGCCGGCACGTTCGTAGACCGGACACACGTTGAGGCAGGCCGAGCACCGGATACACCGCAGTGCGGCGCGACCGACCTCGTCGGCGAGCACGTTCGTCCGGTTGTTGTCGAGCAGCACGATGTGCACGTTCTGCGGGCCGTCACCCGGGGTGACGCCGGTCCAGATCGACGTGTACGGGTTCTCCCGCTCGCCGGTGCTCGACCTCGGCAGCACCTGCAGGAACACCTCGAGATCGGCCCAGGTGGGCAGGACCTTCTCGATGCCGACGACGGAGATCAGCGTCTCAGGCAGGGTCAGGCACATCCGGCCGTTGCCTTCGGATTCGACGACGACCAGGCTGCCGGTGTCGGCGACCGCGAAGTTGGCGCCGCTGATCCCGACCTTGGCGCGGAGGAACTTCTCCCGCAGGTGAAGTCGCGCCGCCTCGGCGAGCCGCTTCGGGTCGTCGGTGAGATCGTCCGGCGCGGGGCGTCCGACCTCCTTCATCCGTCGCAGGAAGATCTCACGGACCTCGCTGCGGTTGCGGTGGATCGCCGGGACCAGGATGTGGCTGGGCCAGTCGTCACCGAGTTGCACGATCAATTCCGCGAGATCGGTCTCCCAGGCATCGATTCCGGCCTCGGCGAGCGCCTCGTTGAGTTCGATCTCCTGGGTGGCCATCGACTTGACCTTGACCACCTCGTCGGAGCCGGTCTCACGGACCAGGTCGATGACGATCCGGTTGGCCTCCTCGGCATCTCGCGCCCAGTGCACCGTCGCCCCGGCCGCAGTGGCGTTGCGTTCGAATTCCTCGAGATAGGTGTCGAGGTGGCGCAGCGTCCGGTTCTTGATCGCCTCGGCGGCCAGCCGCAACTCCTCCCAGTTGTCGAGTTCGCCGACCACGTCGGCTCGCTTGTCGCGGATGATCCCGGTGGCGTGTGCGAGGTTTCGTCGCTGTGTGGTGTTGGCCAGTTCGGCTCGGGCGGCCACGGGGAACTTCGGCATCCCGACGAAGGTCGAGGTCACACCGACATGCGGGTGGGAACTGTCGATCCCGGTACGGGCGGTCGTCATGCCGGCGCTCCTTCGGTCGAGGCGAGAATCTCGGCGAGATGCATCATGCGGATACCCGACCTTTCCCGGGAGAGCAGCCCGCCGATGTGTGCGAGACACGAGTTATCTCCGGCGACAAGCACTTCGGCCCCGGTCTCCTTGACATGGGCGGTCTTGTCCGAGCCCATCGCGACGGATACGTCCGCGTTCTTCATGGCGAAGGTGCCGCCGAAACCGCAGCACTGGTCGGCGGCCGGCAGATCGACGAGGTCGATGCCCTTGACGTTGCGCAGCAATTGCAGCGGTTTGTCGCCGACCCGCAGCATCCGCAACGAATGGCAGGTGGGGTGATAGGTGACGCGGTGCGGGAAGTAGGCGCCCACGTCGGTGACGCCGAGGACGTCGACGAGGAACTCGCTGAGTTCGAAGACCTTGGGTGTCAGCGCATCCACCGCGCTGCGCAGTCCGCGGTCTCCGGCGCGATCGGCGAGGCCGGGATGCTGATGACGTACCGAACCGACACACGAGCCCGACGGTGCCACGATCGCGTCGTATCCGCCGAAGACATCGACGAATTTCCGGACACCGGGGATGGCCTCGTCGGCGTAGCCGGTGTTGGTGAACATCTGCCCGCAGCAGGTCTGCTCCATCGGGAACTCGACGTCGATGCCGAGGCGCTCGAGCAGCAGCAGCGTGGCCTTCGGGGTGTTGGGCCACATCGTGTCGTTGAAACAGGTGGCAAACAGCGCGACCCTCATGACCGGCCTCGCAGACCGTTGTGGGCTGGCCAGGTGTGGCGTGGTGTGTACATGGGCTCCTCGCGAGCAGGGCTGGGCTGAAGTGGTCTGACCTCATGTGGTCTTACCTCATGCCGTACGCTAGGGTGACTGTGGTCACCTGTCAACTCGGGCAGGTCAGTGGAAGGGTTCGGGCCATGTCTGTGAACGAGGTGCGACCGGTCCGTGCCGACGGCGGTGCGTGGCAACCGGTCACGCGTAGTCGCACGTATGAACTGGTCGTCGACGCCGTCGAGGAGCAGATCCTGTCGGGTGCGTTGTCGGTGGGGGACCCGCTCCCGCCCGAGCGGGAGCTGGCCGCGATGCTGCAGGTTTCCCGCCCGGCCGTGCGTGAGGCGCTACGCGTGTTGGAGGCGCAGGGAGTGCTGCGGTCGGCTGTCGGAAGTGGCAGCGGAGCAGGTACTTTCGTGGCGTCGATGCCGGGTGAGGCGCTGAGCCGGTTCCTGCGGTTGCATATAGCGTTGTCGAATTTCGCCGTCGCCGACATCATCGAGGCGCGGGTGACGCTGGAGTGTTCGAGCGTCGCGCTCGCGGCGCGGGCGACGGACCCAGGTCGCCTCGACGACGTGCACCGGGCGATGGATGCGATGGTCGCCGCAGGTGACGACCGCACGGCCTTCAACGACGCCGACACCGCATTTCACACCGCGATCGCCGAAGCCGGCGGCAACCGTCTGGTCACTGCGATGACGGTCGCGATCCGCAATGCCCTGCGGGGTCGAATCCTCGTGGCCTTCCAGGGAATCGACGACTGGTCGGCCCTGCGCGCCGAACTGATGGACGAACATGCCGCCCTCCTGGCCGCGATCGAAGCCGGTGACGCCGAACGCGCCTCGAGGCTGGCCGAGGACCACATCCGCGAGTCCTACGCGAGGTTGCCCGCACTCGACGGCTCGTCGTCGGGTACTACAGCTCCGTCTCGCTGATGATGAACGAGCCCGGACGGTAATCGGAATACCGAAGCCACGACGGACGGATGCGGATGTAGGCGATGTCGGGCCGCGCGGCCCGTTCGCGGCCGTCGGGGTACTGCACAAAGTACGCCTGCTGACAGCGGGCGAGGTCGGGGCCGGACACGATGTCCGCGTTACCTTCACACTGCACGGTGACCTCGTCGTCCCAGCCGACGACGAGCGCGACACGCGGATCGCGCTCGACGTTGGCGTACTTGCGCGAGGTGGTCAGCGTGTCGAACACGATCTCGCCCTCATCGGTCGCCGAGACCCCGACCACCGCCGCCTGCGGCGATCCGCTGTCATCGACCGTGGCGACGACCGCGATCCGGTGTGCGCGAACGAACGCGACCAGTTCGGACAGCGTCACCAGGGGACCTCACGACAACCGAGTGGAAGACTGGGACGAGTCGTGGCACTCGGCCCGATCTTTGACCCCGTGCAACATGTCGCGGGACATCACGAAGTCGGCCGGGACGATGACCAGGTGGCCGAACAGCGACAACCACCACGGTGAGCTGGTCCACCGCGACCGGAAGTGGAAACGGGTGCGCCGCCCGCCGTCAACGGGTGTCAGGACGAACGCCCACGACCAGTCCACATCTGCCCTCGACCGCCATTGGCGGGGCAGGTGACTGGTGGAGTGCAGCACCAGTGCGTGCTCGGGGTCGACCGATACCACGATGAATCCGCATTCGGTTGCCGGCGGTCCGTCCGGCACGAAGTCCCCTACGTCGAGCCGCTGCAGATCCGGGACGATCCGGTCCACGCTGGGACCGTTGGCGGGGAACAGCAGTCGGTCGACCCATCGGGCGGTGTACCAGCCGCCGCGGCCCCAACCCATCTGCACCAGCCATGGCCAGACCCGGGCCGGCGGAGCGTCGATGGTGATCGCGTGATCGGTGCTGACCCCCGGGTGGCTGACCACGTCGTCACCGGGTAGCTTCCGACGACGTTCATCGGCGGTGGAGCCGTACCCGCGGCCGAGTCCGATCAACGTCATCTCGGCGACGCCCAACGCGGCGAGACCGCCAGACAGAGCCCACCGACTGCGCTTCATGAAGTCAGTATCCGCGTCAGGCGGCCCGCCGGTCGGGTTTCCGTACTGACGGGGCGTGGGTACGACTGTGCCAATTGCCGCGAATCCTGTGCCGTCGTCACATACGATCCCAAGGAACGGTTTCGTCCAACCCTGCACGGCGCATGCGCCCTTCATGGCCCGACGCGCCGGGATCAAGGCGGTTCACCTTGCATACCAAGGTCTCTGCAACGAACGTTGCACTGCAAACCATCCTCGGAACCGATGTGCGACGACGGACGGTGTTCCGAATCGCACTCGCCTTGTTCGCGTCGATGATCCTCGCTCTCGTCGGCCCGGTGTCGGTGCCCTCCTTCGGCGCGCCCGTCTCCGCGGTCGGCGGCGCCATCCACCCGTCAGCAGGCGGCGGAGGTGGCTGGACGGTCACCGCGGCCATCTCCGGCGGACCCTACGAGACGGCGCGTGTAGTCGGGCGGACGACGTCGGCGGCCAACGGAACCTTCAGCGTCCCCGTCTCCGCCCGGCCGGGCCCGAACGCGGTGCTGTACCTGACCGCGACGGCACCCGGGACGGGTCCGCGCCCGACCTTCGCGACCGTGCTCGCCGACGGGTACTCGGGGCGGGCGGTCCTCAACGAGCGCACCACCGTCGCGACCGGGGTCGCGATGGCCCAGTTCATCAGCCGCACCGGCATCGCGGGCCGCGCGCCCGGCGTCGTCAACGCCGCGTCGATGGTGCCCAACCTCGTGAACCTCGCGACCGGTGGGCTCGGCCGGGTGATCACCAGCCCGCCCAACGGCGGTCAGACCTCCACGCTGGCCACCTTCACCTCGATGACCAACATGCTCGCCGCGTGTGTGGCGTCGCGCCCGGCGTGTGACACGTTGCGTTCCGCCGCGACCACGCCCGGCTGGGCGGGACCGGCCGACAGCTTCCGGGCGTTCGCCTCGATCACCCGAAATCCGAGCAACAAGCCGGTCCAGCTCTTCGCTCTCGCCAAGGCCCGCCCGGTGTTCGGCCCCGGACTGCCGGTACCGCCGACCTCCTGGACCATCGCGCTGCGGTTCGACGGCGGGGGCGGACTGCTCGACGGTCCCGGCAACTTCGCGGTCGATGCCAAGGGCAACCTCTGGGTGAACAACAACTACGTGTATCACGCCGATCCGCGGGTCGGCTCCTGTGCCAGCGACCTGCTGTTCAAGTTCGGTCCCAACGGGAAGATGATCGACGGCTCGCCCTACCGCGGTGGGGGACTGTCCGGCTCCGGCTTCGGCGTGACCCTCGACCCGGCCGGCAATGCGTGGGCCACCAACTTCGGCTTCGCCGCCCCGCCGCCCGGGTGCCCGCAGAACCAACAGCCACCGCACAACTCCGTCTCCAAGTTCACGGCCTCCGGGGTACCGATCACCTCGTCGACGGGATACACGCAGGGCGGGCTCGACTGGCCGCAGGGAGCCACCTTCGATCGCAAGGGGAACCTCTGGATGGCCAACTGCGGCGACGGCACGGTCACCCTCTACCCCGGTGGCGACCCGACCCGGGCCCGCAACCTCAAGGCAGGTCTGAGGCAGGCCTTCGGCGTCGTCGACAACGGCAAACACGTCTTCGTGACGGGCATGGTCAGCAACAACGTCGCCGTGTTCGACTACGACGGCAGGCTGATCCGGCCGGCGGCCACCGGGATCTTCCAGAAGCCGATGGGTATCGCCAGCGACCGGGCCGGCAACGTGTGGGTGGCCAACTCCGGGGCGGTGACCCTGCCGTGCCCGCAGCGACCGCAGACACCGTCGACGATCGGTTCGATCAGCCTGATGAGTCCCGGCGGCAAGCCGGTGGCCGGGCCGTTCTACGGCGGCGGCGCGACGCTGCCGTGGGGTATCGCGACCGACGGTGACGGCAACGTATGGGTGGCCAACTTCGGCGCCAAGCGGCTCTCGCACTTCTGCGGCGTGAACATCGGCACCTGCCCGCCCGGGAAGAAGACGGGCCAGGCGATCTCACCGCAGCTGACCGGATATGCCTTCGACGGACTGACCCGCAACACAGGTGTGGTCGTCGACCAGGCGGGCAATGTCTGGGTGGCCAACAACTGGCTCGAGATTCCGCCCCAGACCAACCCGGGGGGACATCAGATCGTCGCGTTCCTGGGGATGGGGGCACCGACGCAGCACTGATGCCCGCGTTCTGCCGGCGAGTCGGTCCCGCCGGCGCGCAAACCACTGCTGCGCCAGCGGGATCTGCCACCTCCGCATCAACTCGTCGGCGTCCTCGGCGTGCCTCGACGCCAGCGTGCGATCACCGACGGCGGCGGCCGCGAAGGCGAGGAAGATGTCCACCGGCCCGTTGCCCGAACCGGTTCCGGCGCTGACCGAGTGCCCGGCGAGTGGCGCCATCAACTCGTAAGCCCGCGCAGCGATTCCGGGCATGTCGAGGTGCAGTGCCACTTCGGCCGCGGTCGCCCCATTCCAGGAGCGAGTACCGGTAGTCGTGGTCGAGGGAACCGTTACGGTGCTCCACGATGGTCCGGGCGGCCCCGATTGGCTTTCTAGATACCCCCGGGGGTATAGTTGCGGCCGAAGAACGAAAGGACTGTTCATGACCATCGATCGTGCTGTGCTGACCATGGCCGGAACCGTTGTGCTGATCTCGGTGCTGCTCGCCGCCCTCGTTTCCAACTGGTGGCTGCTGCTGACGGTGTTCGTCGGCCTCAATCTCATCCAGTCGGCATTCACCGGGTTCTGCCCGGCTGCCCTGATCTTCAAGAAGTTGGGGCTCAAGCCTGGAGTCGCCTTCGGGTGAGCGTGATCACCTCATGTCATGCCGCGGGACGGGTGACGATGTTGAGGATGTCCTGCGAGGCCTGCTGGATGTCCCGCATCACGCTCCCCGGAACGGTGGCTGCGTCATCCGTGGCCGTACGTGCCGCCGGCGCCGGCATTACGCTTGCCGCAACCTGATTGACCGTCTCGTTGACCACCGCGGTGACGTCCGCGGCCTTGTGCTGGATGTCGGCCACACCCTGCTGGATGTCGGCGACGCCCTTCTCGATTGCCGCGATCGGCGCGGGGACCGGCATCGGCGCCGCGGCGGAAATCTCGGCATCGGCGGCCGCGCTGCTCCCGAAGTCGCTGCTCCCGAAGCCACCGGTGCCGGAGCCCGGAACCAGATCCGGGTCGATCGGCCGGAGGGCGTTGGCAATCAGGTCGCGCCCGCGAAGCATTGCGGGGATGACGCCACCCTGCCCGCCGACCATGAAGTTCCAGGGCTTGAAGAAGGGGGCGTCGATCGTGACCCCGGTCGAGTTCCCACCGAGCAGGCCAGGCAATCCGAATTGCGCTGTCACGCCCACGGAACCGATGATCGGAAGCGACAAACTGAGCCCGATCGGACCCACCTGGACTCCGTTCAACAGGGCATCGAGAAGCCGGGGAGGCGCATTGAGGATCTCGCTGGCGACGGTGAGCCAGTCGCCGAGCACAAGGGAACCGAGGAACCGCACGCCGATGGCGCCCGCGACGATCCCGACCGACGCGACCGTGCCGATCAGCGCCGGCGCGACCCGAAGCAGTGCCAGCGGCACCGCGCGGAAGAGATTGCCGGCGGTGTTCGCGGCCACGGCTGCGAAGGCGCCCG
>NZ_BAHC01000135.1 GCF_000298195.1 Gordonia rhizosphera NBRC 16068 | reverse complement strand
ACCCCCGGGCCGGAGCTCGGTGCACACACCGAGTCGGTGCGTGCGGAATTCAGCTGAGCTTCAACGGATCCAGTACACAGTCCCCCCACTGAGGAGAAAATCCTATGCACACCCAGAACCGCAATTTCGCCGTGACCCGGCAGGATGGCGTGGCCGTGCTGCGTCTCGACGTTCCCGACCGGACGATGAACGTCGTCGACGCATCCGTGATCGACGAACTCGCGGCAATTCTCGACACGATGCTGACCGATGACGACGTCCGCGGCATCGTGCTCACCTCGGGGAAGCCCGGCGCTTTCGGCGCCGGCGCCGATCTGAAATCGCTGCCTGAGTTGGCGAATGATCCCGGTACGACGGACTTCCTGGTCCGTACACATGCCCTGATGGAGCGGATGGCCGACTCCCCCAAGCCGATCGTGGCCGCCATCGACGGGTACGCGCTCGGCGGTGCACTCGAGATCGCACTAGGGGCGAGCACCATCCTCGTCACGCCGTCGGCTCGTCTCGGTCTGCCGGAGTCCACTCTCGGGCTGATCCCGGGTGGCGGTGGTACGCAATTGATCCTGCGACGGGTCGAACCCACCGTCGCCATCGAGATGATGGTCGCGGGCCGTACGCTGTCGGCCGAGAAGGCGGTCGCGGCGGGACTCGCCGACGACATCGTCGATGCGGACAGCCTGCTCGCGACCGCGATCGAGATCGCGAGCACCGGACAGACCACCCCCCGGCCGCACCCCACTCCGGATCCGAAGGTGGCGACCGAGGTCGAGGCGGCTGCCGCGGCCGTGCGGCGGCCACCGAGCGCGGGTGCTGCCGCCGCCCTGGTGCACCTTGTCAGCACGGGCCTCACCGTCGGTCGGTCCGCGGGTCTGGCCGCCGAACGCGAATCCTTCCTTCGGCTGTTGCGCGGAGACGAGAGTGCGGCGCTGATCCACATGTTCCACGTGGAGACCGACGCCAAGCGTCGTTTCCGTGGCACGTCGCTGCGCCCCACCACGATGGCCGTGGTCGGTGCCGGACAGATGGGCGCCGGCATCGCCGCGACGGCGGTCAGCCACGGCATCAACGCCATCGTCCGCGACATCGACGAAGGCCGCATCGCCGAGGCGCGCGACCGCGCCGCGAAGGCCGGCTCGGACGACACGCGCGCCGCATGGTCGGGCACCACCGACTGGGCCGGGTTCGCCGATGCGGACGCGGTTGTGGAGGCGGTGTTCGAATCGCCCGAACTCAAGCGCGACACACTCGCCCAGGTGGATGCGCAGGTGGGGCCGGACACCCTCATCACCACGAACACCTCGGCCATCCCGATTGCCGGTCTCGCCGACTCGGTGTCGCGTCCCGAACGCTTCCTCGGGACGCACTTCTTCTCGCCGGTCGAGAAGATGCCGCTCGTCGAGCTCGTGCCGCACGACGGCACCGCCGCGGCCTCGGTCGACCGCGCCGGTGCGATCGCCCGGGCGCTCGGCAAGCTTCCGGTGGTGGTGGCCGACTATCCCGGCTTCTTCACCTCACGCGTGTACGCACGTTGGCTGCTCGAGGGTCTGCGCCTGCTCGCCGACGGTGCCGATCCGGCGCTGATCGAGAAGGAGGCACGCGAGGTCGGTTTCCCCGTCGGCCCCCTGCAGGCGTCTGACGAGGTGACGCTGCAGCTGGTGATGGACGCCAGCATCGTCCAGGTCGCCGAACGCGTGTTGACCGACCGAGTCGACGTACCGGCCATCAAGGACCTCGCCAACCGGCTACTCGAGGCGGGCGTGCGCGGCAAGCGGTTCGGCCAGGGCTTCTACAGCTACCAGGATGGCCGACGGGCCGGAATCAACCCGGACGTCGTCGCGGTCGCGGCACCGGCCGGTGCCTCGGTTCCTGCGGGTGTCGCCGGGGAACGACTGCTGCTCGCGTTCGTCACCGAGTCTCTGCTCTGCTGGGACGACGCGACCCTGTGCCACCCCGACGACGGTGATCTCGCGGCAGTGCTCGGGATCGGGTTCCCGCGCGCACTCGGCGGGCCGTTCCATTGGATCGATCGTCAGGGAGCCGCAGCGGTGCTGGCACGGTGCCAGGCATTCGACGGCAAGGCATTCCCGGTCGGCGACACCTTGCCGCGATTGGCCGAGGTCAACGGTCGATTCACCGACGAGACCCGGCGGGACCGGCCCGGAACACCCGGTAGCCACCTGAGCGATCAGGTCGCAGAGCGCGTGTGATCCCACGCTGTTACTGACGGTTTGGGACGCCGGGTTCAGACCCGGCGTCCCAAACTCTTTCGTTACCGCACCAGCGGTGCGCCGCGGTGCGTCAGCGGTACGGCGCCCAGTCGCCTTCGCGCTGGGCGAGGCGGTCGGCGACGACACGCAGTGTGTCGATGTGATGAATCATGCCCATATGCGTACCGGTGACCTCGACGCTCTCGTTGAGAGGCGCGGGCGCGGACACGCATGACTGCCAGGCGACGACCCCGTCGGAGCGCGAGTAGACGCTGGTCGTGGGTACCGGCAGCGGTTCGGCCCGACGCTGCACCGCCTCCTCCGTGAAGAGCTCTTCGAAGGTCGCGCCTCGATTGACCAGCTGGTACAACTTCCAGGCCGGTGTCGTCGGCAGGTGCTCGTTGAACGGACTCGCGAGAGTGATGACCATACGGGTGTGGTCGGGGAAGGTGTGGCCCATCTCCCGGGCGTAGACGCCGCCGGCGCTCCAGCCGATGACGCTCACCCGTTGCCCGTAGCGTTCGTGCAGGTCGGCCATGAACCTCCCGAGGGCCGCAGTCCGCGCGGGTGTGATCGCACGGTTCCGGCCGAGTTGCCAGTCGTACACCCGATAGTTGAGTCGACGCAGGTGTCGCCGCAGAAAGGCGGTGGACTCGGGACCGGCCATGAACCCCGGCACGACGACGACGGGGTGGCCGTCACCGCGAGGCCAGCCGCGCAGGAACCGGGTCTGCACAACTGATGTGGCGAGCTCGAGGGGTGCCCGCAGTTCCCGGCGGGCCTCCCACAGCGTTGGGGTACGGGCACCGTCGGGCTTGTTGGGACTGGTCGGTTGGGACACTGTCGCTCCTTTTCGTCTGTGCAGTCCGCCGATGCACATCACACTCGCCCGTGGCGGGCGGGGGGTGACATGAGCGGGACGGCTATGCAATACTAAATCTAACGTCAGTTTCAGTTCTAGTCCACTCGATCGCCCCGCCGATCAGTTGTGGTGATTGGGAGAGGTATTATGCGCAGGCTCGGTGGCATCGACGCCGCATTTCTCGGGATGGAGACCCACGAGGTCCATGCTCACGTCGTCGCGGTATCGATCTACGACCCGTCGACGAGTCCGCACGATTTCGACGAAGACCACGCCAAGCGACTGCTCCTCAGCAAGCTCGACAAGATCCCGGCGTTCCACCGGCGGCTCGTCAACGTTCCCGGATCGTTCACCCTTCCCTACTGGATCGACGACCCCGACTTCGACATCGATGCGCATGTCTTCTCCCGGCAGATCGAGGCCCCGGGCGGACGCATGGAGCTCACCGCCGCCTTGACCGACATCAGTGAACGCGGCCTCGACCGGAACCGGCCACAGTGGGAACTCCACGTGCTCACCGGACTCGAAGGTGGGCGCGTTGCCCACGCGCTGAAGATGCACCACGCCGCGGTCGACGGTGCGACCGGAGTCGCCATCACCCAGACCCTCAACAGCCTCGACCCCGACGACGTCGAGATCGGGCCACCGGCGATCTGGCCCCCGGACTCGGTACCGTCGGCGTGGGAGATGCTGCGACGCGGTATCGGCGATACCGTCGGTACGGCCCGAACCCTCATCAGCGTCGAACGCGACATTCTGGGGCTGCTACCCCGAGTCGTGAAGGCCTTCATCGGCAGTGGCCCGGCCCCCGTCCGCACGGTGCCGCGGCTCTCGTTCAATCAGGCGATCTCCCCGAACCGCTCCCTTGCCTATACGCACCTCGACTTCGCCGCGGTCCGCGGCGTGAGCAAGGCCACCGGGACCACGATCAACGACGTCGTCCTCGCAATATGCGCGATCGCGCTGCGCGACTGGTTGACCCAGCGCGACGAGCTGCCCGACAAATCGGTGATCGCCGGTGTACCGGTATCCACCCGAGCCGCCACCGAGAGCACCGACAGCAACCAGGTGACGGCGGTCCTGGCCGCCCTCCCGGTGCATCTCGACGACCCGCTGGAGGTTCTGCGGCTCGTCGCCGCCGACATGGAACGGCAGAAGAAGGCGATCGGCGAAGCACCCGCCGACCTCACCGAGAAGATCGCCTCCCTGTTGCCGCCGATCGCGGTCGGCATCGGCGCCGCTCTCGTCGGCCTGACCCGGATGAACAACTTCGTGCCCATGCCGTTCAATCTGGGGATCTCGAACGTCCCCGGGTCACGGGAACCGCTCTACTGCACCGGAGCCCTGTTGGTCGGACAGTTCGGATTCGGCTTCTTCCCGCACGGTGCCGGCCTCAACATCACGCTCGACAGCCACGTCGACACCTTCGACATCTCCCTGATGACCTGCCCCGACCTCGTCGACAATCTCTGGGACCTTGCCGACGCGCTCCCGGCAGCGTTGACGACGCTGATGGAGGCCGTCGAGACACTCCCGGCCCCGCAGAAGGCCGTGCCGGCGAAGGCCGTGCGGGCAGTCGAAGCCCCGGTCAGCGACAAGAGCGGCGATGCCGAAGTGATCGTTGACGCCGTGTCCCGGCCAAGGAAAAAGCAGCCGGTCCAGACCCGGTAACCGCCGACTACGGGTTGGTCACGTCCAACTCCGCGTACATACCCGCGCCGTAGTGACCCGCGATGTTGCAGACCAGTTCGTAGCGTCCGGCCGGCAGGGTGATCGTGGTCCAGCCGGTCGATCCGGACGCGATTCCGTCCCCTTCGCCGGCGCCGCAGCTGAGCGATGCCTCGCCCAGACTGCCGGCCTCGTCGATCTTGCCGTCGGAGCCGACCGTACGCTGCCCGGGCTGTTGGTTCTCGGAGAGCGGAAGCACCACCAATTCGTGTGGCAGCCAACCGGAATTGAGCACACGGAAGCTGACCTCCCCGGCGGGCACCGAGGCCGGCGCGACGGCGATACGCATCATGCCCGGCCGGCCCATGATGCCCAGGTTCGGCCACTCCAACCGGCCCTGCGCCGGACCGTAGCCGCCGTTGCCGCGCGGACCCATCATGCCGCCCATGTCGGTGAGCGTGACATCGACGACGGTGCCGGGCAGATCCGGGGCACTGCACGACGACGACGTGTCGGGATAACCATTCCGGCCCGGGCCCATCATGCCGGGACCATAGGCTCCGCCCGGATATTGACCGTTGAAGGTCTGCGGCGCCGTGTTGTCGGGCCGGACGGCGTAGATGACCGCGGTGGTGCCGACACCCAGCACCAGCGCCGCGGTCACGATGGCCAGGATGGTTCGCAGACGGTGCGAACTCATCGCGGTCAACGGTGTTCCCGCAGCGCCGTCATGCGCTGCCGGTACTCGTCCTCGTCGATCTCGCCGCGCGCGAACCGTTCGGACAGCACTTCCTCGGCCCGGGGCTGCCCGGGGGGTGGCTGGGAGCCGGGTGCCTGGGGGCCGGGCGGCTGGGCTCCTCCGGCGTGGCGCGGACCGGTCAGATAGCGGACGGCCAGGACGATTGCGGTGATCACGACTGCCCAGAACACCACCATCAGGCCGGTCATCAGGATCCAGTCGCCCCAGCCCCAGTTGTTGCCCCACATGTGGTCGTCGTACCTCATCGCCGCAACCCCTTCTCCCGTCATCCGGTAGAACCCTGTGATTCCAGCGTGCACTCGGTATGCGGCTCTGTCGAGGGACGTTGGTCTATCCCTTGACCTGCGACGACGGGTACGCAACGTTTGTCCGATTCGCTACCGATATCGTCGTCAGGGTGGTCAGCAGCATGATCGGTGACTCGGACCCGACGTCGCCCGCACCCGACCAGGCCATCCTGGGCAATCCCGCCCTCGCGGCCCTGGTCGGTCCGCACGCCTCCTTCGCCGAGGGCCGCGGCAACGCGGTGCGCTACCACCCCGACGTGTGCCCGATGGCGGCGTTGCCGGACGATCCCACCGCCGAGGACTGGGCCGCGGCGGCCGTGCTCGTCGGGCCCGGCCACTCGATCTTTCTGCCGGTCGTGGCCGTCACCCCGCCCGACGGGTGGGGTGTGGTGATGTCGATACCCGGTGTCCAGATGGTCGACCGTGCCGTCGACGCCGCACCCGACGACGAGGCGATCGAGCTCACCGCGGCCGACGTCCCCGAGATGACGGAACTGGTGCGGCGCACCGAACCCGGCCCGTTCCGGCCGCGCACCATCGAGCTCGGCACCTACCTCGGTATCCGGCGCGACGGCCGGCTGATCGCGATGGCCGGGGAACGTCTTCGCCTGCCCGGCTGGACCGAGATCAGCGCGGTCTGCACCGACCCGGATTTTCGGGGTCAGGGTCTGGGCAGCCGGCTGGTACGGGCCGTCGCACACGGTATCCGGGGGCACGGCGAGACACCGTTCCTGCACGCGGCGGGCGACAACGTCGGAGCCATCCGGCTCTACGAGGCGATGGGCTTCGAGCTGAGTCGGCGGGTCATGTTCCAGGTGTTCACCGCTCCGGACCGATAGACCCTCAGCAGATCCGCGGCAGCTGCTCCCCCAGGTCCCGTTCGATGACCCGCGTGGTGCCGAAGGCGGTGCGGCCCACCACCATGCCGTGATGGTCGTCGACGGCCCGGCCGATCACCGTCGCACCGGCTCCTTCGGGGCGGGCACGCATGGCGGCAACCACCGCGTCGGAATGCTCCGGCGCGACAACGGCGATCATCTTGCCCTCGTTGGCGATCTGCAGCGGGTCGAGACCGAGGAATCCACACGCCGACGCCACCGCCTCGGGCACCGGGATGGCGGATTCGTCGAGCTCGATCCCGACCCCGGCGCCGCGGGCGAGTTCGGTGACCGCGGCGACCACCCCGCCGCGGGTCGGGTCACGCAGCGCGTGTACGTCACCGGCGGCGAGTGCGTCCTGTACCAGGAAACACAGTGCAGCGCTGTCTGTTTCGACGGTGGAGCCGAAGTCGATGCCCTCCCGGACACTGAGGATCGCGACGCCGTGTTCGCCGACCGGCCCGGATACGATCACATGGTCGCCGGGGTGGATGCGTTCGGGGTGCACGTCGACGCCGTCGGGGATCACTCCGATACCGGAGGTGTTGATGAACAGCTGGTCGGCCGATCCGCGCTCGACGACCTTGGTGTCGCCGGTCTCGATCCGCACACCGGCCTTCCTGGCGGCGGCACCCATCGTCTGCGCCACCCGGCCGAGCACCAACAGCTCGAGACCCTCCTCGAGGATGAAGCCGGCGCTGAGCGCCAACGGCATCGCGCCGCTGCAGGCGAGGTCGTTGACGGTTCCGTTGACCGCGAGCTCTCCGATGCTCCCGCCGGGAAAGAAAAGTGGCTGCACCACATAGGAATCGGTGGTGAATGCGATACGGCCGGCGTCGACCGCGAGTGACACCGAATCGCGCGCCGCGCCCGACCGCCCACCGAACGCGGGGACGAAGAGGTTCTCGATCAGTTCCTCCGACAGCACGCCACCGCCGCCGTGACCGAGCACGATCCGTTCGGTGTCGCGCAAGGGTAGCGGGCAGGACCAGGATTCGGGGTCGGCGATCGTCGGCTGGTCAGACATGACCGGCTCCGATGGTGAGCCGGCGGAAGTGATAGTAGGCGGCGCACGCACCCTCGCTGGACACCATGGTGGCGCCCAACGGATTCCGCGGGGTGCAGGTCTTGCCGAACGCGGGGCACTCGTTGGGTTTCAGCATGCCCTGCAGGACCTCACCGGCGTGACAGTCGGCCGACTCGGATACTTCGAGATGCCCGACGCCGAATCGGATTTCGGCGTCGAAGGCGGCGTACCTCTTGGACAGTGCCCAGCCGGATTGCGGGATCATCCCGATCCCCCGCCACTGCCGGTCGACGACGGTGAACACATCGGCCAGGGTCTGCTGGGCGACGGTGTTCCCGGCCGCGCTCACCGCACGCGGGTAGGCGTTGCGCAGTTCCGGGGTGCCGGTTTCCAGGAGGTCGACGGCCTGCCGTACCCCTTCGAGCAGATCGAGCGGTTCGAATCCGGTCACGACGATCGGCACGCGGTATCGCTCGACAAGGGGGCCGTACTGGTCGGTGCCCATCACCGAGCACACGTGGCCGGCGGCGAGGAAACCCTGCACCCGGTTGGTCGGTGACGACAGGATCGCGGTCATCGCCGGCGGCACCAGGACGTGGGAGACCAGCATGGAGAAGTTGACCAGCCCGAGTCGTTGGGCGTGCAGCACCGACATGGCGTTGGCCGGGGCGGTGGTCTCGAACCCGACGCCGAAGAAGACGACCTCCTTGTCGGGGTTGTCGGCGGCGATGCGTACCGCGTCGAGTGGCGAATAGACCACACGCACATCGCCGCCGCGGGCGCGCACGGAGAACAGGTCCTCGCGGCTGCCGGGGACGCGCAGCATGTCGCCGAAGGAACAGAAGATCACCTCGTCGCGGGCGGCGATCGTCAACGCCCGGTCGATGACCTCCAGCGGGGTCACGCACACCGGGCAGCCGGGGCCGTGGATGAACTCGACGACACCGTCGAGGAGCTGGTCGATGCCGTTGCGGATGATCGAATGGGTCTGTCCGCCACACACTTCCATCAGGGTCCACTGCCGGGTGGCGCGGTCGCGGATCTGCTCCACCAGAGCGTGGGCGGCGACCGGGTCGCGGAACTCGTCGAGGTACTTCATGCCGATCGGCCCTCTTCGAGCGGCTCGGACCCGAGTTCCTCGTCGAGGATGCCGAGGTCGGCGAACATCTGCAGCGTCTCCTGCGCGGAGGCCTCGTCGAGGCGGGTGATGGCGAAACCGGCGTGCACGATGGTGTATTCGCCGACCTCCATGTCGGGCAGATAGGCCAGGCACACGGTCTTGCTGACGCCGGAGAAGTCCACCGTCGACATCCGGGTGCCCGCCTCCTCCCAGATGTGCGTCACCCGCCCGGGAATTCCCAGACACATGGGCTACTCCTCTCCTCGGCTGGTCGGCCGTTCGGCACGTGCGGCGAGGGTGGCCGCGGCCACACACGCCTGCCCGAGTGCCAGACCTCCGTCGTTCGGCGGCACGGTCGCATGAGTGAGGACCCACAATCCCCGTTGTTCCAGTGTCGCGCCGATGCCACGACGTAGGGCGGTGTTCGCGAAGACGCCTCCGGTCAGGCCGACCGTGTTGATGCCCAGTGTGTGGGCGGCGTCGGTGGCGACACGCACCGATGCGTCGATGACCCACTGCTGGAATGTCGCCGCCAGGTCGGCGCGGCCGCGGCCGGCGCGGAGTCCGGCGGACAGGTGGGCGATGATGTGGCGATGGTCGAGGGTGCCCGGGGTCGGTTCCTGGTCGATGGCCATGCGGTCGAGGGCTGCGGAGTCGGGGACACCGTGGCGGGCGCAGGCCTCGAGTTCGATGGCGGCCTGCCCCTCGTAGGTGACGTGTGCGCAGATCCCGAGCAGCGCCGATACTCCGTCGAACAGGCGGCCCATGCTGGTGGTGGTCGGGCAGCCGAGGCCTTTCGCGCGTTGCTGGGCGATGATGCGCAGGCCCAGGTCGCCGACCGTCGTGGCGGGGTGCAGGTCGTCGAGGCCACCGATGCCGCTGCGCCACAGCAGGTCCAGGGCGATGCGGGACGGTTCGCGGACCGCGTTCTCGCCGCCGGGTAGGGCGAATTCCGCCAGGTGGGCGACACGGGTGAACACGCTCGGGTCGGTGCCCAGGGCGAGGAACTCGCCGCCCCAGACGACGCCATCGGTGCCGTAGCCGGTGCCGTCGAAGGTCAGCACCACGGCGGGGGTGCCGAGCAGTCCGTGTTCGGCCAGCAGCGACACCGCATGCGCGTGGTGATGCTGGACCTCGATGACCTCGCGTCCGCCGGCTGCGCGGTGCGCCCAGGCGGTGGTGGCGTAGCGCGGGTGCATGTCGCAGGCGATCGCAGCGGCGGTGACGGCCGTCATCTGCTGCAGATGGTCGAGGGCGTCGGTGAACGACCGCTGGGTCCGCGGGTCGGACATATCGCCGAGGTGCGAGGACATGTGTGCGTGTCCGTCGCGGCCGAGGAGGCAGAACGTCGTCTTGAGGTCGCCCCCGGTGGCGACGAGCGGGACCGGTGATGCGACGCCGGTGACCGGCATGGGCGCATAGCCCCGGGATCGGCGGATCGGGATGATCGCGGCCCCGTCGGCAGTGTCCCCGTCTGTAGTGTCCCCGTCTGTAGTGTCCCCGTCTGTAGTGTCCCCGTCTACTCGGACGACGGAATCCTCGCAGGGCACGACGATCCGCCGGTCATGGGTGAGCACGGCGTCCGCGATCCCGTCGAGACGATCGTCGATGTCACTGTCGCGGAACAGGATCGGTGAGCCGCTGGTGTTGGCCGATGTCATCACCAGGGGCAGGGGCCCGAGCCGGTCGAACAGCAGGTGGTGGATCGGGGTGTAGGCGATCATCACCCCGAGGTCGGCGAGGCGGGGTGCGACGGCATCGGCGGCCAGGCTCCCGGCGGCCCGGCTCCCGGCATTCCGCGGTGCGATGACGACCGGCGCGGTCGGTGCGGCGAGGGCTTGGCGAGCGGCGTGGTCGAGTTCGACGAGCCGGGCGGCCTCGTCGAGGCCGCCGACCATGATGGCGAACGGCTTGTCCGGGCGGCCCTTCCGGCTGCGCAGGAGTTCGACGGGTTCATCGAGGTCGGCGCGGCAGGCCAGGTGGTAGCCGCCGATACCCTTGATCGCCACGATCTTCCCTGCGCACAGTGCGGTGGCGGCGGCGGTGATCGGGTCGTCGCCCGGCATGTGGCCGGGGACGGGGCGGCCGGCGATGCCGCGGAACTCCAGGCGTGGGCCGCAGTCAGGACAGGCGATCGTCTCGGCGTGGTAGCGGCGATCGGTGGGATCGGTGTACTCGCGCCGGCACGCCTCGCACATGGTGAAAGCGGCCATCGTGGTGGCGTCACGGTCATACGGCAGGTCGGTGATGACGGTGTAGCGGGGGCCGCAGTCGGTGCAGGTGATGAACGGGTGCCCGTACCGGCGGTTGCCGGGGTCGTGTAGTTCGGCCAGACAGTTCGGGCAGGTGGCGACGTCGGACGGAATGATGGTGCGCGCCGCGCCGCCCGCGCGGCTGGTGGCGATCACGAATCCGGAGTCGTTGCGGCACTGGAGTTCTGCGGTGACCACGGCATCGACCCGGGACAGCGGGGTCGGACCTGCACCGACCTCGGCGATCGCGGCGGCCACGGCGTCGGCGGCGCCCTCGAATTCGCAACGTACCACCCCGGATTCGTTGCTGACGCTGCCGGTCAGGCCGCGTCGGGCGGCGATCCGGGCGACCGCGGGCCGGAAACCGACGCCCTGGACGACGCCGGTGACCTCCACCTGCATGCGTACGGTCATCCTCGCTCCCAGACGACGACGCGGTTGTTGCCGGAGTCGGCGATGGCCATCCGGTTGCCGTGCCGGTGGATGCCGTAGGGCCAGCAGAGGGTGTCGCGGTCGACGGCGTCCCACCGGTTCTCTCCGTTGGCGGCCGTGCTCGGCTGCGCGAGCACCCCGTCGGCGTCGCCGACGACGCCCGCGTGCGCGGCGTCGGACCAGCCGGGTTGGTCCCACAGCAGGATGCGGTTGTTGGCGGTGTCGGCCACCGCGAGTTCGCCGCCGGCGACGGTGAGCGCGTAGGGGAATCGCAGGCCGTGCGCGGTTTGCGGGGCGTAGGGGAATTCGGTGGCGGTGTGGAAGTCGGGCTGCCCGAGGACGAGGTCGGCGTCGGTCCCTTCGCGACGCTCGCAAGCTCGCTCCTCAGGGAGCAGAGGGGTGCTCCAACCGAGGATGCGGTGGTTACCGGCGTCGGCAACGAGCAGAGTGCCGGCGAGGTCGGCGATGGCGTGTGGCCAGCGGAAGGAGCACGGTCCGGCGGGGCCTCCGCGGTTCTCCTCGCGCGCTGTAGCATCGGGCTGCCCGAGGACGACGTCGGCGGGCTGGTCGGGGCCGGTGGGGATGCCGTCGAGCCAGCCGAGGACGCGGCGGTTGCCGGTGTCGGCAACCCAGAACCCGTCGTCGACGATCCCGACCCCGAACGGCCAGTAGAAGCTGGTGGCATCGGGAGCGCCGCCGCGGTTGGGCTCGACACCGGTCCGATCGGACTGTCCGAGAACGAGGTCGGCGGGCCGGGAGGTGGTGGGGATGTCGTGCCAGATCAGGATGCGGTGATTCCAGGCGTCGCAGACGATGAGCGCGCCGTAGTGAACGAGCACCCCGGTCGGTAGTTGCAGCCCGTTCTCGGAGCCGGTGCCACCGTCGTTCGCGGTGTCCTCCGCCCAACTCGACTGCCCCAGCAGCACGTCGGCGGGTCGGTGATCGCCGGTCGGCGGCCCGTGCCAGATCAGCACCCGGTGGTTGCCGGTGTCGGCGACCACGAGGAGGTCGTCGTCGAACCAGACGCCGCGCGGAGCGTACAGAGTGTCGGCGGCGGGCGTCGCGGACGGCAACGCGAGCCCGCCTGGTGCGGGTGCGCCCAGCCAGGTGCCGGCCCGCCACCCGCGCGCGTCTGCTGCGGCGGCCGGGGAGGGTGTCGCACCCGGACGCTGCGCCCGCACCGAGACGGTGCGGGTCACCCGTGTAGCCGCACCCATACCCGGTCCCCGTCCACACGTACCGGCCGCTGCTCGAGCGCGGCACCCGGCAGGCTCATGCACTCACCGTCGGTCGCGTCGTAACACAATGCATGCCACGGGCAGGTCAGGGTGCCCTCGCGTTCGTCGATGAGCGCGTCGTCGAGCGGAAGTCCTTGATGGGCACAGACATTCAGGAACGCGGTGAGCGTGCCCTCCAGGTTCACGACGATGATGTCCTCACTGGCACCATACGGATCGGTCAGGGTCCGCGCGACGAGCTCACCGCGCGGGATCTCCCCGACGGCCGCGGCGTCGATCCACCCGGTGTCCGAGGCACGAACGGTGATGTCCCCCAACGGGATGAACGCGGCCGGCGTCTGCGGTTCCGGCTCGACGAGTTCCACCGCATCGATCGCGGGCACCGCTGACACGATCGCCTCGGTCACCGTGTCCCGCAAGGTCTGCTCCGACATCGAGCAGCCGTCGCACGCCCCGGACAGCCGGACGTAGGCGACGCGCTCGTCGACCCGCACGACCTCGACGCCGCCGCCGTGGGCGCCGATCATCGGTTCCACCGCGACCACGGCCTGCCGCGCGGCGGTGAGCGGGTCGGGCCGGATGATGCCGTGCACCATCAGCGCCAGCCGCACCACCGGGTCGTCGACGATGTCGAAGAGCAATTCGCGGCCGCGGTCGTCGTCGCGCAGCGCGCGCACGATGGTGGTGAGTGCGGCCTTGTTCAGGTTGTCGAGAGCGCCGCGCAGCTGTTCGGCGACGTCGCGGTGTTCGGGTGGGAGGTCGGCGACCTTGGCGGCGGCATCGTCGACGGCCCGGGCCAGGTCCTCCATGCCGGGAGCCTGTTTGTCGTGGGCCGCCGGGGTGGTGGGACGTTCCTGCTGTGTGGTCATCAGCCGTACCTCTGTGCCTTGTGCATGGCCTCGGTCACCTTGTTTCGCAACAGGTCCGCGAACGCCATCCGCGCCGCGGTGGCCAGCACGTCGGCGACGGTGCCGGACAGGTTGATCTCGACCGGCCGGCGGCTCAGCGCCTCGAGCACGAAACAGGAGCCGGCCGGGTCATCGAGGCAGTTGTCGGCGAACACCGAGTCGACGAACTGCGACAACCAGATTCCGTCGCCGTCGGGGTCGGCGGCGAGCCGTTCGAGGGCCGCGTCTCCCCCGCCGCAGCGTTGCACGATGCGTTCGGCGAAGGACTCGGCGGCCGTCGCCATCAGCAGGTCGAACTGCATGCGCGCGAAGTTGTCCACGGCTCAGCCCTCCGCCTCGGCCGGAATGTCGGGCGCACTGTCAAGCGCTGTGTTGAGGGCCTGGGTGCGGGCGATCTCGTCGAGCACGCCGCGCACAGCGCGGACCATGTCGTCTGCGCCGGCGGTCTCGAAGAGGTAGCGGGCCTCGTGCAGGGCGGCGGTGGCGTCGGCGAACATCCCGAGGTGGGCCAGCACGTTGCCCTGGTTGGCGAGCACGCGGCCGTAGCCGAGCGGATCGCGGTCGGGGTCGCGGGTCGCAAGCACCTCGCCGTACAGGTTGACCGCCTCCACGAGGTTGTCCTGCTGATGTCCGCTGGGCGCGTAGACCAGCGCGTTGGCGAGGTTGACGCTGGTGGCCGCCCATTCGGCGGGGTGATCGTCGCGGGTGTAGACGCGCAACGCCTTGCGCAGCGACTGGGTGGCGACAGCGACCCGCAGCTGGTCGGAGGCACGCAGCATCGGCATCGTCAGGTAGACCGCGGCGAGGTCGACGTGTGCGGCCGCCCAGGTGAGCGGCGCCTCCACGGATTCGATGGCCTGCAGACAGGATTGAAACTGGGCGGCGGCATCCGCGAGCGGCGCATCTGTCTCGGCGGCGTGTTCGTGCAGTAGTTGCCCGAGCGCGAGATGCATCTCGGCGCGGGCGACCCGCAGGTCGGTGTCGGCCAGGAACTCGAGGGCCGTGCGCAGATCGGTGATCGCGTCGGTGCCGCGTCCGCACTGTCGCAGGGCGTCGGCACGGGCGGCGAGGATCAGTGCGTGCAGCGCGGGGGAGTCGTCGGAGTCGTCGGCGGCGATGTCCAGCAGCCCGACGACCTCGGCGGGGTCGTCGGCCTCGGTGGCCAGCGCGGCGGCGACCAGCGCTCGGACCTCGGCGGGGGCGGCGAGGTCGATGGCGGGGATCTCGGCCTGGCCGAGGTGAGCGAGGACCAGTTGCGCGTAGCTTGCCCACGCTGGGTCTATCCGCCGCCGGAGGCGTTCGAGGTCGACGCGTTCGGGGGCGAGGGCGGCGAGGTTGAGCCAGTCGAGCGGATGATCGGTGGTCTGGGCCCGCGCGTCGAGGAGTTCGACGGCCTGGTCGAACTGCCCCGCGTAGGCGGCGCCGACGCCGGCCAGCTCCGGCGGCCACGACACCGGTCGGTGGCCGGACACCAATTGTGCACGCAGAGAGACGAAGTCGTCGCCGAGGATGACCAGCAACCCGGCCGGATAGGCGAAGACGCCGATCGGCTGAACGTCGACGGGAGGATCGGGTGACGTCGTCGGTGGTGGAGGCGTCGCGGTCCGCGGCAGGTGCGGCTCGAGCGCGTCGTCGCCGGTGAGAATCTGAACTCTCGCCATCTACTGATCTCCCACCCGAAGACGTGCCGTCTTGCTGTCGTCGTCCCACCGTAGCGGGAAACGTCCCACCGGGAGGGCACGTTCGGCATCGTCGAAGACGTGGTGGATGAGGGTGGCGCGGTCGCCGGCCGCGTTCCGCTGTTTGAGGAGCAGACCACCCGCGGCGGTGGAGTGTAGCGGGTAGAGCACCAGGTCGTCGCCGTCGCAGCGGGCGGCGACCGAGTCGGCGGGGAAGAACCGGGCGGCGACGTCGGCGTCGAGGTGCAGGCCGCCGTCGCCGGTGATCTCGGCGTACGGGTCGTCGAGGTCGCCGGCGCGCGGGTAGCTGTCGGTGATCATCGTGACGACGCGCTCGGCCGCGGCCTGCACCCGCGGGGTCAGTGCGTCGGCCGGGATCAGGCTCTCGACCTCGACGAGGTACACGGTGATGTCGGTCGGGCACATGTCCCCGAGCATCCAGCGGGCGAAGCCGAGCGCGTGATCCCACCGGAAGGAGTGGGTGTGCACCCCGGGATCGGGGCCGATGTCACCGAGCTGCTCGCCCGGCAACCGGAACACGGTGCCGGGCTCCGAACCGGTGTTGGCGGCGTCGACGATGATCACCCGCTGCGCACCCCGCAACGCGAACGCCACATCCATGCCGGCGGTGCCACCGTCGACGAGCCGCACCCCGTCGTGCAGCCCGCGGCGGTCCCAGAGCCAGCGGATCACCAAGGGGCCCAGCGCATCGTCGCCGCGCAGCAGGTTGCCGCAGCCGACCACGACGAGGTCGACCGGCTCGGGTGGGTTGGGGTCATCGGCCAGCAGGTCGCTGGGGGCGGAGTTCCGCGCCGGGGTTGTGTGATCCGATGCTGTCGATGGCGGCATCAGAGCATCGAGTTCACCACGAACTTCGACATCTCCTTGCCGGTCTTCGCGTCGTAAGCGTGCACGGTGCACACCAGGCACGAGTCGAAGGACCGGGCGACGTGACCGAGTTCGACGGGATCGTTGATGTCGTGGATCGGGGTGCCGACCAGTGCCTGCTCGATCGGGCCGAGCACGCCGTCCTTGTCGCGCGGGCCGATGTTCCAGGCGGTCGGGGTGACCACCTGATAGTTGGCGATCTTGCCCTTGTCCAGGACGATCCAGTCCGACAGCGCACCGCGTGCGGCCTCGGTGGACCCGAATCCCTTGCCCGACTCCGGTTCCACGGGCTTGCTGTAGAAACTCTCCTGCAGGTCGATCTCGTCGAGCCAGCCGCGTGCCCACTTGTAGTACTTGGGTGCCTCGTGCATGCGGGCGAGCTGGCGGACGAAGACGCTCGGGCCGATCGTGTCGATCAGGTTCTTGAACAGCGGGTCGTCGTCCTGATGGGGTCCCGCACCGGGTGCCGACGCCGCGATCCGGCGGGCGAGCGGTCCGGCCTCCAGCGGGATGCCGGTGCCGGTGCCGAACACGTCGTAGCGCGGTGACTTGGCGAAGGAGTACTTGCCGGCCGACTTGCCCTTCTCCGGGTCGATCGGGTCGGTCTCCCCTTCCCACGGATGCAGTGCCCGGCTGCCGTTGTAGAAGGAGTGCGTCACGTCCTCGGCGACCTTGAGGTGATCGAACTCGTGGTACTGGCCGGCGACGTAGACGCCGGATCGGTTGATCAGCGCCGCATTCCGGCCCTCGACGGTGGGCTGTTCGTAGAGTGACGGCTCGAAGTAGGTGCCGGTCGCAAGGTAGTTGCCGACACCGGCGCCGTACTTGTCGAGGCCGACGTCGAGGCAGTAGCGGATGAAGAAGCCACAATCGGAGTTGTAGTGCGCGGCGTCCTCTTCCACCCAGGCGAGCACGTCCTCCCAGGTCTTGTTCTCCAGCCAGCGGTCGACGCTGCAGCCGAGCCAGTGCTTCTCGAGCCAGTTGTCCTTCCAGTGCTCGAGGATCGCGATGGAGCGGGTGACGTCGGCCAGCGTGGGTGCGCACATCACGCCGCCGGGCACCATGAACGACGAATGCGGCCACTGCCCACCGAAGATCGCGTACACCTCGACCGGCTTTCCCGACAGCACCACGCCCGGTTGATAACTGGTGCCGGTGTAGATGGTGAACCGGCGGCATGCCTCCTCGTAGAGCTCCGACCCGGAGTACTTGGGGTGGGTGAGGTCGATGGCGAACAGGGCGTAGAAGTAGCGCGGGATGCTCTGCAGGGTTTCGCAGGCCTGCCCGATGTTGCGGATCAGGGTGGCGTTGTGCGGCATCGTCGTCTGCCAGGCGGTGTCGAGGGCATAGGACGCCTTGTACAGGTGGCTACCACCGCAGATACCGCAGATCCGCGGGGTGACGATGAGCCCGGCCTGCGGGTCCTTGCCGCGCAGGATCATCTCGAAGCCGCGGAACATCGCGGCCTGTGTCCATGCCGACGTCACCACACCGTCGTCGATGTGCACCCGGACGTCGAGGTCGCCCTCGACCCGGCCGAGCGGGCTGACGAAGAGGTCGATGGAGACCTGCGGTTCGGAAGTTGTTGTCATGGTGCCCTTCTCGGCATCGGTCGGAGGTGGACGGGGGTGGGGCCGGTGCTCAGACGACGAACATGTCCTCTTTGCTCCATCTCGGGGCGGCGACCCGGGCCGCAGCCGCCTGCGCCATGTAGGTGAGATGGTCGGTTCCCTCGGGTACCTCCTTCGGGATGGTGCCGCTGACCTTCTGGGTTTTGAACACGGTGCCCGGCGCGAGATCGAAGAACGGGAACTCGGGTTCGGTGCACCCGGTACACGGCATGCCGGCGCGGGTCTTCGACGACTGCCGGTTCCACAGGATGCGGTTGCACGGCGAGTGTGTCATCGGTCCGCGGCAACCGAATTCGTAGAACAGGCAGCCGGTGCGGGTGCCCTCGCCGAACGCCATCGTCGACTGCTTGTAGTCGAAGAACTGCACCCGGGTGCAGCCGGTCTGCGTGAAGGACTTGAAAAACGTTTGCGGACGATGTAATTCGTCGAGTTCGATGTCGCCGGCGCGCCCGGTCGCGAGCGCCACGAGGATCTGGGTGATCCAGTCCGGGTGGGCCGGGCAGCCCGGGATGTTGATGATCGGCAGGCCCGACTTCGACTTCCAGTCCGCGCCCAGGAATCCACCGCGGTTGCGTTTGTGGAACTGCATGCCCGTGGAGTCGCTGGGGTTGGGTTCGGTGGCCGGGATGCCGCCCCAGCAGGCGCAGTCGCCGATGGCGACGACCACCGACGCGGCGTTGGCCAGTTCGGTGACCCAGTCCTTCATCGGGCGTTCGGCGAACATGTCGTAGCGGCCACTGCCGTCGGGGCCCTCGATGACGGTGCCCTCGAACACGAAGATGTCCAGTGGCCGTTCCCCGGATGCGCAGTCGCGGAAGATCTTCTGCGCCTGGTCACCGAGTTCGAGACCCAGCGACGGATGCCACAGCACCTCGAGACCGAAGTCGACGATCAGGTCGACGACGCTCGGTTCCTCGGCATTGAGGAAGGACATGGTGTTGCCCGAACATGCGCCGCCCTGGAACCACAGCACCGATGCCATCAGCGCACTCCTTCGCTTGCCTGAGGTGAATGGGATCGACCGGCATCCGAGTTCAGGCCCGGTGGCGGCTGGGACGAGGACGCCCCCAGCGCCTTCGCGACACCGACGAGATAGCCGAGCCCGGCCCGAACCTGCTTGTCGCGCAGACCGCCGAGCACGCCGCGCATGGTCGTCGGCGTTCGTCCCGCCCGGTAGGCGACGTCCGCCGACGCCAACGCGCCGCCGAGACGTCCGACGGCGCCGACGGTGTCCGGGGAGAACACCCCGGAGTCCTTGAGCGTGCCGAGCGCGGGGGTCACGTCGGCGGCGAGTTCCATCGCGGTGCGCAGGGTGCGGCCGATCTCGGTGAGGTCGACCGCGGCGAACGGGCTGTCGTCGGCCTCGACGGTGGCGCGCAGCTCGGTCAGCGCGTCGACGAGCGTGTTGGACAGATCGTCGCCGCGCTGGAGGAGACCGTCGAGACCCTCGACGAGGACGGCGAGCAGGTCGGCGTGGTCGAGGAGCGAGAGCAGCGCATCGGCGACCTCGGGTTCGGCCATGCGGTCCGCGAGGGCCTTACGACGCTGCTCGGCGGCGTCGGCGTCGTCGTTCACCAGGGACACCACTGTGGTCATGGATCCTCCATAAAGGGGCCTGGTGCACCGTGGGTATCCGGAAATGAGACCCCGATCACACGAACCGTAGTACCGCGCGACGAGGCTTCACAATCGCGAATCCGCAGCGGTTGTCCAAATCCCGCAAACTCCTTGTCCATCGCGCGAAAGCCCGCACAATGGATACCCGAAGGAGGTGCGATGTCGGTTCTGCACAATCCGCGCCGCGTCAACGCACTCCGCACGAGCAATCCGGTACAGCGTCGGGTGCGTCCGCGCGGTGTGCCGCCGGCGCTCGAACACCGGCCGATCCTCGACACCGACGACCTCGCCGCCGCCCGCCAGGAGCTGCCGCGCATCTTCGGCGTCGACACGATCGACGTGACGATCAGCGGCGACCACGCGTTTCATGCCGTCGTGCACGGCGTCCGGACCCGCGACATCTCGCTGCTCTATCTCGACCTCGCGGCCGCCGAGCTTCACATCCCGCGGCACGGCGACCACTACGGCGTCTACATGCAGATGAGCGGCTCGACCGACTGGCGCGTCAACGGGGAGGCGGTCACGACGTCGGCAACGCATGCGATGGTCTCCAACCCGGGTGATCAGCTACAAGGGGTGCCGGGGATCGACTCCACGCTGCTGGTGCTGCTGTTCGGCGCGATCCGCACCAACGCGTACCTGTCGCGGCTGCGTGGGCGGGCGGTGCACGATCCCATCCGGTTCGGCCCCGGCTTCGACCTCACCGGCGACGCCGCGTCACGCTGGCACAGTGCGGTGCAGCTGCTGACCACCGAACTCTTCTATTCGGCGTCGCTGCTGCACCAGGGTGTGGGTGTGGGGGCGGTGGAGGAACTGTTGGTGTCCACGCTGCTGTATGTGCAGCCCTCGACCTACCGTGACGATCTGGTCGCGCAACCGCATCCGGTGGCCCGGCGGACTGTGCGCAAGGCGATCGACTACATCGACGGGCATCTCGCCGAACGCATCGCCATGGCCGACGTCGTGGAGGCGGCCGGCGTGAGCGAGCGGTCGCTGCAGCAGGGGTTCCGCGAGGAACTGCACACCACGCCGTCGGCCTACATCCGCAACTGCCGGCTCGACCGCGTGCACGACACCCTCGCCGATTCGCTGCCCACCGACGGGGTCACCGTCTCCGACGTCGCGCTGAACTGGGGTTTCACCCACCTCGGCAACTTCGCCGCCGCCTACCGGGAACGCTTCGGCGAGGCCCCGTCGCAGACGCTGCGGAGGTGAAACGGTGCACGAACTGTCGCTGTGTCACGCGATTGCCGGAGTGGTGCGCCCGCACGCCGCGGACCGCGAGGTGTCGGTGATCCACGTGCGCATCGGGGCGCTGCGACAGGTGATTCCGGAGACGCTGACGTTCTGCTGGGACCTCGTCGCCGCGCAGGAGGGGTTCGACGGTGCGCGGCTGGAGATCGACCCGGTGCCGGCATCGGTGTCCTGCGCGTCGTGCTCGGTGACGTCTGACATCGAGTCGCGGTATTCAACCAGCTGCCCCGTCTGCGGGAGCTCCGAGGTTTCGGTGGTCGGCGGGGAAGAATTCCTGATCACGTCCATCGATGTCCGTTCTGCTTCCCCCTCCGCTGCTTCGTCCTCTGCTGCGACCACCCCGGAAAGAGCTTGACCATGGGCCGTTTCCATCGCCACGACGACGACCACACGCACACCCACGCCGACGGGACCACGCATTCGCATGCGGCGGGTTCTGATGCGCACAGCCACGAAGACACCTACGACCTGTCCGGGCTGACCGCGACGGCGCGTGCGGTCGACGATGTGGCCTCCAGTGAGTTCGGGGATCTGAGCTCGTACGACACGGGTTCCGAACGTGTCGACGTGCTCGAGGCCATCTTCACCGAGAACGATCGCCGCGCCGACATCAACCGCGAGATCTTCAAGGCCAACGGCGCGCGGGTGCTGAACCTGATGAGTTCACCCGGGTCGGGGAAGACCAGCATCGTCGCCGCGACCCTCGACGCGCTGGGCGGCGACATCCCGATCGGCATCATCGAGGGCGACATCGCCACCGACCTCGATGCCGCCCGCCTGCAGGGCAAGGGGGCGCAGATCTCGTTGTTGAACACCAACAACGGGTTCGGCGGTGAGTGTCACCTCGACGCGCCGATGGTCAACCGGGCGCTGCAGGGCCTCGACCTCGCCGACCTGGACCTGGTGCTGATCGAGAACGTCGGAAACCTGGTCTGTCCGGCCGAATTCGACGTCGGCGAGCACGCGAAGGCGATGGTGTACTCGGTCACCGAGGGCGAGGACAAACCGCTGAAGTATCCCGTGATGTTCCGGTCGGTCGATCTGGTGCTGCTCAACAAGATCGACCTAGTGCCGTATCTGGACGTGGATCTCGACGCCTACCGCGCCGCGATCGCCCAGGTGAATCCGGCCGCGCGGGTGATCGCACTGAGCGCCAAGTCCGGCGAGGGCCTGTCGGAGTGGCTGGACTGGTTGCGGGCGTTCGCCACGACGGGCGGCGCGAGACCGATATAGCGGACATGACCCGGTCCGACGACCCCGGGACCTTACTCTCTCGGCCAATGGCATCACCTCACATTCTCCTGACCGTCGTCGTGGGGGCGGTCGTGTTCGCTGTGGCACCCGCGGTCACCGCGTCGGCGGCCCCGAACGTCGCGTGCGGCACTCCCCTGTCGGGGGCCGACGTCGCTTCGATCGACTCGGCCTCCGACATCGCCGGTGAACCTCCGCAGCCTGCGCTCCAACGGCTGCGCCAGCACGTCGCACGGCTCTGGGCGGTGACCAATACTCTGGTGGCACAAAAGGATCGGCGTGGACTGTTCCCGCTCGGCCTCGCCGTAACGAACGGGATGCGGTGATGCCGATGCAGAACCATCCCGCGGTATTCGAACATCCGGCGTGGGCATCGGTGATCAGTCTGGGCTTGCTCGGTTCCTCCGCGCGATCCATGCCGAGTTCACCGGTGGGGCCCTACCGCCGCACTGGCAACGCTACTTCGACCTGGCCGCGGATTGTCGGGTGACGGACAGCGGGTCGCGATGCCCGGCTACAACTCGCACATCACCGTCGACCTCGCCCATGCGACAGCACGGCGACTCGGCCCCGGCGCACGGTCGAGGAGATTCTCTGCCCACTCGACGGAATTCTGAGCACGGTCGACGGGAAGCGACGCTCGAACAGACCGCGGGCCCCGTGACCATCGCGCAATAATCACCCCATGCCCGACGACACGAAAGAGCTGTCCCGCATGGGTCGCTTCCTACCCGGTCTGACGGTGCTGCGTAGCTATGAGCGCTCCTGGCTGCGCGGTGACCTGGTCGCCGGCATCGTGCTGACCGCGCTGCTGATCCCCGCCGGCATGGGATATGCCGAGGTCTCCGGCCTGCCGCCGGTCACCGGTCTGTACGCGACGATCGTGCCGCTGCTCGTCTACGCGGTCGTCGGGCCGTCCCGCATCCTGGTCCTCGGCCCCGACTCCTCCCTCGCGCCCATCATCGCCGCCGCCATCATTCCGCTGGCCGCGCTCGACAGCGAACGCGTGGCGTTGGCGGCCGTGCTGTCCATCGAGGTCGGCATCGTGCTGCTGGTCGCGGGTCTGCTCCGGCTGGGATTCGTCACCGACCTGCTCTCCAAACCGATCCGCATCGGCTACCTCAACGGCATCGCGCTCGTCGTCGTGCTCAGCCAGCTGCCGAAGATCTTCGGCTTCAGCATCGAGGGCGAGACACCCATCGACGAGATCGTCGACATCGCGCAGGGAATCGCGGGCGGCGAGGTGCAATGGCTGCCGACGACGATCGGCGCGTCCTGCCTCGCCGTGATCCTGGTTATCCGGTGGTGGCGTAGATCGATTCCAGGCGTACTGTTCGCCGTGGTCATTCCGATCATCGTGGTGTCGGCGTTCGGGCTGACCGACGAGGTACCCGTGGTCGGGGCCATGCCGCAGGGACTCCCGACGATGGATCTGACCGGTGTCGACTGGGGCGACGTCGTGCAGCTGATCGGGCCGGCGGTCGGCATCGCGCTCATCGCGTTCGCCGACACGAGCGTGCTGTCGCGGACCTTCGCCGCCCGCGGCGGCTACACGGTCAACGGCAGCCAGGAGATGGCGGCCATCGGCCTCGTGAACATCGCCAATGGATTCACCAGCGGTTTCGCCGTGTCGGCATCGTCGTCACGCACCCCGGTCGCCGAATCGTCGGGTGCGCGAACTCAACTGACCTCCGTCGTAGGGGCGTTGCTGATCGTGGTGTTCCTGTTCCTCGCGCCGGGCGTCACCGCCTATCTGCCCTCGGCGGCCCTGGCTGCGGTGGTGATCGCGGCGGCCACCTCGCTGGTGACCTTCAGCGGGGTCGGCGCGCTCTTCCGGGTGAACTGGGTGGAGGGTTCACTCGCGATCGCGTCCTTTCTCGGCGTCGTCTTCCTGGGTGTGCTGCAGGGCATCGTCGTCGCCATCGGGCTGTCATTCGTGGCGTTCATCAACCTGGCGTGGCGGCCCTACCGGACCGAACTGGGCCGCGTACCGGGAGTCCGCGGCTACCACGACATCACCCGCTACCCCGAGGCCGAACACATCGAGGGCGTGCTGATCGTCAGGTTCGACGCGCCACTGTTCTTCGCCAACGGCACGATCTTCGACAACTATGTCAAGGGCAAGGTCCGCGAGGCACGCAAAGCCGGGCGCACCCTCCACACAGTCATCCTGGCGGCCGAACCCATCGTCGGTATCGACGCCACCGCCGTCGACGAACTCGTCGAACTCGACGATTACCTACTCGCGCACGACATCACACTCATCCTGGCCGAACTCAAGGATCCGGTGCGCGATCAGCTCGCCAAGTACAACCTGATGCGCGATGGCCAACCGCGATTCGACGATTCCCGCTTCGCACCCACGACCGGTGCCAAGATCGACGAGATCACCGGCCAGTGGCGCAGCGACATCTCGCCGACGCCACCGCTGGACGGCGAGGATCGATGATCGGCCCTGCCGAGGTCGTCTACCCCGGCGTCGAGGTGACGAGTTCCTCTGCCCACGCCACTGCCAGGGCGCACGTGTCGACTGGCTGGTCGTCACGGTCGGTGTCCAACTGCTCGATACCCGCGGACGTCGTGCCGAACGATGTGCCCCACGAGATCATGCACCGATTGTCGAAGCTGTCACCCGCCAGGTGATACCTCAGAGCCGGCCGCGCCCCGACAGTTGTCGGTGACTTCGCCGCAAAATCGGTGCGGTTGTTCAATTCGACCAACGACGACGTCGACAGCCAAACGTAGAGGCTGTACCGGCCACCCTGCGCGTCGTGCGCGTCCCACGCGCATTCCCTCACGTTCTCCACGAAATTGCATCGCGGTCTCGTCGGATCTCCACCCAATGCGTGGATCGCCGAGTCCGGCACATCGTGCGGATCCCACAAACCCTCCTGGGCCATCTGACTTTCGCTCGCCGGCACCGTCATCGTGCCCTCCGGCCCAGCCGACGATTCGTCCGAACTCGATTGCGCACGAGCCAACACCACGACACTCGCGAGCAGCCCCACCGCAATCGTGGCGGCCAGCGCCACCGACCACGGACGCCACGACCGTCGCGGCCCGCCCGAGTGGGGCGGGCCGCCCGAGCGAGGCGGGCCCGGAGGCGTCACGGGACCGCTCCTACATCGAATCCGTGATGGACGGCCTCGACGTTGTTGCCGTCGGGATCGCGGAAGAAGACGCCGTAGTAGCCGGGGTGATACTCGGGCCATAGCCGGGGTTCGTGCAGGATCTCGGTTCCCCACGACTGCGCGGCCGCGAACACGTCGTCGACCGCTGTGCGGCTCGGTGCGGTCAGGGCGAGATGGATGGGGCGGTCTCCGTGGTCGACGAGTGGACCGAGCCACAGCTTCGGGAAGCCGTCCGGTCCGGCGAGGCCGACGACCAGACCGTCGTTGTCGTAGCGCATCGCCTCGTGGACGCCGAGCGGCGCGAAGACTGTGGTGTAGAACTCGGCCGCGGCGGCGACGTCGGCGCATTGGAGGGCGACATGATCCAACATAGATGCGACGCTACCGCTCACGACACCGTCTCCGGCGCACTCGGGTTCTGGTGACGCTCTCGACCGCGGCCGATAGAGGGCTGCTGATCGTGTGGGGCGCTTGGTGCGGGTCGGCGTTCCGCGGAACGTCTCGGTGCGCCGGCGTTCGGCGGAACGTCGGGGTGGACTGCGTTCGGCGGAACGTCGGGGTGGACTGCGTTCGGCGGAACGTCGGGGTGGACTGCGTTCGGCGGAACGTCTGGGCGGACTGCGTTCGGCTGAAGTCGGGGCGCGCCGCGTTCCGCGGAACGTCTGACTGCACTGGCGTTCGGCGGAACGGGCGGGTGCGTTCCGCGGAACGTTCTGGGCGCACTGCATTCCGCGGAACGTTCTATTCGGCGACCGGCTCGGTCTCCTCTGTCTCGGCAGTCAGTTCGCGGGTCTTGAGTTGCGTTCCGCGGAACGCCGATGCCCACGCCCTGAACGACAGGCGCCGTACCGCAACGTGTTCCGTGGAACGCCCGACAATCATTATCCGCAACAGGGTGTGCACGATCGACGCTGGGGTACGCACGATCAGCGTGGACGCACGCACGGCGCTCCGCGGAACGTTTGCCACCGCACAGCGTTCCGCAGAACGCACGGCGTCCACCACGGCTGTGCCCCGCTACCGGCACGCCACGGTCACGACCAACCGCTGTGAATCCGCCAAGCGCGGCGACCATCCGCACCCGGCGCGCACGCTCGACACTGCGGCGCGCACGATCGACGCTGCGGTGCGCACGCTCGACACTGCGGAGCGCACGATCAACGCTGCGGCGCGCACGATCAACGCAGTGCTGCGCACGCTCGACGTTGCGGTGCGCACGCTCGACACTGCGGCGCGCACGCTCGACGCTGGGGTATGCACGATCAACGCTGGAGTGCGCACGATCGACTCGCATAGTCCCTACTCTCGGAGTATGGAACCGGTATGGATCGTCCTTGCCATCGCCGCGGTGGCGTGTGTCTTCTGCTGGGTGGCCTCGGAGATCACCGGAGACACGCCGTGGGTGGACCGGCTGTGGTCGATCGTGCCGGTCGTCTATGTGTGGGTCTTCGCGATCGCCGCGGTCAGCGACGGCCGCGACGCGGGACGGCTGGTGTTGATGTCGATCCTGGTGACGGTGTGGGGCATTCGGCTGACCTTCAACTTCGCCCGCAAGGGCGGCTACGCCGGCGTCGAGGACTACCGCTGGGCCGTGCTGCGAGAACGTATGTCACCCAGCCAGTTCCGGCTGTTCAATCTGTTCTTCATCGTGCTCTACCAGAACGCGCTGCTGGTCCTCATCGCGATGCCCGCCTACACGGCGTGGGCGCATCCGACGACACTGACGATCTGGGACGTCGTGTTCGCACTGCTGTTTGCGATGTTTCTGGTCGGTGAGGCCATCGCCGACCAGCAGCAGTGGAATTTTCATGCGGCCAAACAACGGGCAGGCGGCATGCTCGAGCCAGGTTTCCTGACGACCGGCCTGTTTCGCTACAGCCGCCATCCGAACTTCTTCTGCGAGCAGGCTCAGTGGTGGATGGTCTACTGCCTGGGCGCGGTGGCCGCGGTGTCATCAGGCCTCGGGTTCTGGGGTGGCGCGATCAACCCGACCATCGCCGGTGCGCTGCTGCTGAGCCTGCTGTTCGTCGGGTCGACGAAGTTCACCGAGTCCATCTCGGCGTCGAAGTACGCGGCGTATGCCGACTATCAGCACAGGACCTCGATGCTCGTCCCGTGGCCGCCGCGGGGGTGATTCGGCTGACCACTACGTGACGAAGGTGCCGGGATGCAGTTCGGCACCGTCACCGAGCGGACGGCGCAACGACCAGCGCTCGGTGAAGATGCAGGCCGACATCTTCCACTCCCCCTCCTCGACGACGTAGGCGTCGTCGTAGTCGCCGGTCATGAGCGTCTCGGTCCAGTCGAGCAGGTTGATCTGCCGGAACTGTAGGGTCCAGCGGCCGGTTGCGGTGGTGCCGGAGGTGAGGGTGATGTCGGGGTGCAGTCCGTGGTGCATATCGAAGATGACGTAGCTGCCGTCGACGGTGAGCAGTGCGACCTGACAGAAGACCTCGGTCAACGCGTCGGCGTCGTCGAAGGTGCCGAGCAGGCCGTAGTCTATACGGGCGCCTGACTTGATGAAGGATGCGCGGAAGGTCACCGGATCCTTGGCGTCGCAGGCCCGCCAGTAGCGATGCTTGAGCCGTTTGATCGCCTCGATCTGATCGAGCGCGTCGAGACGGCGGCCAGCATCGTCGGATGACCTCATCACTCCACCATAGGACGCCGCAGACCGCCGAGAAGGTGATCTCGGCGGTCTGCGGCGGGGTATCCGGTACCTGGTGAGAGCGGGCGTCAGCTCACTTCCATTCCCAGATCCAGCGACGGGTCCGCGGGTCCCAGCGGTGGACGCGACGACGCTTGTGGGCGGGGGTCTGTGCGGTCTGCTTCTTGGTCGCCATGGTGCAATCTCCTTCACTCGAGGTCATTCCGGAGGAGCCGGAATCTCTCTGACACGAACAACAATGACTCCCCATCCTTGGCGGACGATCGACCGTCGCTGCGAGGATGCTGTCACCCGCCGATACCAACGCGTCATCTGGTCAGATGCATTTGCCGCGACACTCCGTACCGCAGGGCATGGAGGCCGTCGCCACAGAACGGCCACGTGAGAGACTTCTGGCACGGCCGTTCCACGTGAAACCAGGAGGAAGAACCGGTGACCGACGAACCGAAGAAGAAGGTTCTCTACGTCGACATGGACAACACACTCGTCGACTTCCAGTCCGGGATCGACCGTTTAGCACCCGAGTTGCAGGCCAACTACGAGGGCCACTACGACGACGCGCCCGGCATCTTCCTGCTGATGGATCCGAACCCCGGCGCGGTCGAGGCCTACCGCGAACTCGCCGGACTCTTCGACACCTACATCCTGTCCACCGCCCCCTGGGACAACCCCACGGCATGGGTGGACAAGCTGCTCTGGGTCAAGAAGTACCTCGGCTCCGAGGAGGGCTCACCCGCCTACAAACGGCTGATTCTGTCGCACCACAAGAACCTCAACTCGGGCGCCTTCATCATCGACGACCGCACCGGACGCGGCGTCGACGAGTTCGAGGGCGCCCACATCCACTTCGGTCAGGAAGGCTTCGAGACCTGGGAACAGGTTGTCGAACACATGCGGCCACTCGCCGACTGATTCGATCCGAAGACGAATTCGACGGGATTCGTGACCGTGGAACCGTTCGACGCTTAATCACCGTCGCCGATGAGTTCGCGGATGTCGTCGGGACTGATCACGGTGCCGAACAAATCGCCGTCGTCGATGACGGCGTCGAACAGCGCGCGCTTCTTGTCCTGCAGCGCAACGACCTTCTCCTCGATGGTGCCCGCGGACACCAGCCGGTACACGGTCACCGGTCGGGTCTGGCCGATGCGGTGAGCACGGTCAACCGCCTGCGCTTCGGCGGCCGGATTCCACCACGGGTCGCAGACGAAGCAGTAATCGGCCTCGGTGAGATTCAACCCGAATCCGCCGGCCTTGAGGCTGATCAGGAACACCTTCGACGACCCACCGGTGAACTCCTCGATCGCCGCCGCACGTTGCTTGGCATTCATCGAGCCGTCGAGATAGCTGTAGGCGATACCCATGTCCTCGAGGCGTTCCCGGATCAACCCGAGGAATCCGGTGAACTGGCTGAACACCAGCGATGCATGCCCCTCGGCGATGAGTTCCGGGAGTTGCTCGGCGAGATGGTCGACCTTGGCCGACGCGACCGCGCGGTGCTCCTCGTCGACCAGGCCGGCGTGCAGGCTGAGCTGCCGCAGCATCGTCAGCGACCGGAAGATCGCGAAGCGGTTCTCGTCCCAGTCCCCCAGCAGACCGAGCACCTTTTGCCGCTCCCGGTTGAGGCGCGTCTGATAGATCTTGTCGTGTTTCGGGGCGAGTTCGAGTGCGAGCACCTGCTCCTGCTTGGCCGGTAGGTCGGAGACCACCTGATCCTTGGTGCGCCGCAACATGACCGGCTTGATGCGCCGCCGCAGCAGGCCGAGACGCTCCGGGTGTTGACCGGACTCGATGGGCCGCCGGAAGAACTCGCCGAAGGTCTTCGGCGACGGGAACAGTCCGGGTGCGGTCAGCGACAGCAGCGACCACAGCTCCATCAGGTTGTTCTCCATCGGCGTGCCGGTGATCGCGAGTTTCATCTCGGCACCGACGCGGCGTGCGCACTGGTGGGTCTTGCTGTTGTGGTTCTTCACGAACTGCGCCTCGTCGAAGATCACTCCGGTCCAACGGAATTGGTTGATCTTCTCGAACTCGAGCCGCAGCAGGGTGTAGGAGGTGACGACGATCTGGGCGTCGCCGACCGTCTCGGCGAAGCTCACCCCGCTCTTGGACTCGGTGGCGGTCACCGCGACCGCCCTCGTCCCGGGCAGGAACTTCTCGGCCTCGCTCACCCAGTTTCCGACGACGCTGGTCGGCGCGATGACCAGGAAGCTGCCCGACGGGGTTTCGGCCGCGGCCTCGGCGATCAGCGCGAGCGCCTGCACGGTCTTGCCGAGGCCCATGTCGTCGGCGAGGATCCCGCCGATCCTGTTCTTCCACAGGAATCTCAGCCAGTCGAGGCCGTCGGCCTGGTAGTCGCGCAGATCGGCGTGCAGCCCGGCGGGCGGTCCGCTCGGCGCCGGGATGGTGGCCGTGGACAACCGCTGCAGCCGCGACTGCCAGTCGGCGAGTTGCTCCCCGACCACGCCGAGGCTGAGCAGTTCCTCCCACATGGTGGCGTTGTAGGTGTCGCGTCGGACGAGGCCGTTCTCGAGTTCTCCGAGCGCCTTGGCTTCGTCGATGATCCGCGCGAGTCGCTGCAGTTCGGGGGTGTCGAGGGAGAAGTAGGTGCCGTCGGGCAACAGCAGGTGGGTGGCACCGAGCGCGATGTCGCGGACGATCTCGCCGAGCGGAACGCGATGGCCGTCGACGTCGACGGTGATGTGCAGGTTGAACCAGTCGTTGCCGGTATCTCCCTCCTCGTCGAAGGAGATCTGCGGATCCTGCTGTGCGGGCCGGAAATCGAGGCGGTCGCCGACGATCTCGACGTCGATGTCGCTGCCGAGTTCGGGCAGGAGTTCACCGAGCAGGACCGCGGTGTCGACGAGGGAGAAGGTGAAGGTCTTGCGCAGCAGCTCGATACCGGCGCGGCTCACAGCGTCGGTGGTGTCGTCGGCGATGACGGCGTCGATGTCGTTGTCGATCGGGATGCCCACGCGGTGATACTGGTTGACGTATCGGGTGGCCTGCTCCTGCCAGCGTGAGCACCGGCGGGCGATGAGTTCCATCGCCGGCCGAGCCGCCTTCCAGACCTGCTCCTCTGCGGCGGCGTCGCGAATACGGCTGGCGCCTACGGCTTCGTGCTCCTTGAAGATCCGGCGTCGGCCGTTGATGAGGTAGCGGATGGTCCACGACACCTGCGACCCGTCGTCGGTCATCCGCACGGTGAGCAGCGGCGCGGGTCCCTCGATCGTCGGGGTGGGGATGGCGTCGTCGGCGATGGCGACCGGGGCGGATGCGGTCAGCGACGGTAACATTTCGGCGGCGAACTCGTCGAGGTCCTCATCGGGGACGAGCACACCGCCGCTCGAGACGAGGTCCACGAAGGCGTTGTGGTTCGGCGGCCCCTCGAACGGCCCCATCAGCAGCAGGTCACCGGACACGGAGTAGGCGCCGTGCGGGTTGCGGTAACCGATCAGCCCGACGGGGGTGTGTTGCCACTCGTCGTGGTCGACCTGGATGGTCGGCGTGACGAGTGCGCCCTGTTCGGCGCGGGTGATGTGAAACGCCATGCGGGAACCGTCGAAGAGGTCGACGGAGGTGGCTCCGGTCGACTGGTGCGCGAGCAGAGCGACGCCGGCGTCGCGGGCCGCGGCCAACCAGGTCCAGATGTCGGGCGGGCCCGCCGCCAGCGGCAGGGTGTCGGAATGGATGCTGCTGCCGGTGTCGCGGGCGACGCGCACGATCCCCTTGACGGCCTCGAGGTGGCCGGGGTCGAACCTGCCCGGGTCGAAGGTGGAGCCGAAATGCGACAGTTGCTCGATGCCGCGCCAACTGATGCCGGTCCGTACCCAGTTGTCGCGTTTCCCACGTGTGACCAGCCGCAACACCGGGGACGGCGGTATGGAGTGGTAGGCGGGTTCGGGCAGTTCGACCATGATGCCGATGGGCGCCGGCGCGGCGGTGGGAGTGGGTTCCGGTGTGACGAACGCTCCCAGGGCGGTGCGCCACGGGGTGGGGAGCCGGGTGACCGACGCGATCGACAACGGCCTCGTGGGTCCGCCGTAGTCCTCGTTGTAGTCGACCTCGTCGCCGTCGTAGTAATCGTCGTCGTAGTAACCGTCATCGTCGTCGTAGCTGTCGTCGTCGGCGTAGGTGTCGGTGAAGTAGTCGCCTGCGGCCAGCAGCAATGCCGCCCCGTGTTTGCACATCTCGCCGACCGGACAGCTGCAATCCGAACCAAGCAGCTCCCGCGTCCGGCCGCGCGCCGCGAAGCTGGCGGTGGTCTGATAGATGTGCCGGCCCGATCCGCGGCAGACCCCGGCGAGGGTCAGTTCGTCCTCCGACCACGACATGCCGATGACCCGGCCCTCGGCGGCGTACGCGGAGCCGCGCGAGAGGGTTCCTCGGTCGAAGTCGCCGACAAGGTCGTCCTCGATCAGATCGAGCGGCTGGTATTGAGCCATGTTCCCAGGCTAAGGGCTTCATACCCGAGCATCGGGAACGACGCGATGTTGTCCACAGATTGCGGCTAACCTGGATGTCTGTGAGTCCATCGTCGGCCGAACTCCACCCCCGCCAGTGGGGCTCGTATGCCACCCTCGCCGATGTCCTGCCCGCGATCGACCGCGCCCTGGAGGGTCATCGTTCTCCGACGGTGCCGATCCCGCCGGACAAGGACGTGGTCCTGCTGCTGATCGACGGGCTCGGAGCCGATCTCCTCGACGCACACGCCGCCTTCGCCCCGACCCTGGCCTCGATGCGGACGGCGCCGATCCGCGCCGGGTTCCCGGCCACCACCGCGACCAGCATCACCAGCCTGATGGCGGGCACACACTGCGGTGCCCACGGGATCATCGGGTACTCGTTCCGCACCGACCGCACCGCGACCGAGGGTCCCGATCCCCACACCCTCAACGCCTTGCGGTGGACCCTGGACCGCTCAGACGGTGCGTCAGCGCTGGAAACGTATGTGCCCGAGGATATTCAGCCGATCGGGGGCACGCTCGCGGCGATGGACTCGCGCGGAGTGGAGATCGCGTATGTGATGCCGGCGGCATATCGCGGTTCGGGATTCAGCCGAGCCGCGTTCCAGGCGAAGGGGCTCTACATCGGCGCGACGACCCCGCGCGAGGTCGTCAACGGGGTCACCGAGGTGCTGGCGCCGCGCACCCGCCGGCACCGTTTCGTCTACGCCTACTGGCCCGACCTCGACCTGACCGGTCATCTGGCCGGCCCGGGTTCGGAGCCGTGGCTCCAGACGCTGCAATTGGCCGACCAACTCGTCGCCGATCTGATCACCGACCTACCACAACATGCCGCGCTCGTGGTGACCGGGGATCACGGAATGATCCAGGCGGACATGCGGTTTGACATCGACACCATCGACGGGATGCTCACCGGTGTCCAGGCGGTCGCCGGGGAGATGAGGGCCCGTGAAGTGTACACGCGGCCCGGGGCGCGCGACGACGTGCTACAGGCGTGGCGCGCCATCCTCGACGACGATGCGCATGTGGCGCCACGCGAGCAGGTGCTCGACGAACAGTGGTTCGGCCCCGAGGTCACCGATGTGGTCGCGGAACGGATCGGCGATGTGGTGGCCGTGGCGCGCGGGGCGGCGATCCTCACCCGCACGCTGTCTGAACCTCAACTGGAGACCGAGATGTTGGGCCATCACGGTGCGTGGACCGCGGCGGAGCAACTGGTGCCGGTGCTGGTCGAGCAGGGGTGAACGCGGGGTCGGCAGCGCCGGCACGCAAACGCGCACCCGGTTCGTTCACGCGCACGTCGCGACAATCGCGTGAACGTGACGGGTGCGCGTGAACCGAACGGGTGCGCGTTTGGCGCGACCGGTGCGGCCGCTCACCGGGGCAGCGGGTGGATGCGGTAGAAGTCCAGGTGCGCGCGGGCAGCGGCGTCCCAGGTGAGCGAGCGGGCCAGGGCGCGGCCGTCGTCGCGGCGTGTCGGGTCGGGGGTGCGGGCGGCGAGCAGTTGCGCGGCGAGGGCGGGTACGTCGGCGGCGTAGGTGACGGTGTTGCCGAACACCTCGCGCAGGATGGGCAGCTCGCGGGCGACGACGGGCCGTCCGGCGGCCAGCGCTTCCATCGCGGCGAGCCCGAATCCCTCCTTGGTGGAGGGGAACGCGAACACCTCGGCCGCGGCGACCAGGGCGGGGAGCATGTCGTCGTCGACGGCGCCGAGGACGATCGGTTCGACGCCGAGTTCGGCCTGGCGGCGCTCGAATTCGGTACGGTAGTCCCGATAGTCGAACAGGGTCTCACCGCCCGCGAACACCAGCTTGAGGTCCGGATCAGTCTGCCGCACAAACGCATACGCCTTGAGGAGGTCGATGCTGCCCTTGCGGGGTTCGATGCCACCGACCGCAAGAATGTAACGCCCCAGCCGATCCCGCCACTCCTGCCGTGCGGCGTCGGCGTCGGGGCTCTCCGCGGCGTCGGCGAAGCGTTGATAGTCGACCCCGTTGGGGATGACTGCCGGTGTCAGTCCCCAGCCCGCGTGCACCTCGTCGGCGACGGCGCGTGACACACAGATCCGCGCATAGGGATTGACGACGGCCTTCTCGTGGCACTCCACCAGGATCGGGGTGGTGAACGCATCGAGGTGGTGGATGGTGCGGATGCAGGTGCCAACGGCGTTGGCGCTGATGCAGTCCTGGGCGTGCACGATGTCGTAGTTGTCGGGGGTGAACCCGGCGCGCAGGGTGTCGATGGAGCGGATGATGCGTTCGGTGATGGTCTCGTCGTCGACGTCGGCGAATGGGATGAGTCGTTGGGTCACAGCAGGATCGACGGTGCGGAAGAACCCGTCGTCGCCGCCGCGGGCGAGGCTCCACACGGTGACGTCGGCGCCGAGTCTGCTCAGCGCCTCGGCGAGGTTGAGGGTGTGCACGACACCGCCGCGGGGTTTGGTGGAGTACGTCAACAGGGCGATACGCATGCTCTCACCCTTTCGGCACGGTCTGTTCGGCGTGGTAGGCATCCGGGCGCAGTTCGGCGAGATGGTCGAGAACCCTTCGAGCGCGTGCGATCTCAGCGTCGACGTCGACGGTGACGGTGGCCATGCCGCCCTTGGAGCGGGTGGTGGCGAGGATCTCGCCGCCGGGGCTGACCACCTTGGCCTGCCCGAGGAAGCGCAGCGACCCGGTGACGCCGGTGAGGTTCGACGACACCACGAACACCTGATTCTCTGCGGCGCGGGCGCAGTCGTAGAGATCGAACAGCCGCGACTGCCGGTCGGCGGGCAGTCGGGCGGCGCGGTCGGTGACGCTGGCCGGCCACGCGGACAGGGCCGCAATAATCCGCGCGCCATCGAGGGCGAGCGTGCGGGCGGATTCGGGGAAGGTCTTGTCGTAGTCGATGAGCATGCCGATGCGGCCGACGGGGGTGTCGAAGGCGCGGAACGCATTACCGGCGGCATAGGCGAGGCCCTCACCGGCGGGTTGGTGGACCTTGCGGTGGGTGCCGAGGATGCCGTCGCCGGATAGGCAGACCGCGGCGTTGTACCGCTTGTCGTCGGCGGCCTCGGTGTAGCCGATGCAGACCGTCATGTCGCCGGCGGCCGCGGCGATGGCGGCCAGCTCGGGGCCGTGAGGATCCAGCGGCGGCGGCAGCTCGTCGGGGTCCGGGGCGCGCAGGTCGCCGATGTAACCGCCGATCGAGGCGTCGGGGAACACCAGCAGTTCGACGCCGTCGCGCCTGGCGGCCTCGATGATGCCGAGCGCCTTGGACAGACCGCGCTCCACGTCCCGTCCGAAATGGGCCGCGAGTGCCCCGAGCGTGACCGTGGTCATGTCACTGCACTCTACTGACGGGGGTGGGGGGCTGACTGAAAATGGCCCCGTGGGTGCGGTCCGAGGGGATATCCCCTCGGAGCGTCCTCACGGGGCCATCTTCAGTACGCGGCCCACGCCTGGTGTGCGGTGGCGTCATGCGGCTCCCAGACCGGTGACGGTGGAGGCGACCGCGGTGGTGACCTCACCGTCGGGCCAGCGCAGCCGCACCCCGGGTTCGGTGGTGAGCCGCCCGCACGCGGCGCCGGCGGTGGGGGCGGGACCTGGCGGGATCGGCCGGCGGTCGGCCATCAGCATGGCGTAGCCGGGAAAACATGTGAGCCAGCTACCCATTGCCGCGTCGACCGGTCGCGGGATGGCGGTGACGTCGAGTTCCGCGCCGGTGCCCGACGCCTCGGCGAGCATGCCGAGGGTGCCGGCGATACCGGCCATGCTCACGTCCTTGGCGGCGGCGGGCCGTAGCTCGGCCGGCAGTGCGGCCATCCGCGTGAGTTCGTCGGCCGATCGGCTGCTGGTGGAGTCCCACTGGCGGCCGTGATAGCCGGGTCGCCATCCTCCGCCGAGGTCGGCGATCAGGGACACGGTGTCGCCGACGCGCCCGGCCCCGGCGGCGATGGGTTTCTCGGTGCGGCCCAGTGCGGTGACCGACAACGCCGACGGCACGCCCACCTGGGTGTGGCCGCCGAGGACCGGGGTCCGCCAGGCCTGCGCGGCCGCCGAGATGCCGCGGACGATTCGGGTCAGCTGCGAGCGGGTCGGAGCGCCCACCGCGTCGAGGAAACCGAGTGGCCGGGCGCCCATCGCGCTCAGGTCGTTCATGTTGACCAGGATCGAACACCAGCCGGCCCATTCGGGGTCGCGTTCCACCATCGACGGGATGATGGCGTCGCAGGCAGCGATGATGTCGGATTCGGGTACCGGCGCACCGTCGTCGCCGCGGAATCCGCTGGGGCCCAATCCACCTGGTTGTGCTCCCAGGGGTGCGAGGACCTCGGCGAGCAGCGCCTTGGTGGCATCCGCGGTGCGCTGGATCTGGTGGATCGGCCACAACATCCGACGGTGCGCACGGCCTCGGATGGTCGGACCGGCACCGCGGTCCTGCCAACCCAGACCGAGGAACATCGGTGCGTGCCGGTCCTGCACGGTGGCGTCGAAGCGCAGAACCCCGGCGGATTCGACGTGTGCGCAGGCGGCGCGGACCAGGGCGGCGCCGATGCCGGTGGCGTGGGCGACGTCGGCGACGACGAGCCGGCTCCCCGACCACCAGCCGATGTCGTCGGCGCAGTTCGCGGCCAGCCGAACACCGCCGATCACCGTGCCGTCGGGGGCGGTGGCGACGAGGACGACGGTGCGCGGGTCGTCGTCGGCGTCGTCGTGGTCGGTGCCGTCGAACAGGTCCTGCCTCTCGACGAACTCGTGGTGCCGCAACGCGCGGTACGCGCTCAGTGCGGGGGCGTCGTCGGCGATCCGGATCAGGAACGGCGGCGCGACCGGGGTGCCCGCGAGGATCGACAGATCCCGGCGGGCGCGGCCCATCGCCGGCGTATTGAGGGCGGTGCCGTCGAGCATGTCAGCCTCCCACGTTCTGCAGGACCGAACATGCCCCGCAGGCGGCGCAGCCGGCGCGCTGGTCGGAACCGGCCATACCGATCAGCCGCAGGTGGGCGGCGACCTCGCGGCTGACCTTCTCCACGATCGCGGGTTCCGGTGCGGACGCGCGGTCGACGTCGACGGCCAGGGTGCCGGCGTGCGGCCGGAACGGCACGATGAACGGATAGACGCCCATGTCGGCGAGTTCTTTTGCGCCACAGATCATCTCGTCGGGGTTCTCACCGAGACCGACGAGCAGGTAGGTGGACACCTGGTTGCGGCCGAAGACGCGCACCGCCTCCGCCCATGCGGCGCGGTACTCGTCGAGCGGGACCGCCGATTTGCCGGGCATCCAGCGGCGGCGGACGTCGTCGTCGAGGGATTCGACGTGGATGCCGATGGCGTCCGCGCCGGCCTCACGCAGCTCGGTGATCGTGGCCAGGTCCGCGGGCGGTTCGCACTGCACCTGGATCGGCAGGTCGGGTACGGCGGCTTTCACGGCACGTACGCAGCGTGCGAGATGTCGTGCTCCCCGGTCCCTTCCGGCCGATGTTCCGGTGGTCATGACCATCTGGGTGATGCCATCGAGGTCGACGGCGGCGCGGGCGACGGCGGCGAGTTGCTCGGGGCGTTTGACGGCGATCGTAGACCCCGAGCGCAACGACTCCTCGATGGAGCAGAACCGGCAGCGCTGATCCTCGTCGTAGCGGATGCAGGTCTGCACGACGGTGGTGGCGAGCACGTTGGCGCCGTGCAGTTTCGCGATCTTCTCGAACGGGGTGCCGTCGTCGGTGGTGAGGTCGTAGAAGCGGGGCCGACCGATGGTGGCGATGTCGAGGCCGGAGTCGACGCCGTCGTAGAGCACGCGGTCGCCGTCGAACACGAACGGGCTGTTCGGGTTCCGCGGGATCGCCGCGTTGAGGCCGTCGACGATCAGGTGGCCGTCGTCGGTGGGGCCCGCTCCCCCGGTCCGGTTGACCGGGGGTGTGCCGCGGATGCCGAGGAGGGCCAGGTCGACCCGGGTGGAAACCGTCATGTCGGTACTCTCTTCACGCTCACTGGGCGGCGGCGAGCCGCAGCCGGGACTCTCCGAGGGCGTCGACGACGGTGTCGGCGATGTGGCGGGCGTCGCGGTCGATGCCGAGGAATCGGCCCGATCCCCAGGTGTGCATCCAGGGCAGGCCGATGAAGCTCAGCCCCGGGACCTGGGTGACGCCGCGGGTCTGCATGGGACGACCGCCGCCGTCGAAGGCGCTCGCCTCGATCCAGCGGTAGTCGGGGCGGAAGCCGATCGCCCAGATGATGCTGGTGATGCCCGCCGCGGCCAGGTCGAGATCCGTCGGATCGGAATCCGGTCGCCAGACCGGGTCATAGCGGGACGGCGGCGGGGCGTCGATGGCGTTGGCCTCGATGTGGCGGTCGATGTCGGCGCAGATCGAGTTGTAGACCGCGTCGGCCTTGTCCAGGGCCGCGGTGAGGCTTTCGACGAACCGCAGCGTGGCGTCCTTGCCGTCGGTCAGCGTGCCGTAGAGGCGCATCCCTTCACGAGCGAACTGCCGCAGATCGACGTCGCGTCCGCCGTCGCGGCCGGTGACGTAGTGGTTGGTCTTCTCCTGCGCGGCCTTCCCGCCCGGATACTGTTGCGCGGGGGTGTCGTAGAGACCCATTTCCGCGAGCCAGGTCATGCAGTCGCGGCCCCGGTAGAACCGCGCGACGCGGGGTGCATTGCCGATGGCGAGGTGGACCTGTCTGCCGGCGAGGTGCAGGTCTTCGGCGATCTGCGTGCCCGATTGTCCGGACCCGACGACTAGCACAGCTCCGTCGGGCAGTTGCTCGGGGTTGAAGTACTCCTCCGAATGGATCTGGGTGACAGCCGGATTCAACGACGAGGCGAACGGCGGGATCACCGGCAGCGGATAGCCGCCCGTCGCGATGACGACCTGATCGCAGGTGATCAGTTCCTCACCGGCGTCGGAGTTCAGGGTGAGTTCGAACCCGGTGTCGTTCGGCCGGCGCAGCCGGGTGACGGTGGTGTGCTCGCGCACCGGGGGTGTGAAGGTGTCCAGCCACCCGTCGAGCCACTCCACGACCTCGTCGCGGGTCATGAACCCGTCGGGATCCGGACCCTCGTAGACGTATCCGGGTAGTCGGCAGTGCCAGTTCGGGGTGACCAGGGTGAAGTTGTCCCAGCGTGAATCGGCCCAGGCGTGGGTCGGGGTCTTCGATTCGATCACGACGTGCTCGATGCCGGCGCGGCCCAGATACCAGCTGACCGAGAGTCCGGCCTGTCCGGCACCGACGATGACGACCGGGATGTGGGGGGTATGAGCGGTGGCGCTCATGATGTCTCCAGTGGGGATGCGGTGGGTAGGGGTGGGTGCATCGCGAGGACCTCGACGAGGGCCCCTGCGTCGTATCGCGTTGCGGTGTTCTTGATGTCGTCGGCGGTCGCGGCGGCTGACGTGCAGGCGAAGCCGAACTTCGCGCGGACCCGTTCGGCGGCCTCGTCGAGGGCGGTGGTGGCGCGGGAGCGGAAGTCGTCGACGGTGTAGCACCCGCCGACGTCGAGGTGATCGTGCATGACCAGGCTCGGCGAATAGCACTCCTGCACAGCGCCGTCGGGCCATCGGACGGTGAACGTCATCTCAGGCATGGGCGAGATCCCGCCATCTGCCGGTCCCGGTGGCGTCGAGCTCGGTGAGCGCACCGTAGGCGTCGGGGCGGCGGTCGCGCAAGTGGAACATGCCGCCGCGCATCGCGGTGAAGGTGGCGGGGATGTCGATGTCGGCCACGGCCATCCCGGACTCGAGCAGCGTGGTGGCCAGCACGTTACCGCCCGGGTCGACGATTTTGGCGTTGCCGACGTAGCGCAACGACCCGAAGGTGCCGGACTGGTTGGACGCCACCCAGAAGACCTGATTGTCGAGGGCGCGGGCGGTGTCGAACAGGTTGAACCGGTAGGTCCAGCGATCCTCCTGCAGGTTCTCGGCGGTGGCGGTGCGCGCGGCGGGCCACGCCGAGAGGCTGGCGATGATCTCGGCGCCGTCGAGCGCCATCACCCGCGCGGCCTCGGGAAAGGCCTTGTCATAACAGATCTGGAGGCCGACGCGGCCGACGGGGGTGTCGTAGACCCCGTACTCGGTGCCCGAGGAGTACGACATGTTCTCCCCGAGCGGCTGGTGCACCTTGCGGTAGCTGCCGTAGATCTGCGTGCCGTCGAGGACGGCGGCCGCGTTGTAGCGGGTCTCACCGTCCTGCGCGAGTTCGCAGAACCCAATCGCGATGAGCATGTCGCCGATGATCGACTGCACGCGTTGGATTTCCGGTCCGTCGAGCCGGATGGCAGGTGGCAGCGAACGGGTCGTGTTCTTCACCGTGTCGCCGTGGTTGCCCAGCGACGACAGGTAGCCGCCGATGGCCGCCTCCGGGAAGACGAGGAACTCGACGCCGTCCTCCCGGGCGCGGGTCACATATTCGGCGATGGTCGCGTAGTTCTGTTCGAGGTCGCGGGTGAAGTTGGCCGCGACCGCGGCGATTCTGGTCATGGTGTGCCTCGCTGTGGAATCGTCTGTGCTGCAGCGGGTCAGACCATGTAGGTCGAGTTGATGATCGCGCCCTTGCGGGCGTAGTGGATGATCGCGTCCTGCACGTCGAGCGGGTGGGCCGGGATCACGCCCTCGATGAGGTCCTCCTCGCGGCCGCCGTGCAGAGCGAGTCCGAAGCGGCAGCAGAAGACGGTGCCGCCCTCGGAGATGAAGGTCTCCAGCGAGTCGTTGATGTTCTGTTCGCCGGGGAAACCGGAGTCACCCGTCTTCGGAAAGCCGCGGGTTGCAAGGCAGTTGATGGCCCCGGGACCGTAGAAGTAGATGGCGGATTCGAAGCCCTTGCGCAGCGCGCGGGTGGCCTGCAGGACCGCCACGAAGGAGACCGACGATTCGTGGGCGATGCCGTGCACCAGTGTGAAGTACGTTTCGCCGTCTTCGGCTTGGTAGTCGGGGAAGATCTTGGTGCCGCCGTAGATGTTGGAGCCCTTGGGAAGTGACGGATGCGGGATCTCGGCGAGGGACTTGGCGATGTTCTCGGTGATGGCGTCGTCGAATGAGGGCACGGAGGTCTCCTGGAATGTCTGCGACGGGCACAGGCCCGCCGGAACAGGTGCTGAGGGTGGGGCGACGTTGCCTCGAACGATATGGTCGATCCGGTGGATCGAGGTGAGTAGCCCTGCTCGGCTACGACATTCAGTTCACGCCCAGCGTATTACGTGGTGGTTACGCGCGGAATAATTGAGCGCCCGATCTCTGTAACATGGAGCGGTCGGGCGCCGGCGTCGCGCAAACGCCCACCCGTTTGGTGAACGCGCACGTCAAACCTGCGCGCGAACCGAGCGGGTGCGCGTTTGTCTTGTGCGCGTTTGTCTTGTGCCGTGCCTGGGGTTACGCCACGGACAGACGCCGACGCAGTCGGGCGATCTGGTCGCGCGGGTTGCGCTGCCCGGCGATCGCCGTGAGGTCGCGGCCCTGTTGCGGACGGCCCTCGAACCGGTCGGTCAGCCAGCCGACCGCCAACGGCCCGGACAGCGGCAACAGCGAATAGTGTTCACTGAGCTGATCGCGCACATAGGTGACCCGTGTTCCGCCGGCTCGGTAGCGCTCGACCTGCCGGTCCACGTCGGCGACGCTGATGATCTCGTCGTGCACGGCCTGCACCACAAGCAGCGGCACTGTGGGTGCGGTGTGGCCGAGTTCGAGGTCGCGCATCATCTCGACCATCTCGGGCAGTTCGAGCACGTCGGCGAGCGGCATGTCGAGGTATTTCCCGATGTCGTGGTGAGCGAACCGTCGGATCGCCTGCAGTGTCGGCAGGTTCTCGATCTCGGCGAGGTTCTCTCGGCCGTGGTCGGTGGCGTGTTCGACGATCACCTTGTCGAGTTCGGGATAGACGCGCCGCAGCCCGGCAATCGCCATGACCGGCAGGCCGGCGTGCAGACCGCCGTTGAGGCGCAACAGCGCCGATTTCATGTCACCCACGGGTGAGCCGAGTACCGCACCGACGATGTCGAGCTCCGGTGCGTAGGAGGGTGCCATCTCGGCCGCCCAGGCCGTGGCCATCCCGCCGCCGGAGTAGCCCCAGAGGCCGATGGGTGTCTCGGCCGAGAAGTCGGTCTCGTCGAAGGCCATCGCCGCGCGGATACCGTCGAGCGTGCGGTAGCCGGGTTCGCGGGGCGCACCCCACGCGCCGAGCATGCCCTCGTGGTCCGGGATGGACACCGCCCACCCCTTGGCGAGCGCGCGCCGGACGACGAGGAACTCCATCGGCACGATGGTGTGCGCCGACTGGGCTCCGGTCTGCAGGGCGTAGGAGGGGAAGCAGCACGTCGTCACGGCGTCGATGGCCGACTGGAACGACAACAGCCGCAGTGGACCGTCCGTGCGCTTGCGGGGCAGCACGATCGTCGTGGCCGCAACGCTGGGTTCGCCATGCAGGTCGGTCGACCGGTAGAGGAGCTGCCAGGCGTCGGAGCGGTGGTGGGACGCCCAGTTGGTCTTCAGATCGACCTGGCGGCTGCGGATGATCTCACCCGGCGCGAGCACGTCAACGCCCGCCGGGGCTGCGTAGAACCGATCCTCCGCGGGCAGGACAGGACCTATTGCCGCCGGGGTCACCGACACCTGTGTCGCGTTCGCCGTCATCAAAACCTCCGCACGCGATCATCGGTGTTCGCGCACAACGATGAGCGCGATCTTCACCACCTCAAATGATCACTTCAGAGAAATATAACAACGAACGTTGTCAGGACATTCCGGGCCCCCGGCAGGTGCGTCTAGACCCCGAGAAGGGCTGCCCGATCCTCGTCCTCGACGTCATCACCGAGCAGTGGCGCGTCGATCTCGTCGGCCGACCGCAGCAAACGCCGCTTCTCCCGCCAGTCCCCGAGCATCCGCCGCTGCTGGAAGCGCAGGTCGGCGAGGACGTCGCGGGCGGAGGAATCCGGTCGCCGCAGTGCCCGGGTCAGCGCTCCGACGAGCGTGCGGGGCGGCATCATCGCGGCCGGCGGCTGAACCCGGTTGTAGATGTCGGCGAAGACCCCGGCGACCTCCGGGTCCCGTCGCGCGAGGTGGTAGAGCTCGTATTCGAGCGGTGACGGTGGCATCGCGGAGGCGAGGAAGTTCGTCCACTGGTAGATGTCGATGCAGTCGCGTTCGCGGTCGGTGGCCCACTGCTCGGTGGCGCGATCCACGGCGTCGGGATCGACACCGTTTCTGGCTCCCAGGCACGGTGCGAGGGCCTCACCGAGCAACCGTCCGTAGCGCAGCGCATCGCGGATGCCCTGCGCGGTGACCGGGTCCTTGAAGTGGCCCGCGTCGCCGGGAAGCGCCCAACCCGGTCCCGACGACTGGCGGAAATACGATTCGATCCCCGTGCAGGACCGCACCCGGGAGACCAGTTCGCATCCGTCGAGCCGACGGGCCAGGCCCGGGATCGCCTCGATGCCGCGCAGGTAGGCGTCCTGGGCGCGGCGTCCCCGGAACTCGTCGTCGAGGTCGGTCGGCGGCTGCAGCAGGCACAACAGGTCGCCGCCGTCGCACGGGAATGCGACGCCGAGCAGGCGGCCGACCCGCCACTGGGTGGCGATGTGGCGCAAGTCGGTTCGGGCATCCGACCAGTAGGCGTAGTAACAGGAGCGGCCACTCGTGGAGGTGAGACTCGGGGTACGGGCGCCCACCTGTTCGGCGACGAAACTCTTGCGACCGTCGGCCCCGACGACGATCGGCGCGCGGACCTCGTGCTCGACATCGTCATCGTCGGTATAGCGGACCCCGACCACACGACCGTCGTACCAGACCAGGCCGGTCGCACGACACCGTTCGCGGACCTCGGCGCCGGCGTCGATGGCCGTGCGGACGAGCGCAGCGTCGAGGTGGGTACGACGCAGACACATCGCGTAGTCGATCCCGGAGACCGTCGAATACCCTGTCCGCCAGCCGATGTCGTCGAGGATCGCCTCAGCAAGCGGCAGCCGCGGCGCTCCGGCCGCCTCGACGGCCGGTAGCGCGCCGAGCGCCGCGACCTCGGCCAGCGTGGACGGCCACAGCAGGTGCGTGGACAGCGTGTCGGACGGAAAGTGTGCAGCATCGATGACCAGCACACGCAGCCCCCGCTGGCACAGGGCGATGGCGGTGGCCGAACCGGCGCACCGCCCACCGATGATGACGGTGTCGAACTGCTCGACGGCTGAGCTCATACCCGCTCCTCCCGGCCGACCCCTGACACGCAGTCCGACACCGTGTCAGACAGGACGTTATGCCTGTACAACGTGGGTGTCAAGGGCGGCGCGTAGCATCGTCGGCATGGCTTCGGTGACCAGGTCGCAGGCGGCGCAGGCCCGCGAACATCGACTCGAGGTCACCGAGCGGGTTCTCGGTGCCGTCGAGGAGTTGCTCGCGACGGGCGAACGGTTCACGGAATTGCCGGTACAGCGCATCGCCGAGCAATCCGGGATGTCGCGCACGAACTTCTACCAGTACTTCCCCAACAAGAGCCAGGTGCTGATCGAGGTCGCGGAGGTCGGATCGGCGGAGTTCTTCGCGGCACCGACCTCCTGGTTCGCCGACGACGCATCGCTGGACGCCGGGGTCGCCGGCGTGGCCCGCGCCATCGGGGACATGGTCGCCGAGTTCCGCAAGCACTGGCCGCTGATGCGGGCGCTCGGAGAGGCCGCGGCCTATGACGCGGACGTCGCCGGGTTCTGGTTCGGCCGCATCGACGAGTTCATCGATTTCGCATCGGGTCGTGTCGACGAGTGGCGAGCGGCCGGAAGGGTCGATGATTCGGTCACCTCCGCCTCCATCGCCGGGCTCACCTGGATGGTGGAACGAACTGTGACACAACATGTCCTGCACCCGCGAACCGACACATCCGACGATGAGCTGATCGCCGCGCTGTCCCGCACGATCTGGTTGACGATCACCGCGGGCGCCGAGTGAGGGTGACGCCGCCGGGACCCTCCGACCCGTTGGCGCTCGGCCAGCGACTCGTCGCGGTACTCGAGAGCGGACAGCGCACGGCCACCTACAAGCTCGCGGTGATGGTCGCCCTGCTCGACATTGCCGTCGAGTCGGTGCCCGACGATCCGGACGAGCCCGTCGCCATCGACCTCGACGACCTCTCCCATCGGGTGATGGACCTCTACTGGCGGCAGCTACGGCCGCTCGACGGTCACGTATTACGGCAGTCCAATGACGGTCGCGGCGTGGTGTTCAGGGCGGTCACCGGACTGCGCGAGGCGACCGAGACACCGCGGCGCCGCGTGCCGCTGGAGGTCGCCCAACGTCAGGCGCCCGATGCCTACCTCCAGGCGCGCACAACGGTGAAGCACAAGCTGGTTCGCTATCCGCTGAAGCTGCTGCAGAACGTCGGACGCCACACCGGCAGTGAGAGATTCCTCTACGACGACTCCTGGATGGGCACCGATTCGGCCCAAGTGATTGCCCAGCACGACAACCGATTCCACCTCTTCGGAGGTGTCGGCACCACACTGGCCCGGTTGGCACCATTGCTCAAGCCGGCCTTCCAGCTCGCGTGGGTCGATGACGTTCGCCGGATGAACCGGGGGTTGCTCGACGAGGGCCCAGATCTCGCGTTCCACCTGTTCGGTACGGATCGGATCTCGCTCCAGCGCCCGGGTGCGATTCTGGCCGAGGCCTTCGGATCATCGTGCTTTTACTGCGACGCTCGGCTGCGGACCGAACGCCATGTCGATCATGTACTGCCGTGGTCGCGGGTGGGACTCGACGGTATGTCGAATCTGGTGCTGTCGTGCCAATCGTGCAACTCGTCGAAATCCGATCTCCTTCCCGACCACACCCATGTGCGGCGTGCCCTGGGCCGTGGCCGAGTCGTCCTCGACGAGCTCGCGGATTCGATCGACTGGCCCAGCCAGTTCGACCGCGTCGTGTCGGCGGCTCACGGGCTCTACGCGACACAGCCGGCGGGGAGCCCGGTCTGGCTGGCGCGCAACCAGATCCTGACACTGTCGCGCATCGACTTCGTGTGGCCCGGTTCCTGAGCCGGGTTCGGTTCGATGTGTCCGAATTGTCGGACACGTGTTCTAGCCTGCTGCCATCAGGATCGATGATGGAAGGCGAGGATGACCACCGGACACAGCGCACCTCAGAACGGCGTCACGGGACAGGGCACGGGCATCGACCACTGGCGCGAACGCCTGGGCGAGGTGACGACCCTGCGAACCGAGCAACTCGCATCTCACGGCCGGCGCGCACCGGCCCGGTGGGACTCGTCTCCGGACAATGCACGCATCTGGGCACTCGAGCGGGCGCTGACCCGACTCACCGCGTCCATCCACGAGCTCGACCGGGAGATCATCGCCGAACGCCGTGCGGCAGACCCGGACGAGAGCGAGGGGCTGTACAGCGCGGTGGAGCGACGCGGCGCGGCCACCGAGCGCGGTCGGGAACTCGCCCGGGAACTCACCGAACTCTCCGCGCGACGACCCCTGGCGACGATCCACTCCATCCTGGGAAGACACATCGTCGCACCCGGGCTCGTCGTCGACGTGTACTTCGGCGGGGACACGCGCGACGCGGATCGGCTGGAGATCGTCCGGGACAGGGCCCTGCGGGCGAACCAGTGCTCGACGAGATCCCCTCTGGGCCAGGCCCTGCTGGGCAAGCATCCGGGGCAGACGATCCGCTACCGCAACCACGACGGCCGGGAGGTGGTGGTGACGATCGTGCGGATCGGGTGAGATCCGTCGCCTGCATCGGCCCCCCGGCCTCAGGGCCGCAGGTGGTCGATCTCGTTGAGGGACAGCACCTGTCGATACCCGTCCGGGAGGGCCAGCACCCGGGACACCGAGGTGTAGAAGGGATCGGCGAAGAAGATCTTGGGTGCGCCGAGGATGTGGGATAGGTAGGCGTTGATGACACCACCGTGGCACACGACGGCGATCACCGTATCGTCGTCGCGTTCGGCGACCGACTCGATACCCTCGACCACCCGACTGCGGAAGAGCAACGGATCGAAGACGTTGTCGCCGAGGCGCCCGTTGTTCATGTCGTCGAAGGCCAGGCGCCGGTCGGTGTAATTGTGCGAGGCGCCATAGACCGTCCAACCGTGGTTGAGCTCGACGAGCCGCTCATCGAGCGCGAGGTCCAGGGCCAATGCGTCACGCACGAAGCCCGCGGTCTGTGCGGCCCGGCGCATCGGGCTGCTGACGAGGTGCCCGACCTGCCCGTAGCGCCCGTCGGCGAGCGCCTTCGCCAGGAGCTTTGCCTGTTCCTCACCTTCGAGCGTGAGATCCGGGTCTGCCCCGTTGGGATCGGACAGCCGGAACGGTTGGGCATGGCGGATGAGCAGCAGTTCCATGCATCCAGTTCACCGCATGGGGTCGGGGGCACGAGTCCTGGGGTGACGGTCTCGACCGCATGCCCGCAACGGGAGAAGGGTCGTGCACGGTCCGCGCAAGACTTGAACTTGAACTCATACCCAAATACAGTGGCGGCTGCAAGTGACCTGGACCACATTGCGACCGATTTGTGAAGGACCAGAATGAGCACCGTCAATACCGTCACCGGACCCGTCGACTCCGCCGATCTCGGCAACGTCCTCGTCCACGAACATGTCTTCGTCCTCGGCGAGGAGTACCGCGAGAACTACCAGTACGACTGGGACGAGGAGGAGAAGATCGCCGAAGCGGTCCGCGACCTGCGGGAGCTGAAGAGCCTCGGGATCGACACCATCCTCGATCCGACGGTGCTCGGTCTCGGCCGCTACATTCCGCGCATCCAGCGGATCGCCGAGCAGATCGACCTCAAGCTCGTCGTCGCCACCGGCCTCTACACCTACAACGACATCCCGTTCCAGTTCCACTACACGGGTCCGGGCCTGCTGTTCGACGTACCCGAGCCCCTCGTGACGTTCTTCGTCCGGGATCTCACCGAGGGCATCGCCGACACCGGTGTCAAGGCCGCGTTCCTCAAGTGCGCGATCGAGGAACAGGGTCTGACGCCGGGCGTGGAGCGCGTGATGCGGGCCGTCGGACAGGCGCATGTGCAGACCGGGGCACCGATCACCGTGCACACCAATCCGCACACCCAGTCGGGTCTGGTCGCACAGAAGATCCTCGCCGAGGAGGGTGTGGACCTGACCAAGGTGGTCATCGGCCATTCCGGTGATTCGACGGACCTCGATTACCTGATGCAGCTCGCCGACGCCGGGTCGATCCTGGGCATGGATCGCTTCGGCCTCGACGTGCTGTTGCCGTTCGAGGACCGCATCAACACCGTTGCCGCGCTGTGCGAGCGGGGTTATGCGGATCGGATGGGACTCGCCCACGACGCGTCCTGCTTCATCGACTGGTTCGATCCGGAGGCCAAGCTTGTGGCGGTGCCGAAATGGAACTACCGCCACATCAGTGAGGACGTCCTGCCCGCTCTGCGCGAGCGCGGTGTCAGCGACAAGGACATCGATACGATGCTCGTCGATGTTCCACGTCGGTATTTCGAGTGACGGAAGGAACCTCCATGGCCAACACTGTCGCGGGGATCTGGTCCACCGCAGAACAATCCCCGGAACGTGTCGCCGTCCGCAGTGCCGGACGGCAACTCTCCTATGGCGAACTTCGCGACCGAATTGCCCATTCGGCCACCGGGTTTGCCGAGCGCGGCGTGATCGAGGGTGATCGTGTGCTCCTGATCGCCCCGTCGGTCGCCGAGTTCGTCATCGCCTACTACGCCCTGCAGACGATCGGCGCGACGACCATCACCATGAATGTGATGTCGACGTCGCCGGAGATCGACTACGTGATCGACGATTCCGGGACGACCCTGGTCGTCGCCTGGCACGAGTGCGCGGAGAATCCGCGTCGCAGTGCGCAATCCGCCGATCTGCCCTTCGTCGAGATCCGTCCCTTCCACGAGACGCCCGACGATCACGCGCCGATCCCGGCCTATGTCGACCGCGCCGACGACGCCATCTCGGTGATCCTGTACACCTCGGGCACCACGGGGAGACCCAAGGGCGCGGAGTTGACGGTGGCCAACATCAACGCCTGCCCGGTCGCGTTCCGGCAGCTGATGCAGGTGACGCCGGATGACCGGTGGGCCACCGCGCTACCGCTGTTCCACGTGTTCGGGCAGGCCATCGTGATGAACTCGGCGTTGTCGCAGGGGTGCAGTCTGTCGTTGCTGAGTCCGTTCTCCCCCACCGCGTTTCTCGATATGCTGCGCGACGAACAGATCACCATCGCGTGTGGGGTGCCGACGATGTGGAACGCGATGCTGCAGGTGGCCGACGGGTACTCGCCGGAGGACTTCACCGCGCTGCGGCTGGCCGGTTCGGGTGGTGCGGCGCTGCCGGCCGAGGTGATCCGCGCGTTCGAGACGAAATTCGGCTGCAAGATCCTCGAGGGCTACGGGCTGACCGAGACGGCCGGTGCGGCAACCTTCCACGACATGAACGGCGTTCCGGTCGTCGGCACGGTCGGTCCGGCCCTGCCCGGTACGCAGGTCGAGGTCCGTGACCCTGATGGTGGCGTCGTCGCGACCGATGTCGTCGGCGAGATCTTCATCAAGGGCCCGACGGTGATGAAGGGCTATTGGAATCGGCCCGACGCGACGGCGGCCGAACTCGTCGACGGCTGGTTCAAGACCGGTGACCTCGGCTCGATGGATGTGGCGGGAAATGTGCGCATCGTCGACCGGGTGAAGGATCTCATCATCCGCGGCGGCTACAACGTCTATCCACGGGAGGTCGAGGAGGTGCTCTACGAGCATCCCGACATCGTGGAGGCCGCGGTGGTGGGTGTTCCCGACGAACACTACGGTGAGGAGATCGCGGCGGTCATCGCGCCGCGATCCGGCGCGGAGATCGATCCGGATGCGTTGCGGGAGTGGGCCAAGGAGCGCTTGAGTGCCTACAAGGTACCGCGCATCGTTGCGTTCGTGGACGCCTTGCCGAAGGGTGCCACCGGCAAGATCCTCAAGCGGGCGATCGACCGGGAGGTGTTGCGGACCGTCGCCCACTGATCGTCTGTGCGCGGGGCCGACTCATCGGTGGCAGACGAGGGCCGCGAGGGTGTCGAATCCGAGGCTGCGGTCGGGATCGCCGGTGGTGCACAGGTCGGTGCCGGCGGCCCGGCGCAGGGCCTCGACGGTGCGCCTCGAGAGCGTCCACCCGAGCGGCACCTCGACCGACGGGACCAGCCGGGGTGCCACGGTGATGACCGACCCGTCGTAGGTGGTCTCACCGTCGGTCCGGTCCATCCGTGACCGCAGGGCGGCCCGGGTGGCCTCACACGAGCCGGCGACGGCATTCACGCACACCTCGTCGAACGCGTTGGTGATGCGCTGCACCCAGCTCTCCTTACCGGCCAGTGCTTTCTGCGCGGCGCGCCCGACCACCGGCACCAGAGCCTCCGGGGTCGCCCCGGGCGCCCCGACCGGGCGGGCGACCTGCGGCTCGTCGTCGAGATAGACGACATACGGGATCACGTAGGGCACGTCGCCGCCCGCCGAAGCATTGTGCCGCGCGATGATCTGCGCCAGCTCCGGTGCGATGTCGGCGACGGTGCCCAGGCCGGTGGAGTCGGCGTAGCCCCCGTCGATGAGCTGCCACGAATTGTCGTGGCACTCCGGGTTCGCAGTGTGCTGGGTGGCGGGCGCGAAGATCCGGCCCGACGGCGTGACATAGGGGAACCGTGCCGACAGCATCGCGGCGGTCGCCCACGACATCGTCGGCACGCAGCCGTGGAACACGTCCGCGAAATCGACTGAGATGGCGGGCTGTCCGGTTGCGGTGACACAGTCGGAGATGTCGGTGTCCTCACCCAGAGTCTGCGGGGCCGTCACGCCGAGCCGCAGCTGGCTGATCAGCATCCGGCAGTGCACGCCGGTCGACGTGGAGTTGAAGACCAGCGCTCCGGTGGGAGCGCCGGTCCGGCTCCACTGGTAGTCCTCCCGCAGCGCGGGAATCTGGTGTTCCCAACCGTCTTCGATCAACGCGGCCCGGTCATTCCAGGTGAGAGCACCGTCGTGGCGCTGGGCGCGCAGCCCGGTGGCGCTGGCCACGGTGTCCCCGACGACCGTCGACGACAGCCCGGCGGCCAGCGCCTGCGGATCGGTGAGGGTGGTGGCCGCCGACCGGATCTCGTCGGCGGCCTTCGCGACGCCGCTCGGGTCGGAGGGATCGCCCGAGTCGGCCGTCTCGGCGCGGGCCAGGGCAAGTCCGACCGAGCCACCACTGACTCCGCTGGACAGGAAATTGGCTGCGCTGCCACAGATCCCGTTGCCCGCCGGGCCGTCGGCGCTGCGCATCATCGTCGCCATGGAGTTCGCGGTCCACACCGCGGCACGGATGCCGCCACCACTCGCGGCGACGAGAACCAGGGGCCGCGCCGAAACGGATTGCCCGTCGGCCCCGATCTGGTAGGCGCAGTCGGTGTTGGTGTTGACCCACGCGGTGAACGCGGCATCGAGGTCCGCGCGGGTGTCCCCAGCGGCCATGGCCTGATAGTCGCGCGCGTGGATCCGGTGGAGATCGGGATCGCCCCCGGTGAGGGTGACGACGACCATCAACACCAGCGCCAACGACAGGATCGGCGCGGCCTCCATCGACAGGACCGCGAAGATCTCTGGTGGCCTTCGGTATTGGATTCCGACGATAATGACACCGAGCAACAGCGGCCACACCCCGATGACGAATGTGACGGTGCCCATGATGCCGAACGCGCTCGCGGTTCCGCTCGGCGCGATGGCGTAGGCCGCGAGTGGGATGACGACGAGCACGCCGAGAACCACGAGCAGTTTGCGTCGGGCACCGTCGTCGGCGAGCGCTCGTTGCAGTCGCCGTGCCAAACGGATCATGGCGTGCGACGGCTCGCGGTCGGAGCCGGCCGCGAACGGGTCCAGACGCAACGCGATCGCCGCGAGCGCGGAGACACCCATCAGGAACACCACCGCGACGCCGAACGCCACCTGCGCACGCTGGGGTGCCACCGCCTCACCCCCGACGGCCGCGTCGAGCGCGATCGGTCCGGCGAAAGCTCGGATCAGTCCGAGGGCGCCGAACCCGAGAAACAAGATGACACAGATGTTTCCGACGATCTGCACATCGCTCCCGGTGATCGTGGTGGCACGCGCGCGGGCCTGCACCCGGACCTCGTGCCGCATCGCGAAGAACGTGTAGACCGGCCCGGCGATCACGATGACCGTCGGGATCACCATCACGAGGACCCGCCACCGCGGCTCGGCGCCCGACCACGCAACCACGATCGCCGTCACCGACAGCGCCACGCCCCACACCGCCACGCCGATGGCGCTGATGACGCGGCGCCGTGGAACATCACCATCGAGCGACAGTTCGACGAGCCGGATCGGGACCGAGATGACCGCAGCGATGACGCCGTGGTGTCCAGCACCCTCCTGGCCCGTCAGCTCGACGAGCCGGATCAGGGCCGAGGTGACCGCTATCGTGGCGAAGAACAACACGAAGAAGGCCACCACGTTGGCATCCACGAGATCTCCGTGCCGCCAGCGCAGCGCGATCGCGGCGACGAGCACACCGGTCGGGGCGATGAGCCACAACCACAGCATCGCCGGAGACCGGTTGCGGATGCCGTGGTCCTTGACCCTGATCCCGACGAGGTTGGCGCGCCAGGACCCGATGAAGAACAGTCCGGCCGCGATGACACCGTAGGCGACCAGGATCACCAGCGCCGACGACCACCGGAAATCGGTGCCCAGCCAACGTCGTTGGGCATCGGGGATCTGGTCGAGCGCTCCCGAGGCCGGGAGCAGGCTCATCACCGCGAGCAGGACGACGACGACAACCGACAACCGCTGAATCCACACGCACTCGGCCTGCTTCTTGACCGAGCGCACAACCACACGCCGGAAGAAGTCGTTCCGCGCGACAGCGAGTATCACCGCGACCACGGCCAACCACTTGCATGTCGCGACGACGGCGATCGCGACGTGCAAGCCGTGCGCGGTGTCGTCGTGGGCGACGAATCGGGAGGCGATGACGAGCAGCAGGATCTCGAGGAGTGCGGCGGCGGCGAACACTCCCACCGAACCGGCCGCGATGCGGCTGTAGCCGGCCTGGTCCGGTGACGATGTCGCCGTCACGATTATCCGGGCGAGCAGATAGGTGATGCAGACGACGAACACGAACTCACACACCGCAAGAGCGACGATCAATGCAGCGACGATGCCGTGGATCTGCGAGATCGCCTCGGGCCCGTCCCGCCAGGCCGACCATCCGTCGATGTTGGCGAGCGCGGAGGGGCCGACGACTCCGCGAATCGTCGCGTGGTCCCCAGTCGTGGTGCTACGACCGATGATCCGGTCGACCTCGGTCATCGCGATATAGGCACCGACGCCGATGAACAGGGCCAGCCACCAGAGGTATCGACTCGTCCACTTCAGAGTCGACGAGCTTTCGCCACCACCGTGCGGTGACCGCACCGGTGGGGGATTCCCGGTGGCCATGCACCGAATTCTGGCAGCCGGATTCGGGTGCCGAAAGACTTCGCGGCACGGTTACACACAGTGAATGACAGACCGAGTGAACGACAAGCCCGGGAATGAGTGAACCCGGCAACGGGACACACCGCGTGCCGGCGTCAGGCCGGTCGGCGCAACCCGATGCCGTTGACCCAGAGTCGGGTGGCGGTGAACACCAAGTCGTCGATGTCGACGTCGTCGCCGAGGGCGAAAGCGCTGTAGGCCATCCGCGACACCATCCCCGACAATGCGGCGGCAGCCCCGAGCGGATCGAGGTCGGGGTCGGCCAGCCCGCGTTCCTGCAGCTCGCGGATCCGGCGCGCGTTGCGTTCGACGAAGACCTGGCCCCGTCGACGCCGGATCTCGCGGAACTCGGGGCTGATGCCGGCGACCTGTTCGCGCACCAGCATCAGTTGGGCGTTACGCCGATAGGCCTCGAAGTAGGCCCGGTTGGAGGCCTCGATCACCGCGGCCGGGTCGTCGGAGAACTCGGCTTCCACATGTGGCAGCCCCGGATGCAGCATGTCCTCCTGCGCCGCGGCGAGCACCGCGTCGAGGATCTCCTCCTTGCTGTCGAAGTAGGTGTAGAACGACCCGGTCGCGCAGCCGGCCTCCGCGGTGATGTCGGTGAGCCGGGAATCGGTGAATCCATCACGCTCGAACACCGTCCGGGCGGCCGCCACCAGCGCGGCGCGGGTGCGTTCGCCGCGCGCGGTGACGGGCGTCTTGGTCGAGTCGACGGATTCGCGGGGCATCGTCCTATAGTCCCGCGTCGTCGGCGACCGCGACCGCACGTGCGACGAAATCGTCGACATGTGCCGGGGTCGGGACGCCGGCGGCGGCACGATTGGCGGGATTGTCCCGGGCGCGGCGCAACACGCCCTCGGCGATGATCGCCACCTTCCACAGTCCCAGCGCATGCCAGTACTTCAATGCCTGCGGGTCGCGCCCGGTGCGTTGCAGATAGGCCCGCGCCAGCTCGCCACGATCACAGAAGCCGTCCATGACCTCCACCGGCTCGCCGAGCAGCACCGCGTCGGTCGGCTCCGGCCAGTAGGCGAGCGTGGAGCCGATGTCGGCGAGCGGATCACCGAGCGTGGACAGTTCCCAGTCCAGCGCCGCGGTGACCGCCCCCGACGCGGGATCGATCATGACGTTGCGCAGGTGGAAGTCTCCGTGCACCAGCGTCGTCTCATGCTGTTCGGGCATGGTGGCCGCCAGACGCCTGGTCAGCGCGTCGAGTTCGGGGATCTCGCGGGTCTTGGACTGCTCCCACTGCGTGCTCCACCGCTTGAGCTGACGCGGCGCGTACGGCTTGTGGCTGGCGAGGTCCGACAACCCGACGGCGTCGAGATCGACGGTGTGGATGCGCGCGAGGGTGTCGGTCATCCAGATGCCGACCGCGTGCCGGGTCTCGAGCGGAAGGGGCTCCGCGGCCCGACGGTCCGACAGCACCGTGCCGTCGACGTACTCCATCGCGACGATCGGCACCGGACTCACCGTGTCGTCGCGACACACCCCATAGATGCGTGGCACCGGGACGTCGGTGTCGGCAAGCGCCGACAGGATGCGGGCCTCGCGGGCGACGTCGTGGGCGGAGGCCAGCAGGTGTCCGACGGGCGGGCGGCGCAGCACCCACCGCGCCCCCGCCTCGTCGGACATGACGTAGGTCAGGTTGGACTGACCGAACCCGATACGGGCACCGGTGATCTCGCCGCGCGGCTCGATGCCCACCGCGCCCAGCCACACCCGCAGCGCCGACATGTCGGTGTCCGGGAGGACCACTCCCGACGCCGCTGCCGTGTCGTTCATCGGGACACGAGCGCCTGATCCGAGACGCCGGCGACGGTCTCCGGCACGGCGCCGCTGCGGTACGGCCGCAGCTCACGACGCGCGATGGCCCGCTTGTGCACTTCGTCGGGACCGTCGGCCAGCCGCAGCGTGCGAATGTGCGCGTACGCCATCGCGAGCGGGAAGTCGTCGGTGACACCGCCGCCGCCGTGCACCTGGATCGCCCGGTCGATGATCTTCAGCGCGATGTTGGGCGCGGCGACCTTGATGGCGGCGATCTCGGTGGCGGCGGCCTTGTTGCCGACGGTGTCCATCATGGCGGCGGCCTTGAGCGTGAGCAGGCGCACCATCTCGATGTCGATGCGTGCCTCGGCGATCCAGTCCTGGATGTTCGCGCGGTCGGCGAGCGGCTGACCGAAGGTGACCCGCTGCGTCGCGCGGGCACACATGAGTTCCAGTGCGCGCTCGGCCATACCGATGGTGCGCATGCAGTGGTGGATGCGGCCGGGCCCGAGACGGGCCTGCGCGATGGCGAATCCCTCGCCTTCGCCGGAGAGCACGTCCTTCGCGGGAACCCGCACGTTGTCGAAGATCAGCTCGCCGTGGCTCTCGCGGTCGACGTAACCGAACACCGGCAGGTTGCGCACGATGGTCAGGCCGGGGGCGTCGGGTGCGACCACCATCATCGACTGCTGTCGGTGGGTGGGGGCGCTCGGATCGGTCTTGCCCATCACGATGAGCACCTTGCAGTCCGGGCGGACCGCGTTGGACGCGAACCATTTGCGCCCGTTCAGGACGTATTCGTCACCGTCTTTGACCATGGACAGTTCGACGTTGGTGGCATCGGAGCTGGCGACGGCGGGTTCGGTCATCGCGAACGCCGAGGCGATCTCACCGTTGAGAAGCGGCTTGAGGTAGCGCTCCTTGTGCTCGTCGGTGCCGAAGAGGGTGAGCACCTCCATGTTGCCGGTGTCGGGGGCGTTGCAGTTGAACACCTCCGACGCCCATACGACGCGACCCATGATCTCGGCGAGCGGGGCGTATTCGAGGTTCGACAGGCCCGGACCCCACTCGGGGTGCGGGTGGAAGAGATTCCACAGGCCCGCCTCCTTGGCCTTCGCCTTGAGTTCGATCAGGATCGGCGGGGTCGCGTGCGGGTCCGCCGACTCCCGCATCTGCTGGTCGTAGACCGCCTCGTTCGGGTAGACGTGGGCGTCCATGAACTCGAGCAGCCGGGCGCGATAGGACTCGCTGCGTGCGGACGGGTTGAGCAGATCCATCTGTGTCTCCTTCTGTCTGCGGTCAAGGGTGCTTTCGCGTCTCACGACGCGGAGTCGGTGAGGCTGCGTTGATAGCGACGCATACCGTGCAGCCAGCGGTCATAGTCGGCGCCCTTCTGCCGGTACATGTCCAGCACCTCCGGATGCGGGAGGATGAGGAACCGCTCGTCGTCGACGGCGGCCATCACGATCTCGGCGACCTCGTCGGGGGTCAGGACCTTCCCGGCGGTCTCGACGGCACGCTGCATGATCATCGCGTCCTCGTGAGGACTCGCGTCGGGCCGCAGGAGTTTGGTGTCGACACCCATCGGGCACAGGCAGCTCACCCGCACGCCCTGGTCGCCGTAGGTGACATTGAGCCACTCGGCGAAGCCGACGGCCGCGTGCTTGGTGACCGAGTAGGTGGCCGATCCGATCTGGGTGAGGAGCCCGGCGGCCGACGCGGTGGAGACGAAGTAGCCGCCGCCGCGCTCGATCCACTCGGGAACGAGTCGTCGGGCCGCGCGGACGTGGGCCATGAGGTTGACGTCGATGGTCGTCGCCCAGGCATCGTCGGGGGCCAGGTAGGGCGCGCCCATGATGCCGGCGTTGGCGAAGTACATATCGACCGGCCCGAACCGGGATTCGGCAAGGTCGATGGTGGCCTCGATGTGATCGACCGAGGACGCGTCGCCGGCGATCGACGCGACCGCTCCGGGGGACGTGGTCTCGATCTGCGCGGCGATCGCCCCGAGGGAGGTGTTGTCGATGTCGGTGAGGACGACCCGCGCACCATTCTCCGTGAGTGCGGTGGCGAGCGCGGCGCCGATACCGCCGGCGCCTCCGGTCACGATGGCCACTTTGCCCTCGAGCTGCATCAGCACGTCCCTCTGTCGCGGATCAATTGTCACGAACGTACTTGAATCCGCCTTCAAGTTCAAGAGATTGGGTGGGATCCGATCTCGAAAAAGTCTCGGCGACGTGTAACGCGGGTCTGACACGCGGCGATGTCCTAACCGGGTGGTCTCGTGATCCGTTACGGCGGCCGCCCCAAAACCCAATCGCGAGACCCGATGGGGCGGGTGGCGACACCCGACATCGGCTCACGACCACGTCGGAGGGAGGTTGCACATGTTTTACGCTATTGCCCAGTTGGTCCAGGGAATTCTCGGCGCAGTTGCGGGCTTCCTCTGGTGAGTCCGGTCTCCAGCGGTCCGATTTGTCAAGCGAGTAACCCCTCTCCGCCCGGACGTCGGCGTGGATGGCCGGACGGCATCGCTTGACCTCGAGCTCGATCAGACGCGGCACTGCGGCCGCGGTCCGTTCGGCATGTGCCGACGGCCCGGCGCGGTGCCGCGTTCGTTCGTTTGACCTATGTTCGGAAAATACTGCTGCACAAGCACTTCCAAGCCCGACAGGTGCGTTGTGCGGGTCGATTGAACGGGTTAATCACGTCGCCGTGCCCTGTGATCGGGACTACACTCATACGACAGGATCGACCCGATGGCCGAAGGGAGGTGCCCCATGTTGATACTGATCGGAGAGTTCGTCTTCAACATTCTCAGCGCGGTGCACAACTTCCTCTGGTGAGCCACCCACGCCGATCTGCTGTCGTCAAGGGCTGATTCGTAGCTGGGCTTCAGCGATCTCACAGTCATGCTGCGGATGCTGGAAGTCGAGTCGGAGAACACTCCGACGATCGACCGAAGGTAGACAGCATGGACACACGCACCGCCGGGTTCCGACGCATGCAGGGTGCGACGGTTGCCCTGGGCATCGGCGCGATTGCCGTGGTCGGCACGACGTCGGCGCTCGCATACGCCGACACACACCACAGCACGACGGGTGGCTCGGTGACCACCACGGGTTCCGACGGGTCCGCGGAATACGGCGAGTCGTCATCGGACGACTCGGGCGGCACCTTTCAGGGGTGGAATAACCAGGCGCCGGCCGTTTCGCCCGGCTTCGGTTCCTCACACGGTCAAAGCAGCGGGAGCTGATGATGACCGCCAATCCTCGCGACGTCACGCAGCCTTCCGACACCACGCAGCCCTCCGACACCACGCATCCCTCCCACACCAGCGACACCACCACCGTCACCTGGCGGGTCTGGGGTATGGACGCCGCCGTCACCGTCACCCGGCCCGGCGATGCCGGCGCCGCGAAGATCCTCGTCGAACGGGTGCTCGCCGACGTCGACCGGGCATGCAGCCGGTTTCGTGACGACGCCGAACTGTATTCGCCGTCGATCCGGGCCGGGCGACCCACACGGATCTCCCCGACCCTCGCCGCGCTGGTCGACACCGCACTCGACGCAGCCCGGCTCTCCGGCGGTGCGGTCGACCCCGCCGTCGGACACCATCTCGTGCTACTGGGATACGACCGCGACATCGACGCCCTCCGCACGGGCACAACCACCTCCCCCGTCGGCCGCCCCAGCTTCGTCGCGCGACGAGCACACGCGGGGATGATCCGCCGCCACGGTGACATGCTCACCGTTCCCGAGGGCGTCCTGCTCGACCTCGGTGCCACCGCCAAGGCCTTCGCCGCCGATCGCGCCGCCGACACCGTCGCCGACGCCCTCGGATGCGGGGTCCTGGTGAACCTGGGTGGCGATATCAGTGCCCGCGGCGTCACCCCCGACGGCGGCTGGCAGATCCTCGTCGACGACGGGCCCGGGGAACCGGCGACCCAGATCGCGATCCTGGGCGAGGGCGCGATCGCCACCTCGAGCACCCTGCACCGGCGGTGGCGGGACCGCTCGGGAGCCGAACACCATCACATCATCGATCCCGCCACCGGCCGCCCGGCGCCCGCGCACTGGCGCACCGTCACCGCGGTCGCGGCCCGCTGCGTCGAGGCGAACATCGTGACCACCGGATGCATCGTGAAAGGTGCGGCGGGACATCGGTGGCTGGCCGAGACCGGTCTACCCGCCCGTCTCGTCGGGCGCGACCGCACGGTCGTGACCCTGGGCGGCTGGCCGAACGAAAGCGAGGCCGCGGCATGATCAACGAGGCATTGTGGGCGCTGGGACGCGGCACCGGGATCACCGCCCTGCTCTTGCTGACGATCACGGTGGCGCTCGGCATCGCCACCCGATCCGGTCGCACCCTGTTCGGGCTGCCGAGGTTCGCGGTGCAGTCGGTGCACCAGTTCGCCGCGCTGACCTCGACGCTGCTCGTGGCACTCCACGTCGGCACGATGATCATCGACCCGTACGCGCAGGTGAATCTGATCGACGCGATCCTGCCGTTCGGATCGGCGTATCGCGGGCTGTGGGTCGGTCTGGGCACCCTGGCGCTCGACCTGCTCATCGTGGTCATCGTGTCGAGCCTGCTACGCAACCGTCTGGGCCCCAACACGTTCCGAGCCCTGCATTGGGCCACCTATGCGCTCTGGCCACTGGCGTTCGTCCACACGCTGGGCAGCGGCACCGACGTCGGGCAGCTGTGGATGATCACGGTGTGCGCCGTGTGCGCACTCGTCGTCGGCGCAGCGGTGACGGTTCGGCTCCGCACGGATTTCGCCGAATACCAGCAGACACGCATGCAACCCGTCGGAAAGGCGATCCCTCGATGACCAGCACCGAACGCATCGCCCCTCCCCCACCACCCTCGATCATGACCTCGACGCGACATCGGCTCCTGACCGGCGCCGGCGACGACCTCGCCCGCCATCACGAGATCTACGGCCCGCTGCCGGTCACCGACGGCTCCCTCATCGACGTGGCGACCGCCGCGGGACTGACCGGCCGTGGCGGAGCGGCGTTTCCGGTCGGACGCAAACTCGCGGTCACCCGCGAGGCGGCGACCCGACGTCGTCGGCCGGTCGCCGTCGCCAACGGCGCCGAGGGAGAGCCCCTGAGCCGCAAGGACATCGCGCTGCTCACCGGGTCTCCCCATCTCGTCCTCGACGGACTCACCGCCGCCGCGCGGGCGGTCGGTGCCACCACCTGCTACCTGTACACACCACCCGCCCTCGTCGAACGCCTGGAAGCGATCGTCGGCCACCGCGTCGCCACCGGATGGGATAAGACCGAGGTGACCGTCGTCGGCAGCGGCGACCGCTTCGTCGACGGTGAGGCATCCGCCGTGGTCGATCGCCTCGACGGCGGCGTCGGGATTCCCCGCGACCGGCGCCAACCACTAGCGGTCTCGGGACTGCGTGGCCGGCCGACGGTCGTGCAGAACGTGGAAACCCTGGCCCATCTCGCAACGATCGCCCGCTTCGGGTCGGACTGGTTCAGATCGGCGGGGACCCCGGACGAGCCGGGCACGATGATCGTCACCCTCAGCGGCGCAACGGGCATCCACGGCGTCGTCGAGACTCCGCTGGGAACCCCACTCGCCACGATCCTGTCGATGGTGGAGGACCTGCCGCCCGACGTGGTGTCCGGTGTTCTCGTCGGTGGCTTCCACGGCACCTGGGTTCATCCGGGCCGGATCGGGTCGTTGGCGCTGTCGCAGGCGTCGCTGGGCACCGTCGGTGCCGCACCGGGCGCCGGCATCATCCGTTATCTGCGGCGCAACGAATGCGGGCTCGCGGTCACTGCGGGGATCGTCGATCACCTCGCCGGCGAAAGCGCCGGACAGTGCGGCCCGTGCATGTTCGGGTTGCCCGCCCTCGCCGACGCCACCCACGATCTGCTGGTCATCGGTGGTCCGGCCCGCGCAAACACGGTGGCCCGGCTGGCCGCGACGATCGACCAACGCGGAGCGTGCAGCCATCCAGACGGGACCGCGCGGATGGTCCGCTCGGCGCTGCGGGTGTTCGCCCGCGACGTCGACGCCCACGCCCGCGGCCGGTGTATCGCACGAGGAAGAGGACACCGCTGATGACCACCCGCACCGCACCGCACCTGCACGTCGACTGGACCCGCTGCGACGGCCGTGGCCTGTGCGCCGAGCTTCTCCCCCATACCGTGACCCGCGATCAATGGGGCTATCCGGTGCCGCTCGACGGTACCCGCGAGCCGGTCATCGCCCCGGGGGATCGGGCACATGCCGGCCGCGCGGTCAGCGTATGTCCCCTGCAGGCGTTGTCGATCGAGTAGATGACTCGCGGCTTCTTCCCCCCGGCGCCGAAAAGTTGGCGATAGCGGCGCATTCTGACCGACGGCAACGCAGCCAGCCGCCTATCGGACGCAGGAGACCAGTCACCTATTTCCGAGCCACGCCACTAGGGCGTGTCTCCCAATTCTTCTGCAAGGTATTGGCGGAGTCGTTGGTTCTCTGGCAAGGCGGAGGAGGGAGCGATAGCGGCAGCTATCGTGACCGACGACAACGCCGCCAGAGGGCCAACGAGCCGCCAAGACCCGCAAAGGGAATTGGGAGACATGCCCTAGACTCAAAAGACACGATCAACCGCGAGCCGAAGGGAGGTTCCCATGTTGATTGTGATCGCAGAGTTCATTCGTAACATTCTCAACGCGGTGTACGATCTCCTCTTGTGACGGTTTCCGAATCAGGTCACAGCGGTGGAGTAGTTCAGCTGCATCGTGCGCTGATACGTCCTGTGCCAGCCAACGCAATTCACTCCCGCGGCGAGCCACCCCGATGACGTGAGCACCGCGCGATGCGAGCGCACGCGCGGCTACTCGACCCATCCCCGACGACGCACTGGTGACCACAATTGTGAGGCCGTGATGTCGCGGCCGCGACCGGTGAGCACGCGCTCGAAGCCGCTCGGCAACAGGGCGCGTCGCTGCATCAGGTCGAACAAGCTGGTGCGTGGCATTCGTCGATCATCGCTCGGCGTCCGATCACATCGACGGCCTCGGACTCTCGGGAACCGTGCGGACGCGTCGATCGAGTAGATGACCCGCTCGTTTTCGCACGGCAGCCGAACTCTCTGCCGAAAAGTTGTTGCATCCAGCCGTTCTCGTGACTCCGGTAGGTGAGCACCCCGATAGCGGGCGGCGATGGCGTGCGCCGTCGTTGGCCGGTATGCGGATGCCGACTACCATGACCTGCACGGATACGAGTCCCAGGAGACCGCGATGTCCGCACCACTCGACACCGGTGGCAACCACCCGCCGGACCATGTGATCGTTGCGGCGCTGCGCGGCGGCGACATGGATGCCCTCGCCACCGCCTACGACCGCTACGGGCCCGCGCTGCATACCTTCGCGTATTCGATGGTGCGCAGTCGCGAGCGGGCCGCCGACGTCACCCACGACAGTTTCCTGGTGGCCGTCGCCCGCATCGATCAGCTGCGCGACCCGTCACGGCTGCGTCCGTGGCTGTACGCGATCGTCCGTTCGGAATGCCTGCGGATGCTGCGCGGGGACAAGCGGGAGACGGCGTTCGAGGACTGGCACGACCAGGCCGCCGGTGACGACCCCGACGACGATCTCCATCGTCGGGAGGTGCAGGAGTTGGTGCGCTCTGCGCTCGATGGGCTCTCGCCGAAGGACCGCGAGATCGTCGAGCTCAGTCTGCGTCACGACCTGGACAACGCGGAGATCTCCGCGGTCCTCGGGGTGAAACCCTCCCACGTGACGGCGTTGACGTCGCGTAGCCGAAAAGCATTGGAACGCAGCCTCGGTACGTTGCTGGTTGCCCGTGCGGGTGGCGAGGGTTGCGACGAGCTCACCGAGTTGCTCGGCCACTGGGATGGTGTCTTCACACCGTTGTGGCGCAAACGCATCGCCAAGCATGTCGACAGCTGCGCGGTGTGCACAGGGGAACGACGCAGGCGGTTCACGCCCGCGGCGATTCTGGTGGCGCTCCCGCTGATCGCGGCACCGATCGTGCTGCGCGACCGCGTGCTCAGCGACGCCGAGCCGGTGCTGGTCGCGTACTCCCAGCACGCCGGGGACGCCCGGGCCGCCACGATGGTTCCGCAACCGGTCACCGCGGGCGGCGAGCCGCAGCCCGAACACGCCGACGCCTCGCCGACGGTGATCGGCGGGCGGGCGGCCTGGGATTACCCGACCGCCGAGCGTGCGGGGCACCGCTGGTGGATGTGGGCGACCGCGGCGATTGTGGCGCTGGTGGTGGCGGGTGGAGTGCTGGCGGCGGCAGCCCTCACCGTCGGCGGCAGCGACCCGTTACCTGAACCCGTCGTCGATGATGCGTCGACGACGCTGTCCACCCCGTCGAGTTCGTCGACGACCACCGCGCCCCCGCTGATCGAGCCACCCGGCATCGCGACGACACCCGAACTCGTCGTTCCGGGAACGCCACCGACGGTGGGGGACCCGGTGTCGCCCGAGGAACCTGTCTCCGAGCAGCCCGTGCCCGAGGAGCCGGTGATCTCCGAACCCGTGCCCGAGGAGCCGACGCCACCGGTGTCGCCACCGCAGGTGCCCGATCCCGCGCCGCCCGATCCCGTCCTGCCCGACCCCGTCCTGCCTGATCCCGTCCTACCCGATCCTCGGGTGCCGCCGTTCGATCCGGGACTCCGCAGCTGTCTGCCGGCGTGCGCTCCGATCACATCCCCGACGCCACCGCGAGTCAACTGACCACCTTCGGGCGGCCTTGACCTGCGACTTCGCGCTTTTCTCGATTTCTTTCACAGAAGTTGTTGCACCTCCGGGTGCGGCTGACTCCTACCTCTGAAGGCCGAAACAGCTCGGCCAACAGGACCACAGGAGCCAGCCATGAACATCGCCATCCACACCGCACGAAACATCCTTCTGGGAACCGCCGTCGCCGCCGCACTCATCGGCCCCGGCGCCGGTATCGCTCTCGCCGAGAGTCCCGCCCGGCAATTCGAGCCGGGCCTCAGCGTCGGCACCGTCACCCCGCCGCCGGCGGACCCCGGGGACATCCTGCCGCCGCCGCCCGATCCCGATCCGGCGAATCCCGATGACTTCCTACCTCCGCCCGCCGACCCGGTGGACCCCGGTCACGGCGGTCCGGGCGACTTGGGCACCGACGACGACGAACCGCCCGTGGACCCGTGCGAGGTCACCAACACCTGCCCGACCCCACCGTGCGATCCGGAGGTGGATCCCGACTGCCCGACCCCACCGTGCGACCCGGAGGAAGACCCCGACTGCCCGGTCGTGCTGTGTGACGTCGAGGAGGGTACGGGCATCTGCCCGCCGTGCGAGGCCGACGACACCTGCGATCAGACGACGACGCCTCTTCCGGAGACCGAGGATCCCGAGCCCGTGTCGTCGGATCGTCCCACCTTCGACACCGGGGACGAGCAGTCGGTCGCCGGCGCCGGTCTGGTCGGCGGCGGGATCGGCCTGATCATCGCCGGCGGTACGGCGGTCGCGGTGTTCCGTCGGCCCATCAAGTGAACGACCGGTCATCGTCGGGAGAAGCCATGAAGTCACGCGGAATTGCCACAGCGCTCGCGATCCTGCTCGCCGCGGCCGGAGTGCTGCTGCTGCTCACCGGGTGCGGCCGGAGCGACGGGTCGTCGGTGAAGCCTGCCCAGATCCTGTCCGGCTCGACCCAACCGTCTTCCGAGCGGACTGCGGCGATCGGCGATCCGATCCACGTGCGGGTGCCGTCGGTGCAGATCGACGCGGCAGTGAAGCCCATCGTCGGGAGCGGGGACGAGATCGACCCGCCGACCGAGAAGGACGCCTGGTGGTGGACCGAACGCGGCGCGCCCGGTTCGGAGGACACCGTCTATCTGGCCGGACACGCGATCCACAACGGTGACGGAGTGTTCAGTCCCCTACACCGGGTGCAGCCGGGAGCGCAGATCCGGTTGGACACGACCGCCGGGACCCGGGTCTACCGGGTCGACGCCACCGCGACCTACGACAAGCACAACCTTGACCACTACGACGAGGTCTGGCGCGCGGTGCCCGGTCGGCTGATCCTGGTCACCTGCTTCGTCGTCGACGGTCGGGCCACCCAGGACAACTACCTGGTCTACGCATCATTGCTCAGCTGAAAGGAGGAGCGCCACAACTGAATAACGATTCCCTCTACGGTGAGCCGGGGCATCTGTCCGATGCCCCGGCTCATCGCGGTCCGACCAGGAATTCGAGGACCACGGCCGCAAACGTCTCGGGATCGGTCTGATCGGCGATGTGTTGCTGACCCTCGAGGGTCACCACATGCGAGTTGGGGATCGACCCGGCGGCCCGGTCGATCGCCTGTTGCAGGAACATCGGGCTGTCGCCGCCGCGGATCAGCAGCGTCGGTGCTCGCACGGCCGCCGCCTCTCCCGGCGCCAGGACCAGGGCAACACTCTCCTCCCGTGGCAACGTCGGGGCGGTGGCCACCCGCGCCGTCCAGCTCGGCTGCGCCTTCAGCGCGGTGATCTCCTTCTCCGGCATGTGCAGGACCTCGCGCAGCATCAGTTCCACGGTGTCCTCATAGCGGCCCGCGTCGACGGCCGACTGCATCCGGGCCACCAACTTCGCCGGCTGCGGCGACTCGACGATCGCCGGTTCGTAGAGCACCAGCTTGCGCACGTTCGGTGTGTGGGCGGCGGCGCGCAGCGCCAGGTAGCCGCCGAGCGAGTGACCGAGCACATCGACCGGGCCGGCCGCGTGTTTGGCCAGGGCGTCGGTCACCGCGACGACGTCGTCGACCTCACGATCCGGGGACCAGTCGGGGCCGTCCGTACTGCCGCCATGTCCGCGCCGGTCCATCAGGTACACCGTGCGGTGCTTTGCGAGGTACTCGGTGATCCGCCAGCGGTGATGGTCGGACATGGACCCGTGCACCAGTAACAGGGGTGGTCCCGCACCTGCATTCCAGACGGCTATCCTGGTGCCGTCCGGTGTGTCGATGTGGCGTGGACCGAATGGTTCCTTGCGCATCGCGACCTCCATGGGCGTCCCTCAATGGTCCCACTGCCCTCGGGCGCTGTCGAGGTTCGTCGGTCGCCGCATTCGTCATCGGCCTCACGAACCGTGTCCTCGTCGAGTCCTTACGGGCTTCGGCCACGGTGTGGTCCCGCTCGGGTCGGATGTACCGTCGCGATCACGCATCCAGGTGCTCGGACAAACGGATCATGATGTGACGTAGCGCTTTTCCGTCATCGGCCGAAATGGCGTCGAGGAAGTGTCGCTGCACGCTGTCGGCGTGGATGCGGGCCGCCGCCGCGAAGGCCTCACGGCCTGCGTCGGTCAGCACGGCGTAGTTGCCGCGTCGGTCTTCGGGCGCCCGTTCGCGGCACAGCCAGCCTTTCCGGGCCATCGTGTCGATCTGATACGACAGCCGCGACGTCGAGAAGATCATGTGGTCGGCGAGGTCACGCATCCGCAGACGATTCCCGCTCGCCTCGTGCAGGATCAGCAGAATGTTGTAGTCGGACATCGACATTCCCACCGCCGCACGCAACTCGGCGTCGAGCAGGGTCTGCAGTCGCGCGGTCGTCTCGACGAACGGACGCCACGCCGCCATCCGGGGATCGGTGGGCACGATCAGCGGACGGTGTGTGGCATCAGCGCATCCGGCGGGATGACACCGAGGCGACCGGCCTGGTAGTCCTCGATCGCCTCGACGAGTTGCTGTCGGGTGTTCATCACGAACGGCCCGTACTGCACCACCGGTTCACGGATCGGCCGGCCACCCAAGACGAGCAATTCCAGCGCCGGGCGGTTGGAGTCCTGTCCGGAATCGGCGGTCACGGTGATCCGGTCACCGGAACCGAAGACGGCGAGCTGCCCCTGCCGGATGGGCCGCTGTTCGGCGCCGACCGTGCCGCGGCCCGACAACACGTAGACGAGCGCGTTGAAGTCCTGGCGCCACGGGATGGACATCCGTGCGCCGGGCGCGACGGTGGTGTGGGCAAAGGTGATCGGCGTGTGCGTGGAGCCCGGCCCGGTGTGACCGTCGATGTCGCCGGCGACGATGCGGATCAGCGCACCACCGTCGTCGGTGGTCACCAGACCAGCCTGCCCGCCTTCGAGATTCTGGTACTTCGGTGCCAGGAACTTGTCGGCGGCGGGCAGGTTCACCCAGAGCTGGATGCCGTGGAAGAGCCCGCCGGACTCGACGAGCTCGGCCGGCGGCGTCTCGATGTGCAGGATTCCGGCACCCGCGGTCATCCACTGGGTGGCACCGTTCTCGATGAGTCCGCCGCCGCCGGTGGAGTCCTGGTGCTGGAAGCGGCCGTCGATGATGTAGGTGACCGTCTCGAACCCGCGGTGCGGATGCCAGGGAGTGCCCTTCGGCTCCCCGGGCGGGTAGTCGACCTCACCCATCTGGTCCATGTGGACGAAGGGGTCGAGGTCGGCGGTGGAGACCCCGGCAAACGCCCGCACCACCGGGAAGCCCTCGCCCTCGAAGCCGCGGGGGCCGGTGGTCACCGATTTCACCGGGCGTTCGGTGTCCTCGGGCGCTGCGGCGCGCACTCGGGGCAGGGTCAAGGTGTCGGCGGTCACGGCGGGCATGGCGAACTCCTCTCGGTAGCTCAATTTTGAGCTATATGACGCTCAACGGGATCTGCAACGAGGCTATTCCCGGCACGACGATGCCACCACCGATCCGGGTCGGTGACGGGATCGCTCGGCTGCGATTCAGTCGAGGGCCGCCCGCCGCTCGAGCGCCAACTCCCGGACCCGCGCGATGTCCTCGTCGGTGAACACCCCGTTGACGCCGGAGATCGCCGCCAGCTTCATGCCATGCTTGAGCCCGATCTGGTAGATCTCCTTGACCTTCTCCCAGCTGATGTTCCGGCCGACGGTGAAGGTCTCGTAGCGGCCCTCGAGCGCGAGCGCGACGGTTTCGGCGAGGCACGCATACGCCACGTGGGGTGGCAGCCCGATGTCACCGAGGTGCACGTCCTTGCCGGGCAGTTCGATCTCGCCCGATTCGATGACGAGTACGTCGGGGCGTTTGGCGACGTCCTCGGGCGGCAGGTCCAGGGGCCGGGCGACGTCGGTGATGATGCAGCCCGGTTTGACCGCCATGATGTCGAGCACACGCTTGCCCGCTCCGGAGGTCGCGGTGACGATCAGGTCCATATCGGGCAGTTGCGCGTCCGGTGTCGCGGCGACGTGGATCTTGGCGCGCGGGTGGTCGTGCTCGATATCGCTCTTGAGCTCGAGCAGCTTCGCCGATTCCGGTGAGACGAGCCAGAGTTCGTCGGAGGCCAGCGCCAGCAGGCGCGCGCACACCGACCCGATGGATCCGGTCGCGCCGACGACCATCGCCTTACCCTGCATCCGTCCTTCGTCGTCGCGTTCGGCGAGGTCGAGGCGGTCGAGCGCGTCGTGGGCGGCCCACAACGCACCCGAGGCGCTGTAGCTGTTTCCGGTGGTGATCGGCAGCGGCGCCTTCATCGCGACGGTGACGCCGGCGTCCCCGACGACCTTGGTGAACGCACCGAGACCCATGATCTGCGCGCCGAGCTTCTTCGCCGTTTCCGCGGCCGCGAGCAACCGCGCGTAGGTGAACTCGGGACTGTGCGCCATGAGTTCCTTCGGCGTGCCGCCGACGCTGATCAGCCAGCCCTCGGCCTCGGCCCCGGTCGGGGAGACGATCCCCGTGATGTGGCTGTAGACGAACGGCGGCGCGTAGGCGAGCATCTTCTCGATCGTGTCGGTCACCACGGCGGGCGTCACGTCGGTGATCGTCCGCAGCGGCTGCACCTTCTTGAAGAACTCCTGCGAGAGCGGGTGGATGACGAACGCGAACCGGCTCTTGCGTTTCGGGCCGTTCGGAAACAGAATCCGGGGCTCGATGCCGGCAGACGTGATCATCTCGAGCAGATCGTCGTTCGTGAGCACGGCAGACTCGGGAACCGAGGCGATCATCAGCGCCTCGAGGACGCCGGCGTTGACGGTGACCGCGAACGGCTGCGGCGTCGCGTCGATCACCATGTCCACACCGCGCGAGGCAAGTTCGGCGAGCCGTTCCTCGTCGATCGATGACGTCACCAGGGTCTTGCCGGCGAGATCCTCGAGGCCGAAGCCGGTCAGCTCCTCATAGGTGGCCACCACGACATCGGCTTCCCGGGCGGCGGAGCGCGCCATCAGGCGGTTGTGAACGAACTGGGGAATCCCGATGTGGGACTTGATCTGATCAGGCAGCAGCTGCAACGGCATCATCCCGACGTCCGCGGTCATCGACAGGGCGGGGAACGCGTCAAGCCGAGCCGGGATGTCGAAGCGCAGCAGCGGGTCGGCGATGGTCATGTTGTCGGTGAACTCGCGCAGGATACGCACCGTGCGGTCGTGGTTGACCCCACCGAGCACCGCGACGCGGGCATTGTCGAAGAACCCGGGCATCTCGGACTGGACGTGTCGAATAGCCCACTCCTGCAGGACATCCCGCAGCCGGTGACCGTCAGTCACGCGCGCATCGGTCACCGCGCGCTTGACCTTCTTGACGGCGGCGAGGTCACCGTCGTAGAGGCCCGCCGCACGCGCCTCCCGGATTCCGGTCACCGCGACCACGGTGGCGCCGCGCTCCTGCCACGACCGGGCCAACGCCTCGGCGTCGGCGAGGTTGCCGTCGGTGCCCTGCCGGACGATGCGGAAGGTGTGGTGCAGGAACGTCTCGGTCACGTCGTAGTCGTAGTGCGACGACGCGAGGCTGACGTTGGCGATGAGTCCAGAGGTGGTGGCGACCATGTTCTTTCGATCCTGTGAGGGTGGCGATGACGTCAGACCATGGCGGCCGAGCCGATGTCGGGGTGCGCGATCATGAAGTCGAGCAGCCGGTCGGCGTAGTCGGCGAACCGTGGGCATTCGACGCCGGTTCCCTCGAGTTCGGCGACGGTGTTCTTCGCGGAGTATGTCGTCCGGGTGGAGAAGTAGTCGATCGTCTCGGCGGGCATGCCGAGCGCCCACTGCATGCCTGGGACATTGCCGAGGGCGCTCCGCACGACACCCAGCGGCACCGGGACGAAGACCAGTCGCTTGCCGAGGTGGTGCGCGAAGATCTCCGCGACCTCGAGCCCGGTCGGCGGGTCGGGGTCGGTGAGCGCGTAGGTATGGCCGAGGGTGGACTCGTGCACCGACAACTCGTCCATCGCCTCGATCACGAAGTCGCGCGGCACGAGCGAGGTCCGCACCGTCGCGTCGACGGACGGCAGCACCGCAATGGGTAGCCGCTGGCGGCGCAGGAACTCCGCGACGAAGTACGGTCCGTCGTATTTCTGCGTCTCACCAGTGGTCGAGTCGCCGACGACGATGCCAGGACGGTAGATCGTTGCCGGCAATCCGTCCGCCATCGCGGCGCGGACCAGTTTCTCCGCCTCGAACTTGGTGGATTCGTAGTGGTTGTAGAACTCCTGGCCGACGTCGAGGTCGTCCTCGCCGAACTCCCCGTCGTAGCGGCCGCTGACATAGCAGGTACTGACGTACTGCAGTCGGCGCAGACCGCTGAGCGACCGGCAGAAAGCGATGACGTTCGCGGTGCCCTCGACGTTCACCTTCTGGGCGATTTCGAGCGGTACCGCCAGGTCGTACACGGCGGCGAGATGCCACACCTCGTCGATGTCTGTCGCGGCATTCGAGCCGAGGCCGAGGTCGGGCACGGTGATGTCGCCCACGACGAGTTCCGTGCGCCCGGCGACGTCGGGGTGAGCCTTCTCGATCCCGGCGAGCCGGTCGCGCGCGGTGGCGAGGTGACGATCCTGGACCACGCACAGCATCGTCGACCCGGGCCGTCGGGCGAGCACCCGCGGCAGCAGCGCCGATCCCAGAAAGCCGGGGAATCCCGTCATCAACACCGTCGACATGGTCAGCCGCCTCCTCGCCAAGCCGTGCGGCATCCTGTGCAGCGCCGCTACCTGCAACTCTATTGCGGCGAGCACCGGTTGGGATCGGCCTTCTTGGCATCCGGTGGTGGGACCTTCGACCCTTTCTGCGGGTCGGGTGGTGTGACTGTGCTTCCCGAGCCGGATGAGGAACCGGTGCACGAATACGAATCCCAAGCGGGCGGGTGTGCCGACGACGGGCGGTGGCCATGGGCGACGCGTACGACCGACTCCGCGACGCCGGGTTCACCATCGACGCAGAGCAGTGGATGAGCCAGCAATGCCGGCGACGACCCTCCGGGTCGATCAGTCCTCTTTGGGGCGATAGTCGACGGCCCGCACGGCGCCCTTGCGGTCTCGGTATTCGACGAGCTTCGTCGGCCGGTAGGTGGGGTCGATCTCAAGGCGCCGGATTGCGCTCGACGCCGCATGCTCGCTCGCCACGTCGGTGGCTCCCAATGGTCGATGGACCAGATCGAGGAGTTTGTACAAACCTTTCCGCGATTCGTCGAGTTTGGCGAAGGCGTTCGTCTTTGCGAGGTAGCCCGCGACAACGTCGGCAATCACCAGCGGCGTCGCTCTCGACCCGGAAGCCGGCAACGTCTCGTCAGGATCGTCGGCGAGAACGAGTCCATGATTCCGCGCCTGCTGCATCATCCAGATCAGCGGAATGTCGCTGAGTTCACTCGACGCGTAACCACCGCCGACGTTGCAGTGGACTCCGGAGAACCACACCTGCTCGAGAGATTGGGTCTCCTTCCGGCCGGGCATTGGTTTCCACAGGGTCGGTTCGAATGGACCGCGTTTCTCGTCGATGGCGAGAGCGTGGTAGGCGGCTTCGACACTGTTGCTCAGCTTGACGTCGTGAAATGCCCAGCGCTGATTGACTTTATCCGCCAGACGGCCTTTGATCGGAATCCCGAGTGACCCGACCGTGTCCCACACGCCGATGAACCGGATACCGCTCTCGTGCGAGTACTTCGCACGAAACTCGATCGACTTCTGCGCATCAGGCTTGGTCTCGTCCGTCCGGTCCCGGTAGAGGGCGAAGCCCTCTTCAAGTCGATTCCGATGCTCTCGCTTGAGGATTCCACAGTTACGGATGAAACCCGCAAGGCTTCGCGCGGTGTAAGCGCCCCGACTGAACCCGAACAGGAAGATCTCATCACCCGGCTCGAACACGCCAACGATGTCTTGGTACCCCTCCTTGAGGTTCTTGGATAGGCCGAATCCCGCTGCGCCACCGCCGATCTTTTCCCACCACTTGGTACCGACACCGGCGACGTAGAGCGGCTTCGGCTGTTCGACACCGTCGCGGACACCGACTCTCACCGCTTTGCCGATCTTGACCACATTGGTCGGGTTCTTCTGACCGAAAGTGTTCCAGGTTCCGTCACAGCATACGACTAGACGCTTGGGCATTGCGCTCGGCTCTCTGCTCGGCATGGCCCCCTTGACCTGCAGATAATACCGAAGCAACCCACCGACTCGCGTCGAGCGAACAACCGACGGACTATCTCAAGCCAGCGCGACAGTGTGCTGGTCCGGGACGACGCTCCCAGACGGTGCCGCTCACAAAACTCGTTGGGGCACAGGTGCTAACGGCTTCGAGCCAGCCCAGCAGCAGGGTGCCCACCGGCCTGTGAACTGTCCTATGCCACGGCCGCAGCGGCCAGCTCCGATATGCGCGCCCAGTTCTTGCTTGTGACAGCGTCTTTGGGCGTGATCCAGGAGCCGCCCACGCAACCGACGTTGGGCAGTTCGAGGTAGCGGGGGGCGAGTGCGGGGGTGATGCCGCCCGTGGGACAGAACCGGGCGTCGGGGATCGGACCACGAATCGCCTTCAGGTAGTCGACGCCGCCGGCGAACTCGGCGGGGAAGAACTTGAGTTCGGTGTAGCCGGACTCCATCGCCGTCAGGACCTCGGAGACCGTGGACACGCCGGGCAGGTGTGGGAGTCCGGTGTCGGTCATCGCCGACAGCAGCGTGGGTGTGCTGCCCGGGGAGACCAGGAACTGGGCGCCGGCTTCGGCGGCGCGTTTGGCTTGGTCGGCGTCCACGATGGTGCCTGCGCCGACGTAGATCTCAGGCACCTCGCCGGCGATCCGCTCGATCGCCGACAGTGCCACCGGCGTACGCAGGGTCAGTTCGATGATCGGTATTCCGCCCGCGACCAGCGCCTGGGCGACCGGCACGGCGTCCTCGACGTGGTCGATGACGACGACGGGGATGACCGGGGACAAGTTCAGTAGCGATTTGCTCATGGTGTTCTCCTGGGTTCTCAAGCGACGGTTCTCAGGCGACGTAGGTGGGGAAGATGCTGGCGCCCCGATCGGCGGGTCCGACGGCCGCCCGCATGCTGGCGAAGAGCTCGCGTCCGGTTCCGACCATCTCGGGGGTCGAGAGGGCTCGGCCGGTGGCGGTCCGTGCGGCGAGTTCGTCGTCGGGGACGTGTAGCGTCAGGGTGCCCGTGGTGGCGTCGACGGTGATCATGTCTCCGTCACGGACTCTGGCCAGTGGCCCGCCCGCGGCGGCTTCGGGAGTGAGATGGATGGCCGCGGGGACCTTGCCCGAGGCGCCCGACATCCTGCCGTCGGTCACCAGGGCCACCCGCCGGCCGCGGTCCTGGAGGACCCCGAGCGCGGGAGTGAGTTTGTGCAGCTCGGGCATCCCGGTGGCACGTGGCCCCTGGTATCGGACGACGGCGACGAGATCCCGGTCGAGGTCACCGGCGTCGAACGCGGAGAGGAAGTCGGCTTGGTCGTCGAAGACCGCCGCGCGTGCGGTGATCACTCGGTGCTCGTCGGCGACGGCGGAGGTCTTGATCACGCACGAGCCGAGATTGCCGGTGAGGGTTTTCAATCCGCCATCTTTGGCGAACGGGTCGTCGGTGCCGCGCAGCACTGTCGTGTCATGGCTGACGGCGGTGCCCTCGCGCCACTCGACGGTGCCGTCGGTGAGGACCGGTTCCTCGGTGTAGCGGTGCAGCCCTTGCCCGACCACGGTGGCGACGTCCTCGTGGAGCAATCCGGCCTCGAGCAGCGTGGTGATGGTGAAGCCGAGACCGCCGGCGGCGTGAAAGTGGTTCACGTCGGCGCTGCCATTGGGATAGATGCGTGCCAGCAGCGGCACGGTGGCCGACAGGTCGGAGATGTCTTCCCATCGCAGGTCGATGCCGGCGGCCTGGGCGATGGCGACCAGGTGCATGGTGTGATTGGTCGAGCCGCCGGTGGCCAGCAGCGCGACGACGCCGTTGACGATGGCGCGTTCGTCGATCATTTCCCCGACCGGGGTGTAGTGGTCGCCGAGTGCGGTGAGCTCGGTGACCTGCGCGCCGGCCGCAGAGGTCAGGGCGTTGCGCAACGGGGTGCCGGGATTGACGAAGCTCGATCCCGGCAGGTGCAGACCCATGACTTCCATCAGCAGCTGATTGGAGTTGGCGGTGCCGAAGAACGTGCAGGTCCCGTTGCCGTGGTAGGACGCCGCCTCGGCATCCAGCAGCGCCTGGCGGCTGACCTTGTTCTCCGCGTAGAGCTGGCGGACGCGCGACTTCTCGCTGTTGGGCAGCCCCGATGTCATCGGCCCGGCCGGAACGAACACGGTCGGCAGGTGGCCGAAGGCCAGTGCACCGATGAGCATTCCGGGCACGATCTTGTCGCATACACCGAGCATCAGTGCGGCGTCGAACATGTCGTGTGACAGTGCGATCGCGGTGGACATGGCGATGACGTCCCGGCTGAACAGCGACAGCTGCATCCCGTGGCGGCCCTGGGTGATGCCATCGCACATGGCCGGGACGCCGCCGGCGAACTGTGCGATGCCACCCGCCTGGACGACGGCCTGTTTGAGTTGGTGGGGAAAGGTCTCGAACGGTGCGTGTGCCGACAGCATGTCGTTGTACGACGACACGATCGCGACGTTCGGTTTGACCAGTTCCCGTATGGCTGCCTTGTCCTGGGCGCCGGTGGCGGCGAAGCCGTGGGCGAGATTGGCACACGCCAGCCGACTGCGGGCCGGACCGCGGTCGGCTGCGGCGCGGATGTGGCGCAGGTAGGTGGCGCGGGACTCGGCGCTGCGGGTCCGGATGCGATCGGTGACCGCGGCCAGGGCTGGATGGATAGTGGTCACAGAGCTGCCCCCTCGTGCCAGGTGCGACCGTCTCGTTCGAGAAGTGTGGTCGCCTCGAACGGGCCGTTGGTGCCGGCGGGGTAGCGACGCGGGCCGCGCTCTTGCGCTCGCCACGCCACCAGCATCGGTTCGACCCACGCCCAGGCCGCCTCGACCTCATCGCGGCGCATGAACAGTGTCGGATCGCCACGCACCACGTCCATCAGCAGCCTTTCGTAGGCGTCGGGGGAGCGGCGCTGGAAAGCGTTGACGTAGTTGAGGTCCAGCGATACCGGCTTGAGCCGGATGCCGCCGGGGCCGGGCTCCTTGGCCGTCATGAACAGGCGCATGCCTTCTTCCGGCTGCAGCTGGATGACCAGCTTGTTGGGTTCGGCGTCGCCGTCGCTGCCGGGGAACATCGGGTGGGGAACCGGTTTGAACTGGATGACGACTTCGGAGCTGCGGTGCTCCATCCGTTTACCGGTACGCAGGTAGAACGGCACTCCGGACCAGCGCCAGTTGCGCACTTCGGCTTTCAGGGCAACGAAGGTCTCCGTGAGGCTGTCGGGGTTCTCGGCGTCGTCTCGGTAGCTGGGTACCGCCGCCCCGTCGACCAATCCGGCGACGTATTGCCCGGCGATGGCGAGGGTGCCGACGTCGTTGTGACTCAACGGTTTGAGCGCTTGCAACACTTTGAGTTTCTCGTCGCGGACGGATTCGCGATCGATGCAGGTGGGCGGTTCCATCGCCACCAGACACAGCACCTGGAGCAGGTGATTCTGCACCATGTCACGCAGGGCGCCCGATTGGTCGTAGTACCCGGCGCGGCTGCCCACCCCGAGGGACTCGGCCACGGTGATCTGGACGTGGTCGATCCAACTGGAGTTCCACAGTGGCTCGAGGAACGTGTTGGCGAATCGGGTGACGAGGAGGTTCTGCACGCTCTCCTTGCCCAGATAGTGGTCGATCCGGAAGATCTGGGATTCGTCGAAGACCGAACCCACCGCATCGTTGATGTCGCGGGCGGAGGCCAGGTCGTGGCCGATGGGCTTTTCCAGGACCACTCTGCAGGTCTCGTCGACGAGGTTGTGAGCGGCCAGATGCCGGGAGATGGGACCGAACAGGTTCGGTGCGCAGGCCAGGTAGTAGACCCGCACCCTGTCTGTCGGCTGGTCCAACAGCTGAAGGAGCTGATCCCACTCGTCGGGGGCGGCGGCATCGACACTCGCGTAGTGCAATCGCGCGAGAAATCGATCCAGTGTGAGTGGGTCCAACGCGTCGGCGTCGAGGAATCGGCCCAGCTCTCCCCGTACTTTGTCGCGGTAGCCGACGTGGTCGAGCCCGGCCCGCGACGCCGCGATGATGCGTGTTTCGGCAGGCAGTTGGCCGTCGCGGTCGCGCAGGTAGAGAGCGGGGAGGAGTTTGCGGACGGCCAGGTCGCCGGTTCCGCCGAAGACAACGAAGTCGCATGGTGCGACAGGATTCGCACTCGACATAGGTTTTTCTCCTGAAGTTGTCGGGGCTGACGTGGGGAACGCTACGGGTAGTTCGGCGTCCTGGCAACCGAACTTATGTATTTCTGTTTACAAAAGTAGGAGTGGCAAGTTGTTGACACCACCACCGCTTGGTTGAATGACCCTTATGCGCATGTCACGCTCGACAAAAGCGGCAGCGACCGCCGGCGACGTGCTTGCGCTGGTCCGCGACGGTCTCGTGGCGACCCGCAGCGATATCATCCGGGTCACCGGGCTGTCTCGAACAGCGGTCACGGCACGGCTGTCGGCCCTACAGGCGTCCGGACTCGTGCTCGAACTCCCCGACACCGAGTCGACCGGGGGGCGACCGCCCTCGCGGCTGGCCTTCAACGCCGATGCCGGGGTCGTGCTGGCGGCCGCGATCGGTCGGAGTCGAACCCAGCTCGCCGTGTGCAATCTGTCGGGTCAGGTACTGACGTCGGTCGACATCGACCAAGAAATCGGTACGGGGCCCGACGAACTGATGCCCGACCTCGTCAAGCGCCTCGAGGCGCTACTCGAGGACGCCGGACGGCGACCCGACGAGATCCGGGGTGTCGGTCTCAGCATCCCGGGCAGTGCCGACAGTGCCCGAGTATGCAGTCTCGATTCGCCGGCGATGAGTGGGTGGGATGGCGTGCCACTGACGCCCTTCCTGCAGTCGATCACCACCGCCCCGATACGGCTCGACAACGATGCCAACGTCATCGTGCTCTCGGAACGACGCGGGCAGCGCGACCGATTCGACGACATGCTGCTCATCAAAGCCTCCACCGGTTTGGGCGCCGGCATCGTCGCCGGTGGAGTGCTGCAGCGCGGAGCGGTCGGCGGCGCAGGACAATTCGGCCACACCAAGATCCCGGAGGCCGCCGGAAAGGTATGCCGATGCGGGGACACCGGTTGCCTGGAAACCGTCGCCTCGGGCTGGGCTCTGGTGCGAGCGATGCGCGAACACGACCGCGACATCGCTCATATCCGTGAACTCGTCGACCTCGCACTGGCCGGTGATCCGCACGCACGCCAACTCATCCGCGAAAGCGGGCGACATATCGGCGAAGTACTCAGCGGCGCCGTCAATCTGCTCAACCCCGCGGCCCTGGTGCTGGCGGGCGACATGGCCAAGGCCTACGACATCCTCGTCGCAGGGCTACGGGAAACCGTCTACGCCAACGCCATCGCCCTGGCGACCCGTGAACTGCAGATACTGCCCTCCACCCACGGCGACGAGGCCGGCGTCATCGGTTGCGCGGCACTGATTCTCGACCACGTTCTCAGCCCGGCCGTCGTCGACGCCACGCTCCCGTGAGACTGCCGGCAGCCACCGACGCGAGGGTGATCTGCACGTACGCAGTGTTCCGATCGTCCGGCCACCGGGCGATCACCACACTTGACGAACGGGCCTCACGCAGACTCGACGCGGCGGAGCGCCGGGGCCGCATTATCCACGGCCGGCGTTGATGGGTAGGCGTACCGCAGCCAGGCCGGTGGGACGAAGGGTGCGCGCGCCCCGGAGCTGTCGAAACCGGTGGCGAGACGGTCGGCCACAGCCCACAGTGAGGGCAGACTGTGCCCGAAGCCGAGGTGGCTACACAGCACCTCGATGTTCTCGGCCGTCGGATTGGGGTCGCGGCACACCTGCCACGGCACCGCTCCGTCGAGCCGGCTGTACAGCGCCACCGCCGGAACCGGCAACGGCCCGTCCGCGCGTTCGAGCGGAAAGTCGAGGTCTTCGATGTGTCGGTGCGAGAACGCCCTATACAGCGGCGAGGCGTTGCTCTGCTCGTGTCCGACCAACTTGAACGGACTGCCCAGAGTGATCACCTGTCGTATGAGACTGGGGTTTTCGCGGGTGAGTCGGCGGGCGAAGATCCCGCCCAGACTCCAACCGATCAACGTTATCGGCTGGCCATACTGATCTGCCAGCTCATCGACTTTGGCCCGCATCCCGATCAAGATCCGTCGGCTGGGCCCGATATTCACGCCGAGTCCCCAGCTGTGGGTGGAGTGGCCGAGCGCGCGGAGGGTGTGCCGCAGCGGTGCGGTGCTCAGGCCCGAGGTCCCCAGGCCGGGTAGCACCAGCACAGGTTGGTCGCCCAAGGGTGCGTGTAGCAGCGTGGGCCAGGTGTACGCGAGCGCGCCCAGTTCCCAACTGGATCGGGCGTACTCGGTGTAGGCCAGTAGACGACGCGGCGGCTTGACCGAGGACAATCTATCCGTTGCCGTGATGTTCATCATGCTCCGTTCGTGAGTTCGTCCGTCAGGCCGACGACGTCGAGATTTTCCAGTCCGGCCTGCGCGTGGTGGGCAAGAACGATCAGATCGCGGAGCCGGCCGTCACGGTCGCGGATGTGATCGCGCAGCAGGGCCTCACCGGTGAAACCGAGCGAACCGAACATGTCCAGTACCCGGTCCTCATCGGTGGCAAGTTCGATCACCACCTTCGAGAGTCCTGCGCGGAATCCTTCGCGAAGCGCGTGCTGCACCAACCGACGGCCCACCCCGGCACCGCGATCTTTGCTGTCGACCACCAGCCGCAGCTCCCCCACATGATCTGACCAGCCGGGTAGACGGGTCATCGCGGCGTAGCCGTCGATCCGGCCGTCCTCGTTGATGTCGATCCACCGCATACCCGGTTCTTGGGCGAGCCTGGCTGCCGATGCCGGATCGGTCACATCCTCACGCAGGACGGTGACGTCGTGTTCGGACAGGCCGCCGAACAGGAGGGCCAATGCGTCGGCGTCCTCGGGTGTCAACGGGCGAATGGTCATTCGGCTGCCTCGCTCTGCTTGATCAGAAACTCGATAATCGTAGGAATCGTCGTTTTCGCAGCGGTGCGCCCGACCACCAGGCCGATATGCCCGCCTTTGAGAAGCAATTCGGTCTTCTGGGACGAACCGACCAGATCCATCAATGGCGTCGAGGAGGCCGGCGGCACGACGTGGTCCTTCTCACCCACGACCGACAGGAACGGCACGGTGATATCGGAGAGATGGATGCGGTCCCGCCCAGCATCAATCGGTCGGTGATGAAGGCATTCTCGGCAACCAGCATGGAATGCATCTGCCGGGCCACCTCCCCGGGTAGCGGGATGTGGTCGGCGACCCACCCGTTGACGGCCTGGTAGGCGGCCACATACTCGTCACTCCACAACCGGTCCAGCAGATCCACGTATCCGGTCAATTCGGAGGTCGGTTTCAACGAGCGAAACGCGCTGTACATGACATTGGGTGGGATATTGCCGTCCTCGCCAATCGCATCGTCGATGGCGGAATCCGACTCGTAGAGTGCTCCGCGGAACGGTATCTCCGAGTAGTCGACGGGGCAGGCCACCACGGTGTGACTGCGGATCGGTGCATCCGGGTGGTGTGCCCCGTGCAGCAAGGTCAGGTTGCCACCGAAGCAGTAGCCGAGCACATTGACCTCGTCCACGCGGGAACGCGCACAGACCTCACGAATCGCGGCCGGAATGGCAGCATCGGCGTAGTACTCCAACCGGTTACGCGTGTCTCGTTCATCGGGCACGCCCCAGTCGAGTAGGTACACATCGAAGCCGGCCTTCAACAGGTGTTCGATGAAGCTGTTCCCGGGCGTGAGGTCGAGGATGTAGCTCTTGCTGATGATGCTGAACACGATCATCAGCGGTGTGCGGTGCTTGATGTCGTCGTTGCGGTAGCGAAAAAGCTGCGCCCGGCCGTCGCGCCACACCGCGTCGCGTGGGGTCACACCCACACGTGGAGTGCCGACACCGGTAGCCATCTTGATGCCGTTGCGGGCCCGTAGCCCGTTACGCTCGATTTCCTGCTTGACGCGATCGAGAGCACTGCGGGGATCAGGTATCGCGGGCATGTCACTTATCCTCGGACCGCTCGATGAGGTCACGGCGCAGTCGACGAACCTCGTAGTCCAGATCACCGATCTGGCGCCGCAGCTTGCGGACATCGGAACCGGCCGGCAAGTTCACCGCGTGTAGCAGCGACGCAGCCACCGCGTCCACACGTGCACCGATCCCCCCGCGCACGACGCCGATGACCTTGGTCGCGGCGGCGAGTTCATCGGAATGCACCACCGTCTCCACCACCGGGGTAAACCGTATCTCCAGCTGGCCGTATAGCCCCCGAAGGTTGAGCACAGCCATCATCCGTCCTGTCAGTCTGGTCGTAACCGCCGCAGTCCGGTGCCCCGTCACCTGAAATCAGACACCACTCGCGGTCACGATTGCTGCCTGACTCCTGTTACCGCGTCGTGCCCATGCTCTCACCTCAAGCACGGCTCCGGCAGCGACTCCGCACGAATGGTACGAAACGATGATTCACTTAACACGGGCTTCAGCCAGGTGCCAGGAACGCCACGCGCCGGTGCCGAACTCAAGGAGTCAGATCGTCGTTTTCGCAAGCCAGGGGTGTCCGGTCGGCAGCCCAACGCGCTCGACGCTGATCCACTTGAGCAACTCCTCATCCAGGAGAACGGGGGCGTCGGCAGTCGAATGGTCGAGTAGGTCCCAACGGTCCCGATACTTGGCAAACGCTGCTTCGCTGATTCGGGCTTGCGCGAGCGGAGCATTGCGCTTGCCGGGCTGAGCTGTCGGGTCTGTCCGCCAGCTTTCGTGTCCGAGGAAGGTCGCTGCTGCGACGTGGTCCCGGAGATCGACATCAGCTCGCCCTCGGTGAGCACACCGTCGGCGGCCTGGACCCGAGGTATTGCGGGTGAGCGATCACTCGATGCAGTCTGGCAGTGTGTCACGGATCACCGTGCCGGCTCGTGAGGCAACCCGGGTGTGTCTGCCACCGCGTGCAGCTGTGGCGTTCGCTCGGGAACTCGTGCGCGACTTGTTCCGGGGTGTACCCGGGCCGTACGGGCCCGGCCCGACTCGGTATGGGGAGCCGGGTGACGTCTGGACCGCGCTGCACCGGATTCCTGAATCGGTGCTGGAAGTGTTCACCGATCGAGTGGGTTCGTGCACAGTCGAGTTTGCGCGAAGTGGCCTGACTCCGGCTCGACCGGCGCAAGACTGGAGTGCCTGCGATGGTCAGTGAACCGCTGGTCGTGCTGGACCAGGTACGGAAGGCATACCGAACCGGACAGCGGGAGCAGGTCGTGCTGGACGGCGTGACGCTTACCATCGCCAGCGGAGAACTGGTCGCGGTCACGGGCCCGTCCGGGTGCGGCAAGACGACGCTGCTGAACATCATCGGGGCGCTCGACAGCGCCGATGCAGGCGCGGTGCGCTCGTGCGGTGTGGATCTGATGCTTGCCGACCGTCGACGGCTGACAGCCTATCGGGCGCACTCGATCGGCTTCGTTTTCCAGTTCTACAATCTCTTGCCGACATTGACTGCGCTGGAGAACGTCAAAGCCGGTCTCGCCGTCGCCGGGGTCGGTCGGCACGACGCGGACGAGCGAGCCCGCCACATGCTGGACAACGTGGGCCTCGCCGATGCCACGGCCAAGTTCCCCGCCCAGCTGTCGGGCGGCGAGCAGCAGCGGGTCGCGATCGCCCGCGGCCTGGCCAAAGGTCCGGCACTCGTGCTCGCCGATGAACCCACCGGCAACCTCGACGAGGACTCCGGAGCGCGAGTGATGGGGCTACTGCGCAAACTCACCGAGGACACCGAGGTCTCCGTCGTGCTGGTCACCCACAACCCGACGGTGAGCGCCGTGGCGGATCGAACCGTGCGCCTCGAACACGGGCACGTAACGGCGGTCACGGAGCCGTGATGCTGCTGCTGCGCAAGGCGATGCGCGACGTCGCTGCGATGCGCATCCGGGCGCTGCTGCTGATCTTGGTCATCGGCGCCGGGATTGGCACGGCCGGCGGGATCGCGCTCGCACTGCAGGACGTGCAGGCCAGCCGCGACGCCTTCTACCACGGGCAGGCACTGGCCGACCTGGACGTCCGGCTGAGCCGGACCGTTCCCGCGGAGGACCTGATCACACGAGCGCGTGCGGCATCGGCCACGGTTGCCGAGACCCGGCTCATCATCGACGGGCTTGTCGCTCGCGGCGCTGATCAGACTGCGGCCGAAGTGGTCGGTATGGACCCGCAGGCACGCCTGAACCGTCTGGCGATCACGGACGGGCAAGGGCTCGACCCCACCGACCCGCTCGGCGCAGTCGTCGAGGCGGATTACGCCGGCCACGCCGACCTGCATCTCGGCGACACACTCGACCTCGTCCTGGCCGGCCGCCCGCTCACCGTCCGGGTGCGCGGGCTCGCCCGTTCCCCCGAGTACCTGATGGCCACTGCGAACCCCGAATACCTGATCCCCCAACCCGGCTCGCTGGCGGTCGTCTTCCTTCCCAAGAACGCGCTCGCAGACGTCACCGCCACCGGCGGGCAGGTCAATGACCTCATCCTCGACCTACCCCACCCAATCCCTCCGGGCAGCGCGCAATCGCTCGCCGACGGCCTGCCCGTCGCCAAGCTCACGCCCCGGGACCAGCAGTACAGCCTGCGGTTCACCAATGCCGACCTCCGCAGCTTCGGCCTGTTCGTCCCGGTCATCGGCGGCGTCTTCGCACTGGTCGGCTTCCTGCTCATCGGGCTGAGCCTGCGCCGCATCGTGCACGCCCAGCGACGCGAACTCGGCACACTCCTGGCCATCGGCTACCGGCGACGCACCGTCTTGGCGACCGCGCTGCTGCCCGCTGCAGTGCTGGCGCTACCCGGGGCGGCGGTCGCGATCTCTGTGACCATCGGCATCGCCGTCGTGGTCGCCCACACCTATGCAGCGGCCGTCGGGTTTCCCACCATTGTGGCGACGTACAGCCCCGCTCTGCTCGGCGAAGTCGCCGCTGTCGCGGTCGGCGCGACCCTCGCCTCGGCGCTGCTGCCCGCGTGGACGCTCATGCGGCTGGCGCCCACACAGGCCATGCGCGGGGACCCCGCCGTTCAATTCGCCCTGCCGCCCTGGCTGGCCGGGGCGAGCGGTGCGGCAGGACCAGAAGTCGGCTATGCCACCAGGTCGCTGACCCGCCGACCACTGCTCACCGCGGCCACCGTGGTCAGCCTCGCCGGGGCCATCGGGCTAGGCGCGTCACTGAACGTGCTGATCGGCTCCACCACCCAGACAGTCGACCAGTCCTTCGCGGGTCAGGCATGGACCGCGACCGCAGACCTCGCCCACCCGATGACCACCGCCGCGGCGACCAGAGTGGCGCGCGACGCCGGCGCCACCGCCGTCGAACCCGTCGTGACAGGACCCGCGCTGTTGCAGGCGCACGACCGCAAGGCGGATGCGATCGTGGTCGGGCTGCCCCCGGTCCCGCAGCTGCAGCGGCCCCAGCTCACCTCCGGGCTGCCACCCGCGGCAAGTCAAGTCATGATCACTGAACAGACCGCCTCCTCCCTGCAGCTGGGTGTAGGACAACCCGTCACGCTCACCACATCGACGGGATCCCGGCAGATGACCGTCAGCGGGATCGCACGTACTATCGCGGCCACCCAGGTCTACGCGACCTACACCGATGCCGCCGCCGTGCTCGGGCTACCCGGTCAGTCCAACTCCCTGTACCTCACCGCACCGGAAGCGACAACCCGCACCCTCAGCACTTCTCCTGCGGTCGCGCGCGTCACCACCCTTGCCGCTGCCCGATCGGGCATGCACAATCTGGTGCGCGAGCTCACCAGCCTCATCAACGTGCTGCTCGCCATCAGTCTCGGCGTCGGCGCCCTGTTCCTGGTCTCCAGCCTTGCTCTGTCCCTGCTCGACCGACAGGCCGAGTTCGCCACTCTGCGTGCGCTCGGTTACGGTCGAGCGCGCCTCGCAACGATCCTCGTGACGGAAGCCCTCGCGCAGGGCGTGATCGCGGCGGCGTTGGCCATCCCCGCCGGCCTGCTGCTGGCCTGGCCGCTCGCCGCCAGAATCGGCGAAGCCTGGTTCCGCATAGGCGTTCACCCCGAACCGTCCGACTTCACCGTCGTCATCGCATCAGCCCTCGTGCTGACCGTCGCGGCCGCGCTCTACGCCACCCGGCAAGTGATGCGGCTCGACATTGCCACCACCGTCCGAGCCAGATTCATCGGATAGCCGAACGCGGCTGACCTCGGAACGAATCCCGCCCGAGCGTTGCTCATGTTCTGCCGCCTCAGCACCCCGAAACAGTCGCCCAGGATCTGATACCGATGCCGAGAACCGCCAGGTGCACGCGCAACTGGCGCATCCGTCCGCTGTGCGGCCGCAGGATCGTGTGCAGCACAGCACGTCCGGAGGCGCTCACCCCGGCCCCTTGCACCTCGACCACGGTAACGGAGTTCGGTTCCCGGGAGTCGTCGACCACGACCCGCAACTCGCCGCGGCGAACCTCGATGTGATTTCGGTTGACGACGAGCACGACGTGCCCGGCCAGCGTCGGTTCGTCCGGAACTCACCCGGGCGGCCGCGCCGACACCGCCTCGTAAACCTTGGCGACCCGCCGTTTCTCGAACAGCGATTGATATGCGCCGCGCGCCGCGGGACGGGCCCAGAACATCACCAGGCCGGCGGTCGCGCGTCGAGGCGATGGATGGGCATAAGGTCCGGATTGGCGAGGCAGATCCGCAACCACACGAGCGCGGACTCGCGCAAGTACCGTCCGCCGGGGGTGGTCGGGAGGAAGTGCGGCTTGTCGATCACCACGAGATCGTCGTCGAGGTGCAGGATCTCCTCGCCGAACGGCATCGGCTCCTCCACCCGCAGATCACGGTAATACCAGACGAACTCGTCTGCACCCAGTGCCGTGGCGCGATCGATCGGGCTACCGTCGACGCCCCCCACCTCGTCGGCGTCGAACCGTGGGTAGAGGTCGTCGGCGTCCAGGTGGTCGAACGTCGCGACCATGTATTCGGCGATCGTCGCCCACGGCCCGGACATCAGGACGCGCAGTCGCGTCGGTCCGACGCTCTCCTTAACGGGCAGCGGTGCGGACATGGGCATATGTGTCATCATCTCACCAGCAATTGCCCGGCCGGGTCGCGTCGTCGGGGCACTCTCAGGTCAAGAGCAAGATGAGTGGGGATCGCCGCCGCGGTGGGTGGAGGCGGATATGGCCGTGGCGTTTGCCGTAGGCGGGGCGGCCACCAGGTTCGCACCCGCCGGGTGTGTTGGGGGTGCGCGCACATGGGGCGCAGATCGAAGCGCGGATGCCTGGCCGTCAGGTGGCGTGGCTGAGAATGTGCGACGGCCAGGGGTCGCCCGGCAGTGGAAGTTGATTGTGCAGAGCGCGAATCGACGGTCGTCGCTGATCAAGACAAGGTGGGTACCGTCGGGAGCGATTGGGGTGCGTAGCCCGGGGACGGGATGGGGAGGATCGTGACACCGAGAAGAACCGCCGGGCCCGATAACGTCGCGTTATATCAACCCCGACCCCGACCTCCACCGTAGTCTTCAGCCGGTCGGCCACGACGCGAACGGGCCATAAACTGCTGTGGTCGTCATTTCGCTATGGCCCAGCCGGCTATTTGAGACTCGGTGACGTTCATTTGAGAGCATGCCGCCAGAGCCGGGCTCGATGTCCACTTCGGTCTCACATTCGTTCTCAGCGGAACGACTTCGTCGACCGGCGTTAGCGGACGGGCACTGATTCGGGGTGTCGATCCCGAGGTGGCCGGCAGCTAACCACCGATACTCGGTTTGTGTCATCGACCAGCTTCGCTCCCAGCGCTCGTGCCAAACTCGACCGTGCGCGTGCGCATCGTGACCAGCTTCATGCCGATGTCGAGGACTTCCGGGCCAAAGATGTCTACAGCTTCTCGATGCGGCAGCGCGATGATCCGTTCGATTCATCAACCGTGATCGCCGAGCTTCGAGTCCATGTCAAAGAGGAACCACCCGCTGCGAGCTGGGCTGTGGTGTTCGGGGACGTCCTAAACCAATCTGCGTGCTGTGCTCGATCACGCAATCTACTTCCACGTCTCATCACGGTTGAACCTCACACCTCGTGAAGCGCAGGCAGTGAGTTTTCCTGTGTGCGAAACCCAGCACCAATGGAGCAGCTGGCGCGGCCAGCCTCCCGCTCAACAGTGGATTACGGCAGAGTTCCGGGATGCAATCGAGTCGGTTCAACCATTTGCGGCGAAGAACATCCGAAACCCCCGCCACGCGACCATACATGCCCTCAGCGAACTCGCGAACATCGACAAACACCGCGCTTTTCATGTCGTCAACTACAGCGGGCAGGTCACGTTCGACCCGATTAGCGAGCCACTTACGCACTCGTTCATGGGCGCAGCGAAGGGCGTTGTCCTCACTGACGGCGCGGTCGTCGCGACCAAGCGGCTGTTACGCCCATTGAATGGATCGCACTCGAATCGATGGGACTACGAAGCCTTAGCCGGATATACGGAAGCCATCGATCTTCCAGGGGTGGGCGCGTTGCCATTGCTCGGTCTCTGCGACCTCATGGTCAAGGTCGCCGCAGAAGTTCTCGACAAACTCGAACAGGCGCACTGAGCGAAATGGCGCGGTGCCGGTGATGTGGTTGGCAGGCCATGGCGGCCCCGTCCACGTAGGGCAGGTTCCCAACGTAGGGCAGGTTCGCCGCTTTCGCCCCCGCGCAGAACCCCCACACACCGTCGACGAGTTCCTGAAGGCGCATTGCCCAGGGCGTTGGGATGGGGGTCGATCTGTCGCCGGCCGCTTCTAGGTCGACGTTTCACAGAAGTTTCAGAGTGGTGTTTCTAGTAGGTATTTGAGTGTTCTACGATGGCACCTGACAGAGCAATTTGCCGCCGAATTTCATGCAGGCATGGTCACGCTGGGCTGCTACCTTCAGAGCCGTGAGTTTCGATCCATTTGCTGGCCTGCAGGACCAGCAGGCGCCCAGTCCCACCGAGGCGGTGGCCGAGCTACTCGCCGACAGCAAGCGCGGCTACGTCCCCATCCGCGACGTCCTCGTGCAGCGGGAGGACGACGCACCGTCACGGTCCGCGAAGCTCGCCGAGTTTGTCACGTCTCGCCAGGAACGCGCTCTGGACGCATTGCTGTTGCTGTATGCACTTCAGCCGATTCATCTCACCGAGGAACCGCTCCCGTTGGGTGCGTGGGCGAATCTGTTGAGCACTCGTACGCCCTGCAGTACCTCGACAGTGTCGCGGACGTTTCGGGTGCTCGAGGAGATGCGGCTGGTGACACGCTCACGCAGTGGCCCCAAGACCGTCATCGCGCCGCTGCACGAATCCGCCGATGGCTCAGAATGGTTCCGGCCTGGGAGTAATGCCGCGGTCAAGGAAGGCTTTTTCACGTTGCCCCATGAGTTTTGGACGGCGGGATACAGTGACCGGCTCCATCTCCCCGGTAAGACAATGCTGCTGATCATTCTCAAAGAGACACAGTCGAAACAGCGGCCAACGTTCAGCATGGCGGTCGAACGGGCGCAGCGGTGGTATGGGATCAGTGAACGAACCGCTGAGCGCGGCTACGGAGAGCTTGGTGCCGCTGGCCTGCTTGACGTACAGGTGCAGCGGAAGGGATCGGCTCGACTTCCTGCGGGGGTGCTGCGCCCGATCTACCATCGCGCACTGCGCGATCCGTTCAGCACGTCCCATCGTGCCGAGCTGCAGCGCACCGCGAAGTCACACGGCCAGAAACGCGTCGCCTCCCCGGGAGGAGATCGATAGTGTCCACTGTCGAGATCTTCGTTGATGAGACCCGCGGCGCAAACTACATCTTGGTGGCCGCCGCCGTGGCGTCCGGCGACCTCGCACAATCCAGACGGGTGTTACGCGCGCTCAAACCGGCCAACCGCGACCGTGTCCACATGCATTCCGAGAGCAAACAGAGTCGCGATCGCATCCTCGCCGAGTTCCTACGCAAACAGCCAATCACGACCGCTGTCGTGTTCATTGGTGCACTCCGCGGCCGCCGCGAACGCGACGTACGCACCGAACTACTGCAAACCCTTGCCGCCAAAGCGATCGAGCTCAAGGCGACTCGGATTCTTATCGAGTCCTGCTCCCAGGACCGAGAGGACCACACTGCGGTCGTGGGAGTCCTGGCCCAAGCCGGGATACACGACCGCATCCAGGTTGTCATTGATACACCGCGCTCCCATGAGCTGCTCTGGGCGGCTGACATCCTCGCGTGGGCCGTCGGGCCACGGGCACCGGCGCAAACTCGCGGACGACGGTGTCATCGAGGTGATCGAGGTCTCGTAGACAGCGCAAAGACCGGGCGACCACGCAAAACGTGCGGGCTCCCGGCCTCACTTCCGCGGCTCTTCACCGCGACCACACCAGTATAGAACACCGCAGTGGCACCCGGCAGGGGCCAGCCGCCGCCACCCCGGCCGGACTGGACCGGGGTTCAGCGCAGCGCCCGGATGAGCAGATCCCGGGCGGTTTGGGAGCCGCCCCATAAACGTCCGTAGAATCCCCGACATCGGGCCGTGCAGGACCTCGTGCCCGATAAGTTCGCCTTCTGTCAAGTAGAAGCGGTGATAATGCAGTAGATGGAGGCGGGCCGACGTCCCCGGTCATTGGCCTGCTGTCGGGCTGTCGGCATTGTGGTGACGGTCCGGTCGGCGACACTGTTCTCCGGCGGTCACGGTGCGGGTGGCCGTGGGTACATCGGCGATCGTGTTGCGTCGAGCGGCGATCGCGAGGTGCGAGGCGGTCAGCCGTTTTCGTTCAGTCCGTGACCGGAGTGCGCCTTGACCCGGCGAATCGTCACGTCACGGCCAGCGATCTGCCGGCGGATGCGCGAGATTAGGCGCGTGATCTCGGCGCTTCGGTGCGTCCGCGGCTCCATCGGCAGCCAGATCAGCAAACCGCTGGGCGCTCTCACCGTGCACCGTGACATCGCAGACCACCGGCGGCGAAGGCATGAGCCTGGTCAAGGGCGTGCAGATGCCACTCACGGCGATCGCGCTCTCCGTCAAAATCACGGCGATCAGCATCGGCGGGGTGCTGCGCACAGCCGGGGCGAACGTGACAACCCTCGCGGTGGCTCGAGAACCTCGACGGTGGTCATCGCAGCGACACGCGTCTCCGCCTTCACCCGTGGGCTGCGACGTGGCCTGTGAGCTCCGCTGTGGCTGGTGCTGCAGTCCCCGGAGTCGGTGTACCGACTCCGGGGACTGCTCGAGAACTGTTGTGTCACAGTGCGTTCGCGGTCACTCGTTGGGTCAGGTAGTCCCCTGCGGTGATGGACGGGTACTTGCCCTTGGGGCTGTCGATCATCGCGTCGGTGTTGGCCTGGGCGAAGAACGCGATGCTGTAGCGCGGGCCTTGGTACTCCCCTGCCCGCGGTGCCCGC
>NZ_BAHC01000136.1 GCF_000298195.1 Gordonia rhizosphera NBRC 16068 | reverse complement strand
GCTCGTCGTCCGGCCGGAACAATTCCATGTCCACGCCCTGGACCATCTTGGCGATCGCCTGGTCGGGAATGCCGGGGAAGACCTGCTTGCAGAAGCCGAAGAAGTCCAGGTATGCCAGGTAGCCGAGGTTGAGGAACTCGAAGTGATACTGCCAGTTCTGATAACAGAGCTGGATCAGCCTGTCGTAGTTCTCCATGAGGACCTCGGACCCGTCCTTGGCCTTGCCGGAGACGATGTCATCGAAGGGAACCATGTCCGGAAGTGGCTGGAAGCTCAGCGATTCCATCTCGTCGATGGTTCCCCGAACCTTGTCGCGCCAGGCGTTGAGAAGGCTGTCCCAGTTCTGGAAGTAGTGACTGGCACGACGCTCGAACTCGGGGACCCGAGCGGCGATCTGGTCCTCGGGCACGGCGACCGGCGACATGTAGAGGTAGCCGAGATGGATCTTGAACTCGATACCGTTGGCCGGCGGGATGAGCAGGTGTCGAGTGTTGTACTGGCCCAAGCACTTCACGGCGAACTCGCCACCGATGGTCTCGAACGGTTTGAACACCGTCGGCCAGTGCTGGCTGTCGCAGAACCAGAACTTCTCGTCCTCGCCACCGCTGAGGTTCTGGAACACCAGGTTGTACGGGTAGAGCTTCTCCCAGCCTTCGGCGCCCGCGGGTACGGGCAGATCGGAGGGCTTCGGGAAGGACTTCATCCGGGCGGTGTCGATGGGTTCCTGCGTGGTCGTCATGCGTTCTTCCTGTTCATGGTGAGGGAGGAGGTGATCCCGCTGAGGAATCCGGTGGGTGAGGTCGATGCACCGACGGTGACCGGTGTGGCGGGCGCGGCGACGGGAGGTTTGGTGGAATGGACGGTTTCGGGTCGGGCCTGCAGAAGCAGCAGCCCTTGGCCCTCGGGGAGATCACGGTCGATGGCCCACTCGATGTCCTGCGGACACCCGTAGTGCTTTTCGGCACGTTTGGCCATCGTGGCGATGGCGACTACCTCTTCGTCGGAGATCGACCGGCGGCAGCGGCGTTCGGCCGCGACCTCGCGCGCCACCAGGCGGCCGGTGGTCGCGTCGGGCACGAGTTCGTGGTGCTTGGCTCCGATGGTCTCGCTGACGAGCGAGAGCATGACCTTGTCGACCACGATGTTGTCCGGGGTCACCTGTCCGCTGACGACCATCTCGCCGACGCCATAGGAGGCGTCGATGGTGATCTTGGACCGGTCGCCGGTCGTGGGGTTCATGGTCATCGCCACGCCTGAGGTCTGGGAGTTGACCATCTTCTGCACGGCGACGGCCATGGCGAGTCCGTCGTCGGGGATATCGTTCTTGAGCCGGTAGATGATCGCGCGACTGGTGTACAGCGACGCCCAGCATTCCCGGATGTGGTCGAGCACCGCCTGCAGGCCGGACAACCACAGGTAGGTGTCCTGCTGTCCGGCGAAACTCGCGCCGGGAAGATCCTCGGCCGTCGCCGATGACCGGACAGCGACGGGTGCCGGAGCGGTGAACCGGGATTGCAGCGATTGATAGGCGTTGACGACCGATTCGCGGATGGCGGTCGGCACGGCGCACGAGCGGATGTGATCGCGGATGCTGGCCGACACCGAGTCCACGGCCACGACGTCATCGGCGTCGAGATGAGCCAGCGAGGTCTCGATCTTCGCCTTGAGCCCACTCTGGTCGGCGAACTCGGAATAGGCCGCGGTGGTCACCGCGAATCCCGGCGGGACGGGCATCCCGGCCGCCGTCAAGGTGACGAGTGAGGCACACTTGCCGCCCAGCGATTCGAGGGTCGGGGTCTCTCCGGAATCGAAGAAGGTCACGTAGGGGTTGGTGGTCATGTCTGGTCAGTCCTCCCAGGTGACGGGAACAGAAGTGGGGGCGCGGAACGACAGGTTGTCGCCGAAGGTGATGGCGTCGGGATCGATCAGGCGCAGTCGGGGGGCGTGGTTGATGACCTCCTGGACGACGATCTTGTCCTGCAGCTTGGCGAGCATGTTGCCCAGGCAGTAGTGGATGCCGTAGCCGAACGCGAGGTGAGTGCGGGCATTGGCGCGGTTGATGTCGAACGATTCCGGATCCTCGAAATGCGCGGCGTCCCGATTGGCCGATCCCATCACGAGCAGCAGTTGGGCGCCGGCCGGGATGTTCACACCCCCGACGGTGGTGTCCACCAGGGCCTTGCGCCTCCATGCCACGATCGAAGGGCTGTAGCGGAGGACCTCCTCGACGGCCGCCGGGATCTTCGTGGGGTCATCGATCAGCTGCTGCCATTGATCGGGATGTGAGAGCAGAACGCGCAGGGTGTTCGAGATCAGGGTGGTGGTGGTTTCGTGGCCGGCGAACAGCAGGCTGTAGCAGACCGACGCGATCTCGTGATCGGAGATCTCCTGACCCTCGTGCTGAGCCCGGACGAGATCGCCGACGAGGCTGTCGCGGTCGTTCTCGTGGGCGTCGGCGACCAGTCGCAGGCATTCGTTCCAGTAGTCGACGAGATTGTGTGCGTGCGGTATCTGCTCGTCGTCGGAGAGGTTGCCCCAGGTCATCGCGGCGCGCGAATCGGACCAGCGTTTGTAGGTGTCGACCTGCGTGACGTCGGCGCCGATCAGGGTGAGGATCGTGATGGTCGGGACGTCGTAGGCGAGGTCGCGGAGCAGGTCGCCGGTCTTGGTGTCGCGTGCGAGCATCGCGTCGAGCTGGGCCACGACGTTGGCGCGGATCGCCGGCTCGAGGGCCTTGTAGCGGCGCGGGGTGAACGCGGTCTGGACGATCTTGCGGATGCGGGTGTGCTCCGGCGGGATGCGCGCGGACAATCCCGAGTACGCGGTGAACCCGCCTTCCTCCATGATCCGTTTGGCCTCGGGGCCACGCTCACGGACGGGCGCCTGGGCGTTCTCGCTGCTGAAGGTCTCCCAGTCGTTGAAGACCGCTTTGACGTCGTCGTAGCGGGTGACCACCCAGTAGCCGATCCGCTCGTCGTACATGACGGGCTCCTCGGCACGAAGAGCCGCATACGACACGAACGGGTTGTTCTGGTTGAAGGGTTCGTAGCCGTGGTGCACCGGGCACCCCGCGCCGGTGGCGGGATTCCCACCCGATCGGGGCGCGGCCTCTGTGCGTGTCATCGGCACCTCCTGTGTGACGTGATGCGGATCGGTTCCGCACACACATAGTGATGACAAGCACAGCCCGCGGTCTATGCGCAACTTCCATTCAACGGAAGTGGGTTATTTTGTCAGCGGCCGTCGGGGACCGCGGACCCCGGGCGCCGACTGGGGGATCCGGACAGCCGCCTCGATGCGGCCGGCGACGCCGCGCAGCGCGGGTAGGTGTCGCTCCATCTGCGTGGCCTTGGTGGAGGGCATCACCAGGCCCAGCGCCGACGGCAGTGGGCTGGTGTGCACGGGCACCGCGATCGAACAGGACCCCTCGCGTACCTCCTCGAGGGTGACGGCGTACCCCTGCGCGCGGACCCGGTCGAGCTCGGCGGAGAGCTGCTCGGGTTGGACGTGGGTGCGACGAGTCGGTCCCTCGAGTCGCGCCGAGAGGTAGGCCTCACGAACCCAGTCCTCCTCGTAGGCGAGCAGTACCTTGCCGACCGCGGTCGCGTGCAGAGGGAGCCGTCCACCGACCCGGGATGCGCGGGGTACGCGGGTGGAGCCGTACACGCGGTCGATGTAGAGCGCGTCGCGGCCGTCGCGCACCGCGATGTGAGCGGTCTCCTGGGTGAGCGAGAACAGGTCCTGGAGGAATGGCCGGGCGGCGTCGCGCAGTTGACGGCCGGCGTTCTGTGAGACCTCCCAGAGGCGCAGGCCGACCACGTACCTGCCGTGTGGGGTGCGCTCCAACGCGCCCCACTCGACCAGCTCGGCGGCCAGTCGATGCGCGGTGGGCAGCGGGATGTCGGCGTGCTGAGCCAGTTCGCTCAGCGTCAGGGCGCCGCCGACCTCCTCGAAGGCGGACAGCATCGCGAGCACCTTCGACGTGACGGTGCGGCCGTCGCCGCGCTTCGCGTTCGCCACGGCGCCAGGCTACGCGGCATCCTCAGCCGAGGGCCACACGCTCGGGATCGGTGTCGATCGACACGATCGCGGCGAGAAGGCGCGCGAAGGCCCGGCCGGTGTCGCTGAGAAGGTGGTCGTGAACGCGGCTGGCGATCAGACGATGCGCCTCCTCGCGTGTCAATCCGAACCAGTTCATCACCGTGTCGACGCCGTGCGGGGTGAGGCGCCAGATCTTGTCCGCGTCTTTCATCAGCGCGTCGTTGAGGGATACGGCCTCGCGGCGGGAATCGTGGCCGTCGACGATGGCGACGATTTCGCTGGTCCGGTCGGCGTCCCAGCCGACCTCGTCGAGGATCGATTGTGCGATGCGGGCGCCTTCGCGTTCGTGCTGCAAGACCAGGTCTTTGCGTCCGGCGCCCGGAGCGATGGCCGACAGGACGTCGTCTTCGGGTACCTGCGACCAGCCGGTGTCATGCAGGAGGATCGCGGGCAGCACCACGTCGGGATCGGCGTCGGGCTGCTGCGACACCAGAGCGTGTCCGATGCCGTAGGCATACAGCGTGTGGACGTCATTGTCGCGAACGGCGAGATACTTCTTGGCCCGGCGCCAGATCTCGTCGTGACCCGGTGACAGCTCGACGATCCCCGTCAGCCCGTTCGCGCTCGGTACCAGCGAGGCCACATCGTGGCCGTAGTGGTTGGCCCTGGGAGTCAATGGCGGCAGCATGCCCGTAAGGCAACGTCGGCAACCATGGATCTGGCAAGAGCAGCGTTCCGTTCAACGGAAGTGATGTCGGCGATGGCTTGAGGGTATGCGCACCCAATCGCAGACGACAGGGCCCCGGGACCAGCACACACCTGGGCCCCAAACACCGAGAACCCACCGCACTCTCGCCAGTGCAGTGGGCCATCGGTTCGATCAGGGTGCGGCCTACAACAAGTACGTCGCGATCACCGTCGAGATGATCAACCCGCTGATCACCGGTAGGAAGCACTTCCGGGCCAGGCTGATGACGGGGACCCGGGCGAAGCCGGCGACCGCGACCAGCGACGACCACGCGACCAGAGTGCCGCCGCCGGACCAGATGTTGCCCATCTGACCGATCGCGGCCAGCGTGGCGGGGTCGATGCCGGAACCGGGGGCGAGCGCACCGGCCAGTGCACCGGTGAGTGGCAGGCCGCTGAAGCCGGAACCCTCGAGACCGGCGACGAGACCGACGAGCAGGACACCGAAGCTGGTGAAGATCGGGATGTTCGGCAGGTGCGCCTCCCCGGCGGTGACCAGGTCGTAGAGGAACGCGGGAGCCGTCGCATCATCGGAGAGGCCGAGGATCTGGCCGGCGTAGTCGGCGCTGCCGATGAGGAAGAACCCGGCGATCGGGAGCACGATGCCCATGGCCTTGAATGCGAAGACCAAACCGTCGACGAGGTGCTCGGCCGTCGTCTCGAGGAACTTGCTCGGTTCGTCGGCGGCGCACACCGCGAACAGCAGCAGCGCGGCGATACCGCCGACCATCGCGGCAGCGTCTCCGCCCTTCAGTTCGGGGACGACACCGATCTTGCCCAGCACGAGATAGGCGATGAAGACGAAGTACACCAGCGGCACCAGGACCGCGAAGATCATCGCCTTGCGGGTGCGCTCGATTCCATTCCCGCCATCGTCGGACGGCGTCCCGTGGTCGAGCACGGCAGTGCCGGTCGATCCGCCCGTCGTCGTGACACCGCCGTCGGAACCGCCGGACGACCGGACGATCGAACCCGAACCGGTTCCGCCGGACGACGCTTCCGTCCCACTGTTTTCCAGAGCCTCCGAGTCGGCAGCCTCCACGGTGGCGACATGCCGGTCGGCCTCGTTCTCCCACTCGGTCAGCAGCTCCGCCGACGGTGCGCGCCAGGTACGCCGCTGCATGACGAACGTGATCAGGAAGGCGACGCCGCCGACGATGAGCGACAGGATGAGCGACTTGTCGGCGACCGCGTCGGGGTCGATCCCGGCTGCTTTCGCCGAGATACCCGGCGCCACCTTCATCACGTAGTCCGACGACAGCGCCATACCCTGCCCGGCGATGGCGATCACCATGCCCACCGACATCGGCGAGAGCCCGGCGCGAATGGCCACCGGGATCAGCACGGCACCCACCAGCGGCACCGCCGGCGTCGGCCAGAAGAACAGTGAGATCACATAGGTGACGACGGCGAGGACGACGAAACTGCTGGTCGGACTCCGCATCACCTTGCGGAACGGCGCGATCATCAAGCGGTCGGCGCCCATCTGGCGCAGCCCGCCGAGCATGGCGGTGACCAGCGCGATGATCAGGAAGATGTTGAACAACTCTTTCGCGGCAACGAGGCTCGCGTTGAAGATCGACGCGATCGCCGTGACGATGCTGTCGGAGAACGCGAACGCCGTCAGGAATGTCGCGATGACGGCTGGAACGACGATGTTCTTGCGCATCACCATCGTGGCGATGATGACGATGACGCCGGCCAGGTACACCCAGTGGGCGGCGGTGAGATCTATGGGCTGCACAGTGCTGAATCCTTAACGGGAGAGTGAACGAAAGGGGCTGTGGTGGTGAAGACAATCCCCCCGCCACTCCGACCGGTCAATCAATACGATGCACACGGAATCTCCCGGTTTCGTGTGCACAGTGAACGTTTTCCGCAGTGTTGTCCGGGTCTGTGACCGCGATGTAACTCGGAAGGGAACTGGCTGTTTCCGCCCTGGTCACGGCTCAAAATCACCGGACGATGTCGATGGGCACTGTGTACACGGTGCCACCAATTCCCTGTGCACTCTGACCTTCGTCACGAGTTCGTCTCCCCCCGTCCGAGTGGAAACATCGTGACGAGAAGTCAGAGAGTCCGACGGTGGTTTCGGAGAATCCCGCGCGAGCAGAGGAAGAGATGACGGTACGCCGAGCCGAGCACGGCACAATCCCGGGCGACGACGCCGGCACCCCGGTGGCTCTGGCGGCGCTCTTGACCGGCACCTTCGTCGGGACCCTCAGCAACGGTGTGGTCAACGTGCCGCTCTCGGACATCCTTGCCGACTTCGACGCCCCGCTCGGCAGCGGCATCCTCGTCGTCGTCGGTTTCCTGCTCACCTTCGCCGCCGCGATGCCGCTCGCCGGATACGTCGGCGACCGCTTCGGGCGCCGCCGTATCTACTGCGCCGCGCTTGCCCTGACCGCGGTCTGTTCGCTGGGCGCCGCGACCGCGCCCACTCTGGAGATCCTCATCGCCTGGCGCGCGATGGCCGGTCTCGCCGCCGCGGTGTTCGCCCCGGCGGTGATGGGACTGATCGCGTGGCTGTTCGGACCGCACCGTCGGGCCCGCGCGGTCGGGGCGTGGGCCAGCGTCAACGGCATCGGGCAGGCGGTCGGACCGTCGGTCGGCGGCCTGCTCGCCGACGCCGCGGGATGGCGCTGGGTGTTCGTTCCGCTGGCGCCGATCGCGCTGGTCGGGCTGGTTCTGACGCTGCGCAGTGTGCCGCGTTACCCGGGCCAGACGATGCGCCTCGATGTCGTCGGTGCTGCCACGCTGACCCTCGGGGCGGCGTTACTGATCCTCGGCGTCACGCTGGTCGGTGCCGACTCGACGTCGCCCTGGATCGTGCCCGCACTGCTCGGCGCCGCTGTCGTCCTCCTGGCCTACGCCGTGTGGCACTGCCTGCGTGTCCCCGTCCCGTTCATCGACATGCGGGCGGTCGTCGAGCCGCGGTTCGCGCGCAGTGCCTGTGCGGCGTTCGCGCAGATGTTCGCGCTGGGGGCGACGCTGCTCGCGATCCCGCTGTACGCGCTGGCCCACGGCGCCAGCACCACGGTCGCCGGCATCCTGCTCTTCGCGCTGCCCGCGACGATGGCGTTGCTCGCACCCCCGGTCGGCCGCGTGAGCGACCGGCTCGGCGCCCGCCCGATCCTGCGGTCCGGGCTGATCACGCTGATCCTCGCGCAGACCCTGTTGGCCGTGGTCACCGCGGTGACGGTGCCGCTCGGATGGCTCGCCGCGGTGCTCGTCCTCACCGGCATCGGGGTGGCTCTGGTCCAGACGCCCGCGGCCGCGGGCTCCACCCGATCAGCGGCCGGCGCGCAGGGCACCGGACTGGGGTTGTTCAACCTGCTCCGCTTCGGTGGTTCAGCTTTGAGCGCCGCCTGGGTGTCGGTGGCGTTGCAGCACTGGGACTATCCGGCGCTGTTCGCGGTCACCACCGTGATAGCCGCGATCGGTCTGGCGGCGTCGTTCCTCGGCTCCAACCCGGAGACGGTCGAACCGCCCGAACCCGCGCTCGCGGGTCAGCGGTAACTCATCTCGCGGGCCAGCGACGACCCGAGGCTGTCGAGCAGCTCCAGCCGCAGCGCCAGCCACACGGTGAACTGGTTCTCCGGCACCCGGATGTCGCAGCCGACCGCCCGCGACAACCGGTCCAGCTTGGACAGCATCGTGTTGCGATGCATGTTCAGCGCCCGCGCGGCCGCGTTCACATTGCCGCCGTGTTCGAGGTAGGCGAGCAGGATGGTGTGCAGCTCCGTGCCCAGCCGGATCGGCCCGAGGACGTCGGCGGTGAATTGACGGCTGCGTTCGGTGTCGGCGATCTGCTCGAGCACCCCGAACGAGCGCAGATCCTGATAGGCGACCGCGCCCGTGATGTGCATGCGAGCGGCGATGTCGAGGGCGACGCGCGCCTCCCGGTAGCTCTCCCGGATCTGCGTGGCCCCGACCGCCGCCGCACCGTACGCCACCGCCGACAATGCGTGCCCGCGGGAGGTGAGGTCGTCGGCCATCGCCACCGCATACTCCCGGACCTCGTCGTCGATCTCGGCGGGCGTGGAGCCGCGGACCGTGCGGACCACCACCACGATGTCGCCGAGCACCGCGAGGTACGACCGAACATCCTTGTGTGGCAACAGACTCGCCGCATACCGGGCCAGCCGCAACAGTGTGCGGTCCGCCTGCGGTTCGGCCCCGTCCGCGCGGGACCCCAGGGCGCGGGTCGCGAATACCGCGAATGTCGCGTCGAGGTCGATGTCGTGATACTCGGCGCGCGTGCACATCTCGTACTCGGTGCCGAATCCGCCGTGCACCAGGGCCTGCACGAAGTCCCCGCGGGCGCGTTCCTCGGCTTCCTCGACGCTGCGCTGTCGCAACATCTCCGAGCCGATGATCGCCGTCGCCTGGGTCGCGACCACTTCGTGCTGGGCTAGGTCGTGGTCGCCGGGCCGGTCGCCGCGGTGCAGGATCACCACCCAGCCCTCGAAGTACTTGCCGAGCCGGATGGGGGCGACGGTGCTGGTCCACTCGCCGTCCGGGGTCTCCACCGTCATCGTCGCCGCATCGTGGTGGTCGCGGACGTCCTCGCGTCCGGTGAGCCGATCTCGCAGCGGCCCCGCGACGAGTTCGAGTGTCGCCTTCTCCAGGCCGTTGGCGGCGACGATGTCGCAGCGCGCGTCGAACACCAGCGCGGGCGAGTGCGACAGCGCCGACACCTCCCGCAGCAGCGTCGTCATGCCGGCGCCGCGGTGCAGCAGCCCGGCCAGCGACTGGTGCACATGCGTCGCGTACCGCATGACGTGCACTTCCTGGGTCAGGGTGCGTTCGGCGAGCAGACGGTTGAGCGCGGAGAAGCCGATCGGGAAGCCCATCTCGATGACGACCAGGCCGGCGGGGATCTGGTCTCGGGTGACCGCGGGCGGGAGCGGACCGTCGACGATTATCGCCGACGCGCCGCGCGCGGCCAGCGAACTCATGCTCGTCGGTTTCGCGGCCAGCGACTCGGGCCGGGCGTAGACGACGGTGGCGGCGAGGTCGTCGTAGCGGGTCATCACCTCGGCGAACGGCAACGCCCAGGTCACTGGCGCGGCCGGATCGGCGTGGTCGGAGATCACGCGGGCGCCTTCCATGAGCGTCTCGTCGAGGAGGCCGCCGAGGGTCAGTCGGGGGTGCGGTTCCATGGGGACCTGCTTTCGCCGAGGCTGTCGGCTGTCGAGGCCGTCGGTGCTTGTAGCGGTACCTGAATCAGATACCAAGGCAATCCGTCCATCACTATGTGCACAATAGTCAACCAGACGGGGATTCTCGGGTCATCTTGACAGGTTCGCGATCGCGGCTCATCCGGTTTCATGGTCATCACGCCGCACATCGACGGCGACAGACCCCAGTCCCACCCCGCGATCGAAGGTTGACTCATATGCACCGGATTCTGCGCATCACGCTCGACGACGCACTCCCGATCCTGGCCGCCGGCGCCGCCAAGGCCGCCGAGATCGGCGTCAAGCAGACCCTGTGCGTCTGCGATGACGGCGGCAACGTCATTGCGCTGCACCGCCTTCCGGGCGCCCGCATCACCGGCGTGGAGATCTCGATGGCCAAGGCCTACACCGCCGCCGGGCACGAGCGCGCCACCCACCTGTTCAACGAACCGCCGAACGGTCCCGCGCTGCCCGGTAACGAGGCCTTCGGCATCTCGCACATGCTGCCTGGCAAGTTCGCCACCTTCGTTGGTGGGTTCCCGCTCGTCCACGAGGGGCAGATCGTCGGCGGCATCGGCATCAGCGGCGGCAACGGCGAGCAGGACAAGGCGGTCGGCGCGGCCATGCTCGCCGAATTCGAGGCCGTCGTCTCCGCCGGCGTCAGCTGAGCCGTGCACTCTGACCCGATCCGGGCGCGATTCACCGACACAGTGACCGTGGCCGCGACCGGCGGGCCGCTCCTAGTCTCACCGATATCGAAACGCTCTCCGGGTGAGGGCCTTTCGATTCGATCCGCAACGTTGCGGTCAACTATCCAGCCCAATCATCAACTCCTGATACCACTTTCGAAAGGACTTCGACCATGACTGCTCTCATGGGACGCGACGAGTTCCGGGCGGCGCTCGAGAACGCGATCAAGGGCCGCGAGGCCAAGAACGCCTCGTTCAGCAAGGCGTGGGCCGACGGCACGCTCACCAAGGAGCACTTCGCCCGCTGGGCGGAGAACCACTACCACTACGTCGGACCGTTCGCCGACTACCTGGCCAACATCTATGCCAACACCCCCGATCACTTCACCGACGCCAAGGACTTCACCCTGCAGAACATGTACGAGGAGGAACTGGCCGACATCCGGCACACAGACCTGCTCATCAAGTTCGGCGAGGCCTGCGGCACCACCAAGGAGCGGATCGAAGATCCGAACAACATGAACGCCATCACCCGCGGCCTGCAGTCGTGGTGCTACGCGGTGTCGCAGCGTGAGCACTTCGTGGTCGCCACCGCGGCGCTCGTCGTCGGCCTGGAGTCGCAGGTGCCGAGCATCTACAAGAAGCAGATCGTCCCGCTGCGTGAGGTCTACGGCTTCACCGAGGACGAGATCGAGTTCTTCGACCTGCATATCACCTCCGACGTGGTGCACGGCGAGCGTGGCTACCAGATCGTGCTCGACTGCGCCGACACCCCGCAGCTGCAGGAACGTTGCCTGCAGCTGGTGCGGTGGGGTGCGGAGATGCGTTTCTCCTACACCAAGGGTCTCTACGACACCTACGTCGCCCCCGACCTGGAACTGTCCGGCGCATGACACCACCGGATTGCCATGAGGGCCTGCACAGTTCAGGCCCTCACGGCGAGCCGCCACGGAGGGAAGTGACCACATGGCAGACGATTCGCAGGCCGTCCTGGAGACAGGCCACTGGGTGGCGGCCGCCACCACGCGAGAACTCAAGCGCCGCCGCAAGTTACGTGTCGAACTGGAAGGCCGCGCGATCACCCTGTTCGCCGCCGGCGAAAACGTGTACGCCTTCGACGACCTGTGCGTGCACCAGAGGAACCGGTCGTTGTCCAAGGGCACGATGCTGCACGGCCGCGTCATCTGCCCCGGCCACCAATGGCAGTTCGACCTGGAAACCGGCTACGAACCCGATCAGGACGTCTGCCAGCCCACCTACCAGGTGCGGGTGGTCGACGACACCATCCACGTGGACCTGTCGCCCCGCACCGGTGACACCCAGCAGAGGAACATCTCATGAGCATCACCAGTGTCGCGATCGTCGGGACCGGCCACGCCTCGACGGTCACCGCCCGCACCCTGCGCCGACGCGGATTCGACGGCGCCATCACGCTTCTCGGTGAGGAATCACATGCCCCGTACCAGCGGCCCCCGCTGTCGAAGGAATTCCTGGCCGGCACCGCCGACGACGCGTCTTTGGCACTGCTGACCCCGAAGGTCATCGCCGACAACGACATCACCATCCGCACCGGCACCCGCGTCGAGGCGATCGACCCCACTACCCGCACACTGAGCCTTGTGGGCGGGGAGACGCTGACCGCCGACGCCGTCGTGCTCGCAACCGGCGGCCGGCCCCGAGAGCTGCCGGGATTCGCGGTCGGCTCCTCGCCGCGTGTCCACTACCTCCGCACCTTCGACGACGCCGTCCGGCTCCGGGACCGGCTGCGTGCCGGAAGTCGACTCGCCGTCGTCGGCGGCGGATTCATCGGACTCGAGATCGCCGCCACCGCTCGAGGATTCGGCCTCGACGTGACCGTCGTCGAGGCCGGACGACAGATCCTCGAGCCGCGCCTCGGCGCGCAGATCGCCGGACTCTGTGCAGACCTGCACCGCAGCAACGGCGTGGACCTGCGTTGCGGCGTCGGCGTCGAATCGGTTGCTGACGGGTCCTCGGGACTGCAACTGTCCCTGTCGGACGGCACCGTCCTCGACGTCGACGACGTGGTGATCGGCATCGGCATCGAACCCAGCACCGAACTGGCCGTCGCCGCCGGACTGCACGTCGACAACGGCATCGTCGTCGACACCGTCGGCCGCACCTCGCAGCCGGGCATCTACGCGGTCGGCGACGTCGCCGCCCGCTACTCGGAGGCCGCCGGCCGGCACGTGCGCGTGGAGCACGTCGACAACGCCAACCGCCAGGGTTCCGTCGTCGCGCGAGCCATCCTCGGCGAGGAGAAGCCCGACGACAGCGCTCACTGGTTCTGGTCGGATCAATACGAGTTCAACATCCAGTTCACCGGACACCATCAGGGCGCCGACGACCTGGTGTTCCGCGGCAGCGTCGACGACCGCGAGTTCTCCGCCTTCTACCTCCGCGACGGACACCTGACCGCCGCCTTCGCCATCGACCGCGGCGAGGACATCATGGCCGCCCGCGAAATGCTCGGCCGACCATTCGACCGCGCCATGCTCTCCGACGAGGACCTCGACCTCTGGGAACTCGGCGAGGAAGGAGTACTGGCATGACCCAGCAAGCGATCAGCGGCGCCAACTTCATCGGCGGACAATGGCTTCCCGCCGCCTCCGGCGCTACCTTCGAGAGCGTGAACCCCGCCGATCCCGGCCAGATCGTCGGCACCTTCCCCGACTCCGCCGCCGACGACGTGCACGCCGCCGTCGACGGCCTGGTGAAGACCGGACCGGAGTGGGCCGCCACACCGCCGGAACGGCGCGCCCGCATCCTGGAGGCCGCGGCAGATCATCTCGAATCCCGCGCGCCGCAGTTGATCGAGGAGATGATCCGCGAGGAGGGCAAGACCCGCGCCGAGGCAACCATGGAGGTCGGCCGCACACCGATGAACCTGCGGTTCTACGCTGCTGAGGCCGTGCGATCGGGTGGCAGCACCTACCCCGCGGCCGGGAACACGCTCGTCTACACCGTGCGCGAACCGGTCGGCTGCGTCGGCGCGATCACCCCGTGGAACTTCCCGCTGAACATCCCGTCCCGCAAGATCGGGCCCGCCCTGGCGGCCGGAAACACCGTGCTGTTCAAGCCGTCCGAGATCACGCCGTTGATGGGGCAGCGTCTGGTCGAGGCCCTGCTGGCTGGCGGATTGCCCACTGGCGCCATCGCTTTGGTGCAGGGCGGAGGAGTTGCCGGCGCGGCCGTCGCCGCCGATGACCGGGTCGATGCGGTGACCTTCACCGGCTCCACCGACGTCGGCCATGCCATCCACCAGCAGGTCGGGCCCCAGCGCCGCGCCCAGCTGGAGATGGGCGGCAAGAATCCCACCGTCGTGCTCGGCGACGCCGACATCGAGATGGCCGCCGCGACCGTCGTCAAGGGTGCGTTCGGGCTCTCGGGGCAGGCGTGCACCGGCACCAGCCGGCTCATCGTGGTCGACGAGATCCACGACGCACTCGTCTACGCCGTCGTCGCGCGGGCCGAAAAGCTCGTCGTCGGTTCGGGATTGGACAGCGACGTCACCATGGGACCGCTCGCCAGCGCCGCCCAGCTGAACAAGTACCGCGAATACGTCGCCGCCGGACTGGCGGAGGGCGCGGTGTTGCGTACGCCCGAGCCGGCAATGGACGATCGCGCAGGCTTCTTCGCCCGTCCCGTCGTCTTCACCGATGCCACTCCGGATATGCGGATCGTCCGTGAGGAGATCTTCGGTCCGGTGCTGGCCGTGCAGCGCGCCCGCGACCATGCCGAGGCGCTCGAGCTGGCCAACGCCACCCGGTTCGGCATGAGTGCCGCGATCATAACCCGGGATCTGCAGCGCGCCATGGACTTCGCCCACCAGTCGCAGACCGGTCTGGTGAAGATCAACCAGCCCACCACCGGGATGGCGATGAACGCACCGTTCGGCGGCTACAAGGCGTCGAGCACCCAGACGTTCAAGGAACAGGCCGGCGATTCGATGATGCAGTTCTACCAGTCCGAGAAGACCATCTACCTGACGCCATCGGGCTGACGGACACAGACATTCACCACAGAAGGAAAAGCCATGGAATTCAAGCGGGTTGCCCGGTCGGGTCAGGTGCCGGAAGGCATCGTGCGGCGTTTCTACTCCGAGGGGTACGAGTTCGCCATCTCCCGTCTCGACGGCAAGGCATACGCGACCTCCAACTACTGCTCACACCTGGACTGCCTGCTCTCCTCGGGGAAACTCGTGCAGGACGGCATCGGATGTTCCTGTCACGGAAGCACTTTCGACTTGGAGACGGGCGAGCCGATCTGCCCGCCGGCCACCGAGCCGATCAAGACCTATCCGTGCCAGGAGCGTGACGGCGAGATCTTCGTCGGTATCGACCCGGCCGAGCCGCCGGAGGGCCCGCGGCGCAGGAAGCTCCGGGCCACCTCATGACCGCGGCCGCGCACCGCCCGCCCACCATGGCCACCCGCGGGATGGTGGCCACCAGCCATCCGCTGGCCAGCGCTGCGGGACTCCAGGTGCTGGCGTCGGGCGGGAACGCGATCGACGCCGCACTCGCCGCCGCGGCCATCACCTGGATGACCCTGCCCGGACAGTGCGGCATCGGCGGCGACGCGTTCGCCGTCGTCTCCGAACCGGACGGATCGGTGTGGACGGTCAACGGTAGCGGCTACGGACCCGACGGCGGCACCCCCGACTTCTATCGCGCACAAGGCTTGACGTCGATCCCGCTCGACGGACCGCTCGCCGTCGCCGTCCCCGGGGCTCCGGCGGCGCTGGCGGCGCTGCACGCCGGGGGAGCCACTCGAAGTTTGTCTGAGCTGTGGGAGCCGGCCGCGCGGATCGCGGAGCGAGGACTGCCGTGCTCGGCGAAGACGCGGGACGACGTTCGCGAGGCTCTTGGGTCGATTCAGCTGGACAACAACCTGTCTCAGGCGTTCACCGATTCCGGCCGCGTACCGCTGGTCGGATCGCGTCGCGCCCAGCCCGAGCTGGCTGCCACGATCCGCCGGCTCGCGACTGATCCGCGGTCGTTCTACACTGGTGAACTGGCCGAGCGGTGTGTCGAGGCTTTGACTCTGGGTGGTGCGCCGTTCTCCGGTGACGAGTGGCAGGCTGCGGGTTCGGTTGCTCCGGAGGCGGCCCTCAGTGCGAGGTATGGCGGTGCGGTGATCCACCAGACGCCGCTGCCGTCGGCGGGGTGGATGGTGCTGCAGCAGGCGCAGCTGTGCGGGCCGGAACTCGGCATGACCCCGTGGATGAGTGCCGATGCGATCGAGCGGATGGCCGTCGCGGCGCGGTTGTCGTTCGAGGATCGGTTCGCGTTCTGCGGCTCCGACAACGACGGTGCGGATCGGGTGCTTTCTCCTGCGGCCGTTTCTGAAGGACGTGTGGCGCTGGCGTCGCGTTCCGTCGGGTCGCGCGAGTTCACGGTGACCGGCGGCGATACGACCTCGCTGGTCGTCGTCGACGACGAGGGCCGCTCGGTCAGCTTCATCCACTCGCTGGCCTTCACCTTCGGAGCGAAGTTCAGCGTCCCCGGCACCGGGATCGTGCTGAACAACCGCCTCGGCCGGGGCGCCTACCTGATCGACGGCCATCCGAACGAGGTGAAACCCCGGCGAAAGCCGTTGCACACCTTGAACGCCTGGGTCGCCACCGACGACGCCGGCCGTCTGGTGGCCGTCGGCAACACCCCCGGCGGCGACGGACAGGTCCAGTGGAACATGCAGGTGCTCTCGCATCTGCTCGATCACGGCCTCGACCCCCAAGAAGCGGTGTCGGCGCCGCGGTTCACCGTGTTCCCCGGGTCAGATGCCAACACGATCGGCAAGGACCAGGAAATCCGGATCGAGACCACCGTCGCCGCCGAGACCCGCGATGAACTGCGTCGTCGCGGCCACGCAGTGCGCGACATTGCGCCGCTCGGGGAACCCGGTAGCGCCCAGGTCATTTCCGTGGACGCCCAGGGATTCCTGCTCGGCGGCAGCGATCCCCGACAAGAAGGAGTCGCACTTGGCCTCGAATGAGAGCCTCGCCGTTGCCGTTCCGACACCGCAGGGCCGGTACGTTCCGGCGACCCGGGTAGGGTCGACGATTCGGACGGCCGGGATGACGCCGCGATCTGACGGCCAGTTGCTGCTGACCGGTCGCGTAGGTGTCGATGTCGATGTGGTTCAGGCACGCGAGGCCGCCGCGGTTGCTGTGCGGAATGCGCTGGTTGCCGCGCGCTCGCTGGTTGCTCCGGGGGAATCGCTCCGCTGTGCAGAGATGACCGTATACATCGCCTGCGACAGCAACTTCACCGCACTCTCGGCGGTCGCCGACGGTGCCTCCGACGTGCTGGCCGCCGTGTTCGGCCTCGACGGCCTACCCGCCCGCCGCGCCGTCGGCGTCTATGCCCTCCCCGGCGGTTCCCCCGTCGAAGTCGCCCTCGTCGCCGAAGCCCAACTGATCCCTGAGGAGCCCGCGACGAAGGAGCGTGCGTCACGAAGGGCCACCCCGTGACACTCACACCCACTCAACGCCGAACCCCAACAAGCAAATTCGCCGCACTGGACTCCCCCTCCCGCCACCTCGCCCTGATGCTCGCCCTCACCTTCGTCACCGGCCTCGTCGACTCCGGTGGCTATCTCGGTCTCGACAAGGTGTTTGTCGGCAACATGACGGGCAACGTCGTGGTCCTCGGCATGGGCGCCGCCGGCGCCGACGGCCTGCCCGTGCTCGGTCCCGCACTCGCGTTGGGCACCTTCATCTTCGGCGCAGGAATCGCGGGCCTCGCCATGCGTTCGAGCCCGGCGGGATGGAGTCCACGACTCACGGCCGTCGCAGCGGTCTCAGTCATGCTGGTCGCAGCCACCGCGATACTCATCGCGGTCACGCCCGCAGATTCAGCCCCGGCGATCGTCGCCGCAGCACTGACGGCCTGCGCCATGGGCATGCAAGCCGCCGCAGCACGCAAGGTGGGCGTCGCCGATGTGACCACCGTGGTCGTGACATCGACGATCACGGTCTGGGCCGTCGACATGTTCGCCCGGCCGAGTCGGGCAACGATTTTGAACCGGCGACTCGCCGCGATCACGTCGATCTTGTTGGGCGCGTTAGTCGGTGCGCTGCTCGTGAAGGTCGAGCTGTGGTTGGTGTTCGCAGTCGCGGCAGGGATCGGAGCTGTGGTCGTCGCTGCCGGTCATCGGGCGGAGGTTCGGTAGGGGCGTCTGCCGAGCGATTATCGGCGCACCCGACCTTGCTTCCGCGGACGTTCCACGTACTGCGACGCGTCCAGTCACCCGTGATCTCCGCTTCACTCACGTTTGCTCGCTTGGCGCACGGGTGCCCGCCGGACGAGCGTGCGAATCGCGTAGATGGCCGATTCGAGTCAGCGCGCTGCAGTGAACGCGTTGACCACCGATCGGAGGGTGTCCTGCCAGACAACGTAGAAATCACTGGTCCGACGCCCCGGCCAGAAGCCCAGACCCGCTTCCATCAGATCTAGGGCGGAAGTCGGTGTCATTTTGGGAATCGGACGCCACCTGGGCAGGGGCCGGATGTATAAGCCGATTCAATCGGACCCGCCACGATCGACGGATCATCGCCCCTGTCGGCGTCGTTCAGTGATTGTCCGGCCTGAACAATCCAGCACGGTCGAGACCCACCGTAGATTGTCTCGTCGAAGGCGGGTGTCCAGTCTGGCGTCTTGACTTCGTAGTCTGCCTGCGTTCCGTACGCATAGCAGTACGCCGCCTTCGTCTCGTGGGCGAAGTGATCGACGCACTCTAAAGCCAGCTTCTCGATAACGGCGGCGTCTCGGCTGCCTGCGACGAACCGGACATTCGACTGTCCTCCCTTATTCACCTTCGTAATCCCATGTGCCCGCACCATCGTCGTCGAGAACACCGGTTCAGGGGCTTGGGTCGCAACGGAAGATGCTGTCCTTGTGGCTGAGGAAGAGGATTGAGCTCGCGGTGACTCGACTACGGTGGACGAAACCGCCGAGTTGTCGGCCGCGGTTTCGGTGCATCCAGACAGCAGAGCAGCGAAGCCGAACACGGTGGCGATCGTAAGAGTCTTCATAGAGGGAGTATGCCCCCGCGGCCGGTCGTAACAGGTCCCTGCCATATGAGCGCGTCGCCTGCGGGAAGGTCACGGCGATGTGTCGCAATATCGAGCGCGAACCTGTGCGGACCGAAGGTCTGATTCAGCGCGGCATAGCGAACCCGCTAACCACCGATCTGAGTGTGTCTCCCCAGACGGCGTCGAAATCGCTGGGAGCGACACCCCGCCAGAAACCGGGCCCCGCAGGCGGTGGCTGTGCGGCGAGTTCGCAGCCGGCCAGTCCCTGGCAGGTGGCGTGAAAGGCGAAGATACAGTCGGCGTCGCTGCGGGACGGGTGGATGAGCCCGGCGTCACGCACCCGGGCGACCCAGGCGGCCAGCGCGTCGTAGCTGGCGATCGCGGCCTCGACGACCCGATCCTGTTGCAGGGCAGCGGGGGAGATCTCGTCGAAGGTGAGGCGGAACAGCGCGGGCCGGCTGGTGGCGAACCCGCGAAAGCCCACCACTCCGGCGCGTACCAGGTCGGCGACCGGGTCGTCGGTGGGGGTCAGCTCGCCGACCCGGGTGGCGAGGTCGCGGTAGCCGAAGGTGGCCAGCGCGTCGAGCAGCCCCTGCATGGAACCGAACAGGGCGTAGACCGCTCGATGACTGGTGTGCGCGGCGTCGGCGACCCGGCGCACCGACAGCGCCGCCTGCCCCTGCGCGTCCATGAGGTCGGCGGCCACGGTGAGCAGGTGCTCGGCCGTGGCGTCGTCGTGAATCTTCGGCCTACCCATATTGACAGGCTAGCGGAACAGCGTAACGTAACGACATAACGTAACACTGCTACGAAAGGCTGGATCATGAGCACTCGGGTAGTCGTCGTCGGCGGGAGTATCGGCGGACTCGCGGTGGCCGCGGTCCTCGCCCCGGTGGTCGACGAGGTCGTGGTGATCGAACGCGCCGACGCCGCGGTGGGCAGTGTGGCGCCGCAAGGCCTGCTCCCACACGCGATGGTCATGGCGGGCAGCGTGGTGCTCGAGGAGTTGTTCGACGGGTTCCATGCCTCGCTGCTCGAGCAGGGCGCGGCATCGGGCGGGCCGGACCCGACCCGTATGCCGGTGTACTGGCATGCCGCGGGTGTCGCGCGACGACACCTGGTGTTGCCCGATCTGGGATTCCCCCGCGCCAGGTGCGGGCGTCGGTTGATCGAACCCGAACTGCGGCGCCGGGTGCGGGCGTTGCGGTCGGTCACTGTGGTTCAGGGAGTCGTCAACCGGGGTATCCGCGACGACGCCGGCCGGTTGGTCGGGGTCGGTATCAAGAACGGGCCGTCGTTGCACGCCGACCTGGTCATCGATGCCACCGGACGCGCCGGGCCGTTCCGGCGCGCTGTCGAGGTGCCCGAGCCGCCGATCACCGAGGTCGGTGTCGATCTCAAGTACACCGGGTTCGTCATCGAACGCCACGCCGCCGACGCGGAGCTCGGCGAGCTGATCCTGGTGCAGAACACGCCCACGTTGCCGCGGATCGGTGGGCTGCTGCCGATGGATGCCGATCGCTGGCAGGTGATCCTAGGTGGCTACTTCGGCGACAGCCCACCGACCGACCCCGACGGCGCGCAGGCTTTCGCCCGCACCCTCGCCGACCCCGTGGTCGCGCCGTTCCTCGAGCGCCCGTTCCTCGAGGAGCCCCGCCGCTACACCTTCCGGTCGAGCCTTCGCCGCCGCTGGGACCAGGTGTCCACACCGGGGTATGTGGCCGTCGGCGACGCGGTCGCCAGCTTCAACCCGATCTACGGACAGGGGATGAGTTCGGCACTGCTGCAGGCGAAAGCACTGGGTGAGGAGGTTGCGCACCACGGCGTTGGTCCAGGCGTCGAAGGCCGGATCGCGGCACGCCTGGCCACGGTGGTGAACAATCCGTGGACGATCGCCACCGGCGGAGACTTCGTCTACCCCGACACCCGTGGCCGGCGACCGCCCGGACATGGTCTGGTGTCGCGCTACATCCAGCGGGTCATGCGCGCCTCAGCAGGAGACGATCGGGTGAACGCCGCGTGGACGGAGGTTCAGCAACTCGTCGCCCCGCCCGCCTCGCTGTTTCGGCCCGCGGTCATGGGGCGAGTGTTGACAAGGCGCGGCAATGGGATGAACGTGGCCGCCACGGACCCTCTGACCTACTCAGTTCGAGATTGACTCTCGTCAGAACAGCCCGCTCCTAGAATCGTCCCGTGAACGACACCCACGAGCCCGGCCACCTCTTCGTCCTTCATGGTCGCATCGAGAACCTCGACGTCGACGCGGTGATCATCCCGACGGACTCCGACTTCCGGGTCGAGCCGCACTGGCATCCGATCACCGGTGATCCCCGACAGGCCAAGCCCGACGGATGGGGATGGGAACTGGGATTCGGTCAGAGCCGCGCCGACGACGCAGTGTGGTTCCTGAGCGTCTTCGACGACGATGCCGTCGAGGGCGAACACCTCGGCAAGCGGGTCCAACGGACTGTGCGGGCCATCGTCATGGCGGGACTGACGGCGGCGGAATCGCGGGCGGTGCCCCGCATCGCGATTCCGGTGCTCGGCATCGGGTACGGAGGTCAAGGGGCCCACCGCGGTCGCGTGCTCGACACCTTGCTGCACGCGCTGTTGCACTCGGTCGGTCAGCACGGCGTCGACATCGTCCTCGTGACCCCGGATCGGTCGGTTTTCAGCGCGGCCCAGCATCGTCGCCGGTCGATGTCGGATATGGGTGCCACGCCGCTGCCCTGGGTGCTGCCCGACGACGCGCTCGACGAAGCCAGACGACTCGGCCGTCTCGCCCGGGACGGACACCTGGCGCTGTTCCTCGGCGCCGGCGTCAGCATGGCCGCCGGGTTGCCGTCGTGGGATCAACTGCTGCAGATGATCGCCGACCGCGCCGGTGTCGACCTCGAACCGATGAAGAAGCTCGGGAGCCTGGATACCGCCGAACTCCTCAAGCACGCAGTCGAGCCGCAGGTACTCGGCGAGGTGGTCGCCGAGATCCTCGGAACACCGACGAAAATCTCACTTGCACATGGTCTTCTGGCGGGACTGGGTGCGCATGAGGCGATCAGCACCAACTACGACGGGCTGGTCGAGCTCGCCGTGTCACAGACAGGCCACCGAGCGCCGTCGGTGCTGCCGTGGGAACCCGTCGAAGTGGGACGGCCATGGCTCCTCAAACTGCACGGCGATCTTCGCAAGCCCGAGAGCATCGTGCTCACCCGACGCGACTTCGTGCTCTTCGACGCCCGGTCCCGGCCGGCCGGATCGCTCCTGCAGGCCACGTTGATGACCAAGCACCTGCTGATCGTCGGGGCATCCTTGGCCGACGACAACGTCATTCGCCTTGCGATGGAGGTCGACGAATACCTGCGCACCAACGGCACCGAGGCTCGGCAGGGGACGTTCATCGATGTATCGGGACACGCAGCCAGACAACAGTTGTGGACCAGGCAATTCGACTGGTTCATCTGTGCGGGCGCCGAGACCAAGGACCGGGTCCGGCAGATGGAGATCTTCCTCGACGTGGTCGCCGCCTATGCCGCGACCGACGCATCGTGGTTGCTCGACGACCGCTTCGCGGGGCTGCTGAGTCGGGATGAGCGACGCATCGTCGAGCGGGTGAGGGATGCCCTCGACGAGGTGCCGAGCGGCGCGAACGGATTGTTGGCGCCGCTGGAGTCGATCAGGGAGGCGTTGGGAGGACGGGCTGAGTGAAAACAATGCGGATGCCGATGCTCAGATCCCAGGGTTGTCCCGGCATAGGCTTTCCGGAACTCAACCGGGAGGTGGCCGGCGGCCTCACCAATGTCGTCGGATGTCACAAAGGCACCGCGTCGGCGAGCACACGCCGGGAAAAGCGATCATCGATGAGCGCACCTTCGCTGATCACGTCGACGTCGATGCCGAGCAAGTCGCTGAGTTCGGACATCAAGATGCCCACCTCGCCCAGGTGAGTGTTTGGGAGGAAGGTGACGAGTAAATCGAGGTCACTGTCGATCGTGTCGATACCCTTTGCGGCGCTACCGAACACCCGGATGTTTGAGCCTCGGTGGGCGGCCACGAGTTCGCGGATCTCGTCGCGATACCGGTCGAGCAGGACCGACGGACGCTGTCTGGTTGCTGCCTCGACTCGAGCGGCCACCTCCGGGGTGATCGTCCGTCTGCCGCTCTCGTAGGCGGAGATGTGCGGCTGGGCCATCCCACACGCATCAGCAAGCTGGGACTGCGTCATGCCGGCGCGCTCTCGTCGTCTGCTGAGCTCGGCGCGATCCACAGCGAGAGTTTATGCCACTTGTGGTAAGTCGCCGTCCGGTTCGGATCGGTGCCGCAACCGGGTCAGCGTGCGTGCCATTCGAAGTCGACGCGTCCAAGGACTCCGATGTCCTTCCGACCCAGCCAGATCGGTGTGCTGTCGGGCTGAGTCGCGTAGAGCCCGTGCGCCGCAGACACCACGCGATCGAACTGGCACGGCCAGTTGATGTCGGCGGCGAGCGCGTCGAGCACCGACTGGCCACGGCCCAGCGCATGGTCGACGTGGGTGGGGGAGGGCAGCAGGTCGGACTTGTTGGAGTTGCAGGACGGGCACGCCAGTACCAGGTTGGCCAGGCCGTCGATCCCGACCCGGGACCACGGCAGCACGTGGTCGACATGCCGGGTGGCGGTCAATCGTGTCGAACAGTAGAAGCACTGCGGCCCGAACTCGCGCGCAAGGAGGTCGCCGGCCTTCAGCAGCGAGACGCGGTCGGCGCCGAAAAGGTGGTCGGCGATGTCGGGGCCCTCGGCCAGCAGAGACTTGTTCATGCGGCGTACGTCGTCGACCCAGGCGAGCTGGAACGCGGGTTTCAGCAGCGGGGCGAGGCGGGCCAGCGTCGTGCAGACACCCGGGAACAGCTGCAGCTTGTTGCCGTGGTCGGCGATGACCCGCATCGAATCGGTGCCCATCCACGAGTCGTCGTATAGGAAGCGTTCGCTGTCGGTAAGGGTGGTGACGTTCTGTAGCAGCTTGAGCGGGTAGCGGACGAGGGTGCGCTTGACCGTGGTGTGCGCGGCGACGTAGGCGTCTGAACCTTCGGCGACGACCAGGTCGACGGTCGGTGTCCGGTGGGTACGCGTCAGTTCTGCCCGAAGACCGGCGACGGTAGTGAAGATTACTCCGCGGCCGTCGTTGGATTGCCGCAGCTGATGCCCGTCGAGCGGCCGCATCTGACGCCAGTACAGCTCGATGACCCGGGCCGTCAGCTCGTCGAGGTCGATGTCGACGGCGTCGTCCGGATCGTCGGGAACGGACTCGACGCTCAGCTCCAGGAGCGCCATCAGGACTGCGAGCTTGTAGGTCGCCGAGCGCCGCCCACCCTCGAGAAGCGCGACCAGCTTCTGACCCAGCGTGAGTGGGTCGGAACGGGTCATTCGGTCAGTGTACGAAGGTCGCTGCCTGAATTCGTGAATTCCACATTTGCGGTGGTTCTCGCAGTACTGGCTACGATCGTCAGCCCAGGTGAGCTGCTGATTTCACCGCAGCTGGGCGATTGGTCGACCACGACCGGCCCGTAGTCCGAGAGTCGTCATGTCCACCCACCGCAGCGCGACTGTCCGAATCGCCCGTTACGGTGTGAGCGTTGTTGAACACCGCATCGAAGCGGTCTGAATTGGTTGGTGATGAGTGGGCAGTCGGGAGAATGACGCGGAACTCCGGGACCGTGTCAGCAGGTTGATGCAGTTCCTTCGGGAGATCGTCAAAGCGAGGACCAGCCCCGTCCTGGACGTTGAGAAGCATGAGCGCGTCCACTGGCTGTACCGAGATTCCGCGACACTGAACATCGATGCGGGTGCGGCCGCCGGAGATGTGGTCATCCGGGCTCCAAGGGTCAACCTCGATGAGCCGCCGACCGTTCCGGCCGGTCTCAAAGGGTGGCTTGATGACATCGCCAACTTGGGCCGCAGCGACACGCGCGGCCCGAGACTGCGCGATCAGATCCCGCCGGGGATGTCGTCGAAGCTCACCGCAGATCAGGCGCGCGAAGCCTATCGCCGCTGGTACGAGACGTGGACCCGTTGGGCGGAAACCGAC
>NZ_BAHC01000137.1 GCF_000298195.1 Gordonia rhizosphera NBRC 16068 | reverse complement strand
GCGGCGTCGAAGGCATTGACGACGACCGAGATCCTCGCCGACTTCACCCGGTATGCCCGACGCCGCGCCGACGAGTCGGCGGAACTGTTCGCCTCCGACGAAGCGCGCGAGGGAATGGCCGCATTCTTGTCGAAGCGTCCGCCGAGCTGGGACCTCGCCGAACGCGCGTCGTCGTGACCGCCGGAACTCGTGCATCGAATCCGCGTGAGCCGCAACAGGAGCGGTCACGCCTTACGCGGGAACGGTTGGTGTCCTCGACCATCGAGGCCCTGGCCCACGACGGCTGGGCCGCCGCGACCGTGGCCGCGGTCGCCGAGCGCGCCGGGGTGTCGCGCGGGGCGGCGCAACACCACTTCCCGACGCGGGAGACGCTGATCAGTGCGGTACTCGAGCAGATCTTCGACGAAATGACCGCGAATGCGTCGACGACGCCGGCGGATATCTCGGACGGAGTCGAGCGCGTCGCCGCAGCCGTCGACCGTGCGGTCGCGATCTACACCGGCACCGAATTCAAGGCGGCGCTGCAGGTATGGGCCGCCGCGGCCTCGGATCCCGGACTGCGGGAACTCATCCTGCCGATGGAGGACAAGTTCGCCCGCGCGGCGCATCAGATGACCGTTGCTGCCATCGATCCCGAGGGCCGGTATCCGCAGGCCCACAGCATCGCGCAGGTCACCCTCGATCTCGCGCGGGGACTCGGCTTGGCCGACACCCTGTCCGACGATTCCAAGCGCCGCGCCCAGGTGGTCGCGACGTGGACCGAACTGATCACCGCGGCGCTGAACATCGATCGAGCGTGACGGTCGCCGCGCGATCGGCGTAGGCGTGCACGATCGACGTGTGGGGGTGCACGGTCGACGTGTGGGGGTGCACGGTCGACGTGTGGGGGTGCACGATCGACGGGGACCAGTCAGCGACCCAGCGGGTAGGAGTGCTCCCAGTCCGCGAGGATCGTGCGCAGCGCGACGATCAGCGGTAGCGGCTGATCCAGCATCGGATGGTGCCCCGCCAACGGTAGTTCGATGACCGGCGCGCGGCGGCCGAGCATCGTGTACATGTGGTCGCCGATCTCCGGGGTGACCAGGCCGTTCTCCGCCCGGAACAGCGCCACCCGGACGTCGACACGTTCGAGCAGTTCGGGGCGGGGCATCTTGCGGCCGAACATCGTCGGATCGAATTTCCAGCTCCACCCGCCGGGTACCTCCCGCAGCGACTTCTCGGCGATGTGCCGCAGCACGTACGGCAGGCTGTGCTCCTGATGGGGGACCGGATGGAACCGGGCCAGCGCGGCCTCCCGGTCCGCGTAGACCTTCAACGGCCCGAAGGCCCGGTTGTCTGCCGCCGCCTCCTCTTCGGGACTCAGCTCGCGGATCGGGGAATCGATCACGACGACGCCACCGACCAGATCCCGATGTTTGATGGTGCAGTTGAGCGTGACCCAGCCACCCATGCTGTGGCCGACGAGGATCGGATCGGCGGGCATACCCGGCATTGCGCACACGGCCGCCACCTCCTCCGACCATGCGTCGAGTGAATATGCCGACCGGCGGTCGCTGTCGCCGTGACCGGACAGATCCAACGCGACGACGCGTCGATCGTCGCCCAGCATCGGGGCGATGTGGTCCCACCAGTGGCTGTGCGCGCTGCCGCCGTGCACGAGGACGACAGCGGCGTCGGCGTCGACCGGTCCCCAGGATCGGACCGTCACGCGGGTGCCGTCGACGGTCAGTCCGGTGGTGTCCGCGTCCTCGGCGATCGCCTTCCGATACCACTCTGGTGCGTCGGCAGCGGTCGATTCCGCCTGGATGTCCATGGTTCCAGGTAACTCCACCGCCCGGCCGGGCGGCCAGCCGGGCGACGCGGATCACACCGCACCGCGCCGTCGTCACGCCGGCGTGATCAGGTGACGTCGAGAACCCGCTGGTACAACGCCCTGGTTCGCGATCCGGGGAGCGCTCCCAGACGGTCGTCGAGCGTCACGCGGCACCTTTCGTAGACGGCGAGCGCGGCGGCGGGATTCCCTTCGGACAGATGGATCTCCATCAACCGCCGATACGAGTCCTCCCGTACCGGATCGATGGCGAGCGCCTCCTGCACGCAGGTCGACGCCAGCGTGTACTCGCCCCGCGCCGACCACACGTCGGACAGGCACGCCAGGGCACGGATGCGCAGGCCGTCGAGCCGCCGGCGCACCCCGGCCACCCACGGGGAGTCCTCCCCGGGCAGGAAGGGGCGACGGGTGATCGCCCAGGTGATGTGCGCCGCCGGCCAGGCCCGCGCCTCGTCGCCGTCGCGTAGCGCCGCCTCCGCCTCGTCGAGGCGGAGCGCTGCGCACTCGATGTCGATCCAGATGCCCGGCGGCAGGACGAGCCGATGGGCGCCGAAGGCCGTGTCGACGGTCGCCGAACCCTTCGGTTCGATCAGCTCGAGGAGAGGGCGGAGTTTGCTGATCAGCGCGCTGATCGCGTTCTCCCAGGCGGCCGGCCGGCCGCCCGGCCACAGCTCGTTCGCGATCGCCTCGCGGGTCAGGGCCTGATTGCGGTGCAGCACCAGCATGGCGAACACCATCCGCCCCTGGCGGCCGGGTAGCGAACGCTCGTCGACGAACCGGCCCGGGACGGCGATCCCCACCGTCCCGACCACATAGATCCGTTGCTCCGCGTCCGCCAAGGTTTTCCCAACCAACGCCCATGACCGCTGCGTTTCAATCAAAGAGTACCCATCGACGCAAAGGATCAAGGCCATGGCCAAGCTGCTGGAATGCCCGTGCGGGACCGTTGTGGAGTCGAGCACCGACGACGAACTCGTCGCACTCGCGCAGACCCATGCGCGCACCGTGCACCGGATGGAGATCACCCGCGAGCAGGTGCTGGAGATGGCACAACCATCGCACGGCGATCCCCTCGGCGACCACAGGGATTGAGCGTGGTTCGTCATGTCCACCGCCATCGAGGTCCGCGACCTCACCAAACGCTACCGACACGGACCGCAGGCGCTCGCCGGCGTGTCCCTGGAGGTCCGGACCGGCGAGATCTATTCGCTCCTCGGCCGCAACGGCTCGGGGAAGACCACGTCGGTGCGCATCCTCACCGGGCTCACCGAACCGACGACCGGCACCGTTGAAGTCCTCGGAGCCGACATCGTCACCGACCGTCGACGGGTGCAGCGACAGATCGGCGTCACTCTGCAGGAGGCCGCCCTCGACGACGTCCTCACCGGCCGCGAGGTGCTGGTGATGGTCGGCCGCCTGGTGGGGATGTCGGGTCGGCGGGCACGGGTGCGGGCCGACGAACTGCTCGAGCGCTTCGGGCTCGAGCAGGTCGCCCACCGGCAGGTCGGGACCTACTCCGGCGGCACCCGACGGCGACTGGACATCGCCGCGTCGCTGGTCCGCGTGCCGCAGATCCTGTTCCTCGATGAACCGACCACCGGCCTCGATCCGCAGAGTCGCCGGGCGCTGTGGGACGAGATCCTGCGACTTCGCTCCTGCCACGGAATGACCGTGCTGCTGACCACGCAGTACCTCGAGGAGGCGCAGGCCCTCGCGGACCGGATCGCGGTACTGCACACCGGTCTCGTCGTCGCCCGGGGCACCCCGGAGGCGTTACGGCGCGCACACGGGTCGCGCAGTCTCACCGCACGCGTCGGCGACGCCGGCGGCCACAGGGTCGCCGCCCTCGACCGGCTCAACGGCCGCGCGCACCTCACCGACGGTGTGCTCACCATGAACTTGCCCGAGGACGTCGCCGCCGGCCGGATCGTGACCGAGTTGGAGGCGGCCGGCATCGCCCTCACGGATCTCGAGATCCGCCGCGACTCCCTCGAAGACGTGTTCCTCAAACTCACCGCGACACAACCGGCGGTCACCGCAGCACAGACGGCGGTGTCGACATGACCGGCTTCGTCACCGCGGTGTCGGCCACGTTCACCCGCGAGGTCGCCCGTTCCCGTCACCGGTGGGTGCTCACCTATCTCGTCCCGGTGTTCCCGCCGATCGTCGCCGTCACGCTGTTCGCCGATCTGATGAGCCCGGCGGAGAACCTCCCCGGCTTCCCGGCCTCGACCTATCAGGATTACGTCGCGGCGAGTGCGGTGCTGCTGCCGGGCATGATGGCGGCCGGTCTGACCGCGAGTTCCGCCGGCGCGGACCTGCGGTCGGGTCTGGCGGACCGTCTCCGGGTGCTGGGTGTATCCGCGGCGGCGACGACTTGCGGTCGCCTGCTGTTCGAGGGCCTGCGTATCCTGCCCGCGGCGGTGGCCGCCTATCTGGCCGCCGTTCTCCTCGGGGACGACGTGGCCTGGCGGGCGGATGCGATGCTCGTGTTGCTGCTGCTCGCAGTCGCCTGGGCCATCGCCTACAACGGGATCTTCCACGCGTTCGCCGCGATCACCGGCAGCGCCCACGCCCCAATCGCGCTGCAGCCGCTGTTCGCACCGTTGACCTTCCTGTCGATCTTCTGGTTCCCGCGAACGCTGATGCCGGCCTGGGGAGCGACGGTGACCGACTACAACCCGATCAGCTGGCTGACCGACGCCGGACTCGCGACCACCATCGGCGGGGTGGCCCCGGCGGAAGTTCTCGCAGGTGTCGGCACGGTCCTCATCGTCGGTGCGGCGGGTCTCGTCGCCACGGTCCGGATCCTCGAGCGGAGGGCGGCACGATGACGACCGGCACGATCCCCCGGACCGCCGCGGTCTGGCTGCGCATGGCCCGACATTCGGTGCGCCGGCCGGCCTTCGCCTACGTGATCCCCACCGTGTTCCCGATCGGACTGGTGGTGATCATCTCGCAGCTCTACCAGCGCCTGGCGGACGCGCCGGAGTATCAAGGGCACACCCTGCTGGACTGGATGGCGCCGGGCACCGTGTTCGTCGCCGCCTGTATGGGCGGCGGGTTCACCGCGACGATCCTCGTCGGTGACATCACCGACGGGTTCGCCGATCGTCTTCGGCTGCTGCCGATTTCGCGGGGAGAAGTGGTGGCCGGCATGCTGGCGTTCGAGGCCACCCGGCAGCTCCCGATCGGCGCGGTACTCCTCGGTTGCGCCGCGGCTCTGGGCATGCCGCTGCCGGGTCCGGCGGGTCTGGTGGTGATCCTGGCGCTGTCGGCGGTGTGGGCGGCGGTGTGGAACGCCGGCTTCGTGGTGGCGGCATCGCTGACCCGCAGCCCGGACATCGCGCTGGCGCTGCTGCCGGCGTTCCTGCCGTTCCTGCTGGCGAGTTCGATCATCGTCCCGCGTGCGTTGCTGCCGGACTACCTGGACCGGCTGGCGGGCTGGAACCCGTTGGAGTACTACGTATCCGCGGTGCGTCCGCTGATACTCGACGGGAACCTTGCGTGGGCGGAGCTGGGTGTCGCGACCGCCGTCAGCGCATTGCTGCTGGCCGGAGGGATGGTCGCGGCCATGACGACGATGCGCAGGGCCCTCTCGGCGGAGTGACAACGAGAGCATTGAATTGTTGTTGAATTCCCGGGAAATTCCGTGCGGCCGCGCTCTGTGTCGTGTTCGTGAACGACGACGTCTCCGCAGGTCAGGCCCGGTCTTGTCGGGCGTCCGATGTCACTGGGATCCGGACGCGGAGGCGGGCGCGCCCACCTGCCGCGATCACACCCGATGAGTCGTTCTCGCCGGCGCTAGACTCGCTTCGCCGGGTTCGGTACAGCACATCTGAGACGGGGCAGGACATGGGAATCGATGCCGATCGACGATCGCGTCTGGTCGATCTCCGAAACGAACTGACCGAGCTGCGTGCCGAAGCGATCGCCGCCGAGGCGTCGGCCAAGGAACTCATCGCCGCGGTCGACCCGGCACACCGCGAGAGCGCCGCCAACGTGGTCCACTACCGGGCCGTCCGCTCCCGCGACCTGCGCGACCTGCAACCGCGCCTGTCCGCGGAGGGGCTGTCGTCGCTGGGACGGATGGAGTCGGGGGTGCTGGCCAACCTGGACTCCGTCATCCGGATCATCAACGACGCGCTCGGCGAGGCCGAACCCGACCTTGAGGAAGGCGAAATCGATTGGGGCGGGGGCAAAGAAGCTCTCGCACTGAATGCCGCGGCGCTGCTCGGCGGTGAGCCGGACGATCGGTCCACCCGGATCATGGTGACGATGCCCAGCACCGCGACCACCGACACTGAGTTCGTGGAGCGCTGCGCCGCCGTGGGAATGGACCTCGCGCGGATCAACTGCGCCCACGACGGCCCGGACGAGTGGCGCGCCATGGCCGCCAACGTGCGCGCGGCGAATGCCAAGGTGCGGATCGCGATGGACCTGGCGGGACCGAAGCTGCGCACCGGTCCGATCGCACCCGGACCCCAGGTCGTCAAGTTCCGACCGACCCGCGATCAGGTCGGCACGGTCCGCGTGCCGGCGAGATTCTGGCTCGGGCAGGCACCGGCCCGCACCGACGTCACCGAGCAGGCGCCGGTGACCGACCCCGGTTGGATCGCCGCGCGGAATGTCGGCGACATCGTCACCCTCGATGACACCCGAGGCCGGTTCCGTGAACTGCGGGTCCTGCAGGTGGCGTCGACGGGGGTCCTCGTGGCCGGCGACCGCACCGTGTACCTGACGCCCGGCACCACGGTGTGGTGCGACGACGAACAGACCGCGATCGGGGAGCTACCAGCCGTCGCCCAGTCGCTGCGGGTGTTCCGTGGCGACACGATCACCCTGACCGCCGACATGGCTCCGGCGATCCCCACCGACGACGGCCGGCACCGTATCGGCTGCAGCCTGCCGGAGGTGTTCGGCGCGATCGAGGTCGGACACCGCGTCTACTTCGACGACGGCAAGATCGAGTCGGTCGTGACGCGGGTCGAACCCGACACCGTCGTCGTCGGCGTCACCCGCGCCGCGCTCAACGGCACCAAGCTGAAGGCGGAGAAGGGTATCAACCTGCCCGACACGGCGCTGCCGATGCCCGCCCTCACCGACGAGGACATCGACGCGCTCGGCTCGGTGGTCGATCTCGCCGACATGGTGAACCTGTCGTTCGTCCGCGGCCCCGAGGATGTCGCCGACCTGCAACGACGGCTCGACAACCGTGCGGCATCCGACCTCGGCGTGGTGATCAAGATCGAGACGGTGGCCGGGTTCTCCGCGCTTCCCGAGACCCTGCTGCAACTCATGCGTACCCGACGCATCGGCGTGATGATCGCCCGCGGAGACCTCGCCGTGGAGGCGGGTTTCGAACGGCTCGCCGAGGTTCAGGAGGAGATTCTGTGGCTGTGTGAGGCCGCGCACGTGCCGGTCATCTGGGCCACCGAGGTCCTCGACTCCCTCGCTGACCGAGGTCTGCCGACCCGGGCCGAGGTGACCGATGCCGCCGCCGGTGAACGTGCCGAGTGCGTGATGCTCAACAAGGGGCCGCACATCGTGGAGGCGATCGAGGCGCTCACCGACATCCTTGCCCGGATGAAGGGGCACATCGACAAGAAGCGTCCGCTGCTCAAACGCCTGGGAGCCTGGGACTCGGGTCTTTGACGGCCGGTGGGTCTCAGCGGACGGCGATCCGGATGGCCTCGGAGTATTTCGTGCGTTCCTCGGCCGACATGGTGTCCGGGAACACGATCACCAGATCGAGGACCTGGTAGGACTGTTCCTGTTTGCCGGCGTAGATCTGGGCGCGCCCGGTCGACGGGAACTTCAGCAGGGTGAGCTGGTCGAACGCCACCGCGGCCGAGCAACCCGTCGAGCCGCAGAGTTCGCCGGTCGCATCACGGCGGCCGGTGAGGGCGAGGTTCTGGCCGGCGACCGCAGCGGCGATCTGGTCGAGCGTTCCGGGCTCGATCGAGTTGTTGACGAAGGATTGGCTCGTCGTCGCCGTCGTCATCGAGGATTCCGACGTGCACGCGGTCACGCCCAGCAGACCTGCGCCGAGCACGGCCACCACCGCCGTTGCCGTCCGAAACGACCGGATCATCGGAGTTCCTCCCTGGTTTGAACCATCCTCCCTTCTTACTCCCCGGAGCAGCCCCGGACATGGACCGGTCCGGGCGCGGAGGGGTCATCGCGCCCGGACCGGGGTCTATGCACCGATTGTCGGGAATGGTCAGCTGTCGTGGATGATCACGCCACGAATGTTCTTGCCGTCGCGGAGATCCTGGTAGCCCTCGTTGACCTGGTCGAGGGTGTAGGTCCGGGTGACCAGTTCGTCGAGCTTGAGCTGGCCGGCATCGTAGAGCCGCAGCAGACGCACGATGTCGTACTGCGGGTTGGCCGACCCGAACAGGCTGCCCTTGATGGACTTCTCGTTGAGGGTGAGGTCGATGCCGGGCCAGTGCACGGTGAACTTCTCCGGGCTCGAGAGGCCGGTGAGTACCACGCTGCCGCCCTTGCCGACCGCGCCGATCGCCGACGATACGACCGCTTCGTCGACGGTCCCGACGGTGACGATGGCCGTGTCCGCACCCTGCCCCCAGCTGAGTTCGGTGATCTTCTCCTGCGCCTCGGCGGCGTCGGCGAACGCGTGGGTGGCCCCGAACTTGATTGCGGTGTCACGTTTGAAGGCAACCGGATCCACGACGATCACATACTTGGCGCCGGCATGGACGGCGCCTTGTACGGAGTTGATGCCGATCCCGCCGATGCCGTAGATCACCACGATGTCGCCGGCGCGGACATTTCCGGTGTAGACCGCCGAACCCCAGCCGGTCGGTACGCCGCAGCCGACGAGGACCGCCTTGTCCAGCGGCAGCCAGTCGTCGACCTTGACCACCGAGTGCTGGCTGATCGTCGCTCGCTCGGCGAATGTTCCGAGCATGCACATCGCCCCGTAGTCGGTTGCGCCGTCGTGGAAGCGGAAGGAACCGTCGGGCATACAGCCCTCCAGGATGGTGGCGCCCATGTCGCACAACGACTGGCGTCCTGTGGCGCAGTAGCGGCAGGTTCCGCAGTTCGGGATGAAGCTGCACACCACGTGGTCGCCGGGCTTGACCTTGGTGACGCCGGGGCCGATCTCCTCGATGATCCCGGCGCCCTCGTGGCCACCGACGATGGGGTAGCGGGCCGGCAGGTCACCGTCGGTGAGGTGCAGGTCGGAGTGGCAGAGTCCGGCGGCGGTGTACTTGATCAGCACCTCGCCGTCTTTGGGCGGGTCGAGGGACAGTTCGGTGAGCTCGAACGGCTTGCCCATTCCGGTGAGAATGGCGGCTTTGGTTTTCAGTGACATCTCATGTGCTCCTTTGCAGATGAATCGCCGGTCAGAGGGCGACGTTGACGGCCTTGGTCTGCGTGTACAGATCGATCGCCGACGAACCGAGTTCGCGACCCCATCCAGATTGTTTGTACCCGCCGAACGGCATCGCGGTGTCGAATCCGTTGTATTGGTTCACCCAGACCGAACCGGCCTTGATCTGCCGGGCGGTCCTGTGGGCCTTGGACAGGTCGGTGGTCCAGATTCCGGCGGCGAGGCCGTAGATCGAATCGTTCGCGGCCGCTGCCACGCCGGTGTCGGCGTCGAAGGGCAGGGCGGCGACGACCGGTCCGAAGATCTCCTCCCGGACGATGGAGAAGTCGGGTTCGACGTCGACGAAAACGGTCGGTTCGATGAAGAAACCTTCGTCGCCCCAACGCTTTCCGCCGGTGAGGGCGCGGGCTCCGTCGGCCAGTCCGGCGGCGAGGTAGCCGGAGACACGGTCGAACTGTTCCTGACTCACCAGCGGCCCCAGTTCGGTCGCGGGATCGAGTCCCGGGCCGATCTTGGCCTGCCCGGCGGCCTCGGCGACCGCGGCCGTGAAGTCATCGAAGATGGGTCGCTCCACGAACAGACGGGTGCCGGCGACGCAGCACTGCCCGTGGTTGAACATCCATGCGGCCACCGATCCCGCGACGGCCTTGTCGAAGTCCGCGTCGGCGAAGACGATGTTGGGGCTCTTGCCACCCAGTTCCAGCGACACCTTCTTCAGGTTGCCCTTGGCGGCATCGACGATCTTCTTGCCGACCTCGGTCGATCCGGTGAAGGCGATCTTGTCCACGTCGTCGTGGGCGGCCAGTGCCGCGCCCGCCTCGCCGAAACCGGTCACGATGTTGACGACGCCCGGTGGGAAGCCGGCCTCACAGAAGATCTCACCGAGGAACAGCGCGGTCAGCGGTGTTTGCTCGGCCGGTTTGAGGATGACGGTGTTTCCTGCCGCCAGCGCCGGGGCGAGTTTGAACGCGGCCATGAGCAGCGGGAAGTTCCAGGGCACGATGAGGCCACACACACCGACCGGCTCGCGCAGCGTGTAGGCATGGAACTCGCCGCCGGGGACGAACGGCATCGATACGTCGACGGTGCTGCCGGTGATCTTCGTGGCCAGGCCGGCGTTGTATCGGAAGATGTCGGCAGACCAGTTCATGTCGACGGCGGTCGCGATGGTGGCCGCCTTCCCGTTGTCGAGGGCCTCGAGCTGCCCGAACTCGGCCGCCCGTTCACTGAGCAGGTCGCCGACCCTCCAGAGCAGACGCTCGCGCTCGTTCGGCTTCATCCGGCTCCACGGCCCGTCGTCGAACGCCTGTCGTGCCGCACGGACCGCCCGGTCGATGTCGGCGGCGTCGCCGCGGGCGACCGACGTGATCGGACGTGCGGTCGCGGGGTCGATGGTCTCGAACGTCGCGCCCGAGGCCGCCCACGTCCATTCACCCCCGATCAGCATGGGGCGGTCGGCGGAGATGAAGTCGCGAACCCTCGAGAGAAGTTCGGTGGCGAGAGCGGTCATGAAACCTCCTGGTCAAACGGGGAGATCAGAAGTGATCTGGGTCATAGATGTGACCTGCTTCATTTCTGCCACCGTTTGCCGGAGGTGCGGTGTCCAGAAACTGAACACCGGGCTGGACAGCCCGGAACGGGCCGATTCAGATACCCAGCGCGCGCATCCGTGCGTAGAGCGTGGTGCGGCTGATGCCGAGGGCTCGGGCGGCATGAACCTTGTTGCCGTCCGCTGATTCCAGGGCGTCGACGATGGCCGTGCGCTCGGCCTGCTCGCGTCCAGACAGGTGCGCGGCGCGGCTGGTGGTGCGGTAGTCGGCGGGCAGGTCGCGGGGTTCGACGACCCGGGCTGCGCGCGCGGAGCATGACGAAACGGCTTGGTGGAGAACCGAATCCAACTCCGACAGGTTGCCCGGCCAGTCCTGGCAGAGCAGCGCGTCGGTTGCCTCGCCGGACAAGGTGAGCGTGGGGTCGATCGCGCGCAGCGCGGTGCTCGCGATCGCCGCGAGTTCTGAGGTGCGGTGACGCAGTGGAGGCAGGTCGATGCGTGTCGTGCAGCGCGCCAGCAGTGCCGCCACGCCGGCGCCCGATTGATCGCGTGGACCCGCGACGATGATCACCGGCGCGCCGTCGACCGTTTGTGTGACGGCCCGCCCCAGCAGCGCGACGGACCGGTCGTCGAGCAGCTCGGCACCGTCGATGATCAGCGGGACCCGGTCCCGGCGGGCGCGCGCGACAAGGCCCGGGATATCCGGCGGAGTGCCCGCGATGAGCTCGTCGGCCACGTCGACGACGACGGGTTCGCCGTCGCCGCGGTCGGCGGCCGCCGATCGCGCGTGCGTACTGCGTCCGGTGCCGGGTTCGCCGGTGATCGCGACGCTGCGTGCCGCGGCGGGTGTGGGCGCGGCGGCCGGGGCCGACGCCGGCTGCTCGATGGCCGGACGGAACCGGAACAGCGCGGCGCCACGCACACCGGGCACCGGCTCGACCGCGAGTTCGACGTCGACCCCGGACACCAGGGTGAGCGGCACGACGGTCTCCCGAAGCCCCGGGTCTGCCGCCACCATCCGCAGCGCCCCGACGTCGGTGGGGGATAAAAGTTGCGCGGCAAAGGAATTCGTCAGCTGCAGATCGTCGCCGATGGCGGCGACCGCGATGTCGCGACGCGGTGCGGCGCGTTGGAAGGCATCGAGCACCCGACGTTGATGGGCGCGGGACCGGTCGAGCAGGCGGTCGGCGATGTCGGAGACGATCTCGGTCACGAACGGCACCGCGAGCGGGTTGATGCGCTCCGCGATCTCGGTCATGCACAGGATGCCGGCGAGGCGTCGGGTCGCCGGGTGGATGATCGGCTGACCGAAGCAGCTCACCGACTTGAACTGCTCGAGATAGTGCTCGGCACCGTTCACGGCCACCGATCCGCGGATCTCTGCCGGCGTACCCAGCGCCGTGGTCCCGACGATGTCCTCACCGAACGCGACGCCGGGTGCCGCGCCGAGGTGATCGAGGGTGCGTTCCACCGCTGCGCCGCAGGCAACCCTCGACACCAGTCGGCAGTCGTTGTCGACCAGCAGCAGTGACATGTCCGTGTCGGCGAGGCGGATGGCGGCGTCGTCGAGTACGGGACGCGCGGCGTCGAGGAGCGGGTCCGCGGATCCGATGTCGGCCAGGTTGGTGGGCGGCGCGTCGTCGGGGTGCACGCCGGACAACGCGGAACGCCGCCACGAGTGTTCGATGATCGAACGGCGCGGCGTGTTGTCGAGTGGCGTCAGCGATGTGTCGATGCTCACAAAATGACACAGATCGCGCGGCGAGGGAAGCCGGTGGTGATGACAGGCCACGCGAGTGCCGGCGGCAACCATGCCCCGATCGCCGGTGACGCGGCCAACCATGAATCGGGCAGAACGGACGAACCGCCCGATCGGGGCCGGCGAGTTGCTCGACTCGCTGCGCAGTTCGGGACGCGCCGCGGAGGGCTGATCGTAATCTGTTGCGGTGAATACGTTCCCCACCATGGACGCCCCCGACGGGGCGAACACCGCCTGGATGCTGGCGGCATTCGCGTTGGTCTTGTTGATGACCCCGGCCCTCGGCCTGTTCTACGGCGGCATGGTCCGCTCGATGAGCGTGCTCAACATGATGATGATGTGCCTGTCGGCGGTGCCGATCGTGTGGATCGTCTGGGTGGTGGTGGGCTATTCGATGGCCTTCGGGCCCGATATCGGAGGTGTCATCGGCGATCCGACCACCTTCGCGGGCCTGCGGACGCTGTTCGGCCACTTCGGCGCCGGGGGCGCCGACACGGCGGCCATGCCGCTCGTCGGCACGATACCGGCGCTGCTGTTCGTCGCGTTCCAGGCAGGATTCGCCATGGTCACCGTCGCACTCATCGCGGGTGCGGTCGCGGACCGAATGAAATTCGCCTCGTGGCTGATCTTCGCCACGCTGTGGGCGATCCTGGTCTACGTCCCCGTCGCGCACTGGGTGTTCAGCGCTCCGGGGCTGACCGCCGAGGACGGCGGATGGATCGTCACGCATCTGAAGGCCATCGATTTCGCGGGCGGCACCGTCGTCGAGATCAACTCGGGCGCATCGGCGCTCGTGGTCGCGGTGTTGCTGGGCCGACGGGCGGGGTGGCCCAAGGACCCGATGCGTCCGCACAACCTGCCGTTCGTCATGCTCGGTGCGGGATTGTTGTGGTTCGGCTGGTTCGGATTCAACGCCGGATCGACGCTGGCGGCCGACGGGGCGGCCGCGCTCGTCGCCGCCAACACCCTGGGTGCCGGCGCGGTGTCCATGGTCGCCTGGCTCGTCATCGAACGCATCCGGCATGGGCGCCCCACTTCGTTCGGCGCCGCATCGGGTGTGGTGGCCGGTCTGGTCGCCATCACGCCCTCGTGCTCGTCGGTGACGCCGATCGGGGCACTCGCGATCGGCGCGGTCGCCGGCGCGGTGTCGTCGTATGCCATCGAATTGAAGTTCCGGTGGGGCTACGACGACTCGCTCGACGTGGTGGGCGTGCACTTCGTGAGCGGTGTCGTCGGAATGCTGATGATCGGTCTGGTCGCGAGCTCGTCGGCGCCCGCCGGTGTCGACGGATTGTTCTACGGCGGCGGCCTCGATCAGATGTGGCGGCAGGCGGTCGCCGTCGTCGTCGTGCTCGCCTACGCCATGGCCGTGACCGCGATCATCGGTCTCGCCCTGAAGTACACGGTCGGCCTGCGCGCCGACCGGCAGCACGAGATGGACGGTATCGACGACGGTCAGCATGCGGAGTCGGCCTATGACTTCCACCAGCCGCGCGGCGGACGTGTCGACGTCGGTCGTTAGGGCCGCATGGAGCTCTGAACGGCCGGACTACGGTGGAGCCCATGCGTGTCGCGACGTGGAATGTGAACTCGGTCAAACAGCGGATCCCGCGGTTGCTGCCGTGGCTCGACCAGCGCCGACCCGACGTCGTCTGCCTGCAGGAGACCAAACTGTCCGACGACGCGTTCCACGACGTGCTCGGCGCGGACCTCGCCGAACGCGGATACGAGATCGCCCATGTGGGGCAGGGGCAATGGAACGGCGTGGCGCTGCTGTCGCGTGTCGGGCTCGATGATGTCCGGCGCGGTTTCCACGGCGCGCCGGGATTTCCCGAACCCGAGGCGGTGGCCGAGGCGCGGGCCGTGTCGGCGATCTGCGGCGGGGTCCGCGTGTACTCGCTCTACGTCCCCAATGGTCGGGTGCCGGATTCGGATCACTACCGATACAAGCTCGAGTGGCTCTCGCGGCTGCGCGACAGTGTGGCCTCGGGGACCGGTGACGACGGTGCCGGCAACACGATGCTGTGCGGAGACATGAACATTGCCCCGGCCGACGACGACGTGTTCGACCCGGCGGCCTACGTCGGCCACACCCACGTGACCGCGCCGGAGCGCCGCGCCCTGGCCGACCTCGAGGGCCTCGGTCTGCGCGACGTCGTGCGCGACCGATGGCCGGATGACCGTGTGTTCAGTTACTGGGATTACCGTGCCGGGATGTTCCACAAGGACCTCGGCATGCGGATCGATCTGATCCTGGCCGGCGCTCCGATCGCCGACCGTGTCGCCGCGGCCTGGGTCGATCGTCAGGCCCGCAAGGGCAGCAAGCCGAGCGACCACGCCCCGGTGATCGTGGACCTCGACGACGCGCCCGATGGTGACATCGGTCCCGTCGTGCCGCCGCCGTCGAACCCGGCCAAGCGGGGAGCCACGAAGGTCAAGCTTCCGCAGACCCTCGAATAGGCTGTTCGCGCACATGATCTGTGGTCGTTCGGGTGAACGAATTCCGTCGCAGGCCTGCTGCTGCGGTGGTCGCCGTCTCGGATGTGTCGGGCTCTTTGGTTAGTGTTCAGCTGTCTCTCAGACTTCGGTTCGAGAGAAGTCACGGTCCACAAGTCACAGTTCACAAGGGGGAATCTATGAAGCACATTCACCGTGCTCTCCTGGCGATCGCCGCGTTCACCGCGGTCGCACTCGTCATTCCGTCGGTCAACGCGAGTGCCGCGCCGGAGACGGCCGGTGCGTCGTTTGTCGACGCCGGATTCAGCGCCGATAGACAGAGCGTCGTCGCGTCGCTGCGAGATGCGCACTTCCGGGCGAACGCGGCCGGTACCGAGTTGCAGGTGGTCAATCGCGATGGTCGCATCGTCGACACGATGCCGCTGTCGGGGATGATGGACGGATTCGAGGTTCCGCTGCGCTGGTCGGTCAGCGCAGACTGGACGACCGCGACCCTCACGCCGATCGTCGGCAGCGACCACCGCCGGATGCTCGACGCGGCAGCCACAGCCGCGGCGAAGAAGAACCAGGTCAAGCGCATCACCAAGCAAGAGCGCTACGACATGATGTGGAAGGAACTCAACGCCGGCTGGAAGGGCGTGACCCCGCTGTACACCCTGATCGGCGGACTGATCGGCTTCATCATCTGGGGTATCCCCGCCGCCGTCGTCGGCGCCGCGATCGGCGCCTACATCGGATACCAGACCACCAATCCGAAGGCCTGGCCGTCGGTCGTGGCCTGGTGGAACACGCCGTAAAAGGGGCTGATCTTTCGGCAGAGGTTGCTGTTGGACTCGTACGCTGAGCCAAGCAGCAACCTCTGTCGTTTCCCCCCGGGAACAATGCCCGCGCCCGGGGGGTTGAGGACGGCGAATGCACTCTGTGGTTCACCGCCACGTCGGTCCCCGTCCACGTGCGGGAACCGATTTTTGACCTGTACAAACTCGGTCGGTAGAGTGGATCGTCGGTGCCCGGCACATGCTGGGCCAGTCCGCATGCCCTCCGGTAGGGGAGCAGCGGACTGACAGGCGAGACCGCAGTCGAGTGTACGACACGCCCGACCTCGGGGTATCGATCAATGTACTGACCAGCGCTTATGTGCTGGTGGGGCGAGTTGTGGAGGCAACCGAGGCGGATACCGCCACGGGTGGCCTGCCCGGAGCACCAACCGCGACGCGACAACTACACAATCGCCGGCCACCTCATCGTGCGGCCTGCGACACTGCCGACAAAGGAAGAAACACCTAGTGCCAACCATCAACCAGCTGGTCCGCAAGGGCCGTCACGACAAGGTTGCGAAGACCAAGACCGCGGCCCTCAAGGGGAGCCCGCAGCGTCGTGGTGTCTGCACCCGCGTCTACACCACCACCCCGAAGAAGCCGAACTCGGCGCTGCGTAAGGTCGCCCGTGTGCGTCTGACCAGCTCGGTCGAGGTGACCGCTTACATCCCCGGTGAGGGCCACAACCTGCAGGAGCACTCGATGGTGCTCGTCCGCGGCGGTCGTGTGAAGGACCTCCCGGGTGTTCGCTACAAGGTCATCCGCGGCTCGCTGGACACCCAGGGTGTCAAGGACCGTAAGCAGGCCCGCAGCCGCTACGGCGCGAAGAAGGGGAACTGATAAGTCATGCCACGTAAAGGACCCGCGCCCAAGCGTCCCCTGATCAACGACCCCGTCTACGGTTCGCCGCTGGTCACGCAGCTCGTGAACAAGATCCTGCTGGACGGCAAGAAGTCGACCGCCGAGCGCATCGTGTACGGCGCGCTCGAGCAGGCCCGCGACAAGACCGGCACCGATCCGGTCGTGACCCTCAAGCGTGCGCTCGACAACGTCAAGCCGACCCTCGAGGTGAAGAGTCGCCGCGTCGGTGGCGCCACCTACCAGGTGCCGGTCGAGGTCAAGCCCGGCCGCGCCAACACCCTGGCGCTGCGCTGGTTGGTGACCTTCAGCCGTCAGCGTCGTGAGAAGACGATGGTCGAGCGGTTGGCCAACGAGCTGCTCGATGCCTCCAACGGCCTCGGCGCGTCGGTCAAGCGTCGTGAGGACACCCACAAGATGGCCGAGGCCAACCGGGCGTTCGCGCACTACCGCTGGTGAGAACGTGCTCTGAGGTGATGGGTTCGGGCCCATCACCTCAGAGCCACAGCCCTTTGTTCAAACAGTAATTCCCGAAGGGAAACCAAGTGGCACAGGAAGTGCTCAGCGACCTCAACAAGGTTCGCAACATCGGCATCATGGCCCACATCGATGCCGGTAAGACCACCGCTACCGAGCGAATCCTCTTCTACACCGGTGTCAACTACAAGATCGGTGAAACCCACGACGGTGCCTCGACCACCGACTGGATGGAGCAGGAGAAGGAGCGGGGTATCACCATCACCTCCGCGGCCGTCACCTGTTTCTGGAACAAGAACCAGATCAACATCATCGACACCCCCGGGCACGTCGACTTCACCGTCGAGGTGGAGCGCAGCCTGCGCGTGCTCGACGGTGCGGTGGCCGTGTTCGACGGCAAGGAAGGTGTCGAGCCGCAGTCCGAGCAGGTCTGGCGGCAGGCCGAGAAGTACGACGTCCCGCGTATTTGTTTCGTCAACAAGATGGACAAGCTCGGTGCGGACTTCTTCTTCACCGTGCGCACCATCGAAGAGCGTCTCGGTGCGAAGCCGCTGGTCCTGCAGCTCCCCATCGGTGCCGAGGACAACTTCGACGGCGTCGTCGACCTGATCGAGCAGAAGGCCATCACCTGGCGAGGCACCGTCGAGATCGGCGCCGAGCCGCAGTTCGAGGAGATCCCCGCGGATCTGGCCGACCAGGTCGCCGAGTACCGCGAGAAGCTGCTCGAGACCGTCGCCGAGACCGACGAGGCGCTTCTGGAGAAGTACTTCGGCGGCGAGGAGCTCACCACCGAGGAGATCAAGGGGGCGATCCGCAAGCTCACGATCGCCCGTGAGTACTACCCGGTGATCTGCGGTTCCGCCTTCAAGAACAAGGGTGTCCAGCCGATGCTGGACGCGATCATCGACTACCTGCCGTCGCCGCTCGACGTGCCGTCGGTCGAGGGTCATGCGGTCGGCAACGAAGAGGAGACACTCTCGCGTAAGCCGAGCGCCGACGAGCCCTTCTCGGCTCTCGCGTTCAAGATCGCGGCGCACCCGTTCTTCGGCAAGCTGACCTTCGTCCGCGTCTACTCGGGCAAGATCAACGCCGGTACCCAGGTCCTCAACGCGACCAAGGGTAAGAAGGAACGCATCGGCAAGCTCTTCCAGATGCATGCCAACAAGGAGAACCCGGTCGAGGATGCGACTGCGGGCCACATCTACGCGATGATCGGCCTGAAGGACACCACCACCGGCGACACCCTGTGCGACGCGAACGCTCCCATCGTGCTGGAGTCGATGAGCTTCCCGGACCCGGTCATCAACGTCTCGATCGAGCCGAAGACCAAGTCCGACCAGGAGAAGCTGGGCACCGCCATCCAGAAGCTCGCCGAAGAGGATCCGACCTTCTCGGTGAAGCTCGACGAGGAGACCGGCCAGACCGTCATCGGCGGTATGGGCGAGCTCCACCTCGACATCCTGGTCGACCGCATGAAGCGGGAGTTCAAGGTCGAGGCGAACGTCGGCAAGCCGCAGGTGGCCTACCGCGAGACGATCCGTCGCACGGTCGACAAGCACGAGTACACCCACAAGAAGCAGACGGGTGGCTCCGGCCAGTTCGCCAAGGTCATCATCAAGCTCGAGCCGCTGGTCGACGCCGAGGAAGGCGCGACCTACGAGTTCGACAACGCGGTCACCGGTGGTCGCGTCCCGCGCGAGTACATCCCGTCCGTGGATGCCGGCGCGCAGGATGCGATGCAGTACGGTGTGCTCGCCGGTTACCCGCTGGTCAACTTGAAGGTCACCCTGCTCGACGGTCAGTACCACGACGTCGACTCCTCGGAAATGGCCTTCAAGATCGCCGGTGCGCAGGCTCTCAAGGAGGCTGCGAAGATGGCGGGCCCGGTGATCCTGGAGCCGATCATGGCCGTGGAGGTCACGACTCCCGAGGATTACATGGGTGACGTGATCGGCGACCTGAACTCCCGCCGTGGCCAGATCCAGGCCATGGAGGAGCGCAGTGGTGCCCGTGTCGTGAAGGCACAGGTTCCGCTGTCGGAGATGTTCGGCTACATCGGAGACCTTCGGTCGAAGACCCAGGGCCGGGCGAACTACTCCATGGTGTTCGATTCGTACGCGGAGGTTCCGTCGAACGTGTCGAAGGAGATCATCGCGAAGGCGACCGGCGAGTAAGTCGGGGTCCGAGCGACCAGCGCTGGCAAAACCCAAGAGCGGGCGCAACAACGTAAGTAAATACTCCTGCTGGGATCCGCCCAGCAGGACACCAACAGTCCAGGAGGACAAACAAAGTGGCGAAGGCGAAGTTCGAGCGGACCAAGCCGCACGTGAACATCGGCACCATCGGTCACGTCGACCACGGCAAGACCACGCTGACCGCGGCCATCACCAAGGTGCTGCACGACAAGTACCCGGATCTCAACAAGAGCTTCGCGTTCGATCAGATCGACAAGGCTCCTGAAGAGAAGGCTCGTGGTATCACGATCAACATCTCGCACGTGGAGTACGAGACCGAGAAGCGTCACTACGCACACGTGGACGCTCCCGGTCACGCTGACTACATCAAGAACATGATCACCGGTGCGGCCCAGATGGACGGCGCGATCCTCGTTGTCGCCGCCACCGACGGCCCGATGCCGCAGACCCGTGAGCACGTGCTGCTGGCCCGCCAGGTCGGTGTGCCCTACATCCTGGTCGCCCTGAACAAGGCCGACATGGTCGACGACGAGGAGATCATCGAGCTCGTCGAGATGGAGGTCCGCGAACTGCTGGCCGCCCAGGAGTTCGACGAGGAAGCTCCGGTCGTCAAGGTCTCGGCGCTCAAGGCCCTCGAGGGTGACCCCGAGTGGACCAAGTCGATCGAGGAACTGATGGCTGCGGTCGACGAGTCGATCCCGGACCCGGTCCGCGAGACCGACAAGCCGTTCCTGATGCCCGTCGAGGACGTCTTCACCATCACCGGCCGCGGCACCGTGGTCACCGGTCGTGTGGAGCGCGGCGAGGTCAACGTGAACGAGGAAGTCGAGATCGTCGGCATCCGTGACAAGTCCACCAAGACCACCGTCACCGGTATCGAGATGTTCCACAAGCTCCTCGATTCGGCTCAGGCGGGCGACAACGCCGGTCTGCTGCTCCGCGGCCTCAAGCGTGAGGACGTCGAGCGTGGTCAGGTGATCGTGAAGCCGGGCACCACCACTCCGCACACGGAGTTCGAGGGCCAGGCCTACATCCTGAGCAAGGACGAGGGTGGACGCCACACCCCGTTCTTCAACAACTACCGTCCGCAGTTCTACTTCCGTACCACCGACGTGACCGGCGTCGTGACCCTCCCCGAGGGCACCGAGATGGTCATGCCGGGCGACAACACCGAGATGAGCGTCAAGCTCATCCAGCCGGTCGCCATGGACGAGGGCCTGCGCTTCGCCATCCGCGAGGGCGGCCGCACCGTCGGTGCGGGTCGAGTCACCAAGATCGTCAAGTGATCTCACTCTGACGCTCTGACTCACTGAGTTCAGTCGAAAGGCGCCCAACCACGAAAGTGGTTGGGCGCCTTCTGCATATGCCCACCGTCCATGGGTGCCTCACGCCGGACGGTGGCCCAGAACCCGCCTGAGACTCCTTCGGAGTTTTGCGCCACGGGTCTCCACGTCTCCCGCAGGACCCTGGTCGCCACCGCGGCCGTGCGTACCGCGCTTGTGTCGCAAGACTTCTGCCGCGGCGTCGAGCGCGTCCCGATCGAATCCCGCGGGCGGTTCGGCGCCGTCGACGAGCGCGCGGACCAACTCGGCCTGCCGCCGCGCGAGGTTCTCGTTCACGCCACCCACCACCTGCTGCCAGTGGTGACCTTCGCCATCCGCGCAGCATCCGCGATGGCGTCGAGTTCGGTGAGCAGCTCTCGGGCCGGCGGGTAGTTGCCGTCGCGCTCGAGCATGAACGCTTGCGCCGCACCGGTTTCGGCGACCTGTGACACCATTTCCAGGACCTCGGTCGGGACAGGATCGGTATGCGTGTCGTGGTAGCGGCCGCCGATGAACCGACCACCTGCGACGTGGCAGTACGCGATGCGCTCGGCGGGAAGTCGGGCCAGATCCCGGGCCGGGTCGGTGCCCCGATTCAGCGCGCACGCGTAGACGTTCTCGACATCGAGCAGCAGATGGACGCCGGTGCGCTCGATCAGTTCGGTGAGGAACTCGCCTTCGGTGTACTCGTCGTCGGGCCAGTCGAACAGCGCGGCGATGTTCTCCACGGCGAGGGGTACCGGAAGACTGTCCTGCGTGCGGCGGATGTTGTCGGTGAGCGCGTCGAGCGCCTCGCGTGACCGGGGGATGGGCAACAGGTGTCCGGCTTCGATCCCGCCGGCCCGGACGAAGGCGATGTGTTCGCTGACCAGAGGGGAGCCCAGGAGGTCGGCGCAGTCGGCGAGCAGTGAGATGCGTTCGTGTGCCACGGGTTCGGCACCGCCGAGGGAGAGACGGATACCGTGCGGGATGACCGGGACGCCCAGCGCGCGCAGACGGTCGATCGGGTAGAAGGGGACCGACTCGGCGATCACCTCGCAGAACCCGAGGCCGGGGAGGTCGGCGACGACGCCGGCGATCTCGGGCCGCCAGCCGATGCCGATTCCCTGTGGCAGGCCGGATCTGCCGTCCGCGGACGGGCGGATCTGCGGCGACGACTCAGCCGATGTCATCAACCACCGCCACAACCGCCGCCGCAACCACCGCCGCAACCACCGCCGCAACCACCACCGCCGCAACCGCCACCGTAGCCGCCACCGCGGTAACCGCGGTGGCGGCTACGGCGGATAACGGGGTCGTGCACGAGGAGCCAAACAGACACCTCGCGATTGATGCCACTGACAAATCGGCGTGCCAGACTGTGTTGGGATTCCTCGATATCGCCGGCGAGGACTGGATCGTACTGTGCGACGATGGGCAATCCGAACAAGGCGCTCCCTGCGGCCGCCTCCCGTGCCCCGTATGTTCGGATCGCGGGCCGCAAACCCGGATCGAGATGGCCGTAGGTCGCGTGGGCATCAGCGAGCGCACGGTCACCTCGCACTGTCCGGCGCCATCGCACGCCTGTCGCGGCAGCGACGATGACGTCGCCGAAAAGTACCAGGGCCAGCAGCGCCAGGGTGAGCGCTCCGGCGTGTGCTGCGTCCGTCGCGCCGGAAGCAAGACACAGGGCACCGATGACGACGAGGGCGCCGAGAGGAACGAATACGCGTCGAGGTGTGGGGCGCATGAGGTATCCGCGGTCCTGGAGTTCGTCGCGTAACTGGGCGAAATAGGGCGGTAGGTCCCGGAGCCAGATCGGCGGTCCGGCCTTGTCCAATTGGCGGTAGAGGGTCGCCGTCGTCAACGGGTTCAGTTGCTCGCGGGCGATGGTCGCTTCGTTCTGGTAGCGCCCTTGGGAGTCGATGGCACCGGCGCTGCGCAGTTCCACCACCGCGGCCAATAGTGAGTGCCGCTCGGAGGTCAGTAGTCCGAGCTCGATCGGGGACAGTTCCTCGATCGGACGATCGAGGAACTCGCAGCGGGCGCGCAGAGTCGGCACGACGATCCACGCGAGTGCCGCCGCCGAGAGGGCGACGAAGCCCATCAGGAAGATGGGTGCGGAGACACCCCACAACTGGTGGTTCATGATCCGCCTCCGCAGCCGCCGCCGCCTCCGCAGCCGCCGCCACCTCCGCAACCGCCACCGCCGCCTCCGCAGCTGCCACCCATCGAGCCGTGCCAGAAGCCCGCGCCGGTCGCCGACCCGAAGAAGTCATGCCCGGCGGCACCCGTGAGACCCTTCGCGAGTGTGGGGTCGAACTGCTGGAGGAGGGTCAAGCCGAAGAGGGCGCTCCCGGTGGCCGCGGCGAGTTCGCCGTAGGTCTTCATCGACGGTCGCATCGACGGGTCGAGGTGAGCGTTTTCTACCTGGGCCAGCGCGACCGCGCGATCGCCGAGCACTGTCCGGCGGGGCTGACAGACGCGGATCGCCGCGAGGAGGGCGACGTCGACGATGAACACGGCGACCAGGAGTCCGACAGGTTCTTCGGTGATCGCCGCGATCCAGAGGGCCGCCGCGCAGAGCACGATGACCGTGCCCAACGGCATGAACACGTTCGGCCCAAATGGCCGCATGAGGTATCCGCGCTCGGTCAGTTCGCTGCGCAATTGTGTGAAGAGTCTGCTGTGGTCTCGACGCAGCAGGGCCTGCTGTCGACCTTCGGTGCGCAGCTTGTAGTAGACGTTGCGCGACACCTTGTCCAAGTCCGCGACGGCGGTGCTCGCACCGGGTCGGACGCGGCCGGTCCGAGTGACCAGTCCGGCGGCGCGGAGTGCGACCGCGGCGGCGAGCAGCGCGTGACGGTCGGAGATCAGCAGACCGAGTTCGATCGGCGACAAGTCGTCGAGTGGGCGATTCTCCTGCCGGCGCCGCAGCCGGCGTGCCGAGTACGCGGCCCAGGCGACTGCGGCCACCGACAGGGCTATGACGACGATCGAGATGACCGAGTGGGAGACAGCCCACGGTGGATGAGCGTTCATCGTTGACACCGGTTTTCGGAACTCGTGGCAGCGACGCGAGTGTGACGCCGCGTATCAGGAGCAGCGCTGCGGTGGGTGATCATCGGCACCACCGCGCAACTGCGTGCCATCGGGGGCTGCGGTGTCATTCACACAACCACCCCCTCTTCGATCAGCGATCGAACGGTGAACACATGCAATGTCAGATGCTCTAAGTATTCGGGCAGGTCCCGCTAAGTCCACGAGGCGAAAGGCGATCGTGATCGATTCGTGATCGGGAGCCGGGGCCACGTCATTCGAACGGCGTAACGAGAGCGGTCGGGTGCCTGTCGTTATCCTTCCGCCATGACGATGTTCGGTGAGGTGGGCGCCGGTCCGCGGGTTCCGGGTGCCCTCACGTCCTTCCTGAAGACGTTCGCGTTCGTGATGCTCTGCGGGATCGTCGGGCCGATCTTTCTCGTCGGCTACGTCCTGATCGATGCCCCAGACACCGAGTGGATGCTGTGGACCGGGCTCGCCGTCACCGTCCTCGATGTCATTGTCGCGGCAGCGATCTCCTGGGTGGCCTACCGCAGTCGCGTGACGTCGGCGCGCCTGCATGCCACGGGGCGGATGGCGGTCGCCGACATCACCGCGATCGAGCCGACGAACGTCGAGATCAACGACCAGCCGCTGATGAAGCTGGGGTTGCACATCCGCGGCGGTGGTGTGGTGCCGTTCGACGACGAGAAGCGGATGGTCGTCCCGGCCTTCCAGCAGCCCATGCTGCATCGGCGGATGCTGGCGGTGGTCGTCGACCCGGAGACCAACGAGTACGAGATCGATTGGCAGGCAACAGCACTGCTGACCGGGTCGGTTCCGGCGCGGTTCACCTCGAGTGAGGATGGGCGTACCTACGACCTGACCGGGCAGGCCGAACCGTTGCTCGAGATCCTCGAGATCCTTCGGCAACACGGCATCACGACGACCGGCCCGATCGATCTGCGCAGCAACCCTGCCGCACGTCAGTCCGTCATGAATGTGGTCCGGTCCTACGCCGGCGGCGGTGTGGGGACCCCCGACGACCCGGTCGCGGACCGTCGCATCGACGCGCCGGTCGTTGCCCCGGCCGCGTCTCCGAATCCACGGCGCTCGCTCGGGGAGCGATTGGCCGACCTCGAGGATCTGCGCATCTCCGGTGCGATCACCGAGCAGGAGTATCTCGAGACGCGCAACCGGATCCTGGACACGATCTAGCGTAATCACACAAGCCATATCTATCACTTCTGTATCTTTGGTAACACT
>NZ_BAHC01000138.1 GCF_000298195.1 Gordonia rhizosphera NBRC 16068 | reverse complement strand
TGACACACGCCCAGGAGCTCTTCGACCGCTACCGCGGCACCTTCGGTGGCGTGCTGGCCAACCTGGTCGCCGTGGAACCGATCATCAGCGACCGGCAGCAGGCGCTGGCCACCGGGTTGCAGACGATCCCCCAAGGGCTGCAGGATCTTCGGTCGATCGTCAAGAACGGGCGGGCGAACTTCGCGCTGATCGGCACCCAGGGGCCGGTGTGCCTGTTCTACGACGAGCCGCGCCGCGCCGTCGGGGACCTGACACCGTCGGTCCCGAACCTGGCCCGATACTGCCCGCCGGGCAACGGCTACGGACAGCGCGGGGCGGTCAATGCGCCGCGCCCCGACGATCTGGGCACCTCGACCTGGACGTCGCCGGGCGGGGTCTCCGGACCCCCGGCGGTCTCCGATCCCCTACTCATCCCCAACGGAGCCGAACTGCTCCAGTGGTGGCAGCAACTCCTGGAAAGGACACGAAATGGCAACTGATACCGAAACCCGCACCGACGATCAGCTCTCGGTGACCGAGGAGGCCACGTCGACCCCGGCGCCCAAGTCGACCGCGACCCGCACGTCCCCGCTGTCATCGGGGTCGGCGCGCGGACGCCGGCGGTGGCCGAAGGCGCTCGCGGCCGTGATCGCGCTCGCCGTCGTCGGCGCCACCGCCTTCTTCGGTTACCACTACTTCGCCGACGGTGGGGATGGCGCGGTCAGCCCGCAACTGCGGTCGGAGGCCATCGACGTCTCCAGCGACTACGCGATCAAGCTGTCGAGCTTCGACTACCGCAACCTCGACGCCAACCGCGAGCAGATCGACGCGATGTCGACCCCGGACTTCGCGAAGAAGTACAGCGAGATGGTCGCGGCGCTCACCGAGATCGTCACCAACGGCAAGGGTGAGGCCACCGCGACGGTGTCGCATGCCGCGGTGGAGACCATCTCACCGGATGCCGCGACCGTGCTGCTGTTCGTCGACCAGAAGGCCAAGAACGTCGTGGCACCCGACGGCAAGTTGCAGCCCTACCGAATGCTGGTGACCCTCAAGCGATCCGGTGACAACTGGCTCGTCGACAACGTCGAAACCCTCTGATCCCACCGTCCCTCGGCCGTTTCTTTCCCTGATGTGAAAGGCAGGAGCCATGCCCGCGAGTTACCTTCCCCCGCTCGATGAGACGACCCCGGAACTCACCACGGCGAAGACCCGGATCGAGATCACCACTCGAAAACGACGTGCCACGAGTCTGCGCAAGCCGGCGGTGATCCAGGAGGCCCTGGACTTCTGGGCCTTCGCCGGCGGCGCCGCGAACGTCGTCATCCAGCTCGGCTGGCCCGAGGTCGCATACGGGGTGATGGAGAGCAAGGTCGAATCAGGCGCCCTGACCAAACATCCCTGGAAGCGGGCGCGCACCACCGGGCAGTTCCTGACGGTGGCCATCCTCGGCACCGACGAGGAGAAGGCCGCCTTCCGTGAGGCCGTCAATTCCGCGCACCGCCACGTGCGCTCCGACGAGCAGAGCCCGGTCAAGTACAACGCCTTCAACCGGGAACTGCAGATGTGGGTGGCGGCATGCCTGTTCATCGGCTTCGAGGACACCCACCAGCTGCTGCACGGCGTGATGAGCCCCGAGGAGGCCGAGACCTTCTACCAGTCGGCCAAACCGCTCGGCACCACCCTGCAGGTCCCCGACGAGATGTGGCCGGCCACCCGCGCCGATTTCGAGCATTACTGGAACATCGCCTGCCAGCGCATCGTCATCGACGACACCACCTGCGACTTCCTCAACGACCTGGTCGATCTGAAGATGATCAACCCGCTCATCCGGCTGCCGTTCGTAAACCTGCTGCGGTTCCTCACGATCGGGTTCCTGCCGGCGATCTACCGCGACCAGCTGGGCCTGGAATGGACCGAGGACGACCGCCGACGGTTCCAGCACCTGTTCACCTTCGTTTCGGTGGTCAACAAGTTCCTGCCGAAATCGATCCGATTCGGCGGCAACCGTGTGCTGATGCGCGACCTGCGCCGCCGCATCAAACACGACAAGGCGATGGTCTGACGGTCCTGCCGGAGCGCGCATCCTACGAGAATTGTGTCACCGCAAGCAGTACGGTGACACCACAGTTGTGAACGAGTGGAGACACCGATGGCCCCGAACGGCTTGCGCCGCAAGCAGCTGACCGACGAGGTCGCGGACTATCTGCGCACGCAGATCATGACCGGGCAGTTCCGTCCCGGCGACTACGTACGACTGGACGAGACCGCGTCGGCACTGGGCTGCAGTGTCACGCCGGTCCGCGAGGCGTTGGTGACGTTGCGCGGTGAAGGTCTGGTCCGGTCCTCCCCGCATCGCGGCTTCATCGTCGAAACGTTGGATCGCGGCGACATCGTCGACATCTTCTGGATGCAGGCCGAACTGTCGGCGCGGCTTGCCACCCACGCCACCGAGAACCTGGAGCTGGGCAGCAACCTGACCAGGCTGCAGGCCATCGTCGACACCCTCGAACAGGCGGTCGACGCTCGCGATCACACCGCGGTACTCAACGCCGAGTTCGCCTTCCACCGGATGGTCAACATCATGGCGAACAGCAAGAAGGTCGCGTGGTTCCTGTTCTCGGCGAGCAAGTACAACCCGTATGAGCTCTACGCCCGAGACCCGCAATGGGGCCGAGAGGCGGTCGAGAGCCATCGGCGGCTCATCGGCTATCTCCGCGCCGGGGACACCGCCGCGATCCGCACCGAGATCCACGCCCGCTTCGACGACGCGCGCGACCGCCTGATCCGGCAGCTCTTCTCGATCGGATTCTGGGCGGAATCCGACGGCGACGCCACACCGTCATCGGCCTGACATCGAATCGCGACACCGACCGCCACGCATGGCGCGCCAGTCGCCGCTTTGGCGGGTACCGTCTGTGTTCGTGTTGGGTTTGCCAGATGCCATCTCGGTTGCGCTGTTCGATCTCGACGGCGTGTTGACGTCGACGGCGGTGCTACACCGCAACGCCTGGAAGAAGGCGTTCGACGCCTTCCTATCCGAACGGGATCCCGAGGGATTCGTCGAGTTCACCGAGCAGGATTATCTCGACTACGTCGACGGCCGACGTCGCGAGGACGGCGTGCGGGCGTTTCTGCATTCGCGACAGATCGACGACGTTCCCGAAGAGTCGGTCGACGCCATCGGCGACGGCAAGAACAAGCTCTTCGTCGCGACGCTGGAAGCCGAGGGAGTCGAACCCTACCCTGGGTCGGTGCGGTATCTCGAGGCGGCGCGTGATGCGGGATTGCGCATCGCGGTCGTCACGTCATCGAAGAATGGAGCAGCGGTGCTGGATGCGGCAGGTCTGAGCGAATTCGTCGAGCTCCGTGTGGACGGGCTCGAGGCCGCGGTGCGCGGGTTACCCGGTAAACCGGCCCCCGACTCGTTTCTGCTCGGCGCCGAACTGATGGGCGTCACCCCAGCACAGGCCGTGGTGTTCGAGGACGCCATCTCCGGTGTCGAGGCCGCGGTGGCCGGCAAGTTCGGTTACGTCGTCGCGATCGACCGGGTCGGTGGCGGGCAGACCGATACGATGCTTTCGGCCGGCGCCGACGTCGTCGTGAACGATCTCGATGAATTGCTGGCCGCATGACCCCCAACGCGATAGAGCACGGATTCGATGTCCATCCGTGGCAGCTGCGGTGGCGTGGGCTCGACGTCAACATGCTCGGCCGCACCGAGACCCTGTTTGCTCTGTCCAACGGCCACATCGGCCTTCGTGGCTCGTTCGAGGAGGGGGAACCGGTCGATCACCCCGGCACCTACCTCAACGGTTTCTACGAGCTGCGCGGCCTACCCTACGCCGAAAGTGGCTACGGTTACCCGGAATCCGGCCAGACCGTGGTCAATGTGACCGACGGCAAGATCATCCGCCTGCTCGTCGAGGACGAGCCGATGGACCTGCGCTACGGCCGCACCGTCGAACACGAACGCGTCCTCGATTTCCGTACCGGTACCCTGCGCCGGCACACGCTGTGGACCTCCCCCACCGGCCGGACCGTGCGCATCCGCTCGGAGCGGTTCGTCTCGTTCTCCAAGCGCACCATCGCCGCCATCCACTACGAGGTGGAACCGATCGGCGAGGACATGAAGCTGGTGCTGCAGTCGGATCTGCTCGCCAACGAGCCGGTCCCCGCGCCGGGCAACGATCCCCGACTGGCGGCCGCGCTGGACGCGCCCCTCGTTTCCGATCTGCACGCCTGCCGTAATTACTGGGGCATGCTGGTCCACCACACCAAGCAGTCCGGCCTGCACATCGCGGCCGGTATGGACCACGAGATCGACTTCCCGGACCGGGCCGACGCGTTCATCCGGGCCGATCCCGACCTGGCGCGACTGACGGTCGCCGCCAACGTGCCGCAGGGCACCAAGATCTCGCTGACGAAGTACATCGGCTATGGCTGGTCGGCGCGCAGATCGGTCCCCGCGCTGCGCGCGCAGGTCGACGCGGCGCTGGCCATGGCCATGGAAACCGGTTGGGAGTCACTGAAAGCCGACCAGGCTCGCTACCTGGAGGACTTCTGGCGCGACGCCGACATCGAACTCGACGGCGACCCCGAACTGCAGCAGGCGGTGCGTTTCGCGCTGTTCCATGTGCTGCAGGCCGGTGCCCGCGGACAGTCGCGCGCGATTCCCGCCAAGGGTCTGACCGGCCCGGGTTACGACGGCCACACCTTCTGGGACACCGAGAGTTTCATCCTGCCGATGCTCACCTACACGGTGCCCGCCGCGGCCGGCGAGGAACTGCGGTGGCGGCACGCGACGATGGACAAGGCCAAGAGCCGGGCGGCCGAGCTCGGGCAGCGGGGCGCGATGTTCCCGTGGCGCTCGATCAACGGCGACGAGTGCTCCGGTTACTGGCCGGCGGGTACCGCGGGTGTGCACGTTTCGGCGGACATCGCCAACGCGACCGCGCGCTATCTGCGGGCCACCGACGACGAACAGTTCGAGACCGAATGCGGTATGGAACTGCTGGTGGAGACCGCCCGCCTGTTCGCCGGGCTCGGTCACCACGATGTGAACGGCAAGTTCCGCATCGACGGGGTCACCGGCCCCGACGAGTACACGGCGGTGGTGAACAACAACGTCTTCACCAATCTCGCTGCGCAGCAGAACCTTCGCGACGCGGTGGCGGCGGTGCATCGTCGACCGGAGCTGGCCCGTGAACTGGGGGTCACGGTCGCGGAGGCCGCGCACTGGGAGTCCTGCGCCGACGACATGACGATCCCGTATGACAAGGACCTCGGGGTGCATCAGCAGTGCGAGTCGTTCACGCTGCTGGGCGCATGGGATTTCGACGCGTCGGTTGGCAAATACCCACTGCTGCTGAACTATCCGTACTACGACCTGTACCGCAAGCAGGTGGTCAAGCAGGCCGACCTGGTGTTCGCGATGTACAGCTTCGGGTCATCGTTCACCCCGGAACAGAAGGTGCGCAACTTCGACTACTACTACCCACTGACCGTGCGGGACTCGTCGTTGTCGGCATGTTGTGAGGCGGTGGTCGCGGCCGAGGTCGGCTATCTCGACCTGTCCTATGACCTGATGTGCGAGTCGGTGTTCACCGACCTGCACGACCTGCACAACAACGTGTCGAGTGGTCTGCACATCGCGGCGCTCGCCGGTGCGTGGATGGACTGTGTCGCCGGCTTCGGCGGCATGCGCGACTTCGGTGGCAAGATCACCTTCGCACCGCGGCTGCCGAGCCGGCTGTCGTATATGTCGTTCCGCATGGTGGTCCGGGAATCGAAGATCGTCGTCGCCGTCGACCGCAGCAAGGCGACCTACCGGCTGCTGTCCGGGCCGGCGATCGAGCTCGCCCACCACGGCTCGAAGTTCACCCTCGAGCACGCGCCGGTCAGCTTGGACATCCCCGAGCTGGTCCGGCGGGAGGCGCCCAAACCACCGCCCGGTTGCGATCCATATCGCCGCTTCGACTGATCGGGCACCAAGTATCCTGGCAGCATTATGGCCTCTGATCTGAGAAGCACATCGCACGGCGCCGGCGAGCCGTACTACCTCACCACCGCGATCGCCTACCCGAACGGGGCGCCGCACATCGGCCATGCCTACGAGTACATCTCGGCGGATGCCCTGGCCCGCTTCAAACGCCTCGACGGCTACGACGTGCGGTTTCTGACCGGCACCGACGTGCACGGGCAGAAGATGCAGCAGACCGCCCACGCGGAGGGCATCCCGAGGGCGGACCTGGCCGCGCGCAACTCGGACCGATTCCAGGCCTTGCAGGATCGGTTGGGTTCGAGCTACGACCGGTTCATCCGCACCAGCGACATCGACCACAAGACCGCGTCGGAGTCGATCTGGCAGCGGATGTCGGACAACGGCGACATCTACCTCGGCACCTACGCCGGGTGGTACGACATCCGGGACGAGACGTTCTACGCCGAGGCGGACACGACCGTCGTCGACGACGGGCGGCGTGTCGCCGCCGACACCGGGCACTTGCTCACCTGGACCGAGGAGCAGACCTACTTCTTCCATCTGTCGGCCTTCCAGGACCGACTGCTCGAGCTGTACGAGACGCACCCGGAGTTCATCGGTCCCGACGTGCGCCGCAACGAGGTGGTCAGCTTCGTCAAGGGCGGCCTGACCGACCTGTCGATCTCGCGGACCACCTTCGACTGGGGTTTGCCCGTCCCCGGCCATCCCGAACACGTGATGTACGTGTGGGTCGACGCACTGACCAACTACATCACCGGTGTCGGGTTTCCCGACGACCCGGAGACCTTCGGCCGGTACTGGCCGGCCGACCTGCACATCATCGGCAAGGACATCATCCGCTTCCACTGCGTGTACTGGCCGGCCTTTCTGATGAGCGCCGGCATCGCCTTGCCCAAACGGGTCTTCGCCCACGGCTTCCTGTTCAACAAGGGCGAGAAGATGAGCAAGTCGGTCGGCAACGTGGTCGACCCGCAGGTCCTCATCGACGAGTTCGGGCTCGACCCGGTCCGGTATTTCTTCCTGCGCGAGGTCTCCTACGGCCAGGACGGTTCGTACTCCACCGAGGCGATCATCAGCCGGATCAACGCCGACCTCGCCAACGAGTTCGGCAACCTCGCCCAGCGGACGCTGTCGATGATCGGCAAGTATTTCGACTCCGCGGTCCCGGCTCCGGCCGAGCTCACCGACGACGACTCCGCGCTCCTGGCCAAGGCCGCCGGACTGCTCGCCCGCATGCGCGGGCACTTCGACGATCAGGCCATCCACCTCGGTATCGATGCACTGTGGACGGTGCTGGCCGACACCAACCGCTACATATCCGCCCAGGAGCCGTGGAAACTGGCCAAGACCGACCTCGAGCGCACCGGCACCGTGCTCTACGTCTGCGCCGAGGTGGTGCGCATCGTCGCCCTGCTCGCGCAGCCGGTCATGCCCGACTCGGCCAACCGGTTGCTCGACCTACTCGCCGTCGACCCCGACAACCGCCAGTTCACCGCCGCCGACGATCGTCTCGTCGCGGGCACGGCCCTGCCCAAGCCGTCGCCCGTCTTCCCCCGCCACGAGGCGTGACCGCACCGGCGTTCGGGGTCCTGAGTGCCCTGCACGCACACACCCGGGCGGCCGGGTTGCCGCCGCCCGCGGCTCTGATCGGCGACTGGTGGGACGCCGACGCGGTGATCGCGCCGTCGGTGCATCTGCGGCCGGGGTTCGCGCCACCCGACGACCCGGATCGTTTCTGGTTCGGCTACCTGGGTTTTCCGGTACACGCCGGCGCCTCGCCGCTGCCGAGGGCGGTCGGCGGACTCACCGGCGACATCCTGGTGCTGCGTGACGGCGACTGGCGGTACGAGAGCGTCGACGCGACGCCGTGCCCGCCGTGGGTCGAGCGCGCCCTGACCGGGGCCGACGAGCCGTCCGGCGCCACGTGGTCGACGGAATGGACTGCGCCGCAACGCGCCCCGCATCTGGCGGCGGTCGAGAAATGCCTGGAGGCGATCCGGGCCGGCGAGGTCTATCAGGCCTGCGTGTGCACCCGCTTCACCGGCCGGGTGAACGGTGATCCGCTGGAGTTCTTCACCGACACCGCCGGATCCACGCGACCGGTGAAATCGGCCTACCTGCACGGCGATTGGGGAACGGTCGCGAGTTTCTCCCCGGAGTCGTTCCTGCGCCGGGTCGGCAACCTGGTCTCGTCGTCACCGATCAAGGGCACGCTGCCCGCCGATGCCGCACCCGAGGCGTTGTCGGCGTCGGCCAAGGATGTCGCGGAGAACGTGATGATCGTCGACCTCGTCCGCAACGACCTCGGCCGCGTGGCCATCACCGGCACCATCCGGGTCCCCGACCTGCTCGAAGTGGTGCCCGCGCCCGGGGTCTGGCATCTGGTGTCGCGGGTGGAGGCGATCCTGGACCCTGCCGTCGGCACCAACGAGTTGCTGCGCGCGACGTTCCCGCCGGCCTCGGTCACCGGCACCCCGAAGATCCGGGCCAACGAACTGCTCGGCGAGTGGGAACCGCATCCGCGCGGCGTCTACTGCGGGGCCATCGGCATGACCGGCCCGGGTCACGCCCTGGACCTCAATGTCGCCATCCGCACGGTCGCGATCACCCCCGACGGTGCGGCCACCCTCGGCGTCGGGGGTGGCATCACCATCGATTCCGACCCCGAGCGCGAATGGCAGGAATGCCTCGACAAGGCGGCCAGTATCGTCGGACACACCTCGCCCGAGGACACTTGAGCCCGGCGGACCTGCGGTAACATCGACATATGCACCAATGCATACTTCCCGGTACGGAAGGCGTTGGTGACCGCAGGGAATCGGATGGTCAAGACACGGGGGGTATTTCACTAGCCCTTCCGGCGGAGATCACCCGTACCGAGGTCATCGAGTCCTGGCGGCGTGTCCTCGACGAGGGCACCCCGGCCGACAGGCATGCACCCCAGCACCTCAACGGCAGCGAGGTCGAGGATCGGCGCCGCTGCAACACCCTCGGCGAGGGTGCCCGGCGCCTGCAGCGGGTGTTCGGAGAGTCCGCCGAAGACACCGACCTGGTCCTCGGCGTCTTCGACGCCGACGGTGTGCTGCTGTGGCGGGGCGGAACGACACGCTGGCTCGCGGTGGCCGACCGACTCGAACTCACCGAGGGCACCCGGTGGGACGAGAAGTCGACGGCGACCACCGCCGTCGGCCTGGTGATGGCCGATCCCCGGCCGACCCGCGTCGTCGGCGTCGAGCATTACGAGGAGGCGCTGCAGTCCCTGTACTGCGCCGCCGCACCCATCCACCATCCCCGCACCGGAGCGATGATCGGCATCGTCGGCCTCGCGGGTCCCGTCGACGACCTGCAGCCGTCGGCGACGGCGTTCGCGGCGAGCATGGCCGCGCTCGCCGAGCACGAGATCGCCGCTGCGCACACACGCTCACTTACCGAATTGCGACGCAGCGCGGGCGCGCGGCTGACCGGGGTCCGCGGCCCCGCCCTCCTTGTCGACAACGACGGCTGGGTTGCCGACTTCCGCGGATGCACCGCACCCGACTCCGTCGCCGTCCCGACCGAGGGAGACCACCAGTTCGTGCCCGGCATCGGCGACTGCATGGCCCAACCGGTGGGCCCCGGCTGGCTGCTGCGGCCGGTCGGACCATCGAATCCGATCGTCGCCGAACTCGACCTGCGGGGCAAACCGTCGTTGACCGTCGTGGGCGACGGGGACCAATGGCGCACCGAGCTGACCCATCGACACGCCGAGATCCTGCTGCTGCTCGCCGACGCGTCCGAATCCGGACTGACGTCGTCGCGGCTGAGCCGACTGCTCTTCGGCGATTCCGGGCACGTGGTGACGGTGCGCGCCGAGATGTCCCGGCTGCGCCGCGCGGTCGGCGCGCTGATCACCAACCGTCCCTACCGACTCGCGGCCGGGGTGACGGTGCGTGTGGCGGCCGGTGCGGCACCGGTCGGTCGGCAGATCACTGCGCCTGACGATGCTCCAGCACCGCCTGGTACACCTCGCGACGGGACGCAGCGCCGTCCTGCGTGACCGCCGCGCAGGCATCCTTGAGCCGCAACCCGCCCTCGACGAGACGTTCCACCTCGTCGACGAGGTCGGCCATCGCCCGAGGTCGGGCGGTTCCGCCGGCCACGACGACGGTGATCTCCCCCTTCACCCCGTCGCCGGCCCACTCGGCGAGTTCGGCGAGGGTGCCGCGACGCACCTCCTCGTAGGTCTTGGTGAGTTCCCGACACACCGCCGCCCGCCGATCCGGTCCCAGCACCTCGACCGCCTCGGCAAGGGTGGCCGCCAGCCGGTGCGGTGAATCGAAGAACACCGCGGTACGCGGTTCGTCGGCCAATCCGGCCAGCCAGTCGCGGCGAGCACCGGGCCGCCGAGGAGCGAAACCCTCGAAACAGAACCGTTCCGACGGCAGACCCGACACCGCGAGCGCGGTGGTGACCGCGGACGGGCCCGGCAGACAGGTCACCCGCAGACCCGCGTCGGCGCAGGCCGAGACCAGCTTGAACCCCGGATCGCTGACCGACGGCATGCCGGCGTCGGTGATCAGCAACACCGTCGAACCCTCGGTGATCGCGCGGATCAGCCCGGGTGTGCGGGCCGCCTCCACCTGGTCGTAGTAGCTGACCAGCGTGCCGCCGATGACGAGGTCGAGGGCCGCGGCGAGGTTGCGGGCCCGACGGGTGTCCTCGGCGGCGACGATATCGGCGGAGGCGAGTGCCGCCCGCAGGCGCAGGGACGCGTCGTCGACCTGTCCCATCGGGGTGGCGGCCAGGATCAGGGCGCCGGCCGGTTCGGGAGGGTTCATCACCAGCCAGCTTACGAGTGGCGGGGCACTACGATCGGACGGGTGAGAAATGCCGCCGTCCTGAATCCTCGATTCAACGACGACGTCGGCGACCCCGTCGAAGCGGTCGCAGCCGTCGACCGGGGACGGGCCGAAGATCTCGGCACCCGGCCCGGCCCCGCGATCCCCGCCCCGGTGTTCGGGGCGCCCGATCGGCTGCGGGGTCTGCTCGTCGGTCTGATGATCACGCTGGTGGCCACCGCGACCCGGCTGTGGGGGCTGACCCGCCCGACCGATCAGGGCACGCCGGTGTTCGACGAGAAGCACTACGTGCCGCAGGCGTGGCAGGTGCTGACCGGAGGGAATTGGATCGAGGACAATCCGGGCTACGGCCTGGTGGTACACCCGCCGGTGGGCAAATGGCTGCTCGCGGCCGGCGAGTGGGTGTTCGGCTACGGGCCGATGGGCTGGCGGATCACCCCGGCGATCGCGGGAATCGCGATCGTCGTGATGATCTACTGCGCGGTGCGCCGGTTGTCGCGGTCGACCCTCGTCGGCGCCATCGCGGGCGTCTTCGCGATCTGCGACGGCGTGCTGTTCGTCCAGTCCCGGATGGGCATGCTCGACATCTTCCAGGCCTTGTTCGTGGTGGCCGCCTTCGCGGCGCTTGTTGCCGACCGCGACCAGGTCCGCGCCCGGATGCACCGCGTCTACCTCGAGGGACGGATGGGCGAGAGCGAGTACGGTCCCCGCCTCGGGTTCCGCTGGTACCGGTTCACCGCGGGAGTGATGCTGGGACTGGGGTGCGCGACGAAGTGGTCGGGCATCTACTTCGTGATCTTCTTCGGGTTGCTCGCGATCGGCTTCGATGTCGCCGCCCGCAAGGCTTATCACGTCCGGCGGCCGTGGCGCGGCGTGCTGCGTCGCGATCTGCTGCCGTCCGGGATGAGTCTGGCGGTCATGCCGATCGCGATCTATCTGGCCACCTTCATCCCGTGGTTCAACAGCGAGACCGCGGTCTATCGCTACGAGGTCGGCAACCACATCGGGGTCGGCGGCCCGTTCTCCTGGGTGCCCGGCGCGTGGCGTTCACTCTGGTATTACGAGTCCGGCATCCTGGAGTTCCACGCCGGCCTGACCAACGCGGCCGGCAACCATCATCCGTGGGAGTCGAAACCGTGGACGTGGCCGATGAGCCTGCGGCCGATGCTCTACGCCATCGAGAACGGTCCCGATCAATGCGGCGGCGGGGACTGCGTGCGCGCCCAGATGCTCATCGGGCCCCCCGCGCTGTGGTGGTTCGCGGTCCCGATGCTCGCCTGGGGGGTCTGGCGCTGGGTGGTCCGTCGGGATTGGCGCTACGCCGCGGTGGTCACTGCCTACGCCGCGGGGTTCCTGCCCTGGTTCGCCGACATCGACCGTCAGATGTATTTCTTCTATGCGACGGTGATGGCGCCGTTCCTGGTGATGGGATTGGCGCTGTGTTGCGGTGACATCCTGCGGACCGGCACCGCCGCGGCGCGGACCCGACCCGAACGACACACCCTGTCCATCCTCGTCGTCGCGATCTACGTGGGCCTGGTGGTCGCGAACTTCGTCTGGCTGTGGCCGATCCTGACCGGCAGCCCGATCTCGCCCGCCGAGTGGCGGATGCAGATCTGGTTGCCGAGTTGGGGCTGACGGCCACGGACTCCCGCGTTCACCTCAAGCGGGTGGCACGGGCGACCATCTCGATGATCGTGTCGTCGTCGATGCCGAGTGCGCGTAGCGCCTGCACATGCTCGACCGAGGCCTGTTGTGCGCGGTCGGTCGCGGTGTCGCGGCCGGCCTTGATGAACGATCCGTGGCGGCCGCGGGTCTCGATCACCCCGGCCGACTCGAGTTCCCGGTAGCTGCGCGCGACGGTGTTGGCCGCCAGATCGAGGTCGGAGGCGAGTTTGCGGACCGTCGGGATGCGTTGGCCGACCAGCAGTTCCCCGCGTCCCACGAGGTCCACGATCCCGGCGCGCACCTGCTCGAACGGCGGCACCGCGCCGTGCGGGTCGATCGTCAGCAGCGAGGCCAGGTCGGTCTCCACAGCGCCCTCGTCAGTTCAGAGTTCGTCGCGGGCGAGCGGACAGGACATACATCGGGGGCCGCCACGACCCGAGCCGAGTTCCCGGCCCTCGATCTCGAGCACTGCGATGCCGGAATCGACCAGACGCCGGTTGGTCTCGACGTTGCGGTTGTAGGAGACGACGACGCCGGGTGCCAGTGCGAGCGTGTTGTTGCCGTCGTCCCACTGTTCGCGTTCGGCGGTGATCGGGTCGAGGCCGGTGTCGATGACCCGCAGCTTGTCGATCCCCATCGCCTCGGCGGCTGCCTCGACGAACGGCCGGGCACCGCTCACGGTGACCGTGTCGTCGTGGTTGCGCAGCGTGTAGGCCTCCATCGACTCGGCGATGTTCGGGTACATCACGACGGCGTCGGTGTCGACCATCGTGCACACCGTGTCGAGGTGCATGAAGGCCCGTGCCTGCTCGATCGGCACGGCGAGCACCGTGTGTGCCAACCCGTCGTCGAAGAGGCTGCGCGCCAGCGCCTCCGCGCCCGCGGGGGTGGTCCGCTCGCCCACCCCGACGGCGACGACGCCGTGCGACAGCAGCAGCACATCGCCGCCCTCCACCGGCGCCACCTGTGACTCGTAGGCGCGTCGGGCGCCGGTGAAGCGGGGATGGTGTGCGTAGATCAGGTCGGTCAGCGAGGTCTCGCGGACCCGGGCCGGCAGGGCCAGCGAGGTGATCGCGAACCGGGCGCCGATCCAGAACGAGCTGTCGCGGGTGAACAGCAGATTGGGCAGTGGGTCGATCGCGAACTCCGGGCCGTGGTGCATCCGGCGGACGAGCGACGACAACTCGGCCGACGGCGTGACCGGGAGTTCGTCGAAGGTCATTCCGGCGGTGAGCACGTGCGAGAGTTCGGCGGGTGCCAGCCCGCGCAGATGGCCGGCGAGATCGTCGGCGAGGTGGGTGCCCAGACGCCGTGCGCTGACCGCCGCGGCGATGCCCTGGATCCGCGCGGCCCCGCTGTGCGCGATCGTCTCGGTGAGCAGGTCACCGAGCAGATAGACATCCACGCCGTGCGAGCGGAGCAGATCGGCGAAATCGTCGTGCTCCTCCTGTGCGCGGTCCACCCAGGGCAGACCGTCGAACAGTAACTGGTCGTTGTTGCGGGGGGTCAGGCGGCGCAGTTCGTCGCCTGGGCGGTGCAGCATCACCGCCCGCAGCCGTCCCACCTCCGACGTCGAGCCCAGGGTGTAGTCCGCGGCGGCTGTATTCATGGACCAACGGTAATTCCTCGCGGCCGATCACACCGGGATTGCGCGCACTACTCGACCGCGTCGGGCTCGGCGTCGGTCAGGTGTGGGCCGCGCCCGACCACCGCCGGGGCGGTCTCGCGGGCGAACGCCCAGAACCCGAAGGCGATCGTGGTGACCACGCCGGTGAGCACGAACGCGGGACCGAAACCGGCCCGGTCGGCGACGAATCCGACGACGACCGGTCCACTCACCGCGCCCAGATCCGACGCCATCCCGTAGGCGGCGAGCGCCGACCCGCCCTGTTGCCGGTTGCCCAGGACGTCGGCGAGTGCCGCCTGATGGGTCGGCGCGAACAGGCCCGAGCCGATACCGGCCGCCAGGCACAGCAGCAGCGCCACACCGAGTCCCGGTGAGAACCCGAGCAGTGCGGTGGCGATGGTCGCGATCGCGAGACCGGGCAGCATGATCGGGCGTCGGCCGAAGGTGTCCGACAGTCGGCCCGCGACGACGATGGCGGTGACGTTGCCGGCGGCGAACACCGCGAGCGCGACACCGGCCATGCCGGCCCCCTCGTCGAGCCCTTCGGTGATGAACAGCGGCACGACCGCCACCCGGACACCCATCGACGACCAGCCCTGTGCGAAGTTCGACGACAGGATCGCCCGGTAGGTGCTGTCACGCAGTGCGGTCCGGAAGGCGATCACCCCCGCCCGCGGGCGGCCCCCCGGTTCGGGTCGGCCGCCCTCCTCGCGAAGCTGGGTGGCCACCACCGCCGCGGCCACCAGCAGGGCGACGGCGTACACCACGAACGGCATGCGCAGTCCGAAGCTGACCAAGGCGCTGCCGATCAGCGGGCCGGTGATGTTGCCGATCAGAAAGCCCGCGGAGAAGTAGCCGGACACCCGGCCGCGGATCTCGCCGGGCGACATCCGGATCAGCAGCGCCATCGCCGACACGGTGAACATCGTCGACCCGATGCCGCCGGCGGCCCGGAATGCCAAGAGCTGCCAGTAGCCCTGCGCGAATGCGCAGGCGAAGGTGGACAGCGCGACGATGAGCAGTCCGATCAGGTAGATGCGGCGCTCACCGAACACGGTGACCAGCCGTCCCGTCGTCGGGGCGAACAGCAGCCTCATCACCGCGAACGCCGACACCACCGCCGACGCCGCGGTGAAGCTGACGTTGAAACTGCGGGCGAAGGCGGGCAGCGCGGGGGCGATCAGACCGTAGCCGAGCGCGATGACCACGTTCGCGGCGAGGAGCACCCAGATCCCGCGGGGAATCTGTCTCACGGCACCACTCTCATCAGGTCAACTCGGGTAGCTGGTCGAGGGCGTTCGCGGTGAGCGTCCGGCCCAGGGCGATCATCTCGGTCGCCTTGTGGAAGTCAAGGGTACGCACCGACTTCCGCGGCACCCGGATCAGGATGTCCGGCGGGTAGCCGGCCACCTGATAGCGGGTGAGTGCTTCCTGCATGATGTCCAGCGACCTGATCAACACGTCGACGCGGCCCATGCGGATCGCCTCGGCGGAGTTCTCGTGGGCCGGTTCGTCGGTGTCGGCGGGTTCCAGCCCGAGGCGGTCGCGGACCGACCGGACGAACTCGCTCTCCAGGATCGGTGTGACATTGCGGCGCAGCAGCCGCTTCGTCTTCGCTTCGCGGGTGACCCCCTGGTCGGGTGCGCCGTCGGTGCCGATCACGACGCCGAGTGTGACGTCGCTGGCGACCCCGGACGTCGGTGCCACGGGCAGCGGGTCGAGGATGCCGCCGTCGCCGAGCAGACGACCGCCCACCTCGTACGGGGCGATGACGCCCGGGATGGCGATCGACGCGCGGATCGCGTCCACGAGTGGGCCCCGCTGGAACCACACGGCACGTCCCGCGGTGAGGTCGGTCGCGACCGCGGTGAACGGGGTGTCGAGGTCTTCGATCCGCACGTCACCGAGGATCTCGCGCACCCGGGTCAGGATGCGTTCGGCGCCGATTACCCCGGCCTTGGACAAGGACACGTCCATCATCCGCACGACGTCGAGCTGCGACAGTCCGGTGATCCAGTCGACGTAGTCGTCGAGCCGCCCCGCGCAGTGCAGTCCGCCCACGAGCGCGCCCATCGACGACCCGGCGACGGTCACCACCTCGAAACCGCGATCGGTGAGTTCGGCGATCACCCCGATGTGCGCGTAGCCGCGGGCTCCGCCGCTGCCGAGCGCGAGCGCCACACGGGTCGACCGAGCCATACCTCAACCCTAACGACCCCCTGCGCCCCCGCGCCCCAGCGTCCCACACGGTTCGTCCCCCGGAAGTAGGGCCATCCGCCACCTGCTGGTGGGGGACGACCCGACTCCCGGGGGACGAAATGCCAGACGCCGCTCGGGCGTCGTGGCGGGGTGCGTCAGGCGCGGACGACCATCACCGGGCAGTGCGCCTGGTGCAGGATCTTCTGACTGGTCGAACCCAGCAGCAGACCCTTGAACCCACCACGACCACGACTGCCGACGACGATCAACTGCGCGTTCTCGCCGGCCGCGTCGAGGACCGCCTTGGCCGGTTCCTCGGGGATCACCACCCGCTCGACGACGACGTCGGGGTAGTCGGTGCTGTAGCCGGCCATCCGCTCGGACACCGCTTCGAGGGCCTCCTGCGACATTCGCTCGATCTCTTCGGGCTCGATGCCGTAGCCGTGCAGCGCGTCGACGTCGAGCGGCGTCCAGGTGTGCACCGCAAGGAGTTTGGCCTTGTGCAGAGAGGCCTGCCGGAATGCCTCCGCGACGGCCGCGTCACTGATCTCGGACTCGTCGATGCCGACCACCACCGGCCCGTCACCGCCTTCGCCCGACACGATCACGACCCGCCCGTGGAAGTGCGCCGCCACCGAGACGCTCACCGATCCGAGGAACAGTCCCTTGACGGTGCCGAGTCCCCGGGTGCCGAGCACGATCGCGCCGGCGTCCTTGCCGAGTTCGAGCAGGGCCCGCGCCGCATCGCCCTCGACGAGGGTCGTGTGGACGGTCACCCGCGGTGCCACCTCCTTGGCCACTTCGGCCGCGGCGTGCACCGCGTCGGCGGCGTCCTGCTTGATCGCGTCGACCACGTCCTGGGGGATGATCAGGCCCGGTGCATAGTTGCTGGTGCTGATGTCGTAGACACCGACCAACTTGAGTTCGACGTCCTCGGCGGCCGCCGCCTTCGCCGCCCACTTGACTGCCGCAGTTGATGCGTCCGAACCGTCCACACCGACGAGAAATGCACTCATCTCCGGTCTCATCTCCTCATTCGCCAACAATGTCCTTCAATAATGATCCTGCACTGGTCGAGTTGTTGCGGCAATGAGGAAAAAGTCCCGGTCACTGGGCGTTTCGTCATCCGCGTACGGTGGGAGATAAGGTGACCGCGACCAACCTGGGAGGCCGCAATGACCGACTCGGACAAGCCGACACCCAACCGCGGCGAGATGCGTGAAGCCGCAGTACATGTCATCGTCACGGTAGGTTTCGGGCTCGCGGCGCTCCTGGTGGCATGGGCCTCCGACGACGGGCTGCGGACCGCGCTTGTCGTCGTCGCACCGATCGTCGTGCTCATCGGGGCGCTCGGCGCGCTGTTTCGCACCTACCGCAACTGGCGCGCGGGTGGCCGTTGGCAGATCTGGCAGGGCGCCTCGTGGTTCCTGCTCGCCATCTTCATCGTCTTCCTGTTCAGTACCGGTCCGGTCTTGGTCGGCTGACACCCGTTTGGCACCCGGCTGACACCGAATCCTCGCTTCCCCGTTACAGGTTCACTCCCCGGGTGCGCGACCGAGAGCAGGGCGAGGTCGGGTTCACGTCCCGGTCGTCAGCTGTCGAGGCGCATGTCCAGGCTGATCTCCTCGGCATCGAGCTGCCGCAGTTCGCGGGCCAGCAGCGCCGAGTGGAAGGTGCCTTCGTCCCGCAGGTGCAGCAGCGCTTCCCGTTGCGCGGCGATGATCTGACGCCGTACGTCGGCGAAAGCGGTACGGAACCGCAAGTTCATCCCGACGAGGTAGTCCTCGGTGTCGGCACCCCGGGTGAGTTCGTCGACCCGCTGTCGCAGTGCCGGATATTGTTTGGTGAGTTCGGATTCCGCGAGCACCTCCTGGGCGGTTACGGACAGGTGGGCGTGCAGCCGCTTCTGTTCGGCGGCGCGCTGTTCGGCGTCGTCGGCGATACCCAGTCGGCGGATCAGCCAGGCCAACGACCCGCCCTGGCCGAGGAGGGATGCGGCGGCCACGACGAAGGCGATGAGCACCAGCAGCGACCGCGACGGAACGTCCGCGGGCAACGTCTGCGCGGCGGCGAGCGTGACCACTCCACGCAGTCCGGCCCACACCACGATGGTCGCCTCCTTGGGACCGAGCGGTGCCGATCGGTAGTAGTCGATGTCGGCGATCTGCCGGGTCAGCCGGTGACTGACCAGGCGCGCGGTCTCGGGTGAGATGGGTGGGACGTCGCCGCGCCCGGCCCAGCGATGCGGTTCGAGTCGACGTCGGATGCGCCGCCACTCGCGACCGATCGCGCGTCGGGCCCGACGCGACGGCCGCGCCTCACGGGAACGCACCGGCCGACGCGGGGGCGCCTTCTGACGTTCGGCCATCTCGGCGTTGAGGTCGGCGAGCATGGGTCGCATCGCCGTTCCGCGGCGGGACGCCCGCTCGAGCCACCAGACCACCGGGACGACGTAGACCGCCCGCACCACCACGGTGAGCGCGAGGGCGGCCAGGCCGATCCACACGGCGGTGCCGATACCGTCGTGGTCGCGGTGGACGTCGACCGTCAGCGCCCACAACTCCAGACCCATGAGCAGGAACACCCCACCCTCGGCGATGAGTTCCACGGTCCGCCAGTTCTGCGCGTCGGACTGTCGGTGCTGCGGGGTCAGGAAGCGAACCGCCCCGGCACCGGTGATCAATCCGGCGGTGACCGCGGCCACCAGCCCCGACGCGCCGAGTTCTTCGGCCGGCAGATACGCGAGGTAGGGGACGGTGAACGAGATCGCGGTGTTCACCGTGGCGTCGGGAACACGAGCACGAACCGCCAGGTTGAGCCAACCGACGACGGTGCCGATGAGCACGGCGATCACCACCGCGAGCACGAAGTCGAGGGCGACGTGCACGAACGAGATGCTCGTGGCAATGGCGGCGATCGCCGAGCGCAGCAACACCAGCGCCGTCGCGTCGTTGAGCATGCTCTCGCCCTCGAGGACTGCGGTGACCCGGTGGGGCACGCCGAGTCGTTTGGCGATCGAGGTGGCCACGGCGTCGGTGGGGCTCACGATCGCCCCGAGCGCGATCCCGGTCGCGATCGAGATGTCGGGGATCACCCGGACGAAGAAGATCCCCAGCACCACCGAACTGATCAGCACCAGCAGCACCGACAGCGCGCTGATCGCACCGAAGTCTCGCCGGAAATCCATCGTCGGCATCGACACCGCCGCGGAGTAGAGCAGCGGCGGCAGGACCCCGACCAGGATCCACTCCGGGTCGATGTCGACGGCGGGCACGAACGGCATCATCCCGATCACCGCGCCGACCACCACCAGGATCAGCGGTGGTGCGACGTGGATACGGGGACCGACGACGTGGGCCGCCGCGATACCCAGAATCGCGACGACCACGATCAGGATCTGCACCATGTTCTCCATCCTCTACCCCGGACGGCCCGGACACCGGCCCCGCGCATCCGGCGTTCCGTGCGAATCGTGACATCGAGCATTGACAAATAGCGGGGACCGGAACTACCGTCGGCCCCAACGACAAGCCGACCGTGTGGCGACCGCGATCGCGCGGATCGGCCCGGTCGGCGGATCACAGGAGGGCGCACAGATGACGACCGCGCTGAAGTACACCCCCGAACACACCAAGGCCGGCGCCGACGACGACTACCGACAGGTGCTCGACGACCTGTCGACCGCGTCGGTGCAGCGCAACTTCGACCCCTACCTCGACATCGACTGGGATGCACCCGAGATGGCGATCGTCGTCGACGATCCGCGCTGGATCCTCGACAGGGAGGTCGACCCAGTCGGTCGCCACCCCTGGTATCAGCAGCTGCCCGTGGACAAGCAGATCGAGATCGGCATGTGGCGGCAGGCGAATGTCGCCAAGGTGGGCCTGCAGTTCGAGTCCATCCTGATCCGCGGCCTGATGCAGTACAGCTTCAAACTGCCCAACGGCGCCAAGGAGTTCCGCTACACCACCCACGAATCCAAAGAGGAGTGCAACCACACTCTGATGTTCCAGGAGTTCGTGAACCGCACCGGCATGGACGTGCCCGGCGCCAAGGTCGGCTACCGCGTCGTCTCGCCGCTGATCCCGTTGGCCGCCACCGTCTTCCCGAGCGTCTTCTTCTTCGGCGTGCTCGGCGGCGAGGAGCCCATCGATCACATCCAGAAGGACTTCCTGCGCTCACGCGCGAACCTGCATCCGACGATGGCCGCGGTCATGCAACTGCATGTGGCCGAGGAGGCCCGGCACATCTCGTTCGCACACCACCTGCTTCGGGAGACCATCCCGCGCAAGGGCCGTGTCCAGCGCTTCCTTCTCTCACTGATGCTGCCGCTGACGATGCGCATCCTGTGCGGCGCGATCGTCGTGCCGCCGCGCACCTTCCGGAAACGATTCGCCGTCCCCGACGAGGTGATACGCGATATCTTTTGGCGGTCACCGGAGTCGAAACTGTTCCTGCGCAACGTCTTCGGTGATGTGCGGATGCTCGGCGAGCAGTGCGGCCTGATGAATCCGGTGTCCAGGCCGCTGTGGCGGGTCCTCGGCATCGGCGGCCGGCCGTCACGCTATCGCAGCGAGCCCACCTACACCGCCGCCTGACCCGAGACCACTTCTTCTCCCAATCGGAACCGATCATGCCTCACGTCGTCACGCAGGCGTGCTGCGGCGATGCGTCCTGCGTCTACGCCTGCCCCGTCAACTGCATCCACCCCACCCCCGACGAACCCGACTTCGGCGTCGCAGAGATGCTTTACATCGACCCGTCGACCTGCGTGGACTGCGGGGCGTGCGTCAGCGCCTGCCCCGTGGGCGCCATCGTCCCCGGCCATCGCCTGCCCGACGATCAGGCCCGCTTCGCTGACATCAACGCCGGCCACTACACCACCGGGGTGGCGGACGCGGTCCGCTTCCCGGTCGATCCGTCCAGGCAGCTGCCGATGGCACCCGTCACCAAACCCCGGCGGCTCGCGGTCGACGAGCCGGTCTCGATCGGCATCGTCGGCTCGGGTCCGTCGGCGATGTACGCCGCCGACGAGCTGCTCCGGCATCCGCAGGTGTCGGTAACCCTCTACGAGCGGCTGCGTCGTCCGTTCGGCCTCGCCCGCTACGGTGTCGCCCCCGACCACACCGCCACCCGCTCGGTGATGTGGCTGTTCGACGACATCGCCCGCGATCCGCGCTGCGAGATCAAGCTCGGGCTCACCGTCGGCCGCGACATCATGCTCGATGACCTGCGCGAACGCCACGACGCGGTCATCTGGGCCGGCGGCGCACCCACCGACCGGGCTCTCGCGATCCCCGGCATCACCGCCCCCGGCGTGGTGAGCGCGACCGCGTTCGTCGGCTGGTACAACGACCACCGCGACCACGACCATCTCGACGTCGATCTCGCCACGTCACGCGCCGTCGTCATCGGCAACGGCAACGTCGCCCTCGACGTCGCCCGCATCCTCACCGCCGACCCGGACACACTGGCCGCCACGGCGATCTCCCGGCACGCCCTGGCGACGTTGCGCCGATCGGAGATCGAGGAGGTCGTGGTGCTCGGCCGCCGGGGCCCGGCCCAGGCGGCCTTCACGCTGCCCGAGTTGGTCGGACTCGTCGAGTCCGGCGCGAATGTCGTCGTCGATCCCGCCGAACTATCCAGGCCGCCGGACACACCCGACGCCACGACGCGGGCCAAGCTCGACCTGCTGGCGGAGGTGGCGGCCCGCCCCCGCAGAGGCGGACGCACCCTGCGGCTGGGTTTCCGCCGGTCCCCGGTGCGGATCGACGCCGACGCCGAGGGGCGCGCCGCCGGTGTGGTCGTCGAACGCAACCGCGTCACCGACGACGGCACGATCGAACCCACCGGCACCACCGACACCATCGCGGCGAGGCTGGTGTTGACCTCGATCGGCTACCGCGGCATACCGGTGCCGGGCCTGCCCTTCGACGAGGCCCGCGGTGTCATCCCGAATGACGCAGGCCGGGTCGTCGCCGACGGCACCCCCGTCCCGGGCATGTACGTGACCGGCTGGATCAAACGCGGGCCGTCGGGCTTCATCGGCACGAACAAGACCGACTCGGCGCAGACCGTGGCGTCGCTGCTGGCCGACCTCGAGGCCGGAGCGCTGGCCGACCGCCACCCCCGACGCCGGGGACTGCTCGACCTGCTGAGCTGACGCGAGACCTGGACGACCGTCCCACACCCGCTCCTCGGACCATCGCCCCGTGCCCGAAATGCACCCCACAGAACACCGTCCGCGGCCGGTCCATCGACCCGACGTCGGATGTGGCGCTGTGGGGCGCTTCTCGAGGCCGCATCGGGTTACGCTGAGGCACTGTCATTTGGGGGTGCCACGCATGAGGACGACATTCTCGCGGTTCGACTACATCGATGCCGCACGGGATACGGGCGCCCGGTTCGCCGAGCTGGTCCGGGGCGTCACCGATCCCGAGGTCCGCGTCGGCCCCACCCCGGGTTGGACGGTGACCGATTGCCTCGGCCACGTCGCATCCGCGCCCGCCCACCACCTCGAGCTCGTCCGCGGCGAGGGGTCGTGGGCGAGCAGCGCGACGGATCTGCCCGGGTTCAACGCCAAGCAGATCGCCAACCTGCCCACTCGCGACGTGAACGCGCTCGCCGACACACTCCTCGAGGACCTGGCCGAACTCCTCGACGTGGTGGAGCATTTCGGGGCCCGGGTACCGATGATGCACTTCCACGGCGGTCGTCGAATTCGGTCTGACGCCGCACTCGGCCTCCTGATCGGTGAGTTCGTGGTGCACGGGCACGATGTGGCGCGCGTCGTCGGCGCACCCTGGGAGATCGACCCGCATGTGGCGACGCTGGTCGTGCGCGGCCGCCACCAGATCCTGCCGGGCTGGTTGGGCGACTCGTGCACCGGCCATTCGGCGACCTACGACATCCGGCTGCGCGGCTGCTCGGAACGCTTCACCTTCCAGTTCACCGACGGCGAGCTCGAGATCGACCCGCCCGAACCCCGCCGCGCAGACGTCCACGTCAGCGTCGACCCCGTCGCCGCACTGCTCACGGGCTACGGCCGGATGCCGCAGACGTGGGCCGCGCTCACCGGGCGGTCCTTCGCGTGGGGCGCGCGGCCGTGGCTCGCCGCCAGCCTCTATCGGCGGTTTCTGCCGGCGTGATCAGCTCGATTCGCTGACGAGTACCGCCACCGTGCCGGGTTCGAGGGCGGCAAAGACGTGCTCGATGTCCCCGGCGTAAGAGATGTAGTCCCCCGGCCCGAGCTCGACAGCGGCATCAGTCGGCCCCAGGCGCGCACGACCGGCGCTGATGACGACATGTTCGACGACGCCGCGGGCGTGCGGCGCCGACACTCTGGCCTTGCCGGGTTCGGCCTGGATGATGTAGATGTCGCGGCGAGTTCCGGGCCGGGCCGTGGACAGCAGGGTGGCCGCGTAGTCGGCGTCGGCGGCGGGTATCAGCGGACCGTCGCCCAGGCGGATCACCTCGACCGGATGCGACGGGGCATCGAGCAGCGCCGAGAACTGCACACCGAGTGCCGTCGACAACGCCCAGAGTGTCTCGACGCTCGGATTTCCTTCACCCGATTCCAGTTGGGAGAGAGTCGATTTGCCGATTCCGGCACGACGTGCCAGCTCACCGATCGACAATCCGGCGCGCGTCCGCTCGCGCTTGAGGGCCGCGGCGA
>NZ_BAHC01000139.1 GCF_000298195.1 Gordonia rhizosphera NBRC 16068 | reverse complement strand
CTCGGCGCGGTCGGCGGCGGCGCGCTGGGCGGGGTCATCGGATACGCCGTGGGCGCCGGCGATCCCGGCGGCGACCCGAATGCTCCGATCGGCCCGACCAACGAGGACCCCAGGAAATCCCGGCCGGCCCCACCGCACCCGGAGGCCAACCAGTACGAACTGCACCTGGACCGCACCGGTCTGCCGGGCAACGGCACGGTCGATTACGTCGTCACCCAGTCCGGCGATGTCGACGCCACCGTGCAGCTCGGTCCCGCCACGGCCCCGATCCACATCAGCCACGAACAGGCCGATGCCCCCTATCAGGCCGCGGGTGCGTTGGCGCAGACCGCCCGCGACACCGTGGCCGCCGGTGTCAAGGATCTGTCGGACCGGGCGGAGAAGGCCATCGGTGGCTTGCGCATCACATACCCCCAGTTCGGCACACCGCGGAAGTGACAGCGCCGCAATGAGGTTCACACCCGCCATCAGCAGCCCCGCGCACCGCCGCCCGTCCAGACGCCGGGCGCTGGTGGTGTGCACGGCCACCGTCGCTGCGGCGGTTTCGGTGGCTGGCTGCTCACACACCTCGTCGGTGTCGCTTGATGAGTTCGCGGCCGATCGGTCGACGAGGTTGCCGGCGTTGCCCGCGATCAGCCCGATCGCCTGCGATCCGGGATCGGCAGAGCCGGGGGAGACTGTCACCCGCGCTGCCGGCGGCCCCGACACCCCACCCGACGCGGTCGCCGCCTACCATCACGCGGTCATCACCACCCGCGATGCCGCCCAGGTGGCTGCGGCGGTGGCACCCGGCCAGTCCATGGGCAGCCCGGCACTGATCGAGGCGGCATTCGACGGGTTCCCGGCCGGTACGACCTACTGCCTGCGGATGCGGCAAACCGATGCCACCACGGTGCTGGCCACCCTCGACTGTCAGCCGCCGGGCGCGCCGGTGGCGCAGTACAAGGTGCGCGCCACCACGACCGGGGCGCCGGGGCAGGTCCGACTCACCGGGGAGGTCGATCAGTGACCGACAACCGATGGGCCTGGGTCCCGGGCGAGCGCGGCGACATCACCGATGTCGCGGAGGTCGCCGACAGCGCTGATGTCGCGGAGTTCCCTGACGGATCAGAGCAGAAGCTACACATCAACACCGCCGCGGGTATCGAAGCTCTTGACCTGTGGAACCCGCAGCCCGCAGATGTCCCCGACCTGTCCGCGGACACAGACCTGTCCTCGGATACACCGGGGCCATCGGGCGCACCGATCGTGGGTGATGCGGCGCACGGTGGCCTCACCGAGGCTGAGCCTGATGCCCGCACTGTGCTGGTCGCGGACGGTGATCGCGGGGCCGCGGGGCGGCGCACGTGGCGGCGTGCGGCGATCGTGGCCGGAGTCGTGGCGGTCGCGGCCACGGTGGTGGGCGTGGTGGCCGCGCTGGTGTGGCCGAGCGAGTCGTCCCCGGCCGCAGGGCCGCCGGCACCGGTCGGGGCGTGGTGTCGGGTCGGGGTGAGCGGTGAGGTGACCACTGTCGCCGCCGGTGGTGGTGGGGTCGATTCGCCGCAGAGGGCGGTCGCGGCGTTGGTGTCCGCGCTGCTCGATCAGCGTTCACCGGCGGCTGCCCGTGCGGTGATGGCGGCCTCGGCTCCGGCGCCCACCCTCGATGAGCTGCGCACCTGGATTGCCGGGCTGCCCGCCGAACAGGTGTCGTGGTGCGCCCGTATCACGGCCACGGATTCTCCGGCTCGTCTGCGAGTGGTCGTGACCGGCCGGGTCGGTGATCACGGTGACCCGCAACCGATGTCGTCGGACACGTTCTATGTTTCCGCGCCGACGCCCACCACCTGGGTTGTGGACGCGATCGTCGCCGAGGAAGGGACCCAGCCGTGATGACCGATCACGACAACACCGTCGACGCCGCACCGATGCCCGCCGCACCGATGTCTGCCGACGTGGTGTCCTGGCAGCCGCCACGGTACTGGCGCTGCGACACCCTGACGTCGGGGCACGAGCTGCCGCCGCTGTTCGCGCTCGTCGGTGCGGCGGGGGGAGTGGGCACCACCACCCTGGCACGCATGTGGGGTCCGGCCGCTGATTCGGAGACTCGCTGGCCTGCCCATCCGGAGACCACGCAGTGGTGTGTGCTGGTGGCGCGGCTGTCGATGGCCGGTATCGACGATGCCGCCGCCCGGCTGCGTGACGACGTGCGCCCCGAGGGGCTCGATGTGTTCGGGATCGTCTGGACCCCACCGCGTCCCGGCCGTATCCCGAAAGAGGTCCACCGGTACGCGTCCACGGTCGGGGAGTTGGTCGATCACTGCTGGCGGGTGGCATGGATCGAGGACCTCATGCTGGCCCGCCGAGACGCGCTCGCGCCGTGGCTGCCCGGGTCGCTGCCGGACAGCAAGCACACCGATCTCGCTGCCGGTCCGCCGCTGGCGGTCTGCACCACCGGCGCCGACATCGTCGACACCGTCACCCATCGCTACCGCCGCACCACCTGATACCGCTGACCACGCATCCGCGCGGTCCAGACCTCGAACAAAGGAACACCTGATGCCCGCTCGTATCCTCACCGTCCTCCCGCTGGCCGCCGACCCCATCACCGTGAACCCGACCGCGCCGCCCGGCTCCGACAAGCTGCTCACCATCATTTCCTGGGCTGGCTGGCTCGGGATGGTCGCCGCCGTCGTCGCTCTGATCGCCGCCGGCGCGAAGTTCGGTTTCGACAGACATCAGGGCACCGCCACCAACGAATCGGCGGTGCGCGTGGCCTGGACGTGCGCGGGCTGCGTGGTGATGGCGATGGCCGGAGGGCTGGTCGGGGCCATCGTCTAGCCCCGGCCCTTTGCCGCATCTGCATCTCAGCCCGCGTCGTCTGGAAAGTGAAACAGCTATGACAGAGAACGGAAGTGCCCATGCAAGCAGAAGAAGAATTGGCCTACGCCCGGCTCGAGCAGGTGTTGGGGTGGGTGGCGTGGCTGGCGTGCCTGCTCGCGGTGGGGCGCCTGATCTGGATCGGTGCCCTGTTCTGGCAGGCCAAGCGCCACGAGCACGGCGACATCGGGATCGACAACCTGGTCGGCCAGCTGGTCGGCGTGTTTCTCGTCGCGTCCTCCGCCGCGATCGCCGGCGCGCTGCTGTCGTGACCGCGGCGACGCTGGCCGCCGCAGCCGTCCTCGCCGGCTGCGGCAGCCAGACACCGCCGACCGCTCCGGCCGCGTCGATCGCTGGGGTGTCGATCGCTGGGGTCGCGCCGACCGCACCGCCGACGGGTCTGTCGTGGACATCGTTTCAGGGCATGGCCATCCCGGTCGCCGATCAGGGACCGCACACCACCATCCCGCTTGTCGCACCACACGGGTTCGACCACACCGGTCCCGGCGCGGCGCTGGCGGCCATCAATGCCACGGTGCGGATGAGTGTGGCCGCCGACGACCAGTGGGCCACGGTCGCCGACCTGCTCCTCGCCCCCGGTGCGGCCCGCGACAGCTGGTCGGTCAATCGTGTCCGGCTCTCGATCACCGCACCCGTCGCCGCGGTGGCGCCACGGATCTGTGGATACGAGATGACCCGCTACACCCCGCACCGCGCGGACGTCTCGATCGTGACCCGCCACCGCGACGACTCGCTGACCGCCAACGCCGCGAGCGTGGTGTGGAGCGCGGCCGGCGACTGGCAACTGCAACTGCCCGACCCGTCCGCGCAGATCGCTCCGGTGACTGCGATCGACACGCTGCCGTCGTCGATGATCACGCTGGCAGGCCAATGCTGATGAGCGACAAGAAGACTGTGTTTCCCACCACCGAACCAGAGCCGACGTCACGGCGAACGGTATGGATCATCACCGCGGCTGTGGCGGTGGCGGTCGTGGTGGTGATCGTGATGATCGTGGCCCTCAACCGGGGCACCACCACGGCGCAACACCCGGCGCTCACCACCCCCGCGGCGAGCGCAGCGCCCTCCAGTGGCGCTCCCGGCGGGCCCGGGTTCACCGGCATCACCGTGGACAAGCTGAACAAACCGGTGCAGCTGCCCGCCAACCCGGCCGGCCAGATCCTGCCGCAGACCGCGCCGACCCCCGCCGACCGCAACGCCGCCCCCGCCGGGCTGATCTGGGAGAAGCTCTACGACCTGCCGATCGTGCCGTTCTCCACCAGTGACGGCCCCACCACGATCACCGACGGTGTGCCGCAGGGATGGTCCCGGACCCCGCAAGGTGCGGCGCTGGCCGGGATCTCGATCCTGTCGATGTGGCTGGGTGCGCCTGACGGGCCGTCGGTGACGGTGCAGAACACCCTGTTGTCCGGCGACGCGCAGGTCATCGCCGATCAGGCTCGCTCCTCGCGCCCGGTACGGCAGGTGGCGCTCACCGATCCGGAGTTGGCCGCCGGGACCATCCAGGGCGTCACGGTGAGCAGCTATTCACCCACGTTCGCCACCGTGGACATCGGGGCGGGCCCGGTGTACGACAACGATCACCCGTCGGGGGCGTACGCGGTGTCGACACTGAACCTCACCTGGACCCAGGGCACGTGGAAACTCATCGTGACCGCGACGAGTCCCGGCCGCCCCGAGTATCGTTCCGCGATCGCCGGAATGACGCCGTGGACCAGCTGACACGGGTGCGGCGTGTCGTGGTCGTCGCGCTGGCTGCGGTGATGATCACGGTCGTCGGGCCTGCGGCGTCGCCGGCGCCGCAGGCGCGGGCCAACCCGATCTCCGACGCGGCGTGCGCAGCCAGTAACACGATGTTCCCCGGTATGTGCAGCATCGGGTCCGCGGCCGCGGGCGCAGCCAAGAGCGCGGTGAACGACGCTGCCAGTAGCGGTTTCAAGGGGATCGTGAAGTCGGTCCTGCAGGGCACCGGGTCGGCGATGACGTTGGTCCTGACGTGGTTTGTGCGGATACCGACCCCGGAGGCGGCGCAGTACAGCGCCATCGCGACGATCAAAGACCTCACCGTGCGGTTGCAGCTCATTTTCATGGCGTTGTCGATCATGGTCGGCGGTGTGCGGCTGATGCTGGCCAAGCGTCACGCCGTCTATGCCGCCGGCGAAGAGCAGTTCCACGCCCTGTCCCGCGCCGTGATCGGGGCGTGGGTGTTCGGCGGATTCCTCACCGCCCTGTCGGTGGCGGTCGACGCCCTGTCGGTGGCGTGGTTGGGGTCGGTGACCGACGGCGACGCCGCGAGGGTGATCGCGCGCATCGTCAACGTGGAGGTCCTGACCGGCGGAACCGGGATGGCGACCGGATTTTTGCTGATCGTCGGTATTCTCGGCGCGCTCGGCGCGGTGTTTCAGGCCGTGGTGCTGGTGGTGCGTCAGGCGATGCTGATCCTCGTCACCGCCTATATCCCGATCATCGGGGCGGCCTCGGGCACCGAGTTGGGTAAGGCGGCCTACTCGCGCACGGTGCGTTGGGTGTTGGCGTTGCTGCTGTGGAAGCTGGTGGCCTCCGGGTGTTTCGTGGTCGCCTTCACCTTGGCCGGTGAGTCTGACAAGCCGTCGGTCGAGGAGGTGTTCTACGGATTCATCTTGCTGTTCCTGTCGGCGTTGATGCTGCCGATGATGATGAAACTGGTCTCGGCCGGACTGTCGATGTCGGGTGGGTCGGGAATGCAGGCGGGGATGATGGCCGCCGGTGTGGTTGCTGCGGGCGGCACCGTGGC
>NZ_BAHC01000140.1 GCF_000298195.1 Gordonia rhizosphera NBRC 16068 | reverse complement strand
CCCTGGTGACCGGGACGGCGGGGATGAAGTTCGAGATCACCCCGATCGACATCATGGTGTTCGACGCCGACGGCAAGGTGTCGTCGATGCGGGCGGTGTGGGAGCAGTCGGATCTCAAGCAGCTGTAGCCAGAGGGCCTGCTGAAAGTGGTCCCGTAGGCGCTGTCCGAGGGGATATCCCCTCGGTTACGCGCCAGGGTGCCATTTTCAGCAAGCCGCGGGCTGAAGCGGCGGTAGCGAAAGCTCAGCGACGCCCCGTCGGCCGGAGCACGATCTCCTCGGGATGCGCCTCGGCGGGAGTCGTGACCGCGTGCACGACCGCCCTGGCAACGGAGTTGACGGTCAGGAACCGACGGGGGTCGTACTCGCCGCCCTCGAGTGCGACGATGTCACGTTGCATGTCGGTGTCGATGCGGCCGGGATAGATCGAGGTCACGCGCAGGTCGGGTTCCTCGGCGCGCAGTCCGTCGGCGAGCGCGCGCAGCGCGAACTTGCTCGCCGCATACGGCGTCCACCGCGCGTTCACGCGGCGGCCGGACCCGGAGTTGATGAAGACCACGTGGCCGCCCGCGGCGCGCAGCGCGGGGAGCAGCAGGCGGGTCAGTTCGGCCGCGGCGACGACGTTGACCTCGAGAATCTCCCGCCACTCGTCGGCAGGGGTGTCGGCGACCGCCTCAAGGCTGCTCGCGATTCCGGCGTTATGGACCAGCACGTCGAGTTCCCCGATCGCCTCGGTCGCCGCGGCCACACCGTCGTGGTCGGTGAGGTCGACGGCGAAGGTGCTCGCACCGTCGAGCTCGGTGGCGAGCTTGTCGAGTTCCGGAGACGGCCGCCCGCCCAGCAGCAGATCGTGGGTGGCGGAGAGCTGTCGGGCGATCTCGGCGCCGAGGCCGCGACTGGCCCCGGTGATCAAAGCGGTGGGCACGTCGTCGAGGGTACTGATCGTTGGTGGGCGGCTGTGATCTGATGTCTCCGGTGCGCGACGACGCGCCGCGCAGGGCAGAATCGATACGTGGCACGCTATGGATTCACACAGACTCAGCTGTCTGCGCGGGCCGCTTATCTCCTTCGCGGCAACGACCTCGGGACGATGACGAGTGCTGCGCCGAAACTCTATCCGCACATGTGGAGCTGGGATGCGGCGTTTGTCACGGTCGGGCTGGCGCCGCTGTCGGTGGAGCGGGCGGTCGTGGAGATGGATACCCTCCTGTCGGCCCAGTGGGACAACGGGATGATCCCGCACATCGTGTTCGCGAACGGACGCGACGGCTACTTCCCGGGGCCGTCGCGCTGGGAGTGCGCCCGGTTGGCGAATTGCGCACCGGACTTTCCGGACACATCGGGCATCACCCAGCCACCCGTGCATGCCATTGCCGTGCAACGCATCCTGGATCACTCCCGACGACACGGCCGCACCACGCGCGCAGTCGCCAACGAGTTCATCGATCGCCGCTGGGGAGCGCTCATGCGGTGGCATCGATGGCTTGCGCACGCCCGTGACCCCAAGGGGACCGGCCGGATCACGGTGTTCCACGGCTGGGAGTCCGGGATGGACAACTCGCCGCGGTGGGACCGTCCGTACTCGCACGTGGTGCCCGGGCACGATCTGCCGGCGTATGTCCGCGCGGATCTCGACCATGTGTCGGATCTGTCGATGCGTCCGACGGACCTCGAGTACGACCGCTACATCTGGCTCGTGGAACAGATGAAACGGTCGAACTACGACGACGATCTGCTGCCCAAGGTGATGGACTTCGCGGTGGAGGACGTGTTCGTCAGCGCCATTTTCTCCGTCGCGTGTGATGTCCTCGCGACCATCGGGGAGGACTACTCCAAACCGCGGTCGGATGTCCGTGACCTGCGCGCATGGGCCGACCGGTTCCGTGCGGGCGTGGTGGCCGCGGCGAACGATCGCAACGGCGCGGCGCGCGACTACGACCTGCGCTCTCAGACCTGGGTCAACACCGAGACGATCGCCGTGTTCGCTCCGCTCCTCTGCGGTGGGCTCTCCCGGGAACGGGAGCGTGCGCTGCTGCGTCTGTTCGACGGTCCGCGGTTCTGCGGTCATCCCGACCTGCGGTATGCGGTGCCGCCGTCGACGTCACCGATTTCGATGGACTTCAAACCGCGCGAGTACTGGCGCGGCCCGGTGTGGCCGGTGATGACCTGGCTGTTCAGCTGGGCGTTCGCTCGTCGCGGCTGGACCGAACGGTCGGCGCGGCTGCGGGAGGAAGGTCTGCGCCAGGCCACCGACGGTGCGTTCGCGGAATACTACGAGCCGTTCACCGGTGAGCCACTGGGCAGCATGCAGCAGAGCTGGACCGCGGCGGCCGTACTCGACTGGCTGGACTGAGCCTCCGGGGCGCCGGGCCGGGTGTCAACCGCCCGGGATCGCCGGTTGCGGCTCGCGGTGGTGGCGTCGCCACTGGCTCGGGGACTCGCCGAATCGGCCGCGGAACCACCGGGAGAAGTTGCCGGGCGAGGAGAAGCCGAGCACCTCGGAGACCTCGGTGAGCGAGTGGTTGCGGTTGCCGACCATGTGCCCCGCGAGGTCGGCGCGTGTCGCGTCGAGGATCGACGAGAAGGTCTGACCCTGCGACTCGAGTCTTCGGTGCAACGTGCGGCGGTCGACGCCCAGGCTGCGTGCGACCTGTTCGACCGAGCAGCGGCCGGTCGGCAGGAGTAATTCGATCAGCTCGCGGACCCGCTGCTCGGTCGTCGGGCTCGACGACGGGTCCACATCCGGGAGCAGCTGTTGCGCGTAGCGCCGAAGCTGTGGATCCGACATCGCATTGGGCGTGTCGAGATCCTTGGTGTACAGCGTGATGCCGTTGAACGGCTGGTCGAACGACACCGTCGGGCCGAACATCCGATGATGAATCCGCTGGTCGGGCGGCGCGGGATGGGTGAACGACACCGCGACCGGCCGCCACGCCGGGCTGATGAAACCCTGCAGCAGACTGTGCAGGACGCCGACCGCCATCTCGGTCGCCTGACGAGCCTCAACCGGATGACCCAGACCCAGATCCAGTTCGACGCGAAGGTCCGACATGCCGCCGGCCTCGACCAACCGCGTGCTCAGCGCCTCGTTGTACATGTTCTGGTGCCGGATCAGGACGCGAACCGCATGCCGGACATCGGGTTCCTCCCGGATCACCATGCTGAGCGGGCCGAGGCTGGAGAAGCGCCGGAACTGGGCCAGTGCCAGTCCGAAGTCCGCTCGCCCCGTCTCGGCCGCGGAACGTTCGAGTAGCTCGACGATCGCCTCCGCGGGCACCCATCTGTCCGGATGCCTCAGACCCGCGGGATCCAGGCCGACCTCGCGAACCAGCCGGGCCGGGTCCTGCAGACCCAGCGACTGCCCGAGTTCGACGAAGTTGCTCAGCGTCGCGTACCGCGCCAGCGGCTTCATGCCAGAAGTATGCACTAGGTGTCCCGAAATGAACAGTGCTGCGTCCCGAAGGGATAAGAAATCGGGGTTGACGACGCATAACGTAATACACATCACGTTGAGCGCAGACGAGGAATACGGATCACTGTCCGAGCCTCACCGTCGGACACCGAACACCGATGAGCATCCCCTGCGCAGTGCAATCACAAGAGGAGATCACCGTGGCACAAGCCGTCCGATTCCACGAGACCGGCGGACCCGAGGTCCTGCAGTGGGAGACCGTCGAGGTCGGCGATCCGGGCGCGAACGAGGTCCGCATCCGCCATGAGGCGGTCGGGCTGAACTTTGCCGACACCTATTTCCGCACCGGCTTGTATCCCGCCCCGCTCCCCGCCGGGATGGGTGTGGAGGCCGCCGGCGTCGTCGAGGCCGTCGGCTCCGGCGTCACCACGATCCGCGAAGGAGACCGCGTCACCTACACCGGAAGTCCGTTGGGCGCCTACAGCACCGAGCGTGTGATGCCGGCCGAGCACCTCATCTCCCTACCCGAGCAGATCGGCTTCGACACCGCCGCCGCGATGACGATGCGCGGCCTGACCACCGCCTATCTGCTGCGCCGCATCTGGCCGCTGCAGGCCGGCGACACGGTGCTCCTGCACGCCGCCGCCGGGGGAGTGGGGCTGATCTTCTGCCAGTGGGCATCGCTGCTGGGGATTCGCGTCATCGGCACCGTCTCCAGCGAGCGCAAGGCGGAGGTCGCGCGTGCACACGGGTGCGACGAGGTCATCGTCTACACGAAAGAAGATGTACCACAACGTGTTCGGGAGATCACCGACGGCAAGGGCGCATCGGTCGTCTTCGACAGCATCGGTGCCTCGACCTTCGCGACGTCACTGGCGTCGGTGGCCCGTCGCGGACTCATCGTCTGCTTTGGCACCGCATCCGGGCCGATCCCCCCGATCGACGCGATGCAGCTGGCCGTTCACGGGTCCGTCTACGTCACCCGCCCGGCCCTCGCGGACTACATCGCCGACCCGGCCGAGCGCGCCGCGCTGGCCGCCGAGCTCTTCTCCCACGTCGCCGCCGGCGACATCTCGATCGAGATCAACCAGCGCTACGAACTGCCCGACGCACAGCGCGCCCACCGCGAGCTCGAGGCCGGCACGAGCATCGGCTCGTCGGTCTTCAGCCTCTGACCCGACATTTCGTGAAAGGAACCACGACGATGACCGCCATCGCCCATCGACCGCCCCGGACGACCTTCCGGGCCGAACCGCTGACCTGCAGCCTCGGCGCCGAGGTGTTCGACGTCGACCTCGGCGAGGTGTCCCGCGACGACGCCCAGTTCGAACAGCTGCGCGAACTGCTGATCGAGCACAAGGTGCTCTTCTTCCGCGACCAGGACATCACCCGCGCCGAGCATGTCGCGCTGGCCGAAAAGTTCGGCCCGCTCGAGGATCACCCGGTCGCGAGCAGTGACCCCGACCATCCCGGACTGGTCCGCATCTACAAGGACCTCGACAGCCCGGCCGAGCACTACGAGAACGCCTTTCACACCGACGCCACATGGCGGGAGAACCCGCCGTTCGGATGCGTCCTGCGGTGTGTGGAGACACCGCCGGTTGGCGGCGACACCATCTGGGTGAACATGGTCGAGGCCTACCGGCGCCTGCCCGAGCACATCAAGGACCAGATCGCCGGCCTGCGTGCCCGGCACAGCATCGAGGCCAGCTTCGGAGCCGGAATGCTCACGGCCCAGCGCGAAGCGCTCCATGCGCGCTTCCCCGACGCCGAACACCCGGTGGTGCGCATCCATCCCGACACCGGCGAGAAGATCCTGTTCGTCAACGCCTTCGCCACGCACCTCGTCAACTACCACACCACCGAGAACGTGCGATTCGGCATCGACTACGCACCCGGAGCGGCAAACCTGTTGCACTACTTGATCAGCCAGGCATCGATCCCCGAGTACCAGGTGCGGTGGCGCTGGACCAAGAACAGCATCGCCATCTGGGACAACCGCAGCACCCAGCACTACGCGGTCCAGGACTACTGGCCCGCCGTCCGAAAGATGGAGCGCGCCGGCATCATCGGCGACCGCCCGTACTGACCACCTCCGAAAAACCCGCAATCCAACTCACCCACAACATATTTCAAGGAGAAACCATGCACTTCCACGACGACGCCCTGTTCCCCGAGGTCCAGGAGAAGCTGGTCATCACCGTCGCGCCGTACGGTCCGGAGTGGGAACTCGACGACTTCCGCGAAGACCTCCCGCTGACCATGGAGGAGCACATCCAGAAGGCGGTCGACTGCTACGAGGCCGGCGCCACCGTGCTGCACATCCACGTCCGCGAACTCGACGGGAAGGGCAGCAAGCGGCTGTCGGTGTTCAACGAGTTGCTCGCCGGTCTGCGCGAGGCCGTGCCGGACATGATCCTGCAGGTCGGCGGGTCGATTTCCTTCGCGCCCGAAGGTGAAGGTGCAGAAGCGAAGTGGCTGTCCGACGACACCCGCCACATGCTCGCCGAGCTGGACCCGGCACCCGACCAGGTGACCATCGCCATCAACACCAGCCAGATGAACATCATGGAGCTGATGACCGCCGACGACATCGCCGGCACGTCGATGATGCGTCCGGAACTCGCGGCGACCTACCGTGAGATGACGGTGCCGGCGGGTCCCGAGTGGGTGGAGGAGCACCTGCGCCGTCTGCAGGCCAAGGGTATTCAGCCGCACTTCCAACTCTCCAGCATCCCGCAGCTCGAGACCGTCGAGCGGTTGATCCGCCGCGGCGTCTACACCGGTCCCTTGAACCTGACCTGGGTCGGCATCGGCGGCGGCTTTGACGGCCCCAACCCGTACAACATCATGAACTTCATCCAGCGCGTCCCCGACGGTGCGTGCCTGACCCTCGAGACCCTGATGCGCTCGGTGCTGCCGGTCAACACGATGGCCATCGCGATGGGTCTGCACGCTCGCTGTGGCAACGAGGACACCATCTGGGGACGCCCCGGCGAGAAGATCACCTCGGTCCAGCAGATCCAGCAACTCGTCCGCATCGCCGGCGAACTCGGCCGCGAGGTCGCCACCGGCAAGGAGGCCCGCGAGATCTACCGGATCGGCGACACCTACCGTGACGCCGACGAGACCCTCGCCAAGCTCGGATACGCACCCAACCGCCGCCCCGGCCAGGTGGGCTTCACCCAGCACGCCTGACCCACGAGAACCCGATCATCGGGAGCCGGCGTCCGGAAACCCCCCGCCCCGCCCGGCGCCGGCGCCCGCTGATCTGCACGATCCCCGTCCCCATCGTTGACCGTCCCCGCCCCCTCCCCGCCCTTACTCTCAGGAGCACCCCCATGGGTACCCCCACCTCGGTTGCACGAAGCGCCACCAGCGAATTGACCACCACCGACCCCCGCCCCGCCACACGATCACGGAAGTATCCGTGGATCGTGTTCGCACTCGCCTTCGGCCTGCTGTTGTCGGACTACATGTCGCGCCAGGTCCTCAGTGCTGTCTTTCCCTTTCTCAAGACCGCCTGGTCCCTCTCCGATTCCGAACTCGCGTCGCTGACCAGCATCGTGGCGCTGATGGTCGGTCTGCTGACGCTGCCGCTGTCGGTGGTCGCCGACCGGTGGGGACGTGTCCGCGCCCTCGTCGTGATGGCGGTGCTGTGGTCGATCGCGACGGCCCTGTGCGCGGTGGCAGGCAGCTTCGAGCAGATGCTCGGCGCCCGGTTCCTCGTCGGCGTCGGCGAGGCCGCCTACGGCAGCGTCGGTATCGCTCTGGTGCTCAGCGTGTTCGCACCTC
>NZ_BAHC01000141.1 GCF_000298195.1 Gordonia rhizosphera NBRC 16068 | reverse complement strand
AAGCAAGGCGGCGAAGCGCCTGGGTGGGAGGTCAGCGAGGCGATGCTGCTTCGAGCCGTCGATGAGCTCTTCGAGGACTATGGGCTGAGCGAACGGACACACGCCCGGCTCCGCGAGCACTACACCGCACGGCAGGTCATGGATCTCATGGCGATCCAGGGCGCCTACGTCATCTTGGCCGCCATGATCAACACCTGGGATCTGGAACTGGATGCGACGACCCAGGAGAAGTTGCCCGCCGACATCACCCGAGAACAATTCGAGCGCGAATACCCACGAACACCGAGGAAGGGGTGACTCATCGTGCGCGAGATCAAGAAGGTAGCGGTCATCGGCGGCGGTCTCATCGGAATGAGCTGGGCGAGCTTGTTCCTGGCACGGGGCCTGCGGGTCGTCGTCATAGATCCCCGGGCCGAAGCGGAATCCGAACTACACACCTTCGTGGACGAAGCGTGGCCGATGCTGACGGCGCTGGAGCTGACCACGACCGATGATGTCCAAACACCGCAGTTCGGGACGGAGATCGGCGGCCTGACCGACGTCGATTTCGTGACGGAGTGCGGGCCGGACCGAATCGAGGTCAAGCACGCGATGATCGGTGAGCTGGAAGCGGTGATCGACCCGGACGTCATCATCTCGTCCAGCACATCGTCGCTGTTGCCGTCCGATATCCAAAGCGGGGCAAAGTATCCGGAGCGTGTGCTGGTCGGCCATCCGATGAACCCGCCGCACATGGTGCCGATGGTCGAGCTGGTGGGCGGGCGCCTGACCTCCGAGCAGACCCTGCGTGATGCCGAGGAATTCTATGTCGCGATGAAGCGGATCCCGATCCGTGTCCGGAAGGAGGTCGTCGGCCATCTGGCGAACCGGCTGACCTCGGCGTTGTACCGCGAAGCCGTCGGCATCGTGGAGCAGGGTATCGGTTCGGTCAGCGATGTGGATACCGCGATCACCTACGGGCCCGGGATGCGCTGGGCTCTGATGGGACCCCACCTCACCTACCACCTCGGGGGCGGCAGCGGTGGATATCGCCACTACCTCGACCACCTGGGGCCGACGCAAGAAGCCCGGTGGAAAGAGCTGAGCACCCCATCACTCACACCTGAGCTCAAGGAGGAGCTCATCGCCGGCGTCGACGAAGAGCTTCTGAAGCAGGACATCTCCACGCTCACCGAACGCAGGGACCAAGCCCTGGTCAAACTGTTCCAGCTCAAGAAGACGTACGGATTCTAGGGTCTGCGCCGGAAAACAACAGCGCGCTGCGCTCACCGACCGAGCTTCCCCCGTAGCAGGCGGAAGATGCCGCCCGCGATGTTGGCCGCGCTCAGCGGCGTCCACACCACCAACGCGTCGCCCTCGGCGAAGCGTGGATTCATCCGAAGGTAGAACCGGGCGTCGGGATCGCTGTCGAGCCGGCGAAGACGTGACGGCTCGTGCGGTGTGGCGACCGAGCTCACGACCCAAGGTCCGTCGGTGACCGGCACGTATCCCCACCGCTGTCCCACGATGCGCACGAGCGCCTCGACGTCGGACGGGGTTTGCCGGGTGCGGCTTGGGTACACCTCCGGCATCGTCGAGGCCAGCAGACGGTAGACCGCGGGCGACGCGCAACGAGTCACATAGACCAGCGGCGTGCGCGGCTCGCGGAGCTTGAAGCGCAGCGCCTCGCGCAGGCAGAAAAGCGCGCCCGATGTCCCACCGCGGTAACCCAGTCGGAAGTACAGGCTCGCGCAGAGCACCGCGTAGGTGCGGTCGTCGTGGGCGATCCGCTCGACATGAGCGCAGGCGAATCCGGCGAGTTCCCCTTCGGCGCCATAGAACAGTGCCAGTCGGACGTCATCGGCGGCGAACACCTGCGACTCGAAGTCGCGACGATCGAAGCCGTGAACAGTATCGCTGTAGACTTCGAAGAGCCTGTCTGCGAGCGCCGAGCGCTCCGCCGGCGTCATCGACGCCGCGTCAAGACACTCCCTGCGCGCAATGCGCCGGGTGATGTCGAGAAGGGGTGTGACTGTGTCGGTGGTGGTCATATTCGAACAGTTCCTTGTCGCGACGAGCGTCGAAGTCGAGATGCAGGCGTCCTTCCGCTGCGCGTGTCGGCTCCTCGGCCCATGTCGACTACGTACGGATAGATAGTCGCAGGGCGAGCTGAGGCGAACCTCTCTCAGCCCTGAGACGACGCAGAGAACCCGTGGGCGATCGCAACTGAGCTTCGACGCCGTGTGCCTGCGACCGGCGCCGCTACGTGACGGCGACAACGCCACCGCCAAGGCGGCGCACGCCGACACCGAGTGAGTGGTCGGTGTTCCTCACCCCACGATGCACCGATTCGTTGACGGTCATACCCGGCGGCGCAGACGGTCGCGGACCGATCCGTCGATGTCGGCGGTGGCCGCGCGGTCGTGCGGCCGCATCACCCAGCGCTGGTCGGGTATACGAGCACTGTTCACAGTCACGCCGCTCGGCCTGGAGTCGACGCCGACCAGTTCGATGCGGCCGATCGGCGGTCGGGGGTGCGTCAGCGGCCCGGGCGAGCTCGTGTCGAGCGACAGCGCCCTCGCCTCGTCGTCCCAATCGATGGTGGTCCACGAGTATCCGGTGTCCCGGTAGTCGCCTGAGTGACCGTCATCGTGGTACAGCAGCGACGACCCGCTCGCGCCGGCAAAGACCTTGAGCGTCAAGGGCGCCGCACCATCTGCAGCAGGCACGGTCCCCCGGGTCAACGGCAGCGTGGATCCGGCCCGGGCGTAGACCGGGATGTCCGACAACGTCACCGGTACGTCGACGACCTTCGGCCCCCGCACCGACGCGCCGGTGACGATGTTGACCCAGCGGCCCTCTGGAAACCAGATGCGTTTGGTGCGAACGGAACTCGCTGCACGCACGACCGGAGCGACGAGCAGGTCGTCGCCGAGCATGTACTGATGCCGGAACTCGTAGGCCTCACGTCGCCGCGGCCAATCGAGATACATACCTCGAACCATCGGGAGGCCGGTATCGTGGGCGATCCTCGCGGCGGTGTACAGGTAGGGGACGAGCCGCGATCGGATCCGCATCGCCGCGGTCGCCGCCTCCCGGAATGGGGACGCGAACTCCCAGGGGAGACGCGGGGTGTCGATGGACTGCGAGTGAATGCGCATGATCGGCGAGAACGCGCCGAACTGCATCCAGCGGACGTAGCGCTCCGGATCGGTCTGACCCTTGAAGCCGCCGATGTCGTGGGAGACGTAGCTCAGGCCGATGTTGCCCTCGGCATGGGTGAAGACGACCTCGAAGGCGAGGGTCTCCCATGTCGAGTAGGTGTCGCCGGTGAAGTGAATGGTGTGGCGGTGTCCGCCCCACGGACCGGGCCGGGTGCCCACCATGTCCCAGTACGAGGCCCCGTTGCGGGCAAGTGGCAACCACCGGCTCGCCGTAGCGCGCGGGCGTCGGGTGTAGGCACGGGCGATCCAGACGTCGTCGGCGATCGCACCCGGCGTCGCGCCGACGAATGATTCGTCGATGATCCAGTCCAGCCACCAGAAGTCGACTCCATCGCGCTCGAACGAGTCGTGCAGCCGCATGAAGGACGTCAGGTGCGCCCGGTTGCCCCAGTCCCAGACGAAGGTCGGCCCGAGGGCGCCGGTGATGCGCCGGCCGAGCGCGGAGAAGAATCGCGCCGCGGGTGTGAGCGCCGACCGCAGGGTGCCGCCTGCAGTTTTCGCCGATTCCGGATAGCGCGGGTCGTCGCCGGAAATGCTCGGGTGGATGTTCAGGCCAACAGCCATGTGCCGGTCATGCGCCCACGAGATGAAGCGTCGTGGGTCGGCGAATAGTCGGCGGTTCCAGTTCCAGCCGTTCCAGGAGTTGGGAGCCTTGAAATCGGTGTCGACAACGAGAACGTCGAGCGCGACGCCGGCCCGCTCGCACTGCGGGATCAACACCTCGCGGTAGAAGCGCTCGTCGTACGGAGCGTAGCGGGAGAACCAGTTACCGAACGCCCGACGGGGCAGCAGAGGCGTTGCGCCGGAGAGCAATCGAAGATCGGCCAACGCGCGCTTGTAGTCGTCCGCGTAGACGAAGATGTACCCGTCCCGATAACCGGGCCGCGCAGGACGACGGACGAAGACGTCACTGTCATCTCGGACGAGCACCGAGTGTGTGTCGTCGAGGAAGTGCCAGCCGGATCGCGACAGAAGCCCCGGTTGCATCGACGTCTCCGCACGCACCGAGTCCAGGCACCGCAACCATCCCCCGAGGTTGTCCGGTGGCAACGGTGGAACCGAGGTGGTCCACGTCTCGAGGTTGGCCGCGAACGCGACGCCGGTCAACTGTGGGACGTATCTGTCGGAAAGCCAGGTCGGTCGGACGCGGGCGCCGGAGTGCTTCAGGACGATGTCGGGACCGCCGTCGAATCGTGACGTCGGGCAGGTCAGGGTGAGCAACTCGGTGTCGATCCGCACGACCCCGTCGGAGGTGTGCGTCCGATACGCGGTACTGCGCGCCGTTCGATGGTGCGCGAGCAGCGTCGGCGAGTCCTCGAATCGTCGGGTGGGCGAATACTCGTATCGGATGAGGCCCGGTGTGATGACGGTCAGCCGGATGTTGTCCGACGTGACGATCCCGTGGTTGTCGTCGAGTGGTGCGGCGCTCGCGTGGCGGACGCCGGTGGCGGCCACCGCGGCGGCTGCCATGCCCATCGATGCGATCGCTTGCCGTCGGGTGATACCGCGCCGCCGCTCCTGCGGCGCATTCTCGCCGGGCACACCGCGCAAGCTACCACGTGACGGGCGTCCTACACTCAAGGTGTGTGTGGGTGGCGGGGGATCCGGTGGGCGTGGTGGCTGCTGGCGTATCTCTCGCTGGCGGTCGGTTTGATCGGCATCGTGCTCCCGCTGTTGCCGACGGTGCCGTTCGTGTTGCTGTCGGCGTTTGCCGCATCACGGGGTTCGGATCGCCTGCAGCGCTGGCTGCACGAGCACCCGAGTTTCGGTCCGCTCATCCGCGACTGGGAGCACAACCACACGGTCGCACGACGGGCGAAGTGGCTGGCGAGCATCATGATGACGATCGCCTCGGTGATCCTCGCCGTCTTCACACCGCACTGGGCGATCTGGGCCACGTCGACCGCGATCATGGCGGTCGTCGCGACGTGGTTGTGGCTGCGTCCGGAGCCCGAGTCCGAATGGACTCGACCGGACACCGCCTAGGCACGTCCGATTACGAATCGGGCGCAAACCCGTCCACGACCCAGGACCTATCTATCGTGGATGGGGCGCACGCCAACGCGAGCGAAACCCGGGGGACCGAGGAGTGATGGCTATGCGGGGACCGCGTCTGCTTGCCGCGGTACTCACGGTGAGCGCCCTGGTCCTGGGCGCCTGCGGGACCGGCGGTGGAGGTTCCGGCAACGACGCGGCCACGGAGTTCGCGTCCTGCTCGGTGACCGCCGGTGTCGCGGATGCCCGCAACGAACCCGTGGGGAACGAGGACGTCATCATCGCGGCCTTCGTCGGCTGGGACGAGTCGGCGGCCTCCGCGTACCTCATGGGGCGCATTCTGGCCGACAACGGATACAACGCCCAGGTCAAGACGCTTGATATCGGAGTGGCGTTCAGCGCGACGGCGGACGGGATCGTCAACGCGCTGACCGATGTCTGGCTGCCCACGACCCACCGGAGCTACATCGACCAGTACCGAGCACGCATGGAGCCGTTGGGTTGCTGGTACGACCACGGGCGATCGACCATCGCGGTGAACAGTTCGTCACCGGCCCGGTCGATCGCCGATCTCGCGACGATGGGGTCGGACTACGGCAACACGATCGTCGGCATCGAGCCCGGCGCCGGTGAGACAAAGCTGATCCAGAACTCGGTGATCCCCGAGTACGGGTTGGAGAAATTGACGTTGCGCAGCACGTCGACCGCCGAGATGCTCGCCGCGTTGGAGCAGGCTCACACCGATCGAACGAACATCGCCGTCGTCATGTGGAGGCCGAACTGGGCGTATGCGGCCTTCGACATTCGTGACCTCGAGGATCCGAAGGGCACCATGGGCGGTCAGGAAGGCCTGTGGAACTTCGCCACCAAGGGCTTCACCGACCGATCACCCCGGGCGGCTCAAATGTTCACCAATCTCATCCTGTCCGACGAGAACATCGCCGGGCTCGAGGAGCTGATGGTCCGGAAGTACGGCAGAGCCGATCCCGAGGCGGCCGTTTCGGAATGGCTCACCGCCCACCCGGACTTCGAGGATCGGCTTGTCAGCGGAACGCTGACATAGTCGGCCGAGTGTCCGTGCGCTGCGCCTCAAACGGGGTGATCGACCGCTCAGTCGTTGGTTCATCGCGCCCGTCCTACGACGTATTCCACTGTGATGCAGTGGACGTCCAGGCCGGTTCACCGGCTGCACTGTCTGCTGACGGCACCGTGCTCAGGTCGGCACGCCAGGATTCGTCGTCACGCCGGTCCTCGGCAGCTCGGTCGAGGCCGAGACATACGCGCTGGCGCCGGCCGCCCGAGCGCCTTGGGTTTGCGGTCGGGGTAGTCTCAGCGCGCGCCGACGGCGCGTGCCGCTGCCTGACTGAGGCGCAGGATACGCAGGTCCCCGATCGGGGTACCCCCGCCCCGGTTGCACACCATCGCCAGGGCCAGGTCGTGCTGCGGATCCGCCCAGGCGCCGGAGCCACCGAACCCGAAGTGGCCGTACGCCTGGGGGAGTTGCCTGTCCACGATGGGCGGCCGGTGGTAACCGAGCCGCCACTGCATGGTCACCACGACGACCCGGTCCCGTTTGTTGTTCTGGACTTCGGAGGCCTTGCGCACCGTCTCCTCGGAGAGGACGCGCACGCCCCCTAGTTCGCCGCCGCCCGCGAGCATCGCGTACATGGCGGCAAGGGATACCGCGTCGAAATGTCCGTTGAGCGCAGGAACGGCGGCATCGAGGAGTCGGGGATCGACGAAGATGTCCTCCATGCCGCGGGCGAATGTGCTGTTGTACATCCGATGCGGGTTGACCGGTGACCTTGCGGCCTGCAGACCTCGCGACACCAGATTGAGCCCGAGCCCGACACCGGCCCCCAACAACCTGTTGGACGGCATCGACATCGGTCGCAGAGGCGCGATGCGGTGCCGCTGCTCGGGCGGGCACCCGATGAACAATCCGTCGAGGCCCAGCGGTTCGGCGATTTCTTTCTGCAGGAACTCGTTGATCGGCAGGCCGGAGATCCGCCGTACCAACTCGCCGACGAGCCAGCCAAAGGTCAGCGCGTGGTAGCCGACCGCGGTGCCCGGGGCGTAGGCCGGCTTGGCCCGGGCCAGCGCATCGGTCATGTGTTCCCAGTCGAGGACACGCGATGCGTGGTCGACGATTGTCCCGAAGCGGTGGAGACCGGCGGAGTGGCTGAGTATCTGGCGGACGGTGATGTCGGCCTTGCCGTTCTGGGCGAATTCCGGCCAGTACGTGGCGACCCGCTCGTCGTAGTCGAGTTCGCCGCGGTCAGCCAGTACGTGGGCACACGTGGCGGCGACGCCCTTGGTGGTGGAGAAACACATGGCCAGCGTGTCGCGCTGCCATGGATCCCCTTCCGGATTCCGGACCCCACCCCACAGGTCGACGACCAGACGCCCGCGGTGATACACCGCCACGGCGGCGCCGCCGTCAGTACGGTCGATCTGATTCCTGAAGGTGTTCGCCACTTCGCCGAATTGTTCGTCGCAGTGACCTGCGACCGAATCTGTCAGTGTTTTCACCGTAGAACCTTCCGCCCGCGACGTCGGCAGAAAATCAGCCGCATCGTGCCCTACCGAATGTACCCGCGGGCACCGTGGCCTGTGGCGAATCGACCATGCGATCCCGCGTCCACTTCTCTTGGGGGTGCGTTATCGACAACTCGGGTCCTCGTGGGGCGCGTTATCGACAACTCGGGCAGAAGGATGCGTGACCAGGAGTAGAGATGGTTCAGACGCATAACGAAGCTGACCGGCCAATCGTGAGGTCCCGGCAGTAGCGGCTGATCTTCGGAGGTTGGTATGGAGCAACTCAGTGGCCTCGATGCCGCATTCGTGTACGGCGAAACCGCCGGCCCAGCGCACGTCACCTTCTTCGCGATCTACGATCCGTCGACGGCGCCGGGCGGCGTTCTCACCTTCGATGATCTGGTCGCGCATGTCGGTTCCCGGCTCGGCGTGGCGAGCTTCTTCCGCTCGGTGCTGGCTCGGGTGCCATTCGACCTGGATCACCCGTATTGGCTGCGCGACGAGAATTTCGAGCTGGGCAACCACCTGCATCACTGGACCCTGCCGGAACCCGGTGGCTGGCGACAACTGTGCGACGAGATATCGCGGCTGCACGCACAGCACCTGGATCTGCATCGGTCTCCCTGGGAGTGCCATGTGATCGACGGGCTCGGCGAGATCCGCGGGGTACCGGAGGGCGCGTTCGCCATGTGTCTGAAGGTTCACCATTCGGCGGTCGATGGGTTGACGGGGTTGTCGGTGATCATGGGCCTTCATGATCTGACTCCGGAAACCGCGCCGGCTCCGGAGGACGAGTGGGCCCCGGAAGCGCATCCGTCGTCGCTGAACCTGCTCGCTCGGACGGCGCTGACATTTGCCCGTCGGCCGGCGCAGCTCGCGACAGCGGCACGACACACGGTGCCGTTGCTGAGCAAACTTCCCAAGGCGATGACCAGGAGGTTGCCGATCGGCCGAGGGGTCGAATATCTGCCGGATCTGGAGGCACCGCACAGCCGTTTCAACGGCCATACCGACAGCAGTCGCAATTTCGACGGGCGCTCCTACGACCTCGCGTCGGTGAAGGCCGTGCGCGCGCTCGTGCCGGAGGCCACGGTCAATGACGTCATGATCGCCGGAATCGGGGGCGCGTTGCGTCGGTATCTCCTGAAAAAGGACGACCTGCCCGAGAAATCGCTCATTACCATCATGGCGAGCTCGCTGCATGCCGGTCCCGTACGCCGACACGGTGTCAATCAGATCGCGGTGGCCCGGGTGTTACTCGGCACGAACATCGCCGACCCGATCGCCCGCCTGAAGGTCGTGCATGAATCAAGCGCCCATGCGAAGGCCGTCGTCGCGGCGCTGGGCGATCGGATGATCGAGTATGCCGAGTTCGTGCCGGGGACGGTCGTCGATACAGCCATCCGGGTCGGGATGGCGACGCACCTCGGGACGCTGATCGAACAGCAGAGGATTGCGAACACGCTGGTTTCCACCATGCGGGGCCCGGACTTTCCGATCTACCTGGCCGGCGCCCGGATGCTTGCCGGCTACGCATTCTCGCCCTTCTCCCAGGGGGGCGGGCTGTACCACAACGTGATCAGCTACTGCGGACAGGTGATCGTCAGCATCAACGGCTGCCCGACCGTGCTCCCGGACATCGAGCACTACGGGGACTGCATGGACGATTCCTTCGCCGAGTTGTTGTCCGCGGCGACAACAGCACCGTGATGTCTCAGCCAATTTCGCGGTTCGCTCTCGTGCCTTCGAGTGTGCATTGCGGATGTAGCCCATGTTGGCCTGGACAACACCTTCCGCACCAAGGGGCAGTTGCTATGCGAGGTCGTCGAGGTGACAGACGAGCCGCCTGCGCCGCGCGAGCCCGCCGTGCTCGGACATCGCGACTCCGACTCGGCCTCGGACGCGACGCAGGACCTGTCCTTCGGCAGTGTGATCGGCGCCCCGGTCATGCGGGTCCGCACGTGATCCCCTTGGCGCCGCACTCAAAAGACGTTGAGCGCCTTGAATGCGTCGTGAATCAGGAACGCGGGCCAGAACAAGCCCTGGAAGATCGCCCACACATGGAGCCAGAACCCCTCGGCCTCCTGCCAGAAGTACACCCACGATCCCAGGATGCCCATGAAGTAGAAGGCGCCCCCGCCGGCCGCGCCGGCGTTGCCGTTGCTCATATCGCCCGACCTCCGATGGATTCGTTCCGACTCATCGGACAATGGTGTCAGAGAAGCCCTCGGAGTACTGGCGCAATCAGGAATGTGCCGCATCGACAAAAGCTGCGGTCAATTCAGCCGGCCGACCGCTGAGCGCGACGAGATGCCCGGCATCACCGGTGGCTTCTGCGCCCAACCGATCCATCGCCAGACGTCGCTGAAAGTCGCAGGTGAAGAAGCGATCGTCACGACCGGTGATCACCGTGACCGACGCGGGCCACGACTCAAAGGGGCACTCACAGTGCACGATCACGTCGGACTGCTCTGGCTCACCCATCGACATTGCTTCGGCCACAACTGATTCGGGGACATCGTGGAAGGAGTCCCGCATCGGGTCGAGCTCGGCGCGTCGTCGACGTACCTGCGGAAGCCCGCCTCCGGATCGTCCGCGGGCAACTCGAACGCGACCGCGCGATGGCCGTGAGTCGACAACGCCGCAACCACTCTGTGCCTACCACGCAGACCCGCCGACACCCGGGATCAGTGCGAACACCGACACCGCTCGGGCTTTCCGAGTATCTCCGGGCGGATCGGTGCGCGGCTTCGAAGGCTTCGATCACGTTCATCGGGATACGCCCGCGGTCGCTGACCTCATATCCGTTCTGGATGGCCCATTCGCGGATCGCCATGTATTCGCGAGACCGGTGACCTGCGGCGAATCGGCAGCGCAATCCCGCGTGCCACCTCCCTATGCGGTATCGGGCAATCCGGCAAGGGACGCACCCACAAGCGGGTAATGATGACTCATACGGTGCAACGAGTCTGCCCGTCCATCGTGCTGAGGGTTGTGGCGGAAGTGGACCGATCAACGGAGGCCGGAATGGAGCAACTCAGTGGCGCTGATGCCGCATTTGTGTATTGCGAGACCGCCGGCGCGGCGCACGTGACCTTCTTCGCGATCTACGATCCGTCGACAGGGCCAGGCAAGATCGTCGGCTTCGATGATGTTTTCGCGCACTTCGGCTCCCGGCTCGGCGTCGCGAGCTTCTTTCGTTCGGTGCTCGTCCGCGTGCCCTTCGACCTGGATCACCCGTACTGGGTGCGCGACGAGAACTTCGAGGTGGGCCACCATCTACACCATGTCACCCTTCCCGGCCCCGGCGATTGGCGAACACTGTGCGATCAGGTCTCGAGGCTGCACGCCGAGCCCCTCGATCTCCACCGGCCACCCTGGGACTGCTACGTGATCGACGGACTCGGCGAGATCAGCGGGATACCCGACGGCTCGTTCGCGCTCTGCCTCAAGGTTCATCATTCGGCGCTCGACGGATTGACGGGGCTGACGCTGGTCATGCAACTGCATGAGCTGACCCCCGAGACCTCGCCACCGCCAGAAGACGTGTGGGTTCCGGAATCACGCCCATCGTCGTTGCACCTGCTCGCCCGGTCCGCCGTGACCGTGGCCCGCCGCCCGGCGCAACTCGCATCGGCTGCCGAGCACAGCATTCCGGCGGTGGGGCGGCTTCCCGGAGCAACGCTCCGCCGGCTCCTGCCCCGTCATGGCAGTGAGTATCTGCCGGCGCTGTATGCGCCTCGCACCCGGTTCAACGGACACACCGACAGCACGCGCAACTTCGACGGGCGTTCCTACGATCTCGCGGCGGTCAAGGCAGTGCGCACGCTCGTTCCCGGAGCCACGGTCAATGATGTCGTCATCGCCGGCATCGGAGGCGCGCTCCGACGGTACCTGCTCGCGAACGGCGAGCTACCGGAGAAATCACTGACGACCGTCATCGCGATCTCGCTCCATCACGCCACCGGGCGTCCGCACGGAGTGAACCGGCTTGGGGTCGCCCGGGTGACGCTCGGAACGAACATCGCCGACCCGATTGCGCGTCTGAAGGTCGTCCAGCGGTCGAGTGCCCACGCCAAGGCGACCGTCGCCACGGTCGGCGAACCGGTGCTCGACTACCTGGAGTTCGTGCCGGGCGGGCTCGTCGTCACCGCCCTTCGAGCCGGGATGGCCGCCCATCTGGGGATCGTGATGGAGCAGGCGAGGATCGCGAATACCCTGGTGTCGAGTCTGCGGGGCCCCGACTTCCCGCTGTACCTCGTCGGTGCGCGGATGCTGGCCGGATATGCGTTGTCGCCCTTCGCGCAAGGGGGCGGACTGCTGCACAACGTGATCAGCTACTGCGGGCGAGTGACCGTGAGTATCAACGGTTCGCCCCTGCTACTGCCGGATATCGAGCATTACGGGGACTGCCTCGACGCGTCCTTGGCCGAGGTACTGGCGGCTGCCAAGATCGCACCGTGACAGCGCGTCTCGGCCGACCAGAGGTGATCCGCCGAATCCGATTCGGCCCGTCTCTCTGCGGCCCACTGCCACCGATCCAATTCCCGCTCACCGATTTGGCTCCTGCTCACCGGATCAGACTCGATTTGGTGAGCAGGAAGCGATCCGGTGAGCAGGAATCGCATCGGGCGTGGTGTGCAAGGCGTTCCGCGGAGCGCTTGGGTATCGCCTCGTCGGCGCGCATACTGGATTGGTCCTGTTCGCGAGGTTGCCATGTCCGAGGAAGCTTCAGACACACCCGACCAGACGTCGCCCGAGACCTGCGATGTCTGCATCGTCGGTGCCGGCATCGCCGGCCTGAACGCTCTCTGCGTCGCGAGCACATACCTCGCCCGGGATCAGCGGATCATCCTCGTCGATCGCCGCGATCGGGTCGGCGGTATGTGGGTCGACACCTACGATTACGTGCGGCTGCACCAACCACATGAACTGTTCACCGCCGGCGACATCGGGTGGACCCTCGACGCCGCGCCGTCATATCTCGCGACGAAGGGTGAGGTGCTCGATCATTTCGAGCACTGTCTGCAGGTGATCAGGGAACGAGTGCGTGTCGACGAGCTTTTCGGTCACACGCTGGAGTCCGACGAGGAGACCGACGGTGTCGTCCGGATCACCTGCCGGTCGAAAGACGGTCACACCGTGGATATCACGGCGAAACGATTGATCAAGGCGTACGGATTCCGGGTCGAGACGAATGACCCGCTCGCGGTCTCGTCGTCGCGGGTCCGTTCGATCTCACCCGACCACACCGACATCCGGGGCGCCGTCGCCGACGACGATGCACCGGTGTGGGTGATCGGCAGCGGGAAGACCGCGATGGACACCGTGCACACCCTCGTGACCCGACGTCCCGGGCGGCAGGTCAATCTCGTTGCAGGTACCGGAACCTATTTTCTGAACCGCGACAAGGCATTTCCGTCCGGCGCGGCCCGATGGTGGCGCGGCGTGCGACCCAACGCCATCATCGCCCGGTGCGCTCGGCGCTTCGACGGGACGAACGAGGACGACCTGGTCGAGTGGAGCCGGTCGCTATACGGGACTTCGCCCATACCGGAAGCGCGCCACTTCCTGCTCGGCATCCTGTCCGAAGCGGAGAGCGCGACGATCGCGGCCGGCCTGCACGAAGTGATCATGGATCACTTCGTGGACGCGGTCGACGACGGCGACTCGGTGGACATTGTTTTGCGCAGCGGGACGACGGTGCCGGTCGCCCCGCGCAGTTGGATCGTCAACTGCACCGGGTACCTGCTCACTACAGAAGTGCCGTACGAACCGTATGTGTCGGCGAGTGGTGCGGTGGTGTCGATCCAGCCGCGCTCGGCCACCTTCCACGTGTCGAGTTTCGCCGGCTACTACCTGACGCATCTGCTCTTCCAGGGCAAGATTCGTGACACCCCGCTCTACGCGGTGGATACCCAGGAGGTGTACCGAAGGGCGAAGACGGCGGTCCCGTTCGTGATGTTGACGCTGAGCTATCGCAACATCGGTGTGGTCGCCGACGTGCTACCGACCTCGGCGCTCACCGGGTGTGGACTCGACTTCGACCGGTGGTACCCACTGCCACGGCGGCTCGTCGGGACCCTCGGATTTCTTGCGACCCACCGTCGTGATCGTGTGGTCCAGGAGCGTGCGCTCGACAGGGTGGGCGAACGGTTCGGCGTTCGCACTGGCGTGCTCGACCATGCGGCTATCGCGGGCTGACGTCGCCGCTCGGTGATGAGCGGCGAATCGCCGCTATCAGTTCAGTGTCTGGAATACGTCGTAGACCATGAAGGCCGGCCAGAACAGGCCCTGGATGATGGCCCACACGTAGTGCCAGAATCCGTCGGCCTGCTGCCAGAAGTAGACCCACGCGCCGAAGATGCCCAGCCCGTAGATGGCGCCACCACCGGCGGCACAGCTGTTGTTGGTGTTGCTCATGTCGCCCCGACCTCCCGAGGATTGGTGCAGATGTCGGGTCAATGGTCGCAGAAGACCGCTGTCGAGTGAAGGCGCTTGATGTCGCTCAGCCGAGCAGTGCGGCGGCCAGTTCGCGGGGACGGCTGAGCGCGATGAGATGACCTCCGGGGATCACCGTGGGTTCAACGCCCAGAAGCTTTTTCGCGATCCGTCGCTGAAAGTCGCAGGGGAAGAAGCGATCGTCACGACCGGTGACCACCGTGACCGGCACGGGCCACGACTCAAAGGGACACTCACACTGCAGGATCGCGTCGGACTGCTCTGGCTCGCCCATCGACATGGCTTCGGCCACAACCGATTCGGGAACATCGTGGAAGAAATCCCGCATCGGGTCGAGCTCGGCGCCGACCGGTCGGCCCTCGTCGTCGATCAGTGCCGCGCGGGCCTGTTGCGCTCCGCTGGTCGCGAACCAGTGGGCGGGCGTCTCGTGCGGGGCCGGGATCATCGCGTTCACCAACACGATTCGTGCGGCCCCGACGCGCTCGGCCAGCAGGGGAGCGGTGAAGCCGCCGAGTGACTGGCCGACGACGACGACCGTGTCGGGCGATGTGACGGGGCCGGCGGCCGTCACCCACTGTCCGACACAGTCGTCGACATACCTGCGGAAGTCCGCCGTCGGATCGTCCGCAGGCAACTCGAACGCGACCGCGCGATGGCCGCGAGTCGACAACGCCGCAACCACTCTGTGCCAGTACCAAGCGGACCCGCCGGCACCTGGGATCAGTGCGAACACCGACACGACGCGGGTCTTCCGAGTGTGTACGGGCGGATCAGTGGGCGGCTTCGAAGGCCTCGATCACGCTCATCGGGATACGCCCGCGATCGCTGACCTCATATCCGTTCTGGATGGCCCATTCGCGGATCGCCTTCGTCTGTTCTTTGCTGCGGGTCGCGGGCGTCATTACCGCCTTCTTGACCCCGCGCGATGACGTCACCCGTGAAATCGTCACGTACTTCGCCAGCGAGTCGCGGAATTGTGAGGCGTGCTTGGCGGAAGTGTCGAATTCGTAGGTCTTGCCATCGAGCGACCACCGAACCGTCTCGTAATCCTCGAGCACCTTGCCGTCGACGTCGTCGATGACCTGAACGATTTCCTTCTTCGCCATACTGAACCTTCCTGCCTGTAATGGGGAATGAATTACGGATGTGAATCTCGCCTAGAATTGGCGCCCACTGGACAACGTGGTTGCGTCGTTCAACCGCCTTTGTTGGTCTTTGTTGGTTGGTTACATGATAGACAACAAGAATTGAGTTGTCACAAAGGGACCTACCATTACGAATCCCCAGAAAAAGTGAGCGTCGCGAATTATGTGGACTATCACGAAGTGGGGGCGACGGTGGTCGTGGATACCTCGGGCGCCGCATTGAAGCCGGTCCTCGGCGTCGTCGATGTGGGTTCGGGTATTCCGAGCGATGTCACCGGAGCGCGCTCGCTCGCCGTGATGCTGCGGTAACCCGTTGGGGTGACAGAGAATCCGGAACCCGACCCCGATTCCAGGCAGAACAGCCCGGCCGTCTCGACCAGGCAGGAGAACCGCGAGATGGAAATGGTGTGGCCATAGTCGACGATTGTGCTGCGGAACAACACCGGATGCCGATTCGAGCATGCACCGAGATGCGGGCCGTCGGTGCTCAGCGTCACAAGATTGCCCGCCCACCGGCATGTCGTCGGCGTGTCACTCGGTTGGCTACCCGCGGATTGCGAGTTGAGGCGGCAGGTGAGAATCGCCTCACCATTTGCCGCGGTCGAACAGTTCACGGTGCCCCCGGGCGTCGAGAAGTGAAAGGCGGAGGTTTCGGTCAGCCGTGATTGTGGGGTCGTTGCGCCCTGGTGAAAGCGAGAATTCTCGACGCGCGGTGCCAGCGCGACGATCCGGCCGATTGTCCAGTTCGGTAATGAGGCCCGACGGGTGTCGGGAGTGGGCTCGTTCGAAGTGGTGATCGTCGATTGGGCGAACGATTCGGTCGACAGTACATCCGTCGGCGGCAATACGATGCTCGAGGGTCGGGGGTTGGTGGTGAGCGAACACGCGGTGATCCCGCTGCAGATCACGACGATCAGTAGCGCGACGACGCATCCGGCAATCCGATGTGTGCGCGGCGGTCCGTACCCTGGCACTGTGTCCACCCCCAAGATCGTGCTGTTCTATGTCTTCGCGCCGCTCGCCGACCCGGAGGCGATCCGGTTGTGGCAACAGGCCGTCTGCGAACAGCACGGTCTACGGGGCAGGATCATTGTGTCGGCACACGGGATCAACAGCACCGTCGGCGGCGACATCGGTCAGGTGAAACGCTACGTGAAGGCCACGCGATCGTATCCGGCCTTCAAGAACGCCGACATCAAGTGGTCCGACGGTACCGGTGACGACTTCCCCCGACTCAGTGTGCGGGTCCGGCCCGAGATCGTGACATTCGGTGTCCCCGATGAGATCCGGGTCGATTCGGACGGCATCGTCGGGAGCGGGACCCGACTGAGTCCGCGCGAGGTCCACGACCTCGTCGCCGAACGAGGCGACGACGTGGTCTTCTTCGACGGCCGCAACCGGATCGAGGCGGAGGTCGGTCGATTCTCCGGTGCGGTCGTGACCGATGCCTCGACGACGCGGGATTTCGTGCCACTGCTCGAGAGCGGCGCCTACGACCACCTCAAGGACCGGCCGGTGATCACCTACTGCACCGGCGGTGTGCGTTGCGAGGTGCTCAGCAGTCTCATGCGGACCCGCGGGTTCCGCGAGGTCTATCAGATCGACGGCGGCATCGTCCGTTACGGCGAGGAGTACGGCGACGACGGACTCTGGGAGGGCTCACTCTACGTGTTCGACAACCGGATGCGACTCGACTTCTCCGATCACGCCGCGGTTGTCGGGCGCTGCGCCCGATGCGGCGGCGCCACCAGCGATGTGGCGAACTTCCCGGATGCTCTCGGGCGTGAACTCGCGGTGCTCTGCGTCGACTGCCGGATCGATCCGACCTTCGACGACCCGACGGTGACGAGCGCGCCGTGACGCGCGCACCGATCCCCGTCGTCATCGTCGCCGGCTTCCTCGGATCCGGCAAGACCACCCTGCTCAACCACCTGTTACGCACCGCGTCGGGTACGCGTATCGGAGTGCTGGTCAACGACTTCGGGGCCGTCAACATCGACGCGATGCTGATCGCAGGCCAGGCGGACGGCACCGTCAGCCTCTCCAACGGCTGCATCTGCTGCAGCGTCGACTCCGATGGTGTCCAGGCCGCCCTGGGACGGCTCGTGCGACCGGCGGCGCGGATCGACGCGATCGTGATCGAGGCGAGCGGAATCGCCGAGCCACGAGCGCTGATCCGGATGGTCACCGGCCTGACCGATCCCCGTATCCGGTACGGGGGCCTCGTCTACGTCGTCGACGTGGGCGGAATCGAGAATCTGCGCGTGCGTCATCCCGAGATCGACCGCCACATCGAGATCGCCGATCTGATCGTGCTCAACAAGGCCGACCTGGTCGACGTCGACACACTGGCGGGCATCCGTGCAACGATCGAGCGACTCAACGGCACCGCGCCGTCGGTGGTCACCTGCGACGCCGTCGTCGACCCGGAGATGCTGTTCGATGCGTCCGACCGCGCGGTGTCGACCACACCGCGCAGCGGGCAGCTGACCCTCGATGACCTGTTCGCCGCGTGCGCCGGCCGCGACGACGTCGACCACCACGATCACCCGCACACGCATCTGCACGACGACTACGAATCGGCCGATTTCGAGACCGACCGGCCGATGAACCCGCGCCGACTGGCCGCGTTTCTCGAACGGCCGCCCGCGGGGTGCTACCGCATCAAGGGCGTGGTCGCCTTCGACGTGCCCGGCCACCGGCAGAAACACATCGTGCACTCGGTGGGCGGATTCGTCCGGGTGCAGCGGCGGGCCTGGGCCGGGGAACCGCGCACGACGAGCATCGTCGTCATCGGTGCGGGACTCGACCGTGCCGAGGTCACCGAGCGTCTCGCCGCGGCCGTCGACGACGGAACGCCCGACGACCACGGCATTCTCCGCATCACCCGCTACGTCACAGCTCCCTAACGGTTTCCATCTGCCCAGGTCGCGAATTTTCCAAACACGGTAACGACTGATTCACTTGTGACGAATGTGACCAATGTGGCTAGTGTGGCTAACAGTTCCGTAGGAGAGGGGGAGCGGCGTCCGACCGACCGCGGGTCGAGGGCGTCGGTGAAGACATGATCAAGACTTCGAAGACTGCGCGTTTCTCATCGCGGGCCGGTAACCGACGCACTCGTATCGGCGTCGCGGGAACCTCCGCGCTCACCCTGATCGTCGCCTCCGTCACCGTCGCGACCGTCAACGCCGCCGATGCGACCGCCGCGCCACAGACCGGCAACGTACTCGCCGGCAAGACCATATTCCTCGATCCCGGACACCAGGGCAGCGCGGCCGGACACAACCTGAACGCGCAGGTTCCCGACGGGCGGGGAGGGAAGAAGGCCTGCCAGACGAGCGGGGCCACCGCGGTCACCGGAGTCCCGGAGCACACCATCAACTGGCAGATCGCGCAGCTGGTGAAGTCGGGTCTGGAGAGCCAGGGGGCGCGCATCGTGCTGAGCCGGCCCGACGACACGGGCTGGGGCGGCTGCATCGACCAGCGGGCAGCCGCCGCGAGCGGTTCGGGTGCGGCGCTCGCCGTCAGCCTGCACGCCGACTCCACCGCCGCCGGCGTCGACGCGACCAAGAAGGGCTTCCACATGATCGTGCCCTCGCTGCCGGTGCCCGATGCCACGGTGAGCCGGGTTCAGGGCGGCGAGGGTCGCAAGGCGTCGACGATGATGCGGGACGCCTTCGTGAAGGCCGGCTTCCCGGAGGCCAACTACGCGGGCGTCGTCAACGGCATCCAGACACGGTCCGACATCGCGGCGGTGAACCTCACCAAGGTGCCCGCGGTCTTCGTCGAGATGGGCAACCTGTCCAATCCTGACGAGGCGGCGGAGTTGTCGGGTAAGCAGGGTCAGCTGAAATACGCCATGGCGATCACCAGCGGAATCCTCGACTATGCGCGCGGAGCCGCGGCCGCACCGGCCGCACCGGTCAGCCCGGTACCGACATCCACGCCGCAGGCCGACACGACCGCCGAGGACGACGCCGGCCTGGCGACGGTCATCCCGTTCGTCCAGCAGCTGCTGAACACCGAGGACCCGGAGGCCGCGATCGCGCTACTGCTCGGTCAGGGACAGGACGTGTCGGCGCAGATCCTGCGGGCGATGCTGCCGGTGCTCTACGCGCTGTTCGGCGGCAAGCTGCCCATCTGAGCGAACACGGGACCGCTAGTGTGGGTCCAATGGGGCTCAAGGATCTGTTCGTGATGAAGACGCCGGTCCCGACACTGCATGGCCGGACGGTGCTCATCACGGGCGCGGCCAGCGGTATCGGCCGCGCGACCGCGAAGGCGGCGGCGGCCAGGGGTGCCGCGCTTGTGCTCACCGATCTGCAAGCCGAGGCGCTCGACGCCGTCGTCGCCGAGATCGTCGCCGTCGGCGGTGCAGTGTCCTATCACCAGGCCGGTGACGTCTCGGACTACGAGTGGGTTCGCTCGTTCGCCAATCAGGTCGACGCCGAGGTCGGTGTGATGGACGTGGTCATGAACATCGCCGGTGTCTCGGCTTGGGGCACGGTCGAGACGCTGGAACACCGACATTGGCGGACCATGGTCGACGTCAACCTGATGGGTCCCATCCATGTGATCGAATGCTTCGTGCCGCAGATGATCCGACGCGGACGCGGCGGTCACCTGGTGAACGTGTCGTCGGCGGCGGGTCTGCTCGCCCTGCCCTGGCATGCGGCCTACAGCGCCAGCAAGTTCGGCCTGCGCGGAGTCTCGGAGGTGTTGCGGTTCGATCTGCGACGGCACGGGATAGGGGTGTCACTGGTGTGTCCGGGCGGCGTGGACACGCCGCTGGTCGACACCGTCGAGATCGTCGGGATCAATCGCGACGACCCTCGCGTGAAGGCCGAGATCGCCCGGTTCCACCAGGTGGCGGTCAGCGCGGACAAGGCGGCCGCGGCCATCCTCAAGGGGATCGCCCGCAATCGCTTCCTGATCTTCACGTCGTTCGACGTCCGGTTCGGCTACTGGTGGGCGCGTAAGTTCGCGCTGCCCTACGAGATCGTGATGCGCATCGCCAACAACCGGTTCGACCATCTCGCGCGGGTCAGCGCCCGGTCGCTTCAGGAGAAGGCGCAGGCGCAGAACGGCACCGACGTACCGTCCGGCTGATGGGCGTCACGTTCCGCAAGAGCCGGCGCGACGTCGCACCGGACTTCTTCCGTGCCGAGGCCGCCGGGCTGCGCTGGCTGGCCGACGGGGGCGGACCCGTCGTCAGGGTTCTCGACTGCGGCCATGACTTCATCGAGGTCGAGCGCCTCACGACCGTGCGTCCCACCGTGTCCGCGGCTCGCGACTTCGGCGCCGCGTTGGCGCGCGTGCACGGCTCCGGTGCCCCGGCGTTCGGCAGCCCGCCCGACGGTTACCACGGTGCCCAGTTCATCGGGGAGCGGCCGCTCAGTTCGCGCGTCCGCGACCGATGGGGCGAGTTCTATGCGCACGAGCGGGTCCTGCCGTATCTGCCGGCCGCCATCGAGGCCGGTTTCCTCGGCCCCGACGACGCCGAGGTGACCCGGGCGGCGTGTGACCGCATCGTCGAGGGAGCCTTCGACGACGGCGACGGCCCGGCACGCCTGCACGGGGATCTCTGGAACGGCAACGTGCTCTGGACGCCGCGTGGTGTGGTGATGATCGATCCCGCGGCGCACGGCGGGCACCGCGAAACCGACCTGGCGATGCTGGCGCTGTTCGGCTGCCCCCTACTCGACGAGATCATCGGCGGCTATCAGGCAGAGCACCCGTTACGCGCCGGGTGGGTGCAGCGGATACCGCTGCATCAGCTGCACCCGCTCGCAGTCCACGCGGCCGGGCACGGACCGTCCTACGGTACGGCCCTGGGCCGTGCGGCCCGGGCGACCCTCGCGTTAGGGTCCTGACCGTGACAATCGATTCAGCAACACTGGTGGTGGCGGCCACGCGTGCCGAGGCGCGGTACGTGCCGTCGGGGGCGCAGCTGCTCATCACCGGAATCGGCAAGGTGCGGGCCGCAACCGCACTGGCCCGCGCGCTCAGCGCCGCCGACGCCGACCGGATCCGACAGGTCGTCAACGTGGGTACCGCGGGTGCGCTGCACGATCATCATTCGGACATCTTCGTGCCGTCGGCGGTCATCGAGCATGACATCAGCAGTGCCGAGCTCACCTCGATGGGCTTCCCGATGATCGACCGGTGGGAACTGCCCGGCGGCGACGGCTCTGTCCTCGCGTCAGGCGACACCTTCGTCGCCGATCCGGTACGTCGCGCGGAGTTGGCCGACCGGGCCGATCTGGTCGACATGGAGGGGTGCGCGATCGCCTATGTCAGCGCCGAGTTCGGGGTGCCGTGCCGTCTGGTGAAGGTCGTCACCGACGGCGCCGACGAGGGCTCCATGCAGGACTGGCCGTCGTTCATCGATGCCGGTGCCCGACGACTCGGGGCTTGGCTCGCGGCGAACGCGTGACCGATGTCGGTGATTGACCGACGTCAGCTCTGGTAGCGGGCGCCGGCCGAGGGATATCCCGCCGACGGTGGGCGCTCGCGCATCGCGGCAGCCTCGAGGCGTTCGCCCGATTCGGCGCGCATCATCGCGCCGGCGGTGATGCGACGTCTGGTGGGCGCGGACCCGGTGCGGGTCTGGTCGGCGCGGCCGTTCGCGCCCGACGCGGTCGGCTGTCCCTTGGCCGGTTTGGCCTTGCCGGGTTGGCCGGTGGTCGGTTGCCGCTTGGCAGGCTGCGTTGTTCCCTGCTGCCCGTTGGCTCCGGCGCCCGCGGTGCCCTCCGGTGTCGCGGCCGATCGGGTCCGACGAGACGGATCGGCCGGCGCCTTCTTGCGTGGTCGGGCGGCGGGGTCGGTCTGGCGGTTCCTCGGCTTCGCCGGACGTGCCGACCGGTTCGCCGCCGGGTGTGTGGGCGCCGCCGACGACGCGGCGCGCCGGCCGCGCTTTCCAACCAGTTGCTCGCGTCCGCCGGTGAAGAACCACCGGCCCACCACGAGTGCGAGGGTCACCACGAACACCGTCGCCATCCACGGGAAGTCGTTGGCGATCGGCAGCAGGACCTTGAAGATCAGACTCTTCAGCCCCGACGACGCCTGATCGGCGTTGAGTCCGTAGAGCGTGATGACGCCGACCAGAAACGCGATCAGCGGCGGTTGGGCCGCCGCGGTGAACAGGGCGCGGCGACGAACGGCGAGGGCAGCGAGAACGCACCCCATCAAGTAACAGAACTTGAAGACCGCACCGAGCGTATCGGTGTTGCTGGCATCGATCGCGGCACCGATCCCGGTGACGCCGGTTGCCACCAGCACGGCACCCCACCAGGGGAGTCCGCGGACCGACGGCAGCACCGATTGCTGATCCAGCGGCACCGCTGAACGCTGTTGCTGGGCAGAAGACACATCTAGACGGTACCGGGTCGATCTCAGAAAACCGCTAACCGCCGGGTGATGTTGCCCATTGATCGTCGTCGGATGTCGACCACCCCCGCTCGGGGGTGTCCGCGCTGGTCCGTATGCCCCCGGCGCTGCGTACGGTGATGTCGATCGGCGATACCGAGGTGTGCTCAGGCTCACCGTGGATGGCCTCCAGATCGGCGAGTTTGCGGGCGGTCACGCCGAGTCGCGTGTCCACCGCGCCGACGGTCGAGTTGAAGGATTCGACCGCGCGGCGCAGCGAACCGCCGAGCCGATCGAGGTGTCCGAGGACCCCGCCGAGTCGGTGATGCAGTTCGGTGCCGAGTTGGTGGATCACCGCCGCATCCCGGGCCATCGCGTCGTGACGCCAGCCGAGCGCCACGGTGCGCAGCAGCGCGATCAGCGTCGACGGCGTGGTCAGAACCACGTTCTTGGCGAAGCCGAACTCGATGAGGTCGGGGTCGACCCGCACCGCGGCCTCGAGCACGGGATCGCTGGGCACGAACAGCACGACCATCTCGGGGGTGTTGTCGAAGGCCGACCAGTAGGCCTTCGACGACAGGTGGCCGATGTGGCCGCGCACCGCGCGGGCGTGGTCGGCGAACCCTCGGGCCGCCACATCCGGATCCTCGGCCTCGATCGCCGACAGATAGGCCTGCAGGGGAACCTTGGCGTCGACCACGATGTCGCGCCCTCCGGCCAGGTGAACGACTAGGTCCGGTCGGACCGCGCCCGCGGAACCCTGCGCGGAGACCTGTGTCGTGAAGTCGCAGTGGCGGGTCATCCCGGAGAGTTCGACGACCCGCTCGAGTTGCAGTTCGCCCCACCGGCCCCGGATGTGGGGTGTGTGCAGCGCCGTGGCGAGTTGCCGGGTCTGATTCGTCAGCTCCGCCGAGGCGGTGTGCATGCTGCGCACCTGCTCGGTCAGGCCGGCGTAGGCATTGATGCGGTGATGTTCGGTGCGTCGTAGCTCCTCGGACAGCTGTGACAGCACCGCTCGCAACGGGTCCACGATGTGGGCGATCTGGGAGCCGATTGCCGACGACTGACGCCGGGCGGCGTCCTCGCTGGCACTCGACAGCGACCGCGCGGCGAGCTCGTGTGCCCCGCGCACCGCATCCAGTTCGGCGTGCGCGGCGGCGAGGGCAGCCGCGGACCTCGACGCGTGCGCGAGCCACCCGACGATGAGCCCGATGACGATCCCGGCGAGCACGGCGACGATGACGGAAGTCTGCATGCCCGCCATGTTCCCCGGCGGGTCCGACAATTTGCGGGGAGAGTGTCAGTCGGACCGATCGCCCTCGGACCGATCGCCCTCGGACCGATCGCTCTCGGACCGATCGCTCTCGCGGGCGAGCAGGGATTGTTTGATCGTCAACCCGTAGCGGAACCCGCCGAGCGAGCCATCGGTGCGCAGGACCCGATGACACGGCACGAACAATGCCACGGCGTTGCGTGAGCAGGCGGCCGCGGCGGCCCGGACCGCAGCGGGGTCACCGGCCAACTCCGCGAACCGCGAGTAGGTCACCGGCTCGCCCGGCGCAACGGTCCGCAACACCGACCACGCCCGCTCGAGGAAGGGCCCGGACCGCTGGTGGACCTCGATGTCGCCGACGGCGGCGAACTCGCCCGCGTAATACGACTCGACGCTGTCGCGGATGGCGCCGAGCCCGTCGGTGCGCTGCACCGACTCGGGGCGGATCGCCCGATGGATCAACGCGGTCAGATAAGCGGCGTCGTCGGTCCAGCCCGAGGCCAGCACCCGGTCGTCGTCGTCGGCGAGGATCGTGAAGGTTCCGTCTGGTGTGGTGACCGACGTCCACCGAGCGGTGGGACCGGCCTGGGCGACGGGGGTGTGTGCGGGGGTGGGGGACGGGATGTCAGCGGAGGTGGTCATCGTGCTCCTTCGTCGTGTCGCGGTGGGGACGGCAATCGGCGGCTGTGGGCAGGACGGCCTCGGTTCGGACGGCCTCTGCTCGGACTCCATCGGTTCGGACAGCACCGGTTCGGCGTGCGCGAGCCGATGGCGCCACAGGTGCATCGACGCATACGACCGCCACGGGGACCACGCGGCCGCCGCCGTCGCAAGCTCGATGCCGAGGTCGGTGGCGGCCCGTCTGACCACCAGGTCCCGGTCGAGCATGATGTCCGGATCGCCGGTGACCCGCATCGTCACATAGTCGGCGGTCCACTCTCCGACCCCCGGCAGGGTGAGCAATGCGGCTCGAAGATCAGACGCAGCACACCCCGCATGCGGTTCCACCCGGCGCTCGGCGAGAGCCTCGGCAACCGCGACGATCGCGTCGATACGACGACGCGGCCCGCTCAGCACGCGGTGTCCCTGGTCGGCGATCGTCGCGGTGTCGGGGAACAACAGCCACCCGGCATCGCCGGGATCGGCCGTGTCCCAGGAGGCCGGCCGGCCGAGGTCGGCGACCAGCCGTCGGAGGTGATGCCGGGCGGCCTTGACGCTGATCTGCTGTCCGATCATGGTCCGGATCAGGGTTTCGGCGGGGTCCACCGACCCCGGGACACGCAGGCCCGGGGCGGCGTCGACGAGCGCCGTCAGCGATCCGTCGCGGCGCAGCGCGGCGTCCGCGCTTGCCGTGTCGGCATCGAGGTCGAGCAGGCGCCGGATGCGGTTGACCGCGACCGACAGATCGCGCATGTCCAGATGCGCGACGCGACAGATCACATGGGTGGCGGCGGGGCGGATGGTCACCAGGGCGGGCCCGTTCGGTAGCCGCAGGATTCGTCGGTACGTCCAACCGTCGGCGAAAGGCGACGGGTCGTCGAGGTCGACCCGCTCGACCCCGGCGACCGCGTGGGCCGACAGGAACCAGCACAGCCAGCGTGTGTCGAGCGGCCGACGATACGGCAGGCGCAACGACACCTCTCCGACCGTCGACGATGCCGTCGCGGACCGCGATCGCAGCGCGCGCAGACGGGTCGGTGTCAGCCCGAAGATCTCGCGGATGGTGTCGTTGAACTGCCGGACACTGCGGAAACCTGCGGCGAACGCCACGTCGGACATGGGCATCGTCGTGCACTGAATCAGGACTCGGGCGGTGCCGGCCCGGTGCGCGCGGGCCAGCGCGAGTGGGCCTGCGCCGAGTTCGGTGGTGAGTACCCGGTTCAGGTGTCTCTGGGTGTAGCCGAGCCCGGCGGCCAGGCCGTCGACACCCTCGCGCTCGACCACACCGTCGGCGATCAGCCGCATCGCCCGCGATGACAGGTCGGCCCGGGCGTCCCACCGGGGCGAGCCGGGCACGGCGTCCGGCGTACAGCGGCGGCAGGCCCGGAACCCCTGCTGCTGCGCAGCGGCCGCGGTGAGCACGAAGTGCACGTTCTGCGGCCGTGGGGTCTGGGCCGGACACGACGGGCGGCAGTAGATCCCGGTGGTGTGCACGGCGACGAAGAACTGGCCGTCGAACCGCGCATCCCGCGACTCCACCGCGCGGTAGCAGCGGCCGAAGTCGAGCTGTTCGGAGGTCCGGATCGACGTGGTCACCACCCCACTCTGACATTGATCACACTCGAGCTCTGGCGGGAATCAGACATGGCCGTGTTTGGTTGTTCGAAACGGAGGAAGTGGTGACGCAGATAACAATTCCCTGGCACCATGAGAACTATGAGCACACCAATCGGGGGTGGCCGACAACGACGTCGGAGTGAGCTCCCGCTGTCCGAGTTCCCGGCCTGGGCGCTGGAAGTGATGATGGGTCTGTACGGACCCGACACCATCAAGCAGGCCTGTGCCGACGAGGAGTCCGGTGCCGCCGACGGCCGGACCCACCACCTACCTCACCTACCTCATATGCCCGACGGGCCGTGGGAAACGCGTCTGGACTCCTATGACTGGTCGGCGGGACCCGAGACCGGACCGCGGGCGCCGGACCCTGAGGACGTGGTCGGGTCGGGGACCGACGAGCCGAAACCCCCCGCCGGCGACGCGCCCCCGCCGTCGCCCATCGTCGTCGAACTCGAGGCGATCAACGAACTTGTCCGCTACCTGGAGCGCAAGTTCCGTCATCATCGCTGAGCCGGAGCCGGCACCGCGCACGTGACGCGCGGCGTGGTCTGATGCGCCGATCACGGTGAATGACGGTCCGATGTGTGACCATTCTTGCCGTGACCGAAGAATCGGGTGTGCCCGGCGAACCGGACAGGGGACCGACCGCACACGACGCGGCGTCAGAGGTAACCGACCATCCGACGCGCGCACAGGTGGTGCTTGCCGGCCTGCGGTCCAGTTCGATCGTCGGCCTGCAGATAATCCTGGTGGTCGCCGCCCTGTGGATCGTGCTGTGGCTTCTGGGCCGACTCTGGGTGGTTCTGCTCCCGGTGCTGTTCGCCATCATCGTGTGCACCGTCCTGTGGCCCCCGGTCCGATGGATGCGCAATCGCGGGGTGCCGGCCGCAGCTGCATCACTGGTCATGATGCTCGTCGGTATCGGGGTGCTCGCCGGTGTCGTCGCAGTGATCGTGCCGTCGATCGTGCGCCAGGCACCGGAACTCGCCGCCCGTGCCACCGACGGTGTACGCCGGCTGCAGGAGTGGATACAGGGTCCGCCGCTGAACGTGCGAGACGAGCAGCTCAACAACGTCGTCAACGCCATCACCGACAAGCTGCAGTCGAGTGCGTCGACGATCGCTGCGGGCGTGTTCAGCGGAGTGGGGACCGCGACCTCGATGGTGGTCACCCTGTTCACCGCGCTCATCCTGGTGTTCTTCTTCCTCAAGGACGGACCGAAGTTCGTACCGTGGCTCGACCGGACGTTGGGCAAGCCGTCGGGCACCCACGTCGGCGAGGTCCTGCTCCGGATGTGGAACGGTCTCGGCGGCTTCATCCGTACCCAGGCCATCGTGAGTTTCGTCGACGCGACGCTGATCGGGGCGGGTCTGTTCATCCTCCAGATACCGCTGGCCGGGGTGCTGGTGGTGATCACCTTCCTCGGCGGGTTCATCCCGATCGTCGGTGCGTTCGTCGCGGGCGCCCTGGCGGTGTTGATCGCACTGGTGTCCAACGGCCTGACCTCGGCCCTCATCGTGCTCGGCATCATCCTCGCGGTGCAGCAACTCGAGGGCAATGTGCTGCAGCCATGGCTGCAGGCGAAGTCGATGGATCTGCATGCGGTGATCGTGCTGCTGTCGGTGACCCTGGGTGGCACCATGTTCGGGATCACCGGCGCATTCCTCGCCGTGCCGGCGGCGGCCTCGCTCGCGGTGGTGCTGCGCTACGTCAACGAGCAGATCGCCATCCGGGCGGGCGAGACGCCGCCACCGGTGGGTGTCCCGGTGACCACAGAGATCGGGATCTCCGACGACGACGAGCCGTCTGGCTCTTCTGCGGACGAGCCTGGCGCCCCACCCCAGCCCTGAGAACCAGCCGGGGCCGATAGACTGGCCACCCGTGAGTCTCACCCTCGGAATCGTCGGGCTGCCCAACGTCGGTAAGTCGACCCTGTTCAACGCGCTGACCCGTAACGACGTGCTGGCCGCGAACTACCCGTTCGCCACCATCGAGCCCAACATCGGGGTCGTCGAGCTCCCTGACAAGCGCCTACAGCGCCTCGCGGAGATCTTTGGCAGTGAGCGCATCCTTCCGGCGACCGTCTCGTTCGTCGACATCGCGGGCATCGTGAAAGGCGCCTCCGAGGGGGAGGGAATGGGTAACCAGTTCCTCGCCAACATCCGCGAGGCCGACGCGATCTGTCAGGTCGTGCGCGTCTTCGCCGACGACGACGTGGTGCACGTCGATGGGCGCGTCGACCCGTTCACCGACATCGGGGTGATCGAGACCGAGCTGATCCTCGCCGATCTGCAGACACTCGAGAAGGCCATCCCGCGGCTGGAGAAGGAGGCGCGCAAGAACAAGGACACCGCCGCGACCCTGGCCGCCGCACAGACGGCGCAGGAACTGCTCAACACCGGCAGGACCCTGTTCTCGCAAAAGGATTCATTCGACCTGTCAACCGTCCGCGAGTTGCACCTGATGACCGCGAAGCCGTTCCTCTACGTCTTCAACTCCGACGAATCGGTGCTCACCGACGACGCCCGCAAGAAGGAGCTGCGTGAGGCCGTCGCACCCGCGGACGCGGTCTTCCTCGATGCGAAGGTGGAGAGCGAACTCCTCGAACTCGACGAGGAAGACGCGCTGGAACTGCTCGACTCGATCGGGCAGGACGAGCCGGGCCTACGATCGCTCGCCCGCGCGGGCTTCCACACTCTGGGCTTGCAGACCTACCTCACCGCCGGACCCAAAGAGGCCCGCGCCTGGACCATCCACCAGGGCGACACGGCCCCCAAAGCCGCCGGGGTCATCCACACCGATTTCGAGAAGGGCTTCATCAAGGCCGAGATCGTATCCTTCGACGACCTGGACACCAACGGATCGATGGCCGCGGCGAAGGCCGCCGGCAAGGTGCGCATGGAGGGCAAGGACTACGTGATGGCCGACGGCGATGTCGTCGAGTTTCGGTTCAACGTCTAGCAGAAGAAGGACCGCCGGACCCAGGAGAGTCGGGTCCGGCGGTCGGCGCACAGCGGCCTCGGCCGACGGGTGGCTACTTGACTTCTGTGTGCAGCACCCGGATCACACCCAGCGTCAGTGGGATGGCGACCCAGATGACGGCCGACACGGTCAGCCGACTCCACTCCCCACCGGCGGCCCAGTCGCCGGATTGAAACGGCACACCCGTGGTGGTGAGATCGACCCACCCGGCCAGGTTGGTCTTGAACCACGGCACCAACTCCGAGAGCAGTGACATCGCGGTGGGCAACGCGAAGTAGGCGACGATCGCGCCCGGCGTGTTGAGAATCAGTGCGGCGAAGCCGAATCCGACGAGCAGCCACAGCATCTGCAGCGTGAACGAGTTGATCAGCGCGGCGGCTGTGAACTCCCACGAGCCGGCCGGATCGCCGTAGATCAGGCCGGCCACCACATTCGCCACCGCCCCGAAAGTCAGCGACACCACGACAGCTGCGATACCGGCGATGAGCGCGACCCCCAGCTTCGCGAGCAGGATACGTTCGCGCCGCGGCTCCATGGTGAAGGTGGTCAACGCATTTCGCTGACTCCACTCGCTGGTGACGAGCAGGATCGCCATCACCGGAAGGAGGGTCGAGATCGGGATGTTCATCATGGCGAAGAATTCGATGAAGTTCAGATGCCCGAGACTCTCCCGATCGGCGATCAGCATGGCGATCACCACGATCGCCGAGATGACTCCGACCGATGCGGCCAGCCAGAAGCCGGCCCGGGTGTCGACGAGCTTGCGGAGTTCGACGCGGGTGAGTCTGCTGAGCGGGATCGGCGCGGCATCGCGCTCGACGGCAGGCGACTGTGGTCGATGGAGGGTGGTCACGACTGTGCTCCTTGCAGGACGGTGGCGTCACGAAACGTCGGGACGGATTCTCGTTGGGTCTGCTGGGTCAGTTGGAGGAACATCTCTTCGAGTTGTGCGCCGTCACCGACGCGGAGCTCGACGAGTGGAATCTGTTGTCGCAGTGCGATCCTGCCGATGTCCTCGGGCGCGGCGTCGGCGGTGAATCCACCCTCTGCCACCGGTTGCGCGGCGATGCCGGCCACCGACAACGCGCGCGCCAGCGCGTCGTCATCGAGGGAACGCACCCGCGTGCCACTGCCCGCGAGGAGCTCTTCCTTGGTGCCCTCGGCGACGATGCGTCCCTGGCCGACGACCAGGATCTCGTCGGCGATGATCTCGATCTCGTGCAGCAGATGCGACGACAACAGCACGGTACCGCCGCGATTGGCATAGTCGCGCAACAGGCTTCGCATCCAGTGAATGCCTGCGGGGTCGAGACCGTTGGCCGGCTCATCGAGGATGAGGATGTGCGGGTCACCGATGAGTGCGTTGGCGATGCCGAGTCGTTGGCGCATGCCGAGTGAGTAGTTGCGGACGCGGCGGTTCGCCTCGTCCGGGGTCAGGCTGACGAGATCGAACATCTCGTCGACCCGACTGCTCGGCACCCCCAGTGTCATCGCGGTCAGGCGCAGGATCTCCGCGCCGGTCCGTCCGGCATGCTGCGCCGACGCGTCGAGCAGAACCCCGACTTGAGTTGCCGGGTTGGGGATTTCACGATACGGGCGATCGCCGATGCGAACCGATCCCGACGTCGGCGGGGTGAGGCCGACCATGATGCGCATCGTGGTGGACTTGCCGGCGCCGTTGGGGCCGAGGAAGCCGGTGACCAGGCCCGGCTTGCACACGAACGAAACGTCGTTGACCGCGACATGGTCGCCATATCGCTTGGTCAGGTTCTCAACTGTGATCATGGACTAGATCGTGTCGCGTCGAGTACGTCGGCCACATCGGGTGGAAGGCTGAAAACCACCCTGATTGATGCCGTAGACCGCACGGGTGAGAGCCGGGGTTTACCCCGAGTGCCTTGGCTGACGCACATTGCGAGGGTGTCCGACCTGCAGTGCGAGTACGTCGCACCTTCGCCATGACTTCCTTCGGTGTTGGGGCACAAGCGAATCGGGAGTTGCTTGTGGAGGCGGTGTCGCTGCTGGTTCGGGTGACGCTTCTGGTGTCGTGACGTTGTGGAGTTTCGGTTCAACGTGTGGTCGGGTTCCGATCCAACGTCAGCGTAGGCGCTTTGGTATGGTGATCGCCTCCATGGCGCTGTATCTTGGCGGCTCGGTTGTGCTGATGGTGTTCGGCGCATCGATCGGGTGGCTGCGCGAGCTGTTCGCGCGACAGCCGATCGGTGGGAAGTGGTGGATGTGGATTCCGTGCTCACGATCGTCGCCGCAGTCATCGTTTTCCGCCAGAGCCGCAAGCCCGCCGAGGAGGCTGCCGGTAGCAGTGCGTAGCGTCGACTGGGGTCGGCCCATCTGCGCTCTTTCGATGCTGATGCCACGACTCGTTCAGTTATCGCGCTAGAATTCTGTACATGACTACGTTGCCGATCGCAGATGTACGGGCCAACCTCTCCAAGTTGGTGGACGAGGCGGTGCGCACTCATCAGCGGGTGGAGGTCACCAAGAACGGGCGTCGCGCCGCCGTGCTGATCAGCGCCGACGACTACGACTCTCTCATGGAGACGCTCGAAATCCTGAGTGATCGAGAAGCGATGGAGGCCATCCGCGAGGCTGATGCCGATATCGCCGCTGGTCGGGTCTACCCGCTGGAGGAGGTGGAGGCCGAACTCCGCGCGAAGGGCGTCATCACTTCGTGACTTACCGGGTCGAACTGACTCGACGCGCTCGGCGAAGTCTGTCCGAGGAGCTGCCCGAGGTTGTCGCCATGGCTTGTTGGGAGTTCATCCGCGGTCCACTCGCCGAGAACCCTCAGCGGGTCGGCAAGCGTCTGCGTGGTGAGTTGGCCGGCCGCTGGTCGGCGCGGCGCGGCGAGTTTCGGGTGGTCTACGAGATTCACGAGGACATCGTCGTTGTCCGGGTAATCGACGTACGACATCGTCGTGAGGTCTATCGGTGACGACCCGCGGATTCCTCCAGGCAACCGGCTTGAGCGTCTGGTGGGTGACCGCAGGGGTCAGCACAGTATTCGCGTCAGCAGCCAGTGGCGGATCTGCTTCACATGGAGAGACGGAGGTGCAGATGATGTCGAACTCGTCGACTACCACTGAGGGCGACCTGATCGAGCCGATCCACCCAGGTGAGGTACTCATGGAGGACTTCATCGAGGGCTTCGGGATCACGCAGCACAAACTCGCCGTTGCGATTGGTGTGCGGCCACGCCGCATCAATGAGATCGTGCACGGCAAGCGGGGGATCACGGCTGACACAGCCGAGCGGCTGAGCAAGTACTTCGGCACGTCCGCCGAGTTCTGGATGAATCTGCAGTCGCACTACGAGTTGCGGTCGAGCGGCGAGCGTTGCGCGAACAGCTTGATGTGATCACGCCGCTGGACTCCGCATGACGCGCATAGGCGCATCGTGACGCAGTTCATGATGGGATTGCGTTGGTAGGATAATCCCATGGAAGCCACGATCGACTCGGGTGGACGGCTACTGCTGCCGAAGCGACTCCGCGACCTGCTGGGGCTCGCACCCGGTTCTACTGTGGACGTCTCGCTTTACGGCAGCGGTCTGCAGATCACTCCGGGGGGCCGCACTGCGCGCCTGGAACGAGACGCGAGTGGCAGGCTGGTCGCTGAGTCCGAGACCGTCGTCACCGACGAGATCATGTTCGGATTGATCGATTCGGGTCGACGTTGACGAACGAGTCGCGGTTTGCCGTCGACACGAGCGTGGCTGTGCCACTCCTCGTCGCAGCGCATCAAGCCCACCGATCGGTCAGATCATGGGTGGGCAATCGTGTACTCAGTCTCAGCGGACATGCGCTCGCCGAAACCTACTCCGTGTTGACTCGTCTTCCGGGTGATGCACGTGTGAGCCCCGCAGACGCAGTTCTGCTGATCGACGACAACTTCGAGGACCACTTGGCCCTTTCGTCCCATGGAGCCGTTTCGGCTCATCGGGAACTCGCTCGCCGCGGTGTGGCCGGCGGGGCGACATACGACGGCCTGGTGGCTTTGGCAGCTCGCGAACACGACGCCGTGCTCGTCACGCGCGATGCGCGTGCTCGACCCACGTACGAGGCACTCGGCGTGCGGGTCGCAGTCATCGCGGCATCCGCGGGACCGGAATGAAAGGTCAGGACGGTCGAAGCGACGCATGGCGGGAGGTCATGTCGCGACATCGCGAGATAGCCTCTGTCCAGGCGTCATATGTGGCATCACTTGATGCGCATGGAGGTGCCGGATGAGGACTACCGTGACAGTCGACGACGCTCTGCTGGAGAAGGCGGAAGCCCTGACAGGTGTGCATGAGAGGGCTGCGCTGATTCGGATCGGGCTACAAACCTTGATTCGCGTCGAGAGTGCGCGCCGTCTCGCTGCACTGGGTGGCACGGATCCGCAGGTTACCGCCGCGCCGAGGCGCCGAGCCTCGGACGGATGATTCTGGTCGACACGTCAGTCTGGATCGATCACCTGCATTCCATGGATGCCCGGCTTGCACGACTTCTCGCCGACGACGAGATCGCGACTTCTCTGGCCCAGATATCGCCTGAGCGCATCGGGCGCGTCGACGCTGAGTGACGAGTGAATCCTCGCGCGCTTTGTGGCCAAAGTTCTGCATGGTGTTTCTGGTGTCACCGATAATGCACCGGTGATGCTTTCCAAACGAGCCGCCGTCTCCGCCGCAACGGTGGTGGTGCTGGCCTGCGCAGGATTGGTGATCGCGCCCGCGGGGAGCAGTGGCGCTGCACCGCGGTCCGGCTGGCGCTACACGATCACGGCGTTCAGCAACGCCAGCGACCGCGTCATGGATGTCTACCAGTCGAGCGATGCGACGCGGTACCAATTGGTCCGAAAAGCGGCGTACCGGCCGCCATCGGGACTCGTGCGGGACCCGAGCATCTTTCGCAACACCGACGGCTGGTACTACCTCACCTACACGACGATCGACGGCGCGAACATCGGTTTCGCGCGCAGCCGCGACCGCGTCAACTGGACGTTCATGGGGAACTGGCCGGTCCCGTTATGCTGCGCCTTCCTGCCGGGCACGGGGGATGGCAAAGGGCTCTTCGGATCTTCGGGTTCCCTGGGTTCGTCGGGCTCGGCCGGATCCTCCGACGGTCCGTCCCTCTCGCCGTTCACCACCAAAGCCTGGGCGCCCGACTGGTTCATCGACGGTGGCCGGGTCAACGTCATTTTGTCGATGTCGACCGGTGGCGGCTTCGTGCCGTATCTGTTGACCGCGCTCGATCCGTCGCTGCGGCTCTGGAGCCCGCCGGTTCCGCTCGCCGGTATCGGCGCCGACCACATCGACACCACCGTGGTCAAGGTGGGAGCGACCTACCACGCGTTCACCAAGAACGAGACGAAGAAGGTCATCGAGCATGCGGTCGCCGCGTCGCTCGCGGGGCCCTACAGATTCGTTCCGCCCGGAAATTGGGGCTCGATGGTGGAGGGCCCGGCCGTGGTCCAGTTGCCGAACGGCACCTGGCGGATCTACCTCGACGCCTACAAGAGAAGAAAGTACCTGTACTCCGACAGCAGCGATGGGCTGCGCACCTGGTCGCCGGTGAAACAGCTTCCGGGACTTTCTGGTTCGGTGCGGCATTTCGGCGTGATGCGCGAGCCGGCATGACAGCGATATCACGCGCGACGCCCGCGCTCGGCCTACCCACGAGGCGATCAGTGTGCTGGTAACAGCGGAAACGGCGTCAGTCGGCCGGAATGAACGGCGACGCAGTCGAGTCCGGGTTTGATCTCTGGTGTCATCCAGCACATGCAGCGCCGACGGTGCTCTCGACCTGGGCCGGCGTCCCGACCGCAGCAGGGAATCTCGCGGTCGATCGGATCTGCCGGATTTGCCGAATGGACGCGTGCTCGCGGCCGGCGGGGTTAGCATCACGCCAACAAATCGGTCGGCATCGGGGGTCGCTGGTGAGTGCAGTCGGCAAGGTCGTGGCCATCGTCGCGTGTGTGATCGCGATGACCGCGATGTGCGTGGTCAGCGCGCAGGCAGATGCGACGCCACGGGCGCCCCGTGTGTCCGGTCCGTTGACCGGTGGAGTTCACGACCGGCCCTGGGCGGCAACATCGTTCGATCCCGGCGACTTCGGTTATGCCGAGCGCGAATACCTGGTGTCGGGGACGGCGCACGCCTACGGGACATCGCGGCCGGATGTCCCGTTCGTGACCCGCATGCTCGTGTATCGGCCCACGGATCCCACGCGCTTCAGCGGAAACGTCACCGTCGAATGGACCAACGTCACCGGCCAGATCGACCATCCCTTCGAGTTCAACTGGCTCAATCGACAGGCGTTCGCGAACGGTGACGCGTACGTGGTGGTCAGCGCGCAGCAAACCGGTGCGTGCGGGCTACTTCTCAACGGACAACCGATGATTCCCGTCGGGCCGTACAAGGTGCCGCCATGTACTCCCATCTCCCTCAAGGGGTGGGACCCCGTGCGGTACGGATCGCTGTGGGTGCCCGACGACGACTACGCCTTCGACATCTTCAGCCAGGCCGGTTCGACACTGCGGAACACGACCGGAGTTCGTCCACTCGGCGGACTCGTGCCCAAGAAACTGGTCGCGATCGGTCTCTCGCAGTCGGCGATGATGCTCGACAAGTACATCATCCGGGGTGCCGATGACGCGGCCAAGGTGTACGACGGCTTCATCGTCGACAGCGAGGTGCAAGGCGAACTCCCGCAGCGCTACCGTGTCCCGACCATCCACCTCTGGAGCGAGGAATCCGGCCAGATCGGGGTACCCACCTCCGGAGCCAACCACCGCATCTGGTCGATCGCCGGCGCCGCACACGTCGACGGCTACAACGTGCGCCAGACGATCGAATTGATCCTCAACAACATCACCGCGCATCCTCGCATCACCCGCGCGCAGTACGACCAATCGGTCGCCGCGTCGGAGAACTACGGTCAGCAGGGGCCCGGCCTCGGGCTCACCTGCGCGGGCAGCTCGCAATTCCAGCGACGCTATGCGGTCGATGCGGCGGTGGCGGCGATGCAGGAATGGGTGAGCACGGGGACGCCCGCTCCGGTCGCAAAGCCGTTCCGCTACACCGGGTTCAAGCAGGCCGTCGAAGACATCCCTTTCAGCATCACGGTGCCGATACTCGCCGGCGGCGGGTTCGACGCCACCCGCCTGCTGGCCACCCCGTTCGCGCTGGAACGTGACTCGTACGGGAACGCGATCGGTGGTGTCCGTCTGCCCCAGATCGCTGCGCCGGTCGCGAGCTATCACGGGTCGCTGTGCTCGCTTTTCGGTATCACCGTGCCATTTGCGCCGACGGAGTTGTCGAGGCTGTACCCGACACACGCGGTCTATGTCGAGAAGATGCTTGCCACCACACGGAAGTCGGTGCGTGAACGCTTCATGACCCGCGTCGACGGCCTCGATCAGATGCGACTGGCGTGTGCATCAGCCATTCCCGGATGGGGAACGACGCCGCCCAACAGGCAGCCCAAAGTGTGCCGATCGCTTCACAACGCGCTGTGACGTTACTCGCGACTTCTCATGACAGCGAGCGCAGAACACAGTCGACGAGAACGGGCGCACAGTCGACGAGAACGGGTGCACGGACGACGAGAACGGGCGCACGGTCGACGAACATTCCGTCGACCGTGCGCCCGAAAGGTTTGATCGTGCTTCGGTTATGCGGCGTCCGGCGCGGCGATCGGGCCGCCGGTGAGCTTGCGCCAGCAGTGGACGTAGTACAGAGCCGCGATCGGTGCGCTGACGATCAGGCCGATGTAGCAAAGGATGGCGCCGACGACGTTGATCGCCCAGGCGACGATCACCGCGAGGAACGAGTCACCCGGCTTGCTCTTGGTCAATTCGAAGGATGCCTTCATCGCATCGATCGGTGACAGCGACCTGTCGATCGTCGCGACCACCGAGAACTGCAGGAAGAACACCGCGATCAAGCCCGGGATGATGCAGAGCGCATAGCCGATCGCGGAGACGATGCCGACCAGGATCGAGGTGAGGATCACCGGCCCGAATCGCATCGGTACCAGGAACGAGCTCGCGGACACGGCCTCCCCATTGGCGACACGGATCGCACCCGAGATGATGCTGGCCATCAAGTAGAGGATGCCGATGTAGACGACCAGCTGGATCAGGCCGAAGATGATCCAGCCGCCGGCGCTCATCGACGTGCTGGTGATCTCATAGGTGAAGCCGGTGCCTGAGCCGTAGGTGGTCGTCTCCGAGGTGCCGAAGATCGCGCTGTTGAAGATGCTGAGCAGCAGTGCGACCAGCAGGAGAACGAACACCGCGAGACCCGGCAGGATCATCGCGCCGACATTGCTCTTGAACTTGCCCCACGCCCACGAGAACGCCTCTCCGACATCGACCTTGTTGGGGTCGGCCGGCGGCATGCCGGGTGGTGGTGCCTGACCGTAGCCGGGTGGGGGTGGTGCCTGACCGTAGCCGGGTGGCGGTGGTGCCTGACCGTAGCCGGGTGGCGGTGGTGCCTGACCGTAGCCGGGTGGCGGGGGTGCCTGACCGTAGCCGGGTGGCGGTGGTGCCTGACCGTAGCCGGGCGGCGGGGGTGCCTGACCGTAGCCGGGTGGCGGGGGTGCCTGACCGTAGCCGGGTGGCGGGGGCGGTGGCTGCTGACCGTATCCCGCCGGTGGCGGCTGCTGTCCGGGTTGCTGATTGCCCGGGTCCGGCTGGTCTGACGGCGGCGGTTGCGGCGGCGAAGTCATGAATCGGAACGTTAGCAACGATCCGGCGGTCACGGGAACCGCCGAGCCGAACGGTCACCGATCCTTAACGCTTCGCCATGTGGGATCGACGGATCCGCGCGTGCGCCTCCCCTCAGGCTGCCCGACGAGCGGATGGACGGGACGGCAGACCACCGGACGACGGTCATGCGCGGGCGGATGTGGATTCGAAAGCGTCTGCGAGGAAACAATAGTCGCGGTCGCGCAATCGGCCGGGCGTGCTCTGTCGGGGACGCTCGCCGCGGGCCGGCCGAGGATTGGGTACTGTCGACGCCGATGCATGCGTTGTGGGGCCGCCTCCGGGTTCGTCTGCCGCCACGTATTCGGGCGGTGGCCGATCTCGCGGTGGCGACCGTCAAGGATTCCGGCGAGGATCGCATCACCGGGTTGGCCAGCGAGATCGCGTTCTGGGTGGTGCTGAGCTTGCCCGCGGTGGCGCTTGCCATCGTCTCGTTGGCCGGGTTACTCGATCCGCTGATGGGAGCCGATGCGCGGTTGCAGCTGATCGAACGGATCGAGGAGATCGCCGGGCAGGTCTTCCGGCCGGAGACCGTCGACAACGTGATCGCTGGGATGCTCAATAGTCTGCTGATCGAGGGATCGCCGCCGGTGTTCTCGATTGCATTCGCCATCGCGGTGTTCACCGTGAGCCGGATTCTGCGGGTTGTGGTTCTGGCCGTGACTATCGCCTATGACCTCGACGAGGAACGCCCGACGTGGATGGCCCGCGTGCTCGGACTGATTTTCGCCGTCGTCGGGTTGGTGATCGGCGTCGTCGTGGTGCCGGTCGTCGTCGGTGGCCCGCAGCTGGGTTACATCCTGGAACGACGGTGGGGCCTGGAGGCATTGCCGCTGGGGGAGATCTGGACAGTGGCGTACTGGCCGGTGGCCGTGGTGGGTCTGACCCTCGTGGTCGCGGCGCTGTTCCACTGGGCCACGCCGCGTCGCACACCCTTTCACCGGGACCTGCCCGGTGCCCTGCTGGCCACCGCGAGCGGTCTCGTGATCAGTGCCGGCCTGCGACTGTATACCGGCACCGCGTTCGGTGGAGGTGGCGTCTACGCCCCCCTCGCGGCGCCGCTGGCGATTCTGGTGTGGGTGTGGCTGATGGCGATCGTGCTGTTGTTCGGGGCAGAACTGAACGCCGAGATCGAGAAGGCCCATCCGTCCAATGGCTGGCCACCACCACGGCGGCGCACTCCGGTGGAGGTCGGCGCGACCGCGGCTCACCGGGTCCGGCGCGTCGTGCTGCCCCGAAGGATGTCGTGATCCGTGCCGCGGGATACCGTGGTCGGTCGGCACAGGCGCGGTCGAGGTCCGGGTTCGGAACCAGGACGCCCCGCCGGTCCAGAACCGGTGCGATACTGGCCGCATGTCGAACTCGGCGATCACGGTGCGCGGTCTGCGCAAGGTGTACCCGGGAAATGTTGGGGCGCTCGATATCTCATTCACCGTGGAACACGGTGAGATCTTCGGCCTGCTGGGTCCCAACGGCTCCGGAAAGACGACCGCCGTCGAGTGTGTCGGCGGGCTGCGCCGACGCGACGCCGGCTCTGTCGACGTCCTCGGCTTGGATCCGGCCGACGGGGATGTGGAGCTCCGCGACGTGCTCGGTATCCAACCCCAGGACAGTCTGCTGCCGGACAAACTGCGCGTGGCGGAGGCGCTCGAACTCTATGCCGCGTTCTACCGGGACCCGGCTGACCCGGAGGATCTGATGGAGCGATTGGGGCTGGCCCATCAGCGCCGCTCCTACTTCCAGGCATTGTCCGGCGGGCAGAAGCAGCGGCTGTCGGTGGCACTGGCTCTGGTCGGCCGTCCCAAGGTGGCCATACTCGACGAGCTGACCACCGGACTGGATCCGCGGGCGCGTCGCGAGGTGTGGGGCATGCTCCGAGAACTGCGCGACGCAGGAACGACGCTGCTACTGGTCTCGCACTTCATGGACGAGGCCGAGCACCTGTGCGACCGCGTCGCGGTCATCGATCACGGTCGCGTTGTCGCCCTCGACAGTCCCGAGGGGCTCGCCGCGCGGGTCGCCACGGCACAGACCGTGCGCTTCGTCCCGGATCGTCCGGTGGACTTCGACGCCCTCCGCGCGCTCTCGTCGGTGAGGTCGGTCGAGTCCGTCGGGTCCGGGCTGATCGTCTCCGGCGGCGAGGAGCTGATCACCGATGTGGTGCTGGCGCTGGACCGTCAGGGCGCGCGTGCCACCGGGCTGAGGGTGGAGCAGTCCAGTCTCGAGGACGCGTTCGTCAGGGTGGTCGACGAACAGGACGTGGATGGCGCTCCCGACGAACAACTCGCGCGGGTCGCCGAAGGCAGGAGCCGGGTGCGGGGCATGCGGAGGCCGACACGATGACTATCGCCGCGGCGTTTGGTGCCGACCTGCGCCGGGTCTTTCGCGGCTTGCATCCGCTGCTGATCAGCGAGGCCCGGTTGATGCGACGGAATCCGGCGCTGATCATCTGGGTGGGGATTCTCCCGCTCGTCGCGACGATGGTTCTGGCGTCGATTCCCGCCACCCGGGAACCGGCGGACTACCTCGCGGGGCAGAGTTGGTTCGGGATTTACCAGCCGATCCTGGTGATGTTCTCGTCGCTCATGCTCAGCGTGCAGATCCTTCCGGATGTGCTCACCCGGTACCGGGAGCGCGGGATTCTCCGGCGCCTGCGGACCACGCCGGCGTCACCGGCCGCGCTGCTGTTCGCCGAGGTCATCCTCATCTTCGCGATCGAGGTGGCGATGCTGGTGGCATTGGTGGTGTTGCCGCTGATCCCCGGGGCGCCGTTGCCGAAGAATCCGATCGGGTTCGTCATCGCCTTCGTGTTCTCCGCGGTGGCGTTGATGGCGATCGGGATGATGATCGCTTCGGTGTGCCGCACCAACAAGGTGGCGACGGCGGCGGGGACCGTGCTGTTCTTCGTCCTGATGTTCTTCGCGGGATTGTGGTGGCCGCGGGACACCATGCCCGGCTGGATGCTGGCGATCTCCGACGCGACGCCGACCGGGGCGGCGGTCGCCGCACTCACCGACGCCGCACAGGGCGGCTGGCCCTCCTGGCTCGACCTTGCCGTGATGCTCGCCTGGGGCGTCGTGCTGGCCATCGTGGCGGTCCGGCTGTTCCGATGGGACTGACCGATCTTCGGTCGAGGTGTGCGTGCGGGTTCCGGTCGGTGAGACTCCGGTTCATCATGGTGGTGTCGATGATGTCCGGGATACACGAATTGGGGGTGACGGCGGCGATGCGCACGCGATTCGAATTCGATCTCCACACGACCGCGACGCCGGAGCAGGTCGTCGAGGTTCTGACGGACTTCTCGTCGAATCGACCGAAGCGATGGCCCGCGCTGTCGGCGAAGCTGTACCGGGTGCACCGCGTCGGCGACACCGACGCCGATGTACAGGAAGGACAGGACTTCCCGAAGTTCTACGCCATCTGGCATTACGACTGGTCGACGCCGGGGACGGTCACGATGACCGTGACCGACAGCGACTACGCAGCGAGCGGGGGCATCCACTCCATCGTGGCCACAGCCGGGCACGACGGAGGCTCCGACGTTCACGGGATCTGGGACATCACGGCGAAGAACACCTCCGCGAACATCGGGGTGGCCGTGATGCGCGTCGCGGGCGCGAGATTCTTCAGGGTCTACTACCGGCGCGTCCTCGACGGCGTCGCCACCGGGACGCGATAACCGTGCTCGCCTACCCTGATGGCATGGCGCAGGCCAAGATCGACTTCAAGAAATCCCTCGATTCCTATCGGGCCGCACACGGAGAATTCCGCGTCCTCGACGTACCCACCCTGCGATACCTGATGATCGACGGGCACGGCGATCCCAACACGTCGTCGGCGTTCGCCCAGGCGATCGAGACGCTGTATCCGATCGCGTACGCGATCAAGTTCGCCAGCAAACGGGAACTCGGCCGCGACTATACGGTTCCGCCACTGGAAGGGCTCTGGTGGGCGCAGGACATGAACGCCTTCGGCGAGCGGCGTGACAAGTCGCGGTGGGATTGGACGCTGATGCTGATGGTCCCGGACTGGATCGACGGCGACATGGTCACCGCGGCAACCGAACAGGTGCGGGCAAAGAAGCAGCCCGCCCGGCTCGACGACGTGCGGTTCGAGGACCTCTCGGAGGGGCGTTCCGTGCAGACGTTGCACATGGGTTCCTTTGATGACGAAGCGCCGGTGCTGGCCGCGATGCACGACGAGTTCATTCCCGGGCACGACCTGCGGAAGGTCGGTAAGCATCACGAGATCTACTTGAGCGACTTCCGCAAGGTCGCACCCGCGAAGCTGCGCACCATCCTGCGGCAGCCGGTCGCCCGCCGGTAGCACCGCATCGTGGTGTGCGTCATCCACATCGCGGACCGACGACGTCTAATCGGTGAGGCGGCCGCTTCTCAGCGACCGAACCCGTCCACCATCGCTTCCAAGGCCGCCTTGCCGTTCTCGTCGACGGTGAGGCTCATGATCGAGGACATGACGAGCAGCGCGGTGAACTGCCTTGGGCTGCGCGGCTTTCCGAACAGTGACGTCTTCTCCTTGACCTGCAGTTCTCGGTAGGTCGAGACCGGATTGCGGGCGGCCTCGTCCTTGCCGTGGTGTCGGAACTTCGCCACGGTTATTCCGTCGCAGAGGATCGACTCACCGTCGGCCCCGTGGATCTCGATCATCGGCATCTGTGACATACCCACCCCCTCGGCGGCAATGGTAATCCCTGCCCGCGGCTGGGACCGGGCTACGACCCGGTTGCCACAGCAGATCGCACCGATGCGCCGACCTTCAGGCGGCCGGGCGTCGGTAGAGTTCGACGAACCGCCGCAGGATTTCGGTCGGATACCGCGCGTCGCGTTCGCGGGCCGATGCTTTCAGCGAGTCCGCCTCTTCCGGCGCGAAGTAGCCGAAGTCGCGGTAGACGTCGATGCGGGTCGCCAGGCTGTCGGCGTCGAGTTCCGGGTGGAACTGGGTGGCGTACACGTTCTTCCCTACGCGGAACGCCTGGACCGGGCACGTCGGCGACGTGGCGAGGTGGGCCGCGGTGGCGGGTAGCGTCGCGGCCGCTTCCTTGTGGCCGCCGTATGCGTCGAAAGTCTCCGGGACGTAGGCGAACAGCGGATCGTCGCGCCCATCGGTGGTCAGGGTGACGCTGACGGCACCCACGGGTTCGCCGTACCGTCGGTCGACGGTGGCACCGATCGCCGTGCCGAGTGTGCCCACCCCGTAGCAACAGCCGAGGAACGGCGCATCGGCGTCGACGACGCGGCCGACGAAGTCGAGCAGCTCGCTCTCGACACGTCGCTGGGTACCGGTCTTGCACTCCGCCGGATCGCTCACGTTGTACGGGCCGCCGCCGAGGATGAAACCGGACCAGTCGTCGAGATCGATCGATCCCAAGGGCTGCTGCGTCAGGTTGACTCCACGGAGTTCGATCGGCTCGAGCCGACCGAGGCGGAGGACCGACTGGTACTCGTCGTCCGCCGCCTCCTGCTCCGCGCGGATGGAGATCAGCAGAAACGGTAGGTGTGGGGAGGTCGTCGGCATCTCGTCTCGCTATCGGGGCACGGGGCGTCGTCGTCCGGCGCGCTCCGGTGTGCGCGGACGACGGACAGATTACCGACGAGGGGTGGGCCGCCCGCAGCCAAGTTGCCGTTTGCTGCGTTGAGCACCGCACACGGCAACTTCCGCGATGGTCAGGATTCGGTCGGGACGGGCGCCTCGCTGAGCGTCCGGCGGGAGACGAACCGCCGCGGCGTCCCCGTCAGCGGATCGGTGAACTCCAGTTCGCGCGCGAGCAATTGAAGTGGGAGGCAATGATCGTCGGGTGACTCGGGCAGCAGACCGGGATACCACCGGTCGCCCAGGATGCCGATGCCGAGCGCCGCGAGGTGCACTCTCAGTTGGTGCATCCGTCCGGTGTGTGGCCGCAGGATCGTGTGCAGCACGGCATGTCCGGAGGCGCTGACTCCGGAGCCCCCCACCTCGACCAGCGTCTCGGCGTTCGGTGCGCGGGAGTCGTCGACGACGACCCGCAACTCTCCGCGGCGTGCCTGGATGTGGTTGCGGTAGACGACGGGAACGGCGTGCCCGGCCAGCGTGGGTGCGTCCGGATCCCAGCCGGTCGGGCGCGCCGAAACTGCCTCATAGGTCTTGGCGACGCGCCGCTTCTCGAACAGCGACTGGTATGCGCCCCGTGTCGCGGGACGGGCGGCGAACATCACCAGGCCTGCGGTCGCTCGGTCGAGCCGGTGGATGGGTGTCAGATCTGGGTTGTCGAGGCGGATCCGTAACCGGACGAGCGCGGACTCGCGGAGGTATCGCCCGCCCGGGGTGGTCGGGAGGAAGTGTGGCTTGTCGATCACGACGAGGTCGTCGTCGACGTGCAGGATCTCCTCGTGAAACGGCACCGGTTCCTCCACCGGCAGATCGCGGTAGTACCAGACGAACCGGTGCGCATCCAGCGCCGCGCCGCGATCGATCGGACTGCCGTCGATGCCGACGATCTCGCCGGCGTCGAACCGTCGGTACAGGTCGTCGGGGTCCAGGTGGTCGAACGTCGCGACCATGTACTCGGCGACGGTCGCCCACGGCCCGGACGTCGGGACCCGCAACCGCGTCGGTCCGACCCCGTCTTTGACGGGCAACGGTGCGGGCATGGGCATGGGTGTCATCATCCCACTGGCGAGACGAGCGCCGCCACGATCACATCTTCGACCACCGTGCGCGCGATGCCGTGCACCTCGGCACCGAGGCTGCCGAACGTCGTGGGATCCCAGTCGAGTTCGAGCGCGGCGTTGACCTCGGTGAGGACATCCACGAAGTGCCCGACATCGCCGAGCGGCAGCATTCCGCTCAGCAGCCGCGCTCCGCGCACGGCGCGCTGCGACGTACCGATCAGCTTCACGACGCCTCGGGCGTTGATGCTGAACTCGCCGGGGCAGTACTCACCCGGTACGTCGCCGACCCGGGCGTCGACCCCGAGGCCGCGCAGCGACGCGGTGAGCGCGTCACCGACGTCGCGAAAGAACCGCGCCTGACCGAGCCCGCCCTCGCGCTCACGCGCGACGATGTCGAACACGATGCACGTCGGGTCGTACGCGACGGCTCGCCCGCCCGTGGGACGAATGGCCGGCGCAAACCCGCGGAGCCGCGAGAAGCGTTGCGCCGCCTCGAAACCGGGAAGCCGACTCTCGCGACGGCTCATCGCGACGGTGGGCACGGGGGTCGACAGCCGCACCACACGGTGCTCGGCGATCGCGCCCGCCGCCACGGCACGCAACAGGTCCACCGATCGGGCGAGGTGGGTCTCGGCATCCGGCCGGTCGTCCTCGCGGATGACGAGGGTCCGGCCGCTGAAGGGTGAAGCGTCGGCGACGGCCACGGGCAGCATTCTCACACGCGGGGCCCGCGTCACCCGATCGTGGCGATGACACTCCCTTGTGAGACCTCCTGATCCTCGGCCACCAGCAGCGAGATGACGCCGGATGCCGGAGCCAGCACCTCCTGGTCGACCTTCTCGATCGCCACCTCGGCGATGAGCGCATCCTCGGCAACCTCGTCGCCGTTGTCGACGAACCAGGTGACGACGACACCCGTCGCGTCGGCGTCATCCGACATCGACGGGAACAGCACATCGCTCATCCGGTCACTGCCTCCCGGATCGCCGCCTCGATGCGGGCCGGCGTGGGCAGCACCGCGTACTCGAGCTCCCGCGCATACGGGATCGGTACGTCGGGCACCGCCACGCGCGACACGTGCTTGAGGAGCGACGGGTTGCGCTCGGCGACGGATGCGATGACCTCGGCCGTCATGCCGAACGACTGGTAGTCCTCGTCGACGACGACGAGTCGCCCGGTCTTCGACACCGAGGTGACGATCGCCTCGCGGTCCAGCGGCACGAGCGATCGCAGATCGATCACCTCGACGCTGACCCCTTCGCCCTCGAGCTTTTCCGCCACATCGAGCGCGTGGTGCACCGAGAGGGACACCGTCACGACCGTGACGTCGGTGCCCTCGCGGGTGACGTGGGCCTTGCCGATCGGCACCTCGTACGGCTCCTCGGGCACGGCGCCGATGGAGCGCCGGTTCTTCTTCATCCACCCGAGCCCCATGATCCCCTTGTGGAACATGAAGACGACCGGGTCATCGCTGCGGATCGCCGCGGTCATCAGGCCCTTCGCGTCGTATGGGGTCGACGGCACGACGACCTTCATGCCCGGCAGGTGCGCGAACGTGCCCCAGAGGTTCTCGGAGTGCTGCGCACCGTCGGAGTAGCCTCCGCCGGTCGCCGTCATCAGCACCATGGGCACGCGCACGTTGCCGCCGGACTCGTAGTGGATCTTCGCCATGTGGTTGTAGATCTGGTCCATGCAGACGCCGAAGAAGTCCACGAACATGAGCTCGACGATCGGCCGCATGCCCTCCACGGCCGCTCCGATGCCCAGCCCGATGAACGCGGTCTCCGAGATCGGGGTGTCGAGGACCCGCCCGGATCCGAATTCGTCGATGAGGCCCGTGGTCGAGGAGAAGATGCCGCCGTAGGGGCCGACGTCCTCGCCCATGACGAACACCGATGAATCGGCGCGCATCTGCTGGGCGATGGCCTCCTGGATCGCCTTGGCGGTCGAGAGCTTGCGGCGGCCGGCGTCGGGCTCGACCGCGAGAGCCGCGGGTGCGGCATGATCTGTCGTGCTCATGCGTGTGCTCCTTCCGCGAACACGTAGTCGAGGGCGTGGTGGGGGTCGGGGGTGGGCGAGGACTTCGCGTACTCGATGGCGTCCTCGACGCGTTCGGCGGCGCTCGCTCGCATCACGTCGACATCACCGTCGCTCACGACGCCGTCGGCGATGAGCCGCACCTGATAGGTGGGGATCGGATCGCGACCGGGCACGCCCTCGAGGTCGGAGCGATAGCCCTGCGCGTCGCCCTCGAAGTGGCCCCACAGGCGCAGCGTGTGCACCTCGATGAGCGAGGGTCCGCCGCCCGCGCGGGCCCTGGCGACCGCCTCCTCGGCGGCCCGGTACACCCCCTCGACGTCGTTGCCTTCGACGCGGATGCCCGGCATGCCGTAGGCGGCGGCGCGGTCGGCGTTGGACGGGATCGAGGTGGACGCGGCGCGCGGTACCGAGATGGCCCACTCGTTGTCTTCGACGACGAACACCACCGGCAGCTTCCACAGCGCCGCGAGGTTGAGTGACTCGTGGAAGGCGCCCTGGTTCGCCGCGCCTTCGCCGGTGACCGCGACCGCGATGCGGTCCGATCCCCGCTGCCGGAACGCGAAGGCCTGACCCAGCGCCGGCGGCAGGCCCTCGGCGATGATCCCGGAGCACGAGAAGTGCGTCGCGGGGTCAAACAGGTGCATATGCCCGCCGCGGCCGCGGCCGAGTCCGGTCTCCCGTCCGAAGATCTCGGCGGTCATGGCGCGCAGGTCGACTCCGTGTGCGATCGCGATGTGATGGGGCCGGTGCGTGCCGGTGAGCGCGTCGTCGCGGGTCAGGTGCGCGCAGACGCCTGCGGCGACCGGTTCATGTCCCGCGGCCAGGTGCATCTCTCCGGGCACTAGCCCCGCGCCGATGTCGAATCCCGGCAATTTGTCGGCGTGGTATTCACGCAGGATGGCTTCCTCGTACGTGCGGATGAGAAGCATGGTGTTGAGCAGCTCGCGACGCGTCGCGTCGTCGAGGCGTGCGGATGACGTCATCTTTCAGACCTCCGTTCTGACGACGTTGTCAGATGGCGACGGGCCGCTCGGCCCGCCGGTGGGCTCACGATAAGCAGGGCGGCCGAGCCGGCGACAGAGACGTGATTTCAGATGGTGAACAGGATGCCGCCGCTACTGCGCGGACTGCCCGAAACGGTCGCCGCCCAGGCGCAGTGACAAGCGATTCGCGATGCCGCGCAGCCGCGCCGCGAGCGCCGTGAACGCCGCCGAGTCGGTGTCGTCGTCGGTGTGTGCGGGGAGGGAGACGGCGAGGGATGCCGTCACGCTGGGCGCGCGCACGGGCACCGCGAGGCAGGTGAAGCCGATGGCGTACTCCTGACGATCGACCACGGCCGGGGCCGGTAGTTCCAGCTGCTGCAGCAGCACGCGGCGATCGCTGATCGTGTACGGCGTCAGCTCGTCGAGCGAGTGGCGCGACAGATAGTCGCTGCGCTCCTCGGCGGGCAGCTCGGCGAGGATCTGCTTGCCGAGCGCCGTCGCATGCGCGCTCGACTGCATGCCGACCCACAGGTCTACGCGCGGACTCGACTTCGCGTCGACGATGTCGACCAGGTGCACCTCGCCGTCGGTGTACCGCGACAGATACGCCGTCGCGCCGAGGCCTTCGGCCACGTCGTTCAGCGCCTCGCGCACCCTGGCGAGGAACACGCCCGACGCGTCCTCCTCGTGCAGCCCGAGGAAGTGCGACGCCAGCACGAGCCCGTCGGGCTCCGCCGCCAGGTACCCCTCGCGGATCAGCGTCCGCACCAGGTTGTAGGTCGTACCGAGCGTCAGGCCCGACGCTGTCGCAAGAGCCTTCGGCGTCACCGGCCGGGACGAGTTCACGACGATGTCGACCAGCCGCAGGGCGCGCTGGACGGAGGCGATCAGCGTCTCGCCGGACGGGTGGGGGTCGGAAGTCATCGTCGGCTCCTCGTCGGACCCAGCTTACGCTCGCAGACCGCGCGGCCGGGGGGACTCGAACCCGGCGATGACCCCCGGATCCGCCACCAGCGCGCCCCTGCGATAGACCTCCTGCACCCGGCCGTCGTCGACGACAACCCAGTCGGCTCGCATGCCTGGGCTCAGGTCGCCGGCATCGTGCACGCCGATCGCGCGGGCCGGGGTCGTCGACGCCATGGCCGAGGAGGCAGTGAGTGCGGCGTCGGCCGGCCCGGGCAGCGAGGCGAGCGCACGTTCGAAGAGCAGCCCCATCGTCGCGGTACTGCCGGCGATGGCACCGGTCGCCCGCACTCGCGCAACGGCATCGGTCACGTCCACCTCGAGCACACCCAGCCGATACGAGCCATCGCTCATACCCGCGGCGGCCATCGCATCGGTGACCAGGGCGACCCGCCCGGCGCCCACATCGCCGACGACATGGGTGAGCAGTCGCTGATGGACGTGGACGCCGTCGCCGACCATCTCCACGGTGACGCGGTCGTCCTCCAGCAACGCCAGCACCGGGCCCGGCTCGCGATGGTGTAGCGGGCGCATCGCGTTGAACAGGTGTGTGCCGACGCGTGCACCGGCGCCGATCGCCGCCCGCGTCTGCTCGTAGGTCGCCTCGGTGTGACCGACCGCAACGACGACACCGGCGTCGGCGAATCGCGCGATCGCATCGAGTGCGCCGTCGAGTTCGGGTGCGATGGTGACCATCGAGATCGTGCCGGCGCCGGCACGCAGCACCCGATCGATCTCTTCCGGGTCGGGCGGGCGCAGAACAGTGGGATCGTGTGCACCGCATCGGGAGTGGCTCAGCCACGGGCCCTCGAGATGAATCCCCGCGATCACCCCGTCGGCAACGAGTTCACCGAGGTCGCGGACCTGCGCCAGGAGAGCTGACGGTCCGGCACTCACCAGACTCGCCACTGTGGTGGTGGTCCCGTGCACCTGGTGAAATGCGGCGGCCTGCCGAACACTGTCGGGGTCGCCGGCGGTGTAGGTGGCGCCGCCGCCCCCGTGTACGTGCATGTCGACGAACCCGGGAACGATTGTCTGCGTGGGAAAGTCGAGATCCGGCGACCGCGCTGGCAGCCCTTCACTCACGGAGGTGATGCGGCCGTCGCGGCTGGTGAACCATCCCGGCCGCAGCACGTGCCCGCCGCTCACGACCGCCGACGCCGCGACGAGCTGCTCGCCGTCGAGGTCCGCTGATCTCGTCACAGCGTCTCCGTGACCTTGCGAAGTCCACGCGGGGTGTCCGGGTCTCCGCCCCTGGCGATCGCCAGATGCAGGGCGAGTTGTTGGAGCGGGATGATCTCCAGCAGCGGCGACAATGCGTCGGGGACGCCGTCGGGGAGTGCGATGCCGCCGGTCAGGTTGGCGATCCGTTCGGGAGAACCCACGCCGAATACGTCGGCGTCACGGTCCGCGAGCCGCTCGAGGACCGGCCGCATTGCCTCGCCGCCGGCGCCGGCCGGGACCACCGCCAGCACCGGAACCTGCGGATCGACGGTCGCCAAGGGGCCGTGCAGCAGGTCGGCGCCCGAGAACGCCTGCGCCGAAAGATACGACGTCTCCATGAGTTTCAGCGCTGCTTCCCGCGCGGTCGGGTATGAGTACCCGCGTCCGGTGGTGATCAGGCGTTGAGCGAAACGGTAGCGCTGGGCTACCGTGCGGACCTGGTCGTCGGCCTTGAGGACCTGTTCGCCGAGTTCTGGGAGCAGGGTCGCGGCCGAGTCGTCGGCGCCGGCGATGTGGGTCATGAGCAGGTACAGCGCCAGCAACTCGGAAGTGTAGGACTTCGTCGCCGCCACCGACTTCTCCGGTCCGGCAAGGACATCGATGTGCAACTCGGCGGCGTCGGCGAGCGGCGAGGTGTCGTTGTTGGTGATCGCGACGGTCAGCGCGCCCTGGGCTCTCGCAACCTCGACGGACTGGACGAGGTCAGGTGATCCGCCGGACTGACTGACCGCGATGTAGAGCACGTCGCGCAGGTCGGGGCGCGCGCCGTAGACGGTCACCGTCGAGGGGGAGACGAGGCCGGCGGGGATCTGCAGGACGATCTCCACGAGGTACTTGGCGTACAAGGCGGCGTGGTCACTCGTCCCGCGGGCGACGAACTGGACGAATCGTGGTCGGTGCGCGGCGATCTGCGCGGCGATGTCGGCGATGGTCGGACGTCCGTCGTCGAGTAGCCGGTGCCAGCGGGTCGGCTGTTCGGCGATCTCCGCCGCCATCAGGCGGCCCGGTGCATCCTTGGTGGTCATGAGTGTGGTTCCTTGCTTGTCGTGGGTGGTCTGGTCGCTACTGGTCATGGGCGGCGGCCGTGGTCGTCGGGTGGCCGCATTCGGCCAGGAGTTGCGTGGCGAGTGCGACGGCGCCCCGCACCGGGTCGACGGCGAGAACACGCATCTCCCCGAGACCGAGGTGGGCCAATTCGGTACCGACCGCGTCGGCGAGCAGTGGTTGGTGCACGGCGAGCCCGCCCGCCAGCACGACGGGGCCGCTGATGTCGAGTCGTCGCGCGACGAGACCGGTCAGTGCGGCGAGCGCGCGGGCGGCGTCGTCGACGATGCTGCGGCTGGCGGGATCTCCGGCGTTGGCGAGTTCGAAGACCACCCGTGCTCGCCCGGCCCAATAGCGTCGATTCGTCTGGGTATAGAAGTGATTCAGCAGTTCGGTGGCGTCGGGGAGTCCGCAGTCGGCGGCCAGCAGTTGTCCCAATTCGCCGTAGGGTTGCCCGTCGTCGGCAAGCGCGAGGGTGCGCCGGACAGCTTCTCGGGCGACCCAGTAGCCGCTGCCCTCGTCGCCGAGGAGGTAGCCCCACCCGCCGGCGCGTACGCTACGAGATCCGTTGCGTCCCCAGGCGACCGATCCGGTGCCCGAGATCAGCGCGATGCCGTTCTCAAGGCCGGCGGCGGCCAGGATCAGCTGGCTGTCGTGCACGATGCGGACGCGGGCACAGGGTAGGCGATCGGCGATCAGGTCATGGAGCCGTCGGACGGTGTCAGGCGTGTCGACGCCGGCGGCGCCCGCGCAGGCCGCGCGCACCTCGCCGGGTCCGCCGAGACGTTCGATGGCGAGATCGAGCTGGTGTCCGGCCTCGTCGTCGCCGACCGACGACACGTTCGCGCTGCCGACGACGGCCTCCGCGACGACCTCTCCGTCGACGGTGCGGACCGCGTGGGTCTTGGAGCCGCCGATGTCGAAGGCCATGATGTGCGATCCCGTCGTCTCGGGCGTGGTCATCGGGGATCACCGACCGACGTGATGATCGGGTCGTCCGCGGGCCACTGTCCGCCGTTCTGCCAGAAGTGCTGGATATCCTCGAGCTTTCGGCCGCGGGTCTCCGGGGCGAGCAGGTAGACGAAGACGAATCCGACGAGGGCGAACGCCCCGAAGATCGCGAATGTGCCCGCTCCACCGATGAGGTTGATCAGCGACAGGGTGAAGGCGGCGATGATCGCGTTGGCCACCAGGTCGGAGGTCAGCATCATCGACGAACCGTAGGAGCGCAGTCGGGCCGGGAACGCTTCGCCGGCGTATACCCAGACGAGCGCGCCGAAACCGAAGGAGAAGCCCATGGTGAAAAGGACGAGCCCACCGAAACCGAGAAGGTGTGCGGCCGTACCATTTCCGTGCAGCGGCCCGTAGGTCATGATCAGCATGATGGTTGCCACGACCATCGCTGCGATGCCACCCAGGAGGATGGGTCGTCGTCCCATCCGGTCGACGGTGAACAGCGAGATGATGACCGCCGCGAGGCCCGCGATCTGGACGAAGGCCGGCATCATCAGGGTGCCGAAGTCGCCGCTGAAACCCATGTCCTCGAACAGTTTCGGGCTGTAGTAGACGACGGCGTTGATGCCGGTGATCTGGATCAGGAAGCCCAGACCGACGACGAAGACGGTGGCGCGCAACCAGGGCCTGCGGAGCATCTCGGACAGTCGGCCGCCGGACGCTTCGCCCAGGGCGGCACGCATCTCGGCGATCTCGAGGTCCACGTCGGCCTGGGGGTCGATGCCCGCCAGCGCATTTCGTGCCTCGTCGAACCGGCCGCGGGTCACATACCAGCGTGGGGTGTCGGGCATCCGCAGCACCAGCAACGTCACGAACAGCGCGGGGAGGGCGGCAAGACCCAGCATCCACCGCCAGGCCGATGCACCGGCGAGGAAGTACCCGACGACGTAGCCGGCGATGATGCCGACGATGGTCGCCACTTGATACGCGACAAGCATGGCGCCTCTTCGGTGCGGTGCCGCCGACTCGGCGACGAAGACCGGCACGATCACGACCGACAGTCCGATGGTGACCCCGAGTAGCAGACGAGCCCCCAGCAGAGCGGCGTTGGACGGTGCCAGCGCACTGAGCAGGGCGAACAGGCAGTAGGTGGCGGCCACCGCGACCATCGACCATTTGCGGCCGATCCGGTTGGCGACCCAGCCGGCCGCGATCGCGCCCAGGATCTCGCCGATCACCACGACAGTGGCCAGGGCCTGCTTGCCGCCGTCGCCCAGACCGAAGTCCTGGGCGATGAAGTTGAGTGCAGCGCCGATGTTGCTGCTGTCGTAGCCGTAGATGACTCCGACACTGGCCGCGGCAACCCCGACGAGTGCGCCGGAGGTCGATCTGCGACTCATCACACTCATAGTCGTCATTGGTACTCCTATCCTCGTACTAATTGGTATATACCAATCTGTGTGATGGAGACTACATTGGCATATACCAATTGCCTGCGTCAATGGGTAGGGTCGAATCCGTGTCCACCACATCCGCGCCTTCGCCCGCCCCGCAGCCCTCGCGCACCTCCTCGGGTCCGCGGTATTTCCAGGTCAAGATGGCCGTGCAGGAGCGAATCGCCGGTCTCGGACCCGGTGCGTCGCTGCCGCCGGAACGCCGGCTGGCGGCGGAGCTCGGTACGTCCCGGACCACATTGCGCAAGGCGCTGGCCGAGCTGACGGCGGAAGGCGTGCTCAGCAGCACGCAGGGGAGCGGCAACTATGTCGCGCCGTCGAAGCCGGTGCTCATGCGGCAGCTCACCTCGTTCAGCGACGACCTGCAGGCCATGGGCATGACGGTCGAAACGACCCTGCTGTCGGCCGAGCAGGCGGCCGCGGATGCCGAGACCGCCGCCCATCTCGGCATCGACGTGGGCGCGTCGGTGCATGTCCTCACCCGCCTGCGCATCGTCGGTGGTGAACCGCTTGCACTGGAGACCGCGCACCTGCCCGGTGATCTGCCGGGTCTCGCGGCGCGGGTCGACGAGAGCGGCTCCCTGTACGCGACACTGCGCGAGGATTTCGGGATCACCATCACCGACGTGGAGGACTGTGTACAGACCGCGTTGGCGTCGCCGGAGCATGCGACTCACCTGCAGGTGCCGACCAGTGCGCCGCTGCTTCTGATCGACCGGGTCTCGCGTGACTCGGACGGGCGGATCGTGGAGTGGACCCGCTCGTACTACCGCGGGGATCGGGTCAGGTTCGTCGCGCGGGGCCGGCTCTGATCACCGGGGCGCGGCGCACCTACGCCCGGAAGAAATCCGTGATCCCCGTCGTGGCGAGGCTGGTCTCCCACAACAAGCGCTCCGAGTCGGGATTGCGTTCGGCGGGAAGCAATTCGGCCGGCCCAGGCTTGCCGCGTCCCGGCGGTCCGTAGAACTCGCCGCTGCCGGCGCCGTCGTCGCACGAAGCCCGCAGGATGCCCTCCGCGCCGACCTCGACGGGTGGGCGACCCGCAGCGTCCGCCGCAGGATGAGTCGGTCGATCAGCTGGGTGCCGCCGGCCGCGGTCGTCTTGGCCTGGAGTCCGGAGTCGGTGGGGCCGGGGTGCGCGCACAGGCTCTTGACCTTCGCCGCCGCGCCGGTGCTCGGGATCCTGTCGTGCAGGGCGTAGGTGAACATCAGGTTGGCGAGCTTCGACTGTTGGTAACGACGCCATTTGCCGAAGCCGGGAAAACCGTCGCCACCGAGGTCGCCGCCGTTCGCGCCCAGATATGCGGCGTCGAGCGGCTTTCCGTGCCGGGCCCCGCTCGTCTGGTTCACCACCCGCGCCTCGCCGCGCTCCTCGGCGGCGGCGACCAACACCGGCCACGCGAGCGACGTCAACAGAAAATGGGAGAGGTGATTGGTCTGCATCTGGACGTCGCAGCCGTCGACCGTCGCCGTATCCGGCAGTCCCATGACACCGGCGTTGTTGCACAGCACGTCCAGGCCGGATGGGCAGTGCTGGGCGAGTAACTCGGCAGCCTCGCGGACGCTGTCGAAGCTCTGCAGGTCACAGGGGACGGCCGTCGAGTCGACGCCGGCATCACGAAGTTCGGCGAGCACAGCATCGGCGCGTGCCGACGGACGATTCAGCATCAGGATCCGTGCGCCGGATGTTCCACAGGTCATTGCCATCACCCGACCCGTGCCGCTGGTGCAGCCGGTGATGGCGATGGTGCGCCCGTCGAGTCGTGGTGGCGTGTAGGTCGATTCGGCTGCGATCGCAGCCGATGGCGACGGTTCGCGGGATGTGGGCACGGATCCCTCCTGCGTTGTATCGGCATCTGGTCGCTCCTTGGCGACCCTACGCCGTGGCGGTGTCGTCGGTCGGATACCCCGAGGCAGGACTCAGCCCCTGTCAGGGTCCGACAGGTAATCGCGCAACGTAGCGGAGTGTTGTCCGATCCAGTGGACTGCGAACCGATGCGCCGTCATCCAACATGCGAAGGCGATCAGCGTCGCGCCCAGAAGGCACAGGGCGAAGACGGATGTCGGCACCCGGCGACCGCCATCGAACTCCGTGAGGAGCCACCAGATCCCGAGTGGAATGGCCAAGATGAGGATCGCCGTCAGCGGATACACCACGAAGGGCATCACGGACAGCACCGACCAGCGCAGGATCACCGGACGGAATCGATGCCGTTCGCGCCACCGCCACCTCAACGAGCGCGCGTGGTACGGGAAGAGGACACCGACCAGTCCGGACACCGCCAGCGCGCCGACCGGGATGATGGCGACCGCGAGTACGACGAGCACCGTATAGGGCCAGTCCTGTTCGAAGAATCCACATGCGATGGCCACCACGGAGCACAACGGCGCGACGATCAGCCACAACGCTGTCTGTTTGGCACGCAGAACGGTACGCATCGACTCCGGGTCGTCCAGCAGTTCCAGTGCGCGCTCCCGGTCGGCGGCGAGGACATTGGTTGCGGTCACGTCGGCGTACATCCAGGTGGCGAGCGCCAGCGCATATCCCGACGGCCCGGTGAAAACGAAGAACCAACTGCGTGGCAGGGCGAACCAGACAATCGTCATCAACACGCCGTTCAGCGCGACGACCACGAGGGTGTCGGCCGGGTGCCGTCGCATCCGGGACAACTCGGTCTTGAGTGCCCCGCCGAAGGTGACAGCGGCTCCGTTGCCCATCTGAAGAGACTGTACGCCGACTCCAGGAGGCCGAACCGCCGACGCGGCCGAGAGCCCGAGAGCCCGAACGCGAGGTGACCGAGCCTCAACTGCGCTCGCGGAGGCGGTGTCCGCCCTCGAGGACTCAGCCGGTCGTCGGTCCGGAAGCCGGTATCCGGTCGTCCACCCCGTCGGCGCGCATCAGCGTGGCCTCGTAGTCCCACGGTTCAAAGGGATCGGCGTCGCCTCCTACCGGAAGCTGCCACGGCGAGTAGAAATGACCGTCCGGATGCGCCGTCGACGCCGGTGCCACCTGCAGCAGCTCGCGCACCTCGGACAGCGGCCGCCCCAATAGTTCCTCGTAGGGCGCGGCCATCAGGATTCTCGCCGCCCTCCCGCGGTCCACCGCCTCGTTCCAATACTGCCGCTTGCGCTGCCATGATCCGCCGCCCACGATCGCGCAGGCGATCACTCCGAAGACCGCGGTGGTTCGGCAGTTGCCCAGCTGGCCGTGGGTGAAGCCGAGGTTGCCGATCTCGCCACCGAGGTCCGGCCCGTACCCGCCCAGAACATGAAACACGTCGTGGAGGACGGTGCCCCGGTGGATCATGTATCCGAAATCCGGGTCCCAGCCGTTGCGCTCGACGATCGGTTGGATCACATCGGCGGCGTCGAACACCCCGGCATCCAGCCGGTGCATCCTCAGGAAGTCGCGATACGCGGCGCCCAGCGATCCCGGGGGCAGGGTGGCGAGGTAGTCGCCGTCACCGAGGAGCGCCATCAGGTCGGGTTTGTCCTCGAGGAGCCGGCGGCCCTCGGGTGACTCCCGCAGTTTCCGATACTCCCGCTGAAACGTCGGGAAGCCGAATGCCAGCACTGCTTCGAAGACCTTGTCATGGTTGAACCGGAGCCCGAAGACGTGGGCCAGCGCACGGAGTCCGGTCCGCCACTGCCCGTAGGTTGTATCGGTGACGTGTGTCCCCATACGCAAATAATATACATTGAGGCCTATATGTCAATTAACTCGCCGCGATCGTCCCGCCGGCGCGGACGTCCGTCCGGAGGCGGGAACACCCCGGAGCAGGCTCGCCGACAACTGGTGGACGCGGCGGAGTCCTGCTTCGCCGAGCGCGGACTCGACATCACCATGGCGGACGTCGCGCGGCGTGCGGGCGTGACGCGCGCGGTGCTCTACCGGCACTTTGACGGCCGTGACGATCTCGTCATCGGGGTGGCGGCGCAGGTGATGGATCGCCACGTGGCACAGGTGATCAGCGACATCACTCCCACCGACGACGTGGCCGACCTGATCTCCGGATCGCTGGTCTACGTGGCCACCGTCGTGAGACGCGATCCGATACTGGTGTTGCTTTCCTCGGGTTCGGAGCACGGGGTGGCCAGTCTGTTGGCCAATTCGCCTCTGCTCAGTGACATGGTCACCGGTCTCTACGAGCAGGTGTTCGCGCTGTTCAGCGATCGGTTGCGGGGTGGCCTGGTGCCGGGGGACGTCGGCCGCTTCATTCTCGGTGTGGCGCTGGCGCTTCTCCTCGACGTCATCCCGGGAGCCGATGATCCGGATACGGTCCGGCGTTATGTCGCCACCTTCGTGTTGCCGGCGATCGTCGCGTCTCCGCCTGCCGTGGGACCCGTCTTCGGATCGGACTGAGGGCTACCCGTCCCGGGCCAGCGCTTGCAGCGCAGCGTTCTCGACGCCACGCGCAGGGCCGTGCCCGGGTGCGAGGATGCGCGGGTGCAATGCGGCGAGTGCCGCGATCGATTCCCGCGCGGTCTGCCGGTCCCAGGTCGTGTACCACGGTGGCCCGCACAGTCGCTCACGCCCGGCCAACACCCCGATCACCGAGTTCACGTCGACGGTCAGCACCGCGTCGCCGCAGATCACGACCCGATCGCGTCGCCGCAGGTAGGCGACGTGGCCGGGCGTGTGCCCCGGCGCGGGGACGACGTGCCAGTCCGGCAGGCCCGGCACCTCGCCGTTCGCCGGCAGCGCCTGTACCACGTCGGTGATGTCGTTCCCGGCCTCGATCCGGGCCCGCGTCCCGGCGGGTAGGAGGCGCAGTATCGGGTCCACGATCCACCGGTCCAGCGGCATCGAGTACTCCGGCAGATATTTGCCGGCCGCCATCGGTACCTCGTCGGCGTGGGCGAACACCGGCACCTGCCAATCACGCGCCAGCTCGCCGGCGGAACCGGAGTGGTCGGGATGGATGTGCGTCAGCAGGATTGCCGCTGGTGGCTTCGTCGGCCCGAACACGGACGCCGCGGCCTCCCGGATGGCCATGTGGTTGCCGGCCCACCCGGTGTCCACCAGCACCCAATCCTCCCCGGAACCGACGAGGTACACGTTCGAGGCCAATGGCCCGCGGCCCAGCCTGACCGCGAAGACGTCCTCGGCCACGTGGGTGACCTTGCCGGCCGTCACCGCACCTCGGCCGCTCGTCCGTTCCGACCCGGGCCGAAATCGCTTGACCGCGTGAGCCAGACCTTCGTGTATGGCCTCGAGGGACCGTGTGTTATCGCCACGACCCAATTGTGTACGCACACACGTCGGACGCGATGGGCCGATGCAGACATGCCTCCCGATGACCTCGACTGCGCGGCCGTTGTCGGTCAGCATCGAATCCACGCCTTCCCGACCCGAGTCGATCGGGGACATGCTCGCCCTTCGTGCACGGGCGACCGACGATCTGGGCGGTCAACTGGCCCAACACGATGACGCCGATCCCTGCTGGTCGTGGTGGCCATCCGATCAGACCGTGGGGTTCACCCGCCGGATGCAGACCTACGAGGCGACGATGCATCGCGTGGACGCCGAGGTGACGGCGTCGCTGCCGGTCAGCCCGGGGCAGGCGCCTCCCCGTAGGCGGGCTTGCGGGTGGCGCCGGGCGCCCGGTTGCGCTTGAGCTCCGTCACCGCCGCCCGCGCGTCGGGATCGGTGGCAAGGTCGACGACGGCCGCCGCCAGTGCGTACGCACCATCCACGATCGCGTCGTCGGCGGCCGGCGTGACCGCGTCCCGCGCGAAGTCCGCGGTGTGCGGCGCCGATGTCGACCCCATCACGCCGATCATCGGATGGATCGAGGGCACGACCTGCGACACATTCCCCATATCGGTGGAACCGCCGCCGAGCGCACGGTCGATCGGCGTGATCACCCGACCACGGTGTTCCAGTGCGGCATCGAAACGATCTGCCAGGAACGGGTACTGGATCAGTGGTTCATAGACCGGGTCCACCGGGGTGATGGAGTAGCCACACCCGGTGGCCGTTGCCGCGCCGTCGACACACGCGAGCACTCGCTTCTTGATATCGGCGGTCTCGGTCATGTCGAACGACCGCACCTCGGCCTCCACCACGGCCGTCGCCGGGATGATATTGGAGACATCGCCACCCGACAGTGTGACCGCGCTGACGCGTACGGTGTCCGGCAGGTGCTGGCGCAGCAGCCCGATCGCCACCTGCATGATGGTTGCCGCATCACCGGCATTGATGCCCGCGGTCGGGGCCGCGGCGGCATGTGCTGCGCGCCCGGTGAACTCGACCCGGAAACGATCCCGGGACTGAGTCGAAATGCCCGCGGTGGGCGCCACGATTCCCGGCCCTGGGTGCACCATCAGCGACACCGTCGCATCCTCCCAGGCGCCTGCCTCGAGCAGGTGCGCTTTGCCTGCGCCTTTCTCCTCGGCCGGCGTGCCCAGTAGCTTCACCCGAATCCCCAGCTCGTCGGCGACCCGGGACAGCGCGATCGCCGCACCCGCACCCGCGGTCGCGATGATGTTGTGTCCGCACCCGTGCCCGATACCGGGCAGGGCGTCGTACTCGGCGCACAGGGTCACCGTCATGTCGCCGTCGCCGTAGACCGCCTCGATGGCGGTGTCCAGACCCCAGACCCCGACAGTGACGTCGAAATCGGCGTCGCGCAGCAGGGCCGCGACCACGGCTGCCGACCGATGCTCCTCGAAGGCGAGTTCCGGGTGGGCGTGCAGGTCGTGACTTGCGGCGACGAGCCGGTCGCGCCAGGCGAGCACGACATCCTCGCAGCGGCGACGCAGATCCTCGGGGTTGGGTGGGCGGGTCTCGGGGCCGGCGACATCGGTCATGATTTCCTCTCGTGAACTGTGTGAGCCTCGTACGAGGTCAAGCTCCTCTATGTCGTCGTTTGCGATCCACGGGTGGCGTGGGGTGGATCGTGTCCTATGCGAGATGCGCCAGGAACCAGTCGCGCGCCAATGTGGCAGCTTTCGCGAGGGTGCCGGGTTCCTCGAAGAGGTGCGTGGCGCCGGGAACGATCTCGAGTCGGCACTCTGCCGACATCGCTTGCTGTGCTTGCTGATTCAGTCCGATGACCACATCGTCGTGACCGCCGACGATGAGTAGGGTCGGTGCGGTCACCGCGGCGAGCGCTGCGCCGGCGAGATCGGGCCGGCCGCCGCGCGAGACCACTGCGGCGACGTCGACCCGTGGATCGGCGGCCGCGCGCAAGGCCGCGCCGGCGCCGGTGCTGGCGCCGAAGAACCCGATCGGCAGCGACGCGATGTCGGGTTGCCCGGCCAGCCACTCGGTGACGTGAACCAGCCGGCTCGCCAGTAGCTCGATGTCGAAGACGTTGGCGCGGTTGGCCTCTTCGGCCGGAGTCAGGAGGTCGAACAGCAGTGTGCCGAAGCCACTTTCGACGAGAACGTCGGCGACGAAGATGTTTCGCGGGCTGAACCTGCTGCTCCCGCTGCCGTGGGCGAAGACGACGATTCCTCGGGGGTTCGGTGGGATCGTCAGGTGGCCGGCCACGCGGACCGGTCCGGCGGCGATCTCGACTTCCTCATCGCGAACCAGTTGCGTCTTGTTCGGCCGATCAGATGTGGCCATGGTCGGATTCTAGCGTGCAGGGGCGTCGTCGCACAGGAGTGATGCGTACGGGGTTGCGCATTGCGGCGCCGCGCGCGTCAATCGGCAACCCCGCCGAATCGAAGGGGTTGTGTCTGCGGGATTCTCACTTGGAGAGCCGATCCCGGCGATGCGCACGCCAGGTCTTGTGCAGGCCATCGGCCAGCAACACCGCCGGCGCCGCCGCAAGGATCACGGGCCAGACGATCAATGGCGGGATCGCCTGCCCCAGGAGTCCCGCGAGCCCGGGCACGGACAGGAACACCACCATCAATGCTGCCGAGGTCGCCACCGCGATCACCAGCAGCCGATTGGTGGTCCAGCCGAGGGCGCCGGGCCACTTGGTGGCGCTACGGCAGGCGAAGGCGTTTGCTGCCTGTCCGACGATCACCGTCGCGAATGCCGCGCCCGAGGCCGCGGCGAGGACGTGGCCACCGGGGAATTCATCGCCCGGCCGCCAACCGGCTGCCACGAAGACGAGTAGGAAGGCCGTCATCTCCGTCACCGCTTCGGTGGGACCGAGGACCCCGAAGACGCGCCGCAGCAGAACCGGGTCGATGATGTGGCGCCGTTCCGGCGGGCGATGCAGGGTCTTCGGGTTTGCGGCCTCGCCGCCGAGCGCCAGTGCGGGGAGAAGGTCCGTCACGATGTCGAGGCAGAGGATCTGCAACACGCCGATCGCGAGCGGGATGTGACCGCCCGACGCGGCCCACACCACGAAGGGGGTGAGCTCCGCGACGTTGTCGGTGAGGTGGTAGGTGAGGAATCGCCTGATGTTGGCGTAGGTGGCCCGGCCCTGCTCGACGGCGTCGACAATCGTCGAGAAGTGGTCGTCGAGCAGGACCAGGTCGGCGGCCTCCCGGGCGACATCGGTGCCCGAGAGTCCCATCGCCACGCCGATGTCGGCCTGGCGCAACGCTGGGGCGTCGTTCACCCCGTCGCCGGTCATCGCGACGACGTGGCCTGCGCCCTGCAATGTGCGCGCCACCGACAGCTTCTGCTCAGGAGTAACCCGGCTCAGTACGACACCGTCGCGGTCGAGGAGTTGGCGCAGGGCGGCGTCGTCGTCGGGAAGGTCGTCGCCGCTGAGCACGGTCCCGCCCGGCCCGATCAGACCGATCTGCTGCGCGATCGCGAGAGCGGTTCGTGGATGATCGCCGGTGAGCATGGCGAGCCGGATTCCGGCCTCCCGGCACTGCGCGATGGACTCGGATACTCCGGGGCGGGGTGGGTCCTGCATGGCCAACAGTCCGAGCAGGGTGAGATCGCGCTCCACCTCGTCGTCGCTCATGCTCGGGTCGAGCGCGTCCGCCGCCCGGCGCGCCACGGCCAGGACCCGAAGGCCCTGTGCGGCAAGATTGTCGGTGACCGCATGCACCTCATCGGCCTGGTCCGCGCAGCGGGGGAGCACACTCTCGGGCGCACCCTTCACCACCAACCACCCGTCCGATACGACCGATTCCCTGCGGCGTTCCGGATCGAAAGGTCGGTGACCGGAGGTCGTCGCCTCGACGGGCTCACCAAAGTGGTCACCGAGTCGGCGATATGCGGTGTCGATGGCGGCCTCCATCGGGTCACCCACCGGGTCCCAGGTCCCGTCTCGCTCGACGATTCTGCCCTGCGAACAACGGCGGGCCGCATCGACGGCCATCCGTGCGGCGTCTCGGGCCTGCGAAGCGGCATCGACCTCACCCTGCGGTTCGTAGCCGTCGCCGGAGATACACACGGCTCCCGCAGGCGTCCACACCTGTACGACGCTCATCTGGTTGAGCGTGAGGGTGCCAGTCTTGTCGGTGCAGATGTAGGTCGTCGATCCGAGCGTCTCCACGGCCTCCAGGTGTCTGACCAACCCGTCGCGCGCGGCCATCCGCTGTGCCCCAATGGCCAGCGACAGGGTGACCGTCGGTAACAGGCCCTCGGGTACCAATGCGACCGTGACGCCGATCGCGAACAGGAAACCGTCCTCGGCGGGAGTGCCGGTGAGGAGCGCCATCCCGAAGAACCCGATACCCGCGATCACGGCGACGATCGCCACCGTGCGCACCACGCGGCCGATCTCGCGCGCCAGCGGGCTCCGACGACGCCGCACACCTGCCGTCAGGCCGGCGATCTCGGCCAGTCGGGTGGCGCCGCCGATGCGGACGACGAGAGCTTCGGCGTCACCGTCGACGACGAAGGTGCCCGCATTCGCATCCTCGCCGGTCGTCATCGGGACGGGCACGCTCTCACCGGTGAGCATCGACTCGTCGACGCGCACACCCTGTGCCTGCATGAGGTGCACATCGGCAGGTACCCGATCACCCGCCGACAGCAGCACGACATCGTCCGGGACGAGCTCGGAGGCCGGCAGGTCGACGACCATCCCGTCGCGCCGGACCCGGACGCCGCTCGGAAGGAGATCACGCAGGCGCGCCGCGGCATGTTCGGCACGTTCCTCCTGCACGAAGGCGAAGACCCCGTTGACCACGATGACGACGAAGATGGCCACACCCAGGGCCGGCATACCGGCGACGAACGCCAGTCCGCCTGCACACCAGAGCATCAGCGCGAAGAAGTGCGACATCTCCGCCAGAAGCCGTCGCCATGCGGGCTGACGTCTGGGGGTCGGCAGCTGGTTGGGACCGGCCTCGGCGCGCCGCCGATCCGCGTCGGCACTCGTCAGACCATGAGGTCCGTCTTCTGCCACAGGCTCCGCGGATCTTCCGTTTCTGCCATCGACGACTCGGCGCTCTGGGAGCGCCTCGGATGGCCGGGTGGAGTCATCCATGGCGGGTGGGCTGCATTTGTCCCGGCATGGCGCGCAATCGATCCCCCGGTCCCGGTGCCGGGTAGGGTCCGGCCGGGGAGTGCGAGTTCCACGCGGTGTGCACGAGCCGAGAGTAGTCCCGCGATGGTCGTCGGGGCCTAGACTGGGCAGCCAGCGATGAGGCACTTCGGAGCGGCGACGCAGGAGGGCTTGGCATGGGCGCACGTGCGGATTCCGCTGGTCGGCGGCCCCGCATCGGCCGCCGGACCTTCCTCCGGGCGGCCGGGATCGCTGCTGTCGGGACGGCACTGCCGATTCGCGCCGATGCCGCGCCCGGGCCGTACACACCACCGATGAACCATGAGCAGCCCACTGTGCCCGGCATTCCTTTCTTGACCTATCGTTCGCCGCCGTTGGTGCCCTTCGTCGACGACCTGCCTCGATTGCCCGTGATCTCCGCGCCGGAGCGTCTCGTGGCCGCCGACGCCATGCACCGGTTCCATCGGGACCTGGACCCCGCACCCAGTTTCGGCTTCGGCGGACTCACCCATCATGGGCCGACGATCGAGACGCAAGCAGGTGCGGAGCCGGTGATCACCGTCGTCAACCGGCTGCAACGACATCCGATGGGGACCGACGTCGACACCACCCTGCACGGTGCGTCCGATCTGGACCGGACCCACCCACCGCTGGTCGTCCATCTGCACGGCGCACCGAATCGCCCCGCCGACGACGGGTTTCCGACGTCACCCTTCCGGCTGGGCAGGGCGGTGACCTATCGGTTCCGCAATCCTGGCGAAGCCGCACAGCTCTGGTATCACGATCATTCGATGGGAACCACTCGCCTGAGCATCTACGCGGGATTGAGCGGGCACTACCTCGTGCGTGACGAGTGGGACACGGGGCGACACGACAATCCGCTCGGCCTGCCGGCCGGGGAGTATGAGACGCCACTCGTCATGTGCGACAAGCTCTTCTATCCTGATGGGCGCCTCCGCTATGACAACACCCCCGCCGTCGCGGCCGGTCACGTGACGGGAGGGATGGCCGGGGACACCATGGTGGTGAACGGCGTGGTGTGGCCGCGGATGTCGGTGGATCGCGGCGCGTACCGGTTTCGGGTGCTCAGTGCCAGCCAACTCAACGACTATCGACTGTCGCTCTCGGATGGCTCGCCGTTCTGGGTGATCGGCAGCGACGGCGGATTACTCGACGCACCGGTACAGGTGCGCGCTCTCACGATATCTCCGGCCGAACGGTACGACATCCTCATCGACTTCGGTGATCGGCGACCGGGCGACCGGATCCAGCTGATCAACACAATGCAGATCTCCTGGGTGGGACAGGCCATCGGTGCCACGACCGTCCGGTGGGTGATGCGATTCGACGTGGGCAGTCGTCGGGGCCGACACCGTCGGATCCCGGACCGTCTGCGTGGTTCTGCTCATCAGCCGCAGGTGTTGGCCCGCATCGGCGGTGAACGTGTCGACCGAGTCCGGACCGCAACCCTCAATCTGACGGCGAATCCCGGTAACCCCTCGTGGCTGGGCGTGCTGGCGATGAACCTCAACAACCTGCCGTTCCATACCGACGATTTCGAACATCCGGTGCAGGGCAGCCTCGAGTGCTGGGATCTGGTCAACGCCGACGTGACGATGCAGCCGCATGCCATCCACCTGCACCTCGTCCAGTTCCGCGTGGTCGGGCGCTGGGATTTCGACAAGGTGCGCTACCTCGCCGATAATCCGCCGCCACCCTTCGGAACCAGGTGGACGCCGTCACCGCGCGACTACCTGACGAGTGCGCTGTTCGCACCGTCGCCTTACGAAACGGGATGGAAGGACACCGTCCGCTGCCCACCGGACCAGGTCACCCGCATCCTGGTCCGGTGGCCGACGGCGCGAGAGCTCGGTTTCGACCCCGACGCGGTGTTCGCCGGCCACAACGGCGAACGGCTACAGGGCTACGTATGGCACTGCCACCTGACCGATCACGAGGACAACGAGATGATGCAACGATTGCGGGTGGTCGCGCGGTGAGCCCGGTCGGCCGCTCACTTGGGCAGAAGCATGTCGAGAGACCCGAAGTCGAGTGAGCCGGTGCCTGACTTACAACCGGTCACGACCAGGGACTTCGGCGCCACGTAATCATCGTTCTCCGGACCGAGCCGCACGCGGAAGTGGATGGTGTAGGTCCCGTCCTGGGACGGTTTCGGTGCGTCGGACGCCGTCTTCAGTTCGATGGTCTTCTCGGTGACGAATCCGTCGGGCTGAGCGTCGTTCTTGTACCCACTTGTCGACACTCCGTCGGCCACGCCCGACCGCAGTGCCGGGTCCCCGACGAATCGTGCGATCGGCCACGGCACTCCAGTGATCTCCCGCCACGGCGCCTTCAGGTTCGGCGGGATGCTCGTCGCGGTGACCATCGCCGGGTCATTCTCCTGGTCGAACCACCAGTCTGGGACGAAGTTCTTGTTGTTCGTGTAATTGGTCAGCTTGATCGTCGCCGTGCAGTTCGCGTTGTTCACGCCATCGAGCTTGAGGCCCGCATTCGCGGCCGCCGCCTGCCCGGCTCCGGCCATCGATCCGACGATGATGCCGGCGGCCGCGATCGTGGCGCCGGTCGTCCTGGTGAGATATCGCTTCATTGCAAGCCTCCCGCTGTGTGCCTCTGGCTGGGTCGGAATCCGTCCCCGGCGCCGATGCTAGGACCTCCCGACTAGGCGCGAGTCACTTTTGCCGAAGCATCCCTTCGTTCGGGGGAAGGCCGGATGAGCCTTCACATATGCGGGGCGTGACCCATCGCCACGTCGACGAGCGCCCTGATGTGCACGTCGCGGGCCTGTCGTCGTGTCGCCTCGGCCTCGTTGTCGGCCGGGACGAGCAGACGCAGAGCTCCCGGGTGGCTCCGGAAACGCAGCGGTGTCGGCAGGTCGAGCGCCTCACCGTCGACACCGGCGAGCGCATGCCCGCTACGGGACCGGATCTCGAACTCCGCGGTGGTGAACTCGTGCCAGAACGGGCTCGAGCGCCGAAGCCCGACGGCCGAGAGAGCCATCAGGCGCGCTGCCTCAGCGCCCGTCGACGTCGACACGGCGATGACGCCGAGAGTGCCGGTGTCCATGCGGTGGCGGGTCGCCGCGTCCAGCGAGGCGGTGACCGCGTACGGATTGTTCGACACGAGGATCACGAACGGCCCGTCCACCTCGCGTCCGTCGGGAGCGGTGAACTGCAGGTCGAATTTCTCGGAGGTCGGGCCCAGAAGTTCGGGCAGCAGTTCGGCGGCGGTCCGTGCCTTCTCCGCCCGATAGGACTCCTCCTGCACGATCGTCGCGTACACGCCGAGGGACACGTTGTTGACGAAGAGTCGATCGTTGACGGTGGCGTAGTCGACGCGGCGCTCGACCGCGTCGCGGAAGGCGTCCAGCGTCCGTCGCGGATTCACGCGGTCGAGCCCGAGGTCGAGCGCGAAGTGGTTGCGCGTCCCGGCGCTCACACAGACGAACGGAAGATCGTGTTCGACGGCGACCGACGCGACGAGGGCCTGCGAACCGTCACCGCCGGCCATCCCCAGGCAGTCGGCGCCCCGGGCCACGGCGTCGTGGGCGACTTGTTCCAGGTCGTCTCCGGGTCGGAGAATCACCGTTTCGACGCCGAGGTCACGTGCGGCGTCGATGATCCCGAAGCGTTCCACCTTGCCGCCGCCGGATTTCGGATTGCAGATGAGCACCGGCCTCGACGGCACCCGGGGTTCGCGATCCCGATCGAGGGCGTGGAGGTCGCGCGCCATTGCGTACCGTGCGCAACCGGTGACCACGGCGAGGATCGCGACGGCCACGACGATGCGCACGAAGATCCCCGCGACACCGGAGACGGCGGCGGCGAACGCGAGCGCGAGGATGACGAGTCCGGCGACGAGCGCGAGTGCCCCGAGCGCACGCCGCAACGCCCTCTCGGTGATGGCCCACCACGCACCCGCGACGGCGACGCTCATCCCCACCAGACCGGAGATCACGTGCACTCCGCTGTGGAACAGGAACAGCACAACCCCCACGGCGAGCACCCCGGTACCGGCGAGCGCGATCACCGCGCTGAGCCGCCTTCCCATGCCGACTTCGGGCCGCGAGGTCGTCGTCGCCGTCACGACCCACAGGCTACGTCGAACGCGGGTCAAAGTCCTGCATCGACTCCGTAGAATCGCAGGTGATGCTGCACGTCGGGACGTCCGGTTGGCAATACGCGGATTGGCGGGGCCGGTTCTATCCGGAGACGCTCCCGCAGCGGCGATGGCTCGGTCACTATGCCGAGACGTTCACCACCGTCGAGGTCAACAGCACCTTCTATCGGCTGCCGCAGCGTTCCACCTTCGCCGGATGGGCGGACGTGGTGCCCACCGGGTTCACCATGGCGGTGAAGATGAGCCGCTACCTCACCCATATCCGGCGGTTGTCCGATCCGTCCGAACCGGTCGCCCGTTTCCTGGATCGCGCCACCGCGCTCGGTGATCACCTCGGCCCGGTGCTGCTGCAGCTGCCGCCGAACCTGCCGGCGCGGCCGGACGCCCTCGATGCGACGCTGCGCGAGTTCCCGGCGGCGACGCGGGTTGTCGTCGAACCGCGGCACGACTCGTGGTGGTGCGACGAGGTGCGGGACGTGATGAGCAGACGCGGCGCCGCGCTGTGCTGGGCGGACCGGCGTAGCCGGGTCCTGACGCCACTGTGGAAGACCGCCGGTTTCGGATATGTCCGCCTGCACGAGGGTCGCGGCACGCCGGCAACGAGTTACGGCATTCGGGCACTGGACGCCTGGCTCGGCAGGATCGGGGACAGCTTCGACACCGGCGAGGACGTCTATATCTATTTCAACAACGACGCCGGCGGCGCCGCGGTGGCCAATGCACGGACATTGCTGCGGCGCAGCGGTTCCGGTGGACACCCCGGCTGAGTGTGGTCAAGGTGGAGGGGTCGTGCCCGCCGACCGTCCACCCTCACCCTCAAGGAGATCCGATGCACGCTCCGATCATGCCGAAGTCCGATGCCGCTGAACTGATCATCGCCGCCCGTATCCGTTCGGGGCTGTCGTGGTCCGACATCGCCGAACGGATCGACGCTCCGCTCGTCTGGACGGTGTCGGCTCTGCTGGGTCAGCAACCGGTGCCCGCCGACAAGGCGACGACCGTCTGCGAGTTACTCAACCTTGGCGACGGTGTTCTGGAGAGCCTGGTGCGGCAGCCGTCGCGCGTCGCCGATGCGGCGGCGGCGTCGGACCCCACCATCTACCGATTCCACGAGGCCCTCGCCGTCTACGGGCCCGCCCTCAAGGAACTCATCCACGAGGAGTTCGGCGACGGCATCATGAGTGCCATCAATTTCAAGGTCGAGTTCTCTCGGCGCGCGGACCCTGAGGGTGACCGGGTGGTCGTGACGTTCGACGGAAAATTCCTGGATTACCGGTGGTAGCCGTGTCGTCGGCGCGTCGCCGCCGCGATCTGCACACCTGAAAGAGTGCTGAGTGCGGGCCATCGCCCACGTGGTCGGCGCTGACTAGCCTCGGCGTCGTCGGGGTCTCACAACTCCTGAAGGAGGGCATGATGACTCATCTGAAGGCTCGAACAGCAGTGGCCGCCGCGACCGCGGTGATGGCCGGCGGGGCGATGGTCGCCGCGGCACCCGCCGCGACGGCGTCGCCCACGCCCCCACCGAACACCCAATCCTTGTATGTTTCGGGGGACATGGCGATCGCACCGGGTGTGCACCTGCTGAACATCAAGGCGATGGGTATGCGCACGGCGAACGGCACCACATCGGGGCGCTACGTCGCGACGGTGCTCGACGGCAGGAACCCGACGCCGATCCAGGTTCGGGGACCGATCACGTGCCTGTACACCAACGGTGACACGGCGTCGTTGATCTATCCGATCACCGGGACCACGCCGGACGTGCTGCCCGCTGATCTGCGCGGCGCCGCCGCCGTTCAGATCACCGTTCGCAAGGGTTCGTCGTCGAACCGGGTCGGTGTCATGGGTCCGATGCCGACGTCGTCGTTCCAGGGCTGCAAGCCCGGAATGACACCCTTCGGCTTCGACGGAGTCGTCTCGATCAATCACCGATGACGACGTATGCCCGCTCCTTGTCTGCGACGAGGCGACGAACTGTCGGTTGTCGTCGGTGCATCCGGTCGGCACACTCGGAGCATGACCATGCCCATCGGCACCGCGGCCGGCCTTGACCCGACGGTGCTTCTCGACACCGCCTATTGCCAGGCACGCATCGGCCTCGACGAGGGCGGTATCCCGATCGGCGCCGCCCTGTTCTCCGCCGACGGTGTGCTGCTCGGTGAGGGCCGAAATCGCCGTGTCCAGCATGACGATCCGTCGGTGCACGGCGAGACCGACGCGTTCCGCGCGGCCGGACGCCAGCGCGACTACTCGTCGACGATCATGGTCACCACGCTGTCGCCGTGCTGGTACTGCAGCGGGCTGATCCGGCAGTTCGGCATCGGTTCCGTCGTCATCGGCGAGAACCGCAACTTCGTCGGCGGCGAGGACTGGCTGCGCGAGGCGGGGGTCGCGATCACCGTCGTCGACGACGACCGCTGCGTGGCGATGATGGCCGATTTCATCGCCGAGAACCCGCTGCTGTGGAATGAGGACATCGGCGTCGCGGAGGATGCGTGATGAGTGCGAGCCCGATGCTGACTGTCGACCCGGCCCGATGGCGCCCCGGCGGGGCGTCCGCCGACGAGGTGTATGCCGCGGTTGGATCGGTCCCGGGACCCCAGACCGATATGCGCACACAAAGCGACAGTGAGTCGAACGGCCGGTGCAGGGCACGAGCACCGTCGGGCCGGAGCGGAGGGCAGCACATGCGGACGCGGATCATCACAGTTGTTGCCGCGGGAGCGCTTTCGCTGTCCCTCGCGACGGGGTGCGGCAACGGCGACACGACACCGGGCCTGACCACGAACCCGCCGTCGACGAGCACCCCGGCCACCGCACCCCTCCCCGAGCAGACCACGACACCGGAGTCCATCGCGCCGCCATCGGTGCCGGAGCTCCCTGAGCCGGAGGAGGGCGCCACCGAATCCGGGGCGTCGTTCCCCGGCGAGGATCTGTCCGCCGATGAGGCCGAGGCGCTCCAGCGGGCCGTCGACGCGGGTAGTCAGCCCTGGCGGCTGGAGCCGACGCTGGTCGCGGAAGCGTTCGTCGCGGGCCGGTTCGGCTGGAACGACGTCGACGCCCGGGCCGCGGATCCCCACACCGTCGAGGTCACCAACCGTGTGGACGGCAGCATCGTGGTCCTGCAGCTGCGTCAGCCCGTCCGCGAGGGCTCAGACGGAATCTGGGTCGTTCTCGACGGGGTCCGCATCAGCTGAGCGGGTGCAGTCCACGTGGAGCCGGGTGCAGAGAACTCCCACCCACACAAGCGATCTCGTGTGTCGATGGGAGTTCTGTGTGTTCGGTTACCCGACGGTCAGGGCACCAACCCGAACCCGCCACCGAACGGGAACCCGCTGCCGCCCGACGACCCGTTGCCCCCGGACGACTCGGGAATCGTCGTCTGCTGCTTGTCGACCGCGCTGCCGAGTTTCACCGACACGGTGCGGGCCTGGCCTCCGGAACCGATGGTGATGGGCACGGTCTCGCCGGGTGTGTGGGTCAGGATCTGGGCCATGAGGTCGGCGTAGTTGCTGACCGGGGCGTCGCCCACCTTGGTGATGACGTCACCGGCCTTGATGCCGGCCGCGGCGGCCGCACCGCCCTGCTGCACCGACGACACCTGCGCACCGCTGACGGACTGGTCGGCCGACGCGAGTGAACCGGACACGCCGAGAACGGGTTTCGTCGCCTGGCCGTCCTGGAGCAACTCGTTGGCGATCCGCTTGGCGGTGTCGATCGGGATGGCGAAACCGAGACCGAAGGATTGCACACCACCGCTGGAGGCCTGTCCGGTGTCGACGGCCGAGTTCACGCCGACGACCTGTCCCTGCAGATTCACCAGTGGCCCACCGGAGTTGCCCGGATTGATCGGGGTGTCGGTCTGTAGGCCGTTGTAGACGGTCACGCCGGACCCGCTCTCGTCGGCGGCGGTCACCGTGCGCGACAGCGCGCTGATGATCCCCGACGTGACGGTGTTGGAGAGGTTCTCCGGGCTGCCGACCGCGACCACCTGCTCGCCGACCTGCAGCGCGGAGGAGTCACCCAACGTCGCGGGCGTCAGACCCGACGCACCCTTGAGCTTGATCACCGCGAGGTCGTAGGACGGCGAGGTCCCCGTGACGGTCGCGGGGTAGGTCTTGCCGTCGGCGATGGTGACCTGGATGTCCCCGCCGTTCACTGCGCCCGCGACGACGTGGTTGTTGGTCAGCACATAGCCGTCGGGGGAGAGCACGACACCACTGCCCACCGCGGTGCCCTGGTTCATGGAGACCTTGATGTCGGCGGTGGACTTCGATGCGACCTGCGCAGCGTAGGTGATCGACCCGGGCTGCACGTCGGCGGCAGTGGCGGCCGGCGCGGGTTGTGAGCTGAGCACCGGCACCGATGACGACGCGTCCTGGTTGAGGAGCATGCTGCCGCCCATGCCGACCGCGCCGCCGAGCAGACCGGCGAGCAGGGCGGTTACCACGATGGGCTTGGTCACTCCGCGCCCGCGCGGTCGCTCCGGCGCCGATAGGGCCGGTGGGGCCGCTCCCGGGTGGGGCTCCCAGACCGACTGCGGTTGTGTCGGTGGGAAATAGGCATGCTGATGGGTCACCGCGTCGGTGACCGGACCGGTGCTGGGGTCGGTCGGCTGAGATTCGTTCACGACACCACCTTGCCGGGCCGTCATGAGAGGAACTCAAGAACGAACATCGGGATTTCCTGACATTTCACCCCGAAGTGTCTCAGCGATTTCTGATGATTCGCGTCGCGAAGCTCTGGTCACGACGGTGCGGGAGAACGTAGCCTGAGGACATCGAGACGAAATCAGCAAAAAGTCTCAGCCAACATGGAGGAGTGCCACGATGTCGCTGTCACTGGGTTCACTTCCGTTCCCCTTCCCGCTGCCGCATCAGCTGGCGGGAATGTGGCTGAACGGCAAGTACGACGAGAACATCCGCGCCAGGTACTTCCGCGGCATGCAGTTCGACGCCCCGGTCGGCGATCCGGGATGGTTTGGCCCCGGCAGCGCCACCTGGTATGTCCATGCGCACACCCCCGCGCTGATCTTCGGCCTCCAGTGCGCGTCGTATCTGGAGCGATTGGACCCCTCCATCTTCTGGATGGGTGTGCACCATTCGCGTCTGGTGGAGAAGTCCGCGGACGGGACACCGACCGGGCGCATCGACCCGACGGGGGCCTCCGTGCGCCTCGGGCATTCGGTGGCCTTCTTCCTCGGCACCGCATTCGGGTCCACCGACACCGCCGAACGACTCGCCCGGACGGTGCGCGCGATGCACCACAGCATCAAGGGTGTTCGGCCCGACGGCCTGTCCTACGACGCCGACGATCCCGACTGGCTGCGCTGGAATTTCGCCACCGTCGTCTGGGGACTGGCCACCGCGCACGAGATCTATCACCCGCGTCCGCTCCGGGGAGCCGAACTCGACAGGTACTACGGCGAATTCGTGCGCGTGGGTCATGCACTCGGCGGCACCGACCTGCCGGCGACGAAGGCGGACACCCTCGACTGCCTCGCCGCCTACCTGCCGAAACTGGCTCTGACCCACGGCAACGCCATGGCCACCGGTGCCAACCTCACCCACCCGGCCCAGGCCGCGGTGGACTGGGCGATCCGGGACACGATGCCGGAATGGGCGGCGCAGTTGGTGATGTATCACCCACCGAACCCGATTGAACGTCGTGCCCGGCGCAGCGTGGTGTGGACGACGCTCAACAGCCTGCACGCGGCGATGGGGGAACCGGCGGAGTCGGTGGCGGCGAAGCGTCGGGTCTCCGGTGGTACCACCGTCGCGCACACCGAACCCACCTACGTCCTCGGCACCGACCCGGACCTCGACCGGGCCGCAGTGGAGGCCGCGGTGGAGGCTGCGGTGGAGGCTGCGGTGGAGGACACAGTGGAAGACGCGCTCAGCGTCGGTGCCCCCTGAGCCCGTTCGTGGGGATCACCGGTTCAGCGGTTCACCGCGATCTCGCGCCCCAGCGAGAACCCGGGTGCGAGCGGCAACACGTCGCCGCTCCAGAACCGGCCGGGATCGAACCAGTTCGAGCCCTTGCCGGTGTCGATCAGACCCATCTGCGTGTAGGTGATCGCCACGACCTCGGCGCAGTAGGCGGCCTGAAGACTCGCGTCCTGTTCTTGTCGCCGCGCCCGCCGCTCCCGGACGAACCGGTCGACGTAGGGGATACCGCGCACGACGTCGAGGGTGGTGGGAAGCCGCCCGCGGAACCAGCGACCCGCGAGCCGGGCGGTCGCCGGGAACGGCGTGCCGTCGAGCCGGGCGATCACCTGCAGCAGCCGGTCCTCGGAAGCCGTGCTGACTTCGGGATCCAGTTGCCGCAACCAGCAGTCCTGCCCGTAGCGGTCCATCCACTGCACGACCGCCTCCCGGGCGTCGTGCAACTGGACACCACGGTGGTTGCTGCCACTCCATACATCGGTGAGTTTGTCGCCGAGTTCCGCGTGCCACAACAGCGGCGGCAGATCGTCGATCGCCACGGTCATCGCGACGTGGTTGACGGGCGCGTTGGTCAGGGTGCGGATCGCGCGATCCGGTCCGGATCGGCCGCGGAACAACCAGATGTCGCCGGTCCGCGTCGCCTCGAGCGCCGCGTCGAGGGCGACCGCGGAATCGTCGGTGTCGTTGCCTGAGCGCACCAGAGCAGCCTAGAGCAGGAACTATCCTCGGGCGTATGCGCAGCGTATGGAAATGGGTGGGTTTGGCCGGCGTGGTCGGCGTGGCGGCGGGCGGGGTGCTGGTCGCCCGGGATCAGCGGCAGCGCAACGCCTACAGCGCCGACGACGTGCGCGAACAACTGCACCGTCGGTATGCGGATGCGCAGGCACGCGGGACCGAGGGCGCCGGCGACCGGCCATGAGGCTGCTGGTCCCGCTGGTGGCGCCGGTGGATCCCGTTGACGCACTGACACGGATCGCCTGGCTGCTCGAACACGACCGGCAGAGCACATACCGGGTGGAGGCGTTCCGACGGGCGGCGCAGGCGGTGGCCGACACCGATCCCGGCGAACTGCGCCGTTGCGCCGATATGGGGACGCTGACGGCAATCGAGCGGATCGGCAAGAGCACCGCCGCAGTGATCGCCGAGGCGGTGGCCGGCGACCTGCCCGGCTACCTCGCCCATCTCCAGGAAGAGGAGTCGTCGTCGGTCCCCGCCGACGACTCCGGCCTGTTCACCGCGCTGCGGGGGGACCTACACGCCCACACCGACTGGAGCGACGGCGGCGCGCCCCTCGACGAGATGGCCGCCGCCGCAACCGCGCTCGGCCACGAATGGCTCGCGATCACCGACCACTCGCCACGGTTGACGGTGGCCAACGGACTGAGCGTCGAGCGCCTCGACCGTCAGATCACCGAGATCGCGGCACTCAACGCCCGGTCGGACGACGACGGGTTCCGGGTCCTGGCCGGGATCGAGGTGGACATCCTCGACGACGGCACTCTCGACCAGACCGACGCGATGCTCGATCGGCTCGACGTCGTCACGGCGTCGGTGCATTCGAAACTGCGCATGGATCCGGGGTCGATGACCCGCCGCATGGTGGCCGCCGTCAGCGACCCACGGGTCAACGTGCTCGGTCACTGCACCGGACGTCGGGTGCTGGGCGGGCGCCGTCGGCCCCCGTCGGAGTTCGATGCCCGCGAGGTGTTCGCGGCCTGCGCGGCGCACGGCACCGCGGTCGAGATCAACTCGCGTCCCGAACGGGTCGATCCACCCGACGACCTGATCGAACTCGCCCGCGACCTCGGCTGCCTGTTCGCGATCGATTCGGATGCGCACGCTCCCGGACAACTCGGCTTCAAGGGGCTCGGCGCACGACGGGCCGAGGAGTTCGGGATCGAGGCCGATCGCATCGTCACCACCTGGCCGCTCGACGACGTGCTGGCGTGGGCCTCGGCCTGATCTCGCCCACCTTCGCCGACGGGTGTGGCGCAGAGCGCCGAACGTGTGGAGACTGGATGCATCGCGGCCGTACGGCCGTCACGAGGTAATCGGAGTCACGACGCACCTGGAGGAGTCATGGCCGACAACAACGGACCGTGGGGGATGGACCCCGAGGATTTCGACCGGTTCGCGCGCGAGGCGACCGAAGGACTGCGTGACATGGTTGGACGGTTCATGGCGAGCCCCGGCGGCCGCAGCGCATGGTCGTCGATGTTCACCGAGAGCGGACCGCGTTCGCGACCGCAGCCCGAGACAACGGGTGAAACCGGTGCCGGGGTGTGGGCGGTTTTCGTTGTCGACGATGATGGCGGTGCGCGGGTCGAGCAGGTGTATGCGAGCGAAATCGAGGCGTTGCGGGCCAACCAGCGCAATACCGACCCTCGGCGCAAGGTGCGGTTCCTGCCCTACGGGATCGCGGTGAGCGCGCTCGACGAGGAAGAGCGCACCGACGACGAGTGAGGTCCGATGAGCAGGACCTACTGTGCCGACCGTAGCGCGGCCCGGCGATCCAGTGCCCGCTGGTGGCGCCGCTTCTGCAGCTCGGTCCGCGGGACGAGCTGGGGGACCGGGTGCGGGCGGCCGTTGTCGTCGGTGGCCACCATCGTGAAGTAGCAGCTGTTGGTGTGCCGGCGCTCGCCGGTGCGGACGTTCTCGGTGTCGACGCGGATGCCGACCTCCATGGAGGTGCGGCCGGTGTAGTTGACCGAGGCGCTCAGGGTGAGGATCTCGCCGACCCGGATGGGCTCGCGGAAAATCACCCGGTCCACCGAGAGCGTCACCGCGTAGCGGCGCGAATAGCGGCTCGCACACGCGTAGGCGACTTGGTCGAGCAGCTTCAACAGCGTGCCGCCGTGGACATTGCCGGTGAAGTTGGCCATGTCGGGGGTCATCAGCAATGACATCGAGAGGCTGATCCGATCGGACGGGTCGTCGGTCGTGACGGCCCCGTCGCCGGGGGTGGAATCGATGGCTGTCACGTCGCCGGGGGTCTCCATGGTGTCGCTCCAATCCGGGCCGGTTGCGGTGTGGAGATCAGCCTCCCATCTACCCGTCGGTCAGGTCGGGGTGTGTGACTTTTCCGACGTACGGCCCGCCATCGTCGTGCGCGTGGCCCTCGATCGCGGGCCGGAAGAGAGCCGTGTGCCACGATGACCGCATGATGTTGCTGGCCGAGGCATCCTCGGGCTCGGACGCTTCGGAGATCCTGTCGCTGTTCTGGGCGGTCCTCGCGGTCGCGGTGGCGCCGATCGTCGCCCGCGCATTCCGCGGCTTCGTCCCCGATGTCGTCGTGCTCCTGGTCCTCGGCATGATCCTCGGGCCGTTCGCCCTGGACTGGGCCGACACCGCCGATCTGGAGACGATCAGCCAGCTCGGGCTGGGCATGCTGTTCCTGCTCGCGGGCTACGAGTTGGACCCGCAGCTGCTGAGTGGGCGTCCCGGCCGGGTAGCGCGTCTGACCTGGCTGGCAAGTCTGGGGCTGGCGTTGGCGACCATCTCGTTGGCCCGCTCGTCCGCCGATTTCACCGCGCGGATCGCCGTGGCGATCGCGCTGACCTCCACGGCGTTGGGCACGCTGCTGCCGATCATCAAACAGCTCGGGTTGCTCGACAGACCGCTCGGCCGGGCGGTGATGGCGCACGGGGCGGTCGGCGAACTCGGCCCGGTCCTCGCCATGTCACTTCTGCTCACCAGCCGAAACGTCGGTGCCGCCGCGGTCGTGGTGGCGCTGTTCGGCGTGGCCGCGGTGATCATCTGGATCGTGCCGCAGCGGATGCTGACGGGGATGCCCGGCGTCGGTCGAGTGTTCGCCGACATGGCCGGTGGCACCACACAGCTGCCGGTGCGTGTGGTCATGGTGCTGCTGCTGACGCTGATGACGGTCGCCGAGGTGTTCGGGCTCGACGTCGTGTTGGGTGCGTTCGCCGCCGGCGCGATCCTGCGCAGGCTGATCGGCCCGGATCATCCGACGATGGGCCACTCCCTCGAGGTCCTCGGCTACGGCGTGTTCATCCCCATCTTCTTCGTCACGTCGGGAATGGGGATCGATGTCGAAGCAGTGGTGGGGGAGCCCGGGGTCTGGCTGTTGTTCGTGGTCTCGATCGCCATCGCCCGCGGACTGCCGGTGTGGCTCAGCGAGCGGTATGTGCCGCACGGGGCCAATCTGCCCTCGCCACGCGAGCGTGCCCAACTGGCCCTCTACGCGGCGACCGGGCTGCCCATCATCGTCGCGGTCACGCAGTTCGCCACCAGCGCCGAGCTGATGTCGAACGAACTCGCGTCGATCCTGGTGGCCGCCGGAGCGACGACGGTGTTGGTGTTCCCGATGATGGCGCGGTTCGTCGGAACGCGTGCCGACCGGCCTCCGAAACGGCAGAGCCGAGCCGACCTGTCGGAATGACAGATACGGCCCGGCTCACGCGTGCAGGTGCCGCGGTCGATCAGAGGTAGGCACCGCAGTGCGGCCAGGCGCCGGCACCCTGGGTCGCGAGGACGTTCTCGGCGACGCGGATCTGCTCTTCACGCGAAGCGTAGGCCGGGTTGCCGGACCCACCGTTGGCCTCCCAGGTGCTCTGCGAGAACTGCAGGCCGCCGTAGTAGCCGTTGCCGGTGTTGATCGCCCAGTTGCCGCCGCTTTCGCACTGGGCGACTGCGTCCCAGTTGTTGGCCGACGCGGTGCCGGCGAAGGCCGCCAGCGGGGTCAGGGACAGTGCGCCGATCAGTCCGGCGCGCACAGCGAGCTTCTTGATGCTCATGGTCGTGTTCCTCCATTCGCCGCCCCGGAATTGGAGCTGGGCGGTTGATCTCGGTTCGGAGGCGACCGTACAAGCTGATAACGAAAAGGTCACGCCACGTCGGTGACCTGCGCAGTTCAGATCACGCCGTGATAACAGCCGTGTGATTCCTGTGAATCCCCTGCGCACACCGGCGTGTCGCGGCTCGGCGCGGCGTTTACGGTGGCGTCATATATGTGACGGACAACACACCAATTTTGTGATGTGGGTCACAGACGAAATGGGTGGAATGGCCGCTAGGAGTGGCGGGCCATCGAGATCATGTCCTTGAGGCCCAGGCCGGCCTTGGTGCCACCGTCGCAGAGGATGTCGGTGCCGGTGAGATAGCCCGGTTTGTCGCTCGCACAGAAGGCGAGCAGTTCCGCGATCTCCTCGGGTCGGCCGAAGCGTTTGAGGGCCGCGTACTCGAGGAGTCTTGCGGAGCCGCTCTTCTCCTCGAGCCGTCCCATCTCGGTGTCGAAGGTGCCCGGCGACACCGAGAGGATGCGGGCGCCGCGGGCCCCGAACGCGGCCGCCCGGTCCTGGGAGTACCAGATGACGAAGTTCTTGCTCAGTGAGTACGCCGAACCTGGCCGCATCTTCTCCGGCCCCCGCGAGGCGGTCGCCACGAGTTTGCGGGTGAACTTGTCGACGTCGGTCGAGGCGAGCCGGTAGGTGCGTTTGGGTACCAGGAACCCGGGCAGCATGTGACCGGCGATCGACGCCACGTTCACCAGCGCGGAACCATCGTGCGCCATGGTGAGCGCCGCCTCGGTCACGTTGACGGTGCCGACCGCATTGATCTTGACGATCGTCTCCGCCGAGCCCATCTGCGGGCTCACCCCGGCCGAGTGCACCACGGCACGTACCTGGCCGGTGGCCACCGCGGTGGCGAACAGTGTGTCGACGGCAGGCCGGTCGGTGATGTCGCAGAGTTCCGCCTGCGCGCTGACCCCTGCGGATGCGAGTTCGGCGACCGCGGCGTCGAGGCGGTCGCGCCGGACATCGGTGAGCACGACGTGGTGATCAGCGCCGAGGATCCGGGCGGTCGCGAGACCCATCCCGCCGGCACCGCCGGTCACGATCGCTGTCTTGTCCATGCGCCACTCCTCGAGGTCGGGCGATCCCGTGATGAGAGTAGTGAAGGTGCCGTGTAAGAACGACAGCGGGGGAGGCCGCCGCCGCCGACGCAGATCCGCACCTGTGAGGAGACCTCGATGTCCGACCGTCCCGATGCTCCGTCCACCGTCTCGACCGCTGTCGAGGTCGAGGTCGACGCCCCGCTCGGTGTCATCACGCTCACCGCCCCGCACCGCCGCAACCCGCTGTCCACGGAGACGATGCGCACGATCACCGCGGCGTTGCGGCGTCTGGCCGACGACCGCGACGTGCGGGTGGTGATCATCCGCGCACTCGGCCCGGCGTTCTCCGCCGGTCATGACCTGACCGAACTCGTCGACCGGACCCTCGACGACGAGCGCGCCGTGTTCGCCGCGTGCACCGAGATGATGGCCGCGGTCCACAGCGTGCGGCAGCCGGTGATCGCCGAGGTCGCCGGGATGGCGTTCGCCGCGGGATGCCAGCTCGTCGCGACCTGCGATCTGGCCGTGGCCGGGGCGTCGGCACGGTTCAGCACCCCGGGCGTCAAGATCGGCCTGTTCTGCTCCACGCCGATGGTCGCTCTCACCCGCGCGATCGGCCGCAAGCGCGCGATGAAGATGCTGCTCACCGGCGACGTCATCGATGCGGCCACGGCCGCCGACTGGGGCCTGGTCAACGACGTCGTCGACGACGACAAGTTGACCACGGCGGTGCGGGAGCTCGCTCTGCGGATCGCCTCCTCGAGCGCGTCGACGGTGGCCATCGGCAAGGAGGCCTTCTACCGGCAGATCGAGCAGACCGAGGACGACGCATATCGGCTGATGGGCGAGACCATGGCCACCAACGCGATGACCTGCGACGCGCAGGAGGGCATCACTGCGTTCTTGCAGAAGCGGGCACCGGTGTGGACGGATTCCTGAACTTCACCTCACGGCCCCGGCGATTTCGTCGCGACGTCGACGCGCCCGTTCCTGATAGGGCCGGGCCCCGGTGTCGCGGGCCAGTGAGATCGCCGTGTCGAGATCGTGGAGGGCGCCGGGGTCGCCGAGAATCGCCTTGACGGTTCCTCGATAGAGCACCGCTGGTCCCAGACAGACCAGACCCGGCCACTGGACGATGAGTCCCGTCGACCAATCGGTGACGAATCGGCCGAGCCGTGCGCACATCTCGCGGGCCGACCTGAGATGGTCGGGGTTGCGGGAGATCGCGTAGAGCGCCTCGGTCAGCAACGGCACCCGCGCGACGATGCGTGATCCCGTCCATCGGTCGGCGCCGGCGGTGAGTTCGGCGATGAGCCCGAGGGCGCGGTCGTGCTCACCGGCCTCGGCGGACCCGAGGGCGATGACCAGGGTGAAATCGTCGTCGACCTGTTCGATCAATTCGTCGAACGCCGGGAGCATCGAGACGAGATCGCCGTGATGCCATGCCTCGATCGAGCGGCTCGTCGCGACCGACGCCTCGGCGAGGAGCCGGGCGCGTTGCGACAGACCCCCGACGCTGTCCGCGAACTGCTCGGTCAGCGCCCGGCTCGCCGGGTAGTCGCCCCGCAGCAATGCGAGCATCACCTGCCACCACAACTGCATCGTGGTCAGGTCGGCGTCCGCGCGCCGTCCGATGAGCCGTACGAATTCCGTCGACAGGCGCCGTGTCAGCCGCAGATCGCCCGCCTCGAGCGCACACACCCGCTGCAGATGCAGTGCGGTGGCGCGACGATCCGGATCGCCCTCCGACATTTCCACGAGGGTGTCGGCGATCTTGCTGCGGTCCGACAGCCGGCCCGGTTCCCAGCGGACGAGGAACTTGGCGAGTGCCACCTCGTAGTCGACCGCCGGCGCATTCCCGGCGGCGAGTCGCGCCGCGCCGAGATGGTCGTCGGCGCCGGGCAGGCCCAGCAGGGTCAGTCGCGCCGCCTCACCGGCGTGTAAGCGCGCCACGGACTCCGGATCGAGTTCGGTGCTGTGCGCCAACGATTCCCGCACCAGCGCCGGATCGACCGACTCGACGACACCGAACCCGGACCAGTAGCCGGCGACGCCGCGGGGCGCGGCCAGCAGCGCGGTCTCGGCCAGCGCCGGCCAGTCCCGGCGGCGGCGGCTGATCGTGGCCGCGACGTCGAAAGACTCTGCGGCGAGATCGAACTCACCGATGCGGGTCGCGGCGGTCCCGGCGATGCGATGCAGGGCCACGGCGGGTTCGTCGTCGGGGTGCAGCGCGATGCCGCGCCGGGCGAGGTCGAGTGCCGTGTTTGTGGCGTCGGAGGCCAGCGCGGCCCGGGCGGCGGCCAGACAGGACGCGGCGGCCCGAGCGCGATCGGCGTCGTCGGCGGACTCCGCGCGATGCACGGCGACGGCCTCCAGGTCATGCGGACGAACCTCGACGAACATGTCGGCAAGTGCGCGGTGCGCAGCGGCTCGCTGTGGGCGCGAGGTCCGGCCGAGGACCGCCTCGCGGATGGAGTCGTGGACCACGACGAGGGCGCCGTCGTCGGCGATGCGGACCAGCCGGGTCTGCAGCACGGCCTCGATGACCCGCTGATGTTCGGATCCGCCGAGTTCGGCGGCGACCTCGGCGGGGAGGCGGCCGCCCGCCACCGCGAGGAGCGTCATGAACTCGCGTGCCACGTCGGGGAGTTCGTCGAGCCGGTCGCCGATCACACCGTGGGCGGGTTCGCGGAGACGCGGGTCCGACCCCCACGCGACCGCGTCGCACAGCTGGGTCGCGATCACCGGGTTGCCGAGGCAGCGGCGAGCGAGGTCGGCCGCGTCGACCGCGGTGTCGACGCGGAGGTCGGTGAGTCGACGTCGGATGAGCTCGCCGATCTCGCGGTCGGAGAGTTCGCGCACGGTGATCGCGACCAGCGTGCCATGCCGGTCGAGCGCGCCGCGCACGATGTCCACCGACTCGTCGTCGGGGGTGCGGCAGGTGGCGAGCACGGTGACCGGGGTGTGCGGCATCCTCGACAGCACCCGGGCGAGCACCCGCGCGGAGTCGATGTCGAGCCACTGCAGGTCGTCGAGGAGAACCACGGCGCGGCCGTGCGCCGCGACATCGGTCCACAGCATCGCGGTCACCGCCTGAGAGATCGCGGCTGCGTTCGGTCCGGGGACGTCGCCGAAGAGTTCCTCGACGCCGGCGAACGGCGGGCCACCGCCACCCGGCCGTCCGACGAACCGGCGCGCAACCGCCGACCGTCGCGCGACGAGATCCTCGGTGAGAGCGGTCTTCCCGATCCCGGACGGGCCCACGAGCAGGGCACCGGCGGGCCCCGAGGCACCGCCGGTCCACACCCTGTCGAGTGCCGCCCGCTCCGCCGACCGCCCGACGAGCCGCAGCGACCTCCCGACCGGTGCCGGGATCGGGGCAGGCGGCGCGGTGGCGGCCGGATCGAGCAGTTCGCCCTCGAGGGCGGTCGTCTCGGTGCTCGGGTCGAGCCCGAGATCCTCGCTCAACGTGCGTCGCAGCCGACGGATCACGTCCAGTGCGTCGGCCACCCGCCCGTCGTCGCGCAGCGCCCGGGCCAGCGACCGTACCGCCCCCTCTCGGTAGGGATGACGGTGGCACAGCGGGTTCAGCATCGCCAACGCGCGGCGTGGTTCCCCGACGATCCGGAGCGCCTCCGCGGCGGCCTCGGTGAGTTCGGACCGCATCTCGTCGAGTCTCGCGAGTTCCGGTGCGTAGTGGTCGATGTCGGCGATCTCGGTCAGCGGATCGCCACGCCACAGGGCGAGCGCCGAGCACAGGAGTTCCGCGCCGGCGGCGGGGTCGGTCCGGATGAGCTGCAGACCCTCCTGGCCGAGCCGGTCGAGTTGGTCGAGATCGGTTCCGGCACCGTCGCAACGCAGAACATAGCCCGCGGGCATGGTGTCGATACGCACCGAGGAGGTCGGTGCCAGCTGCTTGCGCAGCCGCGAGACGTATCCCTGCAGCGTTCCGCCCGCCGACGGCGGCGGGTGATGGCGCCACAGCAGGTCGGCGATCCGATCGGGGGAGCAGGCGCTGCGCTCGACGGTCAGGATCGTCAGCAGTTCGGCGTGTTTGCGCGCGGTCATCGCGATCGCGGAACCGTCGGCCGCGGTCACCGACAACGGGCCGAGAACCCTGACACCGATGAGCGGATCGGGTACTCCCACCTGCACCTGACCTGGTCCTTTGCCGGTGTCGTGACCCGCACCAGCGTCGCACAAGGCTAACACCAGCCGTATCGCCGAGTCTCGACGACATGACACACACAACTCGTCCCCACACGACCACAGAACTCGAAGCGTCCGACATGGCGTCCGACACACCGGGCCCGTTCCGATCACCGAGTTGGCCGACCCTCCGCAAGCTCAGCGGCGGAGCACTCGTCGCCGGAGGCGCCGCCTGTATCGCCGGTGGGACACTGCATCCCATCGTCGCGGGCAAGGCGCACTCGGTGCAGGCACTTCACGGTGCCGGCGCCCCCTGGGCGCAGATCCTGCTCGCCGTCGGCACCACGTTGCTGCTGCTGGGACTACCCGGGATGCACGCGTGGCTGGCGCCGCGCATCGGGATCGTCGGATTCCTCGGTGCCGTCACCTATTTTGTCGGCAACCTGGTGACCGCGACCGGACATCTCACCGTCGAGTTGTTCGTGGCCTACCCGTTCGCGCACGATCCCGCCAAGGCATGGATCATCGCCGGCGACGATTCGATGCTCGGCACCACCGCGTTCCGCATGCTCAACACCGGCGGCGGACTGGTCATGCTCGTGGGCATGGGGCTCCTCGGGGCGGGCCTGATCCGCAGTCGGGCGGTCCCGCGGTGGATCGGAGTGCTCACCGTCGTCGGCATGGGCGGGTTCATGCTGCCCCTTGCGGCGGTCGAGGGACTTTCCGGATTCATCTACGAGGCGCCCCGGGGTGTCGCGATCATCGGCATCGGTGTCCTGATGCTCCGTCGGCGTCACCCGCTGCCGTCGACGGCGACCTGACTGGTCAGGGATCGGGTGGGCGTGTGAGCCGCCCGATCCCTGAGGAGCGAGCTTGCGAAAGTCGCCCGTTCCCTGTGGAGCGGGCGTCGCCCGTTCGCTGTGGAGCGGGCGTGTGAGCGTCGCCCGTTCCCTGAGGAGCGAGCTTGCGAGCGTCACGAAGGGTCGGAAGTGCAGCAGCACAACGTAATTGAGCCCCAGTGGGTCTGTCGTACACCCACGATAGGATGAGTGGTTGCGTTCATGCACGAATGCTGAAAGATGTTGTGGCGCAGAAGGTTAAATTGAAATCCAGCTTGTGTTCGAACAGGTGTTCGACTACTATGGGGGCATGCCGATCGACACCCTGCTCCCCACCGTCCGTGACCTGACCATCACCTCCGACGCCACCGGCCGCGAGGTGTTCGACACCACCAAGCTCCTGATGGGCCTGCGGAACGTGGTCGACCACCAACTCGCCGTACACGCCGGCGCCCTGGACCGGTTGGGGGTGGCCCGACAGACCGGTGGCAAGACCCGGGCCCTGCTGATCGAGATGGGTGCCGCACCCACGGTGGCGGATCGGTGGCTGCGGATCGCCGCCGCGCTGTCGACCCTGGAACGGGTCGCCGCCTACAGCGGGGACGGGGTGTTCTCCGGGGAACACGTCGACGCCCTGGTCCGCGGCATGGGGCACATCGAGAAACGGGCCCCGGAACCGCTGAGCGAGGTGTCACGCATCGAACACCAACTCGCCCTGATCGCCCAGGCGTTTGCCGGGGCCACCCCACGCCAGGTGCTCGACACCGCCCGCAGCATCGGCAACCAGATCGCCGACGAGCAGGGTGGTGTGCCGGCCGGTGAGGACCGCACCATCAACGAGTGGACTACCAAGCCCACCGACGACGGCCGGTTGGAGGTCTCGGCGAACCTGGACATCGTGATCGGGGAGAAACTGGTGTCGGCGATCGAATCCCTGTCGCAGAAACGCCCTGAACCCGACGGGTCGGAGGATGCCCGCAGCGCCGGGCAGCGCCGCGCGGATGCGTTGGAGATGATCCTGGACGCGGCCGCCCACGCCGCCAGTTCGGGTGTCGCGGATCTGGTGGCGGCCCCGAAAACGCACCTCAATCTGACCGTCCCGGCCGACACCCCGGATGCCGCGGCGTTGCAGTGGCTGGGCCCGATCTCGCAGACCCTGGCGAAAACACTGTCCTGTGATGCCACCGTC
>NZ_BAHC01000142.1 GCF_000298195.1 Gordonia rhizosphera NBRC 16068 | reverse complement strand
CACCCTGGAGGAGATGACCATCGAGCTGTTCTACCCGGCCGATGACACGACCGAATCCGCGGTTGCAATGATGCAGGGGTGATCCGACCCGCGCCGACCTCGCCCGCCGCCGTCCTCTGGGACATGGACGGCACGTTGCTCGACTCCGAACCGATCTGGGACATCGCGATGGAGGACCTGGCGCTGCGGCACGGCATCATGATGGGCCCCGCGCTGCGGGAGTCGACACTCGGGAACTCGCTGCCAGACGCGATCACCAAGGTGCACGACGCGGCGCAGTTGACCTCCGCAGAGCGTGACGTCGCGGCCGATTCCCGCTGGATGCTCGATCACGTCGCGCACCTGTTCTCCAGGGGCCTGCCCTGGCGGCCGGGGGCCGTCGAGGCCCTGGACCTGCTCCGGGTGGCGGGAGTGCCGATGGTGTTGGTGACCAACACGGTCCGCGAGCTGACCGAGGTCGCTCTCGACACCCTCGGTCGCCAGCGGTTCCTCGCCTCGGTGTGCGGCGACGAGGTGAGCACCGGCAAACCCGCCCCCGACCCATATCTGCGTGCGGCGGAGCTGCTGGGCACCAGACCCGACGACTGTCTGGCGGTGGAGGATTCGCCCACCGGAACCGACGCGGCGACGACCGCCGGCTGTCCCACCCTCGTGGTGCCCTCGGCGGTCCCGGTGCCCGCGGGCGCGCTGCGCACCTTCCGCCGGACGCTGATCGGCCTGACCATCGACGACGTCACCGACGCGTGGACCGGCCAACATCGGGGGCATCGCGACATGCGATGATGGGCACTCGTGAAGACATTCGAGGAGCTGTTCGCGGAGCTGACCGAGAAGGCGCAGACCCGGCCGGAGGGCAGCGGGACCGTCGCGGCACTCGATGCGGGAATCCACACCCTCGGCAAGAAGATCATCGAGGAGGCCGGCGAGGTCTGGCTGGCCGCCGAACACGAATCGGATGAGTCGCTCTCCGAGGAGATCTCCCAGCTGCTCTATTGGCTTCAGGTGATGATGGTCAAGCGTGGACTCTCGTTGGCCGACGTGTACCGCCATCTGTAGGGGCTCGTGACGAATGACGTCATCGTCGCGACCCCGCGGATATCAGCTCATCGCTCGGCAACCAGTAAGGACATCGAAGACACCATGTTGCGTGTAGCCGTTCCCAACAAGGGCGCGCTCTCCGAATCCGCCGCGACCATTCTCGCCGAGGCCGGATACCGTCGGCGTTCCGACGCGAAGGACCTCACGGTTCTCGACAACGCCAACGACGTCGAGTTCTTCTTCCTGCGGCCCAAGGACATCGCGATCTATGTCGGTGCCGGGACCCTCGACCTCGGCATCACCGGCCGTGATCTCGCCCGTGATGCCGGCGCGACCGTCGACGAGCAGCTCTCGATGGGCTTCGGGTCGTCGACGTTCCGCTACGCCGCCCCTGCCCACGCGACCTGGACGATCGACGACCTGGCCGGCAAACGGATCGCCACGTCGTACCCGAACCTGGTGCGCGAGGATCTCGCCGCGCGTGGCATCGAACCGGAACAGATCATCCGGCTCGACGGCGCCGTGGAGATCTCCATCCAGCTCGGTGTCGCCGATGTGATCGCCGACGTCGTCGGATCGGGCCGCACGCTGCGCCAGCACGGACTGGCCGCGTTCGGGGAATCGCTGTGCGACTCCGAGGCGGTGCTGCTCTCGCGCAGCGGCGCCGGCCTGGACAAGGCTGCACGCCAGTTCGTCGCCCGCGTGCAGGGTGTGGTGTTCGGGCAGCAGTACGTGATGATCGACTACGACTGCCCGCGCTCGCTGCTCGAGCAAGCATCGAAGCTCACGCCGGGTCTGGAATCGCCGACGGTCGCGCCGATGGCCGACCCCGACTGGGTGGCGGTGCGCGCGATGGTGCCCCGCAAGAACCACCAGAGCCTCATGGACGAGCTCTCCGAGCTCGGCGCGAAGGCGATCCTCGCCACCGACATCCGGTCCTGCCGGTTCTGAGGCTCGCCCGGTCAGTTCCCGGTGCCGGCTCAGCGGACCCTGAAGACCTCGCACCACCGGGCAGTCATCGACACCGGCGTTTCGGTGCCCCGCTCATGCGCGGACTTCAGGGCCGGCCGCTCGCCGAACTCTTCGGGTCAGCGTCGTTCGAGCAGCACCGTCTGCGCCGACCGCCCGATGAACCCGGTCCTGTCGTGCAGGTCGGCGAAGGTCGCGCCGAAACCGTCGGGTCCCTGCACGAGGTCGGCGTCGATACCCACCCACGGACCGCGTGGTATCCGGGTGAGGTGCACCGTCGTGTCGGTGTTCATCCACGTCCACTCATCGATCTGCAGTCGGGTGCCGAGTCCGTTGGCGATGTCGATGACGGTGAAGATCGATTCCAGGTCGGTGATCTCCTCGCCGCCGACGAGCGGGATCGCCGGGCGCACCCAAACGGCAGGGGTGTCGCCGGCGCGGCCGACGACGGTGGCCGAGTCGATGGTGCCGATGAAGCCGATGGTGCCCCAGTCCACGCCGAGATCGACATTCGACGTCACACCGCGCACCGGTTCGAGCTCGTCGGGCACCGGGGTCAACGGACCCGGGTCCTCGACGATCGCCGTCGTGTCGGCTCGGCGCAGCCGCCAGCCGACCGAACGTGCCACGAGTCGGAAGCTGCCGTCGGGTTGCCGGACCTCGAGGTCGGCTCCGATCAGGCTGATCTGACGTCCCGGCCGGATGACCTCGGTGCGCACCCGGTTCACGTCGAGCCCGATGGGACCGAGGATTTCGGTGGTCACCCGCGTGAACGTCTGGTTCGGATCAGGGTCTCGGCGTGCCAACGCGCGCATCAGCAGTCCCGATGGCGGACCGCCGTGCTGCATCGTCGAGGCCCAGACGCTCTGCGTCCCGTCGGTCGGCTGGAAGTACTCCCAGCTGCCGGGGTCGTCGACGGCGGATGGCGCATCGATCGGCACGTAGTAGCAGCTCTCCACACCGAACACCCTATGCCTACCGTCATAGTCGGTGCCGGGCGGGGCGCATCGTCCGGGCGAGCCCCGACGTCAGGCGACGAACCCCGCCGGCGGCCCCGGATACGGCGGGACGGTGCCACCGAACTCCGGGCAGCGGGACTTGTGCTCGCAGAAGCGGCACATCGCTGACCGCTGCGGACGGAAGTCACCGGTCGCGACCGCCGACCGGATCGCCGCCCAGATGGCCTTGAGGGTGCGCGCGAACCGGTCGAGTTCGTCACGGTCGGGTTCGTAGGTGAGCTGCTGACCGTCGGCGAGGTACATCAGCTGCAGGCGGGTGGGTACCACGCCGCGGGTGCGCAGGATGGCGAGCGCGTAGAACTTCATCTGGAACAGTGCCTTGGCCTCGTACATCTCGCCGGGGCTGCGGCCCGTCTTGTAGTCGACGATGCGGATCTGCCCGGTGGGTGCCACGTCGATGCGGTCGATGAAACCGCGCAGCAGCACCTCGTCGAGGTCGATCTCGACGTGTTCCTCGCAGGCATCGGCCTCGAAGGCCGTCGGGTTCTCCATCGTGTAATAGGTCGCGATGAGCTTCTGCGCCTCGGCCACGAAACGGTCCGTGGCCGAGGCGTCGATGACGTCGGCCAATGCGGGGTCGGCCTCACACATCGCCGCCCAGGCGCCCTCGACGAGCAGGTCCGCCGATTCCCGTGTCCGCAGCTGCGCGGGCATGTCGAAGAGGTTCTCGAGCGCCGCGTGCACGACGGTGCCGCGGGTCTGCGCCTCCGTCGGTTTCTCCGGGAAACGATCGATCGCGCGATACCGGTAGAGCAGCGGACACTGCTTGAAATCGGCCGCACGCGACGGGGAGAGGGCGAGCGGACGACCCAACAGTCCCCGCGGCGACGGTGCATCGCCCGGCATCGCACTCGCTTGCCCGGCCCCAGCGTCGATCGTCGTAGTCACATTTGGCAGGGTAGGTCGCGACACCGACATCTCCGAGCACCGACACCCTGACCAGCCGGAAGGACCCTCACCCGATGCCGACGACCGGCTCCTTCGCCGTGGGCGACCGCGTGCAGCTCACCGACGCCAAAGGGCGCAAGTTCACCGTGCATCTCGAGCCGGGCAAGCAGTTCCACACCCACCGGGGCGCCATCGCCCACGACGATCTGATCGGTGCGCCCGAGGGCAGCATCGTGTCGGCGACCAGCGGCACGCAGTATCTGGCACTGCGCCCGCTGCTCGTCGACTACGTGCTGTCGATGCCGCGCGGCGCCCAGGTCATCTATCCGAAGGACGCCGCCCAGATCGTCACCGAAGGCGACATCTTCCCGGGTGCGCGGGTACTGGAGGCCGGCGCGGGGTCGGGTGCGCTGACATGTTCGCTGCTGCGGGCGGTCGGTTCGAGCGGCCGCGTGACCTCCTACGAGATCCGCTCCGATCATGCCGAGCATGCGGTCCGCAACGTCGAGACCTTCTTCGGTGAGCGCCCACCGAACTGGGAACTCATCGTCGACGATCTGGCGAACCTCGACGCGGCAGGGCTCGCTCCGGAGAATCGTTTCGACCGGATCGTGCTGGACATGCTGGCCCCCTGGGAGCCGATGAATGTGGTCCGAACGGCCATCAAACCCGGTGGTGTGCTGATTATTTATGTGGCAACGGTCACTCAATTGTCCCGAATCATGGAGGCGTTACGAGATCAGGAGTGCTGGACGGAGCCGCGGGCCTGGGAATCGCTCGTGCGGGAATGGAGCGCGGTCGGTCTCGCAGTGCGGCCCGAACACAAAATGCAAGGCCACACCGCTTTCCTGATCACCACCCGGCGGCTTGCGGACGGTGTCACAACGCTGCGTCCGCAGCGTCGACCCAGCAAGGGCTGAGGTATTTTCCGATCTCCGCGCGCGAATAGGCTTAACCGCGCGAAACATCGCGAATACGTTGCAAAAACCTAGAATTAACGCGTCGTCAACACCTTGAGTTGCGCGGTGCAGGGCGATTTCGCGCCCACCCCGGTAGCGTGGTGTTACGGCGCAAACGCTCCGCCAGAGGGCGTTTGCCGGGGAGAGGAGTCAGTAATGACCGAATCTGACCGCCAGGGCGCCAGCGGCGCCGATCGTCTCGGGTCCACCCATGGGCTCGGAGCCGAACGTGACGAGCCCGCGCACGTCCCCGACGAGGGTTTCATCCCCGCGTATCCATCGCCATTCACGCGTCCCGAAGCGACCCGGCAGGCCGCCGGCCGGTCCACCGACGTCCGGGAGCTGCAGGAACGTGTCGACAACCTGACCGCCCGCAACGCCAAGCTCCTCGACACGCTCAAGGAGGCCCGCCAGCAGTTGGTGGCGCTGCGCGAAGAGGTCGACCGCCTCGGCCAGCCGCCGAGCGGCTACGGTGTGCTGCTCGAAACCCATCCCGACGCCACCGTCGACGTGTTCACGTCGGGCCGCAAGATGCGGTTGACCTGTTCCCCCAACATCGACACCGACACCTTGAGCCGGGGTCAGACGCTGCGACTCAACGAGGCGCTCACCATCGTCGAGGCGTGCGAATACGACTCGGTGGGCGAGATCAGCACGCTCCGCGAGGTCCTCGGTGACGGACAGCGCGCGCTGGTCGTCGGGCACGCCGACGAGGAGCGCGTGGTCTGGCTGGCCGACCCGCTGCTCGGCGACGTCGAAGGCGAAGACGGCCAGCGCCGCAAGCTGCGCCCGGGTGACTCGCTGTTGATCGACACCAAGGCCGGATTCGCCTTCGAGCGGGTGCCCAAGGCCGAGGTCGAGGACCTCGTCCTAGAGGAGGTGCCCGACGTCGGTTACGAGGACATTGGTGGTCTCGGCCGCCAGATCGAGCAGATTCGTGACGCTGTCGAGCTGCCGTTCCTGCACAAGGATCTGTTCCGTGACTACGCGCTGCGCCCGCCCAAGGGCGTGCTGCTCTACGGTCCGCCCGGATGCGGTAAGACGCTCATCGCCAAGGCCGTCGCCAACTCGCTGGCCAAGAAGATCGCCCAGGTCCGTGGCGACGATGCGAAGGAGGCGAAGTCCTACTTCCTGAACATCAAGGGACCGGAGCTGCTGAACAAGTTCGTCGGTGAGACCGAGCGTCACATCCGGCTGATCTTCCAGCGCGCTCGGGAGAAGGCGTCGGAGGGCACGCCGGTGATCGTGTTCTTCGACGAGATGGACTCGATCTTCCGGACCCGCGGGTCGGGTGTCTCCTCCGACGTGGAGACCACCGTCGTGCCGCAGTTGCTCAGCGAGATCGACGGTGTCGAGGGGCTCGAGAACGTCATCGTGATCGGCGCCTCGAACCGCGAGGACATGATCGATCCGGCGATCCTGCGACCCGGTCGTCTGGACGTGAAGATCAAGATCGAACGTCCCGACGCAGAATCGGCGATGGACATCTTCTCCAAGTACCTCACCGAGGGTCTGCCGGTGCACGCCGACGATCTGGGCGAGTTCGGCGGCGACCGCACGGCATGCCTCAACGCCATGATCGAACGGGTCGTCGAGCGGATGTACGCCGAGAGCGACGACAACCGGTTCCTGGAGGTCACCTACGCCAACGGTGACAAGGAGATCATGTACTTCAAGGACTTCAACTCCGGCGCGATGATCCAGAACGTCGTCGACCGGTCCAAGAAGTACGCGATCAAGTCGCAGCTGGAGACGGGGCAGCCCGGTCTGCGGGTGCAGCACCTGTTCGACTCGATCCTCGACGAGTTCGCCGAGAACGAGGATCTGCCGAACACCACCAACCCCGACGACTGGGCCCGGATCTCGGGCAAGAAGGGCGAGCGGATCGTGTACATCCGCACCCTCGTCACCGGCAAGAGCGCCGGCGCGAGCCGTGCGATCGACACGGAGACCAACACAGGTCAGTACCTGTAGTCACCGCGACGCGACACACGATCCGGGGGCCGGCGCCGACAGCGCCGGCCCCCGGATCGTTGTATGTGTGGGAGGCACCATCGCCGGATCCCGAGCGCGAGATGATCGAGCCACGAACGGCCACCATGACCCCATCGAGACACCGATCGTCGAGGCCGCGTTCTGCTGCGTATTCCGCCTTCGCAAACCAAATCCTATGGGGGACAAGGCGTTGCGCCTTCCGTCTGCCCTTGTGGATAACCCACCAACGGGCCAAATTCGCACACATGTTCGACTACTATCGGGGCATGCCGATCGAAAACGTGCCCCCTTGCGAGACCTGACCATCACCGCCGACGCCACCGGTCGTGAGGTGTTCGACACCACCAAGGTCCTGATGGGGCTGCGGAACGTGGCCGGCCCTGGCGTCGTTGGAGCGGGTCGCCGCCTACAGCGGGGATGGGGTGTTCTCCGGGGGACACGACACACTGGTCCGCGGCATGGGGCACACCGAGAAACGCGCACCGGAACCGTTGAGCGTTTTGTCGGGGCCACCCCGCGCGAGGTGCTCGACACCGCCCGCACACTCGGCAACCAGGTCGCCGACGACCACGGCGGTGTGCCGGCCGGTGAGGACCGGACGATCAACGAGTGGTCCTCCAAGCCGACCGATGACGGTCGGTTGGAGGTACAGGCGAATCCGGACATCGTGATCGGGGAGAAACTGGTGTCGGCGATCGTATCCCTGTCCGGTAAGTGGCTGGGTCCGATCTCGCAGACCCTGGCGAAGACGCTGTCCTGTGATGCCACGGTGACCGCGATCATCGTTGACGGCGAGAAGGTGCCGTTGGACATGGGACACCCGCAGCGCCTGTTCACCCATCATCAACGCAAGGCGTTGATCGTCCGCGACCAGTGTTGTGTCAAATGTGGTGCGGCAGACGGCTATACCGTCTGCCACCACATCCACCATTGGGCTGATGGGGGTCCCACCGACCTGGACAACGGGTGCCTGTTGTGCACCTCGTGTCACGCCCAGATCCACGCCTCCGGCTGGGACATCATCATGGGCGCCGACCGCCACCCCTGGCTGCTCCCACCCTTCGAGCAGGACCCGACCCGCACCCCGATCCCCGCCTACAACCGGCGCACCATGCACCTCGACGACATCGCCGCCTGACCCGCAGGCCTGATCCCAGGGCCTGACCGAGAAGAACCGACCAGCAGCACGACCCGACCACCCCGGGACCTCCCGGGACGCACGTACCTTGAGAACTTCATAGTGGAATAGGGCACACCCCGATGTGCCCGCCGGATCTCGGTCCGACGGGCACACCGGGGCTACTCGAACCCCTCGTCGCGCTCCGCGCCGTCAGCCAGAGCAGCACCGCTCAGTGGACAGGACCACCAAGTCAGGTGTTCGCGCCCGGAACGAGCACGGTCTCACCCAGGCTCGGACCCGCGTCCTCGGCGGTGCCCAGCGGGTAGCGGACCAGACCGAACTCGGCGTCGTCGGACAGCTGCGGATGCCGGGGGAGCACCCGGGCGGTGTAACCGTGGCGGCCGGAACGATCCGGTGCGATGCTCGCGAGGAACAGCGTTCGACCGGACGGATCGGCCTGATCGGTGGGGCTCATCTCGGCGATCACCGGCTCGACGATCTCGCCGTCGTCGGTCACTCGTCCGACCAGCGCCTGCACGCACACCTGGTCGGGCTTGAGTTCGCCCAGTGCGACGTGTGCGGTCAGCGTCAGGCTGACCCGTTGCGGGCTGTCCTCGAGCAGCGAGTCACCGGACCCGGATTCGTCGATCCCCGCGATCTGCACCGACGACCACGACCGGTCGAGGACCTGACGGTACTCGGCGAGATCCTTGGCCGGCGCGTAGTCGTCGGCGACGATCGAGGCGAACTGCCGCGCGGCAGGCCCGTAGAGCGCGGTGGTGTAGTCGCGCACCATGCGGGCGGCTTCGACCTTCGGGCCGAGCCGGGCGATGGTGTGACGCACCATCTGCACCCACCGTTCGGGCACGTTCACGGACGTCCGGTTGTAGAACAGCGGGATCACCGACTCCTCGAGGAGGGAGTAGAGCGCCTCGGCCTCGAGGTCGTCGCGGCGGTGTTCGTCGGTCACACCCTCCGCCGACGGGATGGCCCACCCGTTGTCGCCGTCGGCCATCTCGTCCCACCACCCGTCGAGGATCGACAGGTTGAGGCCGCCGTTCATCGCCGACTTCATGCCCGACGTGCCGCAGGCCTCCATCGGCCGCACCGGGTTGTTCAGCCAGACATCGCATCCCGCGTAGATGTCGCGGGCCATCGAGATGTCGTAGTCGGGCAGGAACACGATCCGATCGCGCAGTTCGGGGTCCTCGGTGAACCGAACGACCTGCTGGATCAGGGCCTTGCCGCCGTCGTCGGCGGGATGGGCCTTGCCTGCGATCACCAGCTGTACCGGACGGTCCGGATCGGTCAGGATGCGTCGCATCCGTTCCGGGTCGCGCAGCATGAGGGTGAGGCGCTTGTAGGTGGCCGCCCGGCGGGCGAAACCGATGGTCAGCGCCGACGGGTCGAAGATTTCGGCGGTCCAGCCTAGTTCGGCATCGGTGAATCCGCGTTCCCGGCCGCTGAGGTACGCGCGCCGACGCACCTCGTCGACGAGATGGGCGCGCATCGTCGAACGGATCTGCCAGATCTCGTCGGTCGGCAGGGTGGCGACGATCTGCGCGACGGCCTCCTCGTCGCCACCGGCGAGATCCTGCCACCGGCGCGCGACCCAGGTCGGGCCGTGCACGCCGTTGGTGACGGCACCGATGGGCACCTCGTCGGCGTCGAAACCCGGCCACAGGCCCGAGAACATCTCCCGGCTCACCGCGCCGTGCAGCTGCGAGACGCCGTTGCTTCGCTGACCGAGTCGAAATCCCATGTGCGCCATGTTGAACACGCCGGGGTCGGCCTCGTCGCCGAGCCCGAGGACCGTCGCCACCGGCAGGCCGGGCAGCAGACGCGAGTCTCCGGCCTCGTCGGCGTCGAGGTAGTAGCGGACCATGTCCATCGGGAAGCGGTCGATACCCGCCGGGACCGGGGTGTGGGTGGTGAAGATGTTGGACGCGCGGACCACCGCCTCGGCCGAGTCGAAGTCCAGCGCCTGAGGTGCCGAGACCTTGCGGCCGGATCGTTTCGCCGGCGCCGGGTTCGTCAGTTCACGCACGCGTTCCACACCCAGGAATCCGGCGTGACCCTCGTTCATGTGGAACACGGTCGGCTCGGCATGACCGGTGATCCGGATGTACTCGCGCACCGCCCGGACGCCGCCGATGCCGAGCAGGATCTCCTGCTTGATCCGGTGATCCTGGTCGCCTCCATAGAGCCGGTCGGTGACACCGCGCAGCTCTTCGTCGTTCATCGGTACATCGGCGTCGAGCAGCAACAGCGGGATACGTCCCACCATCGCCACCCACACCTGCGCGTTCAGCGTGCGCCCGCCGGGCATCGAGATCGTCACGATGACCGGGGCGTCACCGTCGGCGAGGATCGTCAGCGGCAGCGACGTCGGGTCGTTGACCGGATAGCGCTCCACCTGCCAGCCGTCATGGGTCAGGCCCTGATGGAAGTAACCCGATCGATAGAACAGGCCGACACCGATCAGCGGCAGGCCCAGGTCGGAGGCCGCCTTGAGATGGTCGCCGGCCAGGATGCCCAGGCCGCCGGAGTAGATGGGCAGCACCTCGGAGATGCCGAACTCCATCGAGAAGTAGGCGATCCCTTGCGGCGCCACGTTTTCCGGCTCCAGGCCGGCCGCGTAGTCACCGAACCAGCGGGGCTCGTCGGTGTAGCGGGTGAGGTCGTCGCGCACCGCGGCGAGGCGGTCTAGGAACGCGTGGTCGCCGGCGAGTTCGGCGAGCCGTTCGGGCGCGACCTCGTCGAGCAGCCGCAGTGGATCCCCGGTCTCACGCCACTTGGTGGTGTCGATGGTCGCGAACAGATCCTGGGTCGGCTGGTGCCAGACCCAGCGCAGATTGCGGGCGAGTGTGGTGAGTTCTGACAGTTCGGTCGGAAGCGGCACACGAACGGTGAACCGGCGGAAGGCTTTCACCACGTAGACGCTACCGACGGGAGCCCGGGACTGCGACCGGTGCAACATGAACATTACCCTCGTCATATGCAGCGAATCATCGGTACCGAGGTCGAGTACGGCATTTCCGCGCCCGGCGACCCGACCGCGAATCCGATCATGACGTCCACACAGGCCGTTCTGGCGTACGCGGCGGCCGCCGGGGTGCCCCGCGCCAAGCGCACGCGCTGGGATTACGAGGTCGAGTCCCCGCTGCGCGACGCCCGTGGTTTCGACCTGGGGCGTGGGGCCGGCCCGGCGCCGATCATCGACGCCGACGAGATCGGCGCGGCCAACATGATCCTGACCAACGGCGCGCGTCTGTACGTCGACCACGCGCACCCGGAGTACTCGGCCCCGGAGGTCACCGACCCGCTCGATGCGGTGATCTGGGACAAGGCGGGCGAGCGTGTCATGGAGGCCGCCGCGCGGCATGTGGCCAGCGTGCCCGGGGCGCCGCGGCTGCAGCTCTACAAGAACAACATCGACGGCAAGGGCGCCTCGTACGGCACACACGAGAACTACCTGATGAGCCGCGACACCCCGTTCACCGCGGTGATCGCGGGTCTGACCACCTTCTTCGCGTCGCGGCAGGTCATCTGCGGCTCGGGCCGCGTCGGCATCGGTCAGTCCGGTGACGAGGCCGGTTACCAGCTGTCACAGCGTTCGGACTACATCGAGGTCGAGGTCGGCCTGGAGACCACGCTCAAACGCGGGATCATCAACACCCGCGACGAACCGCACGCCGATCCCGAACGCTACCGCCGCCTGCACGTCATCATCGGCGATGCGAACCTCGCCGAGACGGCCACCTACCTCAAGGTCGGTACCACCGCTCTCGTCCTCGATCTCATCGAGGCGGGTGTGGACTTCTCCGATATCGAGCTCGCCCGACCGGTGCAGGCCGTCCACACCATCAGCCACGACCCGTCGTTGGGCGCGACGGTCGCACTCACCGACGGACGCGAACTGACCGGGCTGGCCCTGCAGCGGGAGTACCTGGAACGGTGCGTGAAATTCCACGAGGCAGAGAACAGCGATGACGCGCGGGTCGCGCACGTCCTGCAGACCTGGGCCGAGGTCCTCGACAAGCTCGAACGCGACCCGATGGAATGCGCCGACATCCTGGACTGGCCGGCGAAACTACGCATCCTCGAGGGTTTCCGGCAGCGGGAGGGACTGGGCTGGTCGGCGCCGCGCCTGCAGCTCATCGACCTGCAGTACTCCGATGTCCGCCTCGACAAGGGGCTCTACAACCGCCTGGTGGCGCGCGGGTCCATGAAGCGGCTTGTCGACGAGAACGACGTCATGCGGGCGATCGACACCCCGCCGGAGAACACCCGTGCCTACTTCCGCGGCGAATGCCTGCGGAGGTTCGGCGCGGACGTCGCCGCAGCGAGCTGGGACTCGGTCATTTTCGATCTCGGAGGCGATTCGTTGGTGCGGATCCCGACGTTGGAGCCGCTGCGGGGCAGCCGGGCGCACGTCGGGAAACTGCTCGACACGGTCGACTCCGCAGCCGAACTCGTCGACCAGCTGACCACTGCCTGACCGCAGTCACGATTTCGGCGCGTCCGCTTCCGCCCGCCGACGCGGGTCCACCGGTAGGGTAGGGAATTACACGATTTCACCGATCCGAGTCCCTTCGGGACCGAATCGTCGCCCGACCGGGCGGATCGAGGCCGGGTGCGTAGTACGCGGATTCGGCGAGTTGAAGGAGGCAGCAGATGGCGCAGGAACAGACCAAGCGCGGTGGCGGCGGCGACGACGGCGATGTGGGCCCCGAGGGCAGTGCCGGACAGGAACGCCGCGAGAAGCTTGCCGAGGACACCGACGACCTGCTCGACGAGATCGACGACGTGCTCGAGGAGAATGCCGAGGACTTCGTGCGCGCCTACGTGCAGAAGGGCGGCCAGTGAGCGATCGGATCGGTTCACTGCCCCCAAACCCGACCCCGCGACCCATATCGTCTCTCGGCTCCGACATCTCGTCGTTCACCGAGTTCTTGCGTGCACACGCCCCCGAGCAGCTGCCGCAGTATCGGGCTGACCGGATGGCGATGACCGGCGCCGGGTCGACCGACGACATTCCCCACGGCACCACGATCGTCGCCGTGTCCTACCCGGGCGGGGTGGTGATCGCCGGCGATCGCCGGGCCACGATGGGCAATCTCATCGCCACCCGCGACGTGCAGAAGACCTACATCACCGACGAGTACTCGGCGTGCGGTATCGCCGGCACGGCGGGAATCGCCATCGAGATGGTTCGTCTGTTCGCCGTCGAACTCGAGCATTACGAGAAGATCGAGGGCATCCCGCTGACCCTCGACGGCAAGGTGAGCCGGCTCGCCACGATGGTGCGCGGCAATCTCGGGGCGGCCATGCAGGGGCTGGCGGCGATCCCGTTGCTCGTCGGCTACGACATCGACCACGATTCCCCGACCGAACGCGGCCGGATCTTCTCCTTCGATGTTGCCGGTGACCGGCACGAGGAGTTCGGCGGCTATCAGGCCATCGGCTCGGGTTCGGTGTTCGCCAAGTCGTCGTTGAAGAAGCTGTACCGCAGCGACCTCGACACCGACTCGGCGCTCGCGATCGCCATCGAGTCCCTCTACGACGCCGCCGACGACGACTCGGCGACCGGTGGTCCGGACCTGGTGCGCAAGATCTTCCCGACCGCGGTCGTGGTGACCGCCGAGGGTGCCCGGGAGGTGGAGGCCGGTGAGATCGAGGCGGCGGCCCGCGCCATCACGGAACGTCGGGCCGCCGAGCACGAGGGGGACCCGCGATGACCTTCCCGTATTACGCCAGCGCCGAGCAGATCATGCGCGATCGCTCGGACCTGGCGCGCAAGGGTATCGCCCGCGGGCGCAGCGTGGTCGCACTGACCTACGCCGACGGTGTGCTGTTCGTGGCCGAGAACCCGTCGAACACGCTGCGCAAGGTCAGCGAGATCTACGACCGCATCGGTTTCGCCGCGGTCGGCAAGTACAACGAGTTCGAGAGCTTGCGCAAGGCCGGGATCCAGTTGGCGGACATGCGTGGCTACAGCTACGACCGCGCCGACGTCAGCGGACTGTCGCTGGCCAACGCCTACGCCAACACGCTCGGCGCAGTCTTCACCGAGCAGCCCAAACCCTACGAGGTGGAACTCTGCGTCGGTGAGGTGCCCAAGTACGGCAAACCCGGGCAGTCGCAGCTCTACCGCATCAGCTACGACGGTTCGATCTCCGACGAGACCCGCTTCCTGGTGATGGGCGGTGCGACCGAGGCGATCACCACCGCGCTGCGGGAAACCTACCAGCCCGACCTCGACCTGGCCGCCGCGCTGGCGGTCGCGGTCGCAGCCCTCGCGACACCGGTGGAGCATGGCGGCTCGCCGGGCACGACGGCGCCGCCACCGCCCCCACGTGAGCTCACCCCCGCCGACCTCGAGGTCGCGATCCTCGACCGGAACCGTCCGCGCCGGGCATTCAGGCGGCTGACCGCCGCCGGAGTGGCCCAGCTGCTGCCGGCGCCGGCGACCGAGGGGGACTCGGCCCCGTCGACCGACTCCGAACCGGGCGACGCGCCGTCGGCGGACGGCGAATCCTGACGACGCGATGAGCGACGTGGACGACGGTGCCGACCCCGGTGGGTCGGCACCGTCGCGTCACCCGTCCCCAACGCTCCCACGCGGGTAGGGTTGCAGGTGTGCAGCGTCGAATCATGGGTATCGAGACCGAGTTCGGTGTCACCTGTACCTTCCACGGTCATCGTCGACTGAGTCCGGACGAGGTCGCCCGGTACCTGTTCCGGCGGGTCGTCTCCTGGGGCCGGTCGTCGAACGTCTTCCTGCAGAACGGGGCGCGCCTGTACCTCGACGTCGGTTCGCATCCGGAGTACGCCACGGCCGAATGCGACAGCCTCATCCAGCTGATCAACCACGACCGCGCCGGCGAACTGGTGCTCGAGGACCTCTTGGTCGACGCCGAGCAGCGGCTGGCCGACGAGGGGATCGGCGGCGACATCTACCTGTTCAAGAACAACACCGACTCCGCCGGCAACTCCTATGGCTGCCACGAGAACTACCTGGTGGTGCGCGCCGGCGAGTTCTCGCGCATCTCCGATGTGCTGCTGCCGTTCCTGGTCACCCGCCAGCTGATCTGCGGCGCCGGCAAGGTGCTGCAGACCCCGAAAGCCGCGACCTTCTGTCTGTCGCAGCGTGCCGAGCACATCTGGGAGGGCGTGTCGTCGGCGACCACGCGGTCGCGGCCGATCATCAACACCCGTGACGAGCCGCACGCCGACGCCGAGAAGTACCGGCGGCTGCACGTCATCGTCGGGGACTCGAACATGTCCGAGATGACGACCATGCTCAAGGTCGGGTCGGCCGCCCTCGTCCTGGAGATGATCGAGGCCGGGGTGGCGTTCCGGGATTTCGCCCTCGACAATCCGATCCGCGCCATCCGGGAGGTCAGCCACGACCCGACCGGACGGCGTCCGGTGCGCCTGGCCGGCGGGCGGCAGGCGAGCGCGCTCGACATTCAGCGCGAGTACCACGCGCGTGCCATCGAACACATGGCCAACCGTCGCCCCGATCCGGAGATGGACATGGTCGTCGACCTGTGGGGCCGCATGCTCGACGCGGTCGAGAGCGGTGATTTCGCCAAGGTGGACACCGAGATCGACTGGGTGATCAAACGCAAGCTGTTCCAGCGCTACCAGGACCGCTATTCAATGGAGCTGTCGGATCCGAAGATCGCGCAGCTGGACCTGGCGTTCCACGACATCAAGCGCGGGCGCGGGGTGTTCGACCTGCTCAGCCGCAAGGGTCTGGTCACTCGGGTCACCACCGACGAGGCGATCGCGACCGCGGTGAACGAGCCCCCGCAGACGACGCGTGCCAAGCTACGTGGTGATTTCATCTCGGCGGCCCAGAAGGCGGGACGCGACTTCACCGTCGACTGGGTGCACCTCAAGCTCAACGATCAGGCGCAGCGCACAGTGCTGTGCAAGGACCCGTTCCGGAGTGTGGACGAGCGCGTCGATCGGCTCATCGCGTCCATGTGATGGCTAAGCTGGCCGGGTGGCAACCGAGAAAGTCGAACGCCTCCTCAATCTGGTGATCTGTCTGCTGTCGACTCGGCAGTTCGTGACCGCGGAGTACGTTCGGGCCAACGTCGCCGGCTATCACGACGACGGCCAGTCCGACGAGGCGTTCAACCGGATGTTCGAGCGTGACAAGAACGAGCTGCGCGACCTCGGAGTCCCGTTGGTCACCGGGCGATCGCCGATGTCGGGTGGTGCCGACGGCTATCGGATCAACCGCGATTCCTATGAGCTGCCCGACATCTCGCTCGACCGCGACGAATCGGCGGCCGTGGCGATGGCGGCCGCGCTGTGGAACACCCCCGAGATCACCAACATCGCCCAGACTGCCGTGCTCAAGTTGCAGGCCGCCGGGATCGACGTCCGCGCCGACGACGAGATCGGCTTCTCCGCAGCGCTCTCGCCGCGGTCGATGGGATCGGAGACCGCCCTGGCCACGTTGCTGTCCGCGGTCGGCGCGGCCCAGGCTGTGACCTTCGGCTATCGCGCGGGTTCCACCGCGGCCACGACCACCCGGACCCTGGAACCCTGGGGTGTGGTCACCCACCGCGGCCGGTGGTATGTCGTCGGTCACGACCGGGACCGCGACGCCACCCGCACCTTCCGGCTCTCGCGGATTTCCGACGTCGAGACGACCGGACCCGCGGGCGATGTCGTCGTCCCCGAGGGCACCGACGTGCAGCGGCTCGTCGCCACCACAGTGGATTCGGCCGCCGCATCCGACAGTGGTGTGGCCCGCATCTGGGTGGCCCGCGACCGGGCGGCCGGGCTGCGGCGTCACGCCACGGTCAGCGAACCGGGCGAGTTCGACGGCGAGCCGGGCGACGTCATCGCAATCGACATCCGGTCCCTGTCGACGCTGGCGCGGATGGTGCTCGGCGCCGGTCCGTCCGCGGTCGTCCTGCACCCGCCGGAGCTACGCGACGCCGTCGTCGCCGCGCTCGATCGTCTCGTCGCGGTGGGGTCATGATGGCCCGATCGGCACCGTCTCGATTCAGTCGCCTGCTGGCGATGGTGCCCTACTTCGCCGCCCGGCGGGGCATCTCGATCGTGGAGGCGGCCCGGGATCTCGGCGTCACACCCAAGCAGTTGACCAAGGACCTCGAACTGCTGTTCCTGTGCGGATTGCCCGGCTACTTCCCGAACGATCTCATCGACCTGCAGTTTGAGCACGGTTATGTCGAGGTCGGGTTCACCGCCGGCATGGACCGTCCGCTGCAATTGACCACCACGGAGGCGAGCACGATGCTGGTCGCGCTGCGTGCCCTCGCCGACATGCCCGGTGTCATGGAGACCTCGGCGGTGCTGCGGGCGATCGCCAAGATCGAGCAGGCGGTCGGATCGTCGGCGGAGGAAGGGGGCGGCGCCTCGTCGGACGGTGACGAGCCCGATGTGTTCACGACGATCCGCGAGGCGGTCCGGACCGGTCGGGCGTTGGCGATCCGGTACTACTCCGCCACCCGCGACAACGTCGGTGAACGGGTCGTCGACCCGATCCGGGTGCAGGTGGTCGACAACAACTCCTATCTCGAGGCGTGGTGCCGCAGCAGCGAGGGTGTCCGCCTGTTCCGGTTCGACCGGATCGACACCGCGACCATCCTCGACGAACCCTCGGCCCCACCCGAGGAGGCCGCGCTGACCCCGCAGTCGGCGATCCTGTCGGACAATCCGGACCTGCCCGCCGTCGACATCGAGATCGATCCTTCGGAGCTGTGGATTCTCGACTACTACACGATCGAGCCCGCCGAGGCACTGGAGAACCGGCCCGACCCCGACGCCCCGCTGCGGGCGCGGCTGATCTACGGCTCGCCGGAATGGTTGACCCGGTTCCTGCTCGGCTTCGGCGGTCGGGTCAGGGTGGTGTCATCGCCTGCCATCGCTGATACCGTCGTCACCACGGCGAGAGCAGCGCGAGCTCGTTACGCATGAGGTCGGGGGACGGCCAGGCACGCCGCCCGTCGGGCGGGCTCGGGTAGCATTGGCAATGTCGCGATTCGGAGGTTGAAACATGGGTGCACTGTCCTGGTGGCACTGGGCGATCGTTCTCATCGTTCTGGTGGTCCTCTTCGGTTCCAAGAAGCTGCCAGAAGCCGCCCGCGGACTCGGGCAGTCGCTGCGCGTCTTCAAGAGCGAGATGAAGGAGATGCAGAACGACGGCAAGCCGGCCGAGGAGGCCACGCCGCCGGCCAAGCGGGAACTGCCGCCGGCTGACACGTCGGGAACCTCGACACAGACCTCGTCCGACGACGTGAAGAAGTCTGCATAAGTCCTCGTCGATCGGATACCCAGGGCATTCGCGTGCGCATTTCCCTCGATCCCCGGCGTCGTAAGCGCAAAACCAATCCCGACGGCACGATGTCGTTGGTCGAGCATCTCTACGAACTCCGGACCCGCGTCGTCATCTCGATGATCGCGATCGTCGTGACGACGATCATCGGATTCGTGTGGTACTCCCACGGCTTCCTCGGTATCCCGTCGCTCGGCGACATGCTGCGCGGGCCGTACTGCGACCTGCCGGCCTCGTCGCGTGCGACCCTGACCGCCGACGATTCGTGTCGTCTGCTCGCGACCGGCCCGTTCGACCAGTTCATGCTCCGTCTGCAGGTGGCGTTGACCGCCGGCATCGTGCTGGCGTGCCCGGTGTGGCTGTATCAGATCTGGCAGTTCATCACACCGGGTCTGCACACCAACGAACGCCGCTACGCGATCAGCTTCGTGTCCTCGGCGGCGGTGTTATTCGTCGCCGGTGCCGTGCTCGCCTACCTGGTGGTGGCCAAGGCGTTCCACTTCCTGCTGACCGTCGGCAACGACGTCCAGGTGACCGCACTGGCCGGCGACCAGTACTTCGGCTTCATGATCCATCTGCTGATCATCTTCGGGGTCAGCTTCGAACTCCCGCTGCTGATCGTGGCGCTCAACCTGATCGGCGTCCTGAAGTACGAGCGGCTCAAGGCGTGGCGTCGCGGCATGATCTTCGCGCTGTTCGTCTTCGCCGCGATCGTGACACCTGGCCAGGATCCGTTCACCATGCTGGCCCTCGCCGCGGCGCTGACCGTCTTGATGG
>NZ_BAHC01000143.1 GCF_000298195.1 Gordonia rhizosphera NBRC 16068 | reverse complement strand
CTTCGACCGGATCGTCGGGCGCGGACTCGACTACTGGGCCGACCCGTTTCATCGGCAACCCGGCTCGATCAACACCAACGACGGTGGTCGAGGCCTCTACTGGAACGACCCGGACGGGCACAGCCTCGAGATCATCACCCGCCCTTACGGCAGTGGCGTCTGATCGCGAGGCAGTGGCCCGCTGGGGCGCTATGCGGCGAGGAATGCGTCGATCTGGCCGATCGCCGACGACGCGCCCTCGATCACACCCATGTCGAGCACTTGCTGCAGACCCTCGGCGGTTGCGTAGACACTGTGATAGGTCGCGACCGTGCCGCCGCTTCGTTCGGTGAAGGTGTAGGTGTTCTCAGATACCGGCATGTCGTCGTTCGGCTGGAGGTCGTCGTCGGCGAAGCCGTCGGTGAAGGTGAAGCTGTATGGCTCGTCGATGGTGAGCATGTCCCAGTAGCCGGCGTACTTCTCCCCTCCCGGCCCGGTCATGTAGTAAGTGACGCGGCCGCCGGGACGGAAGTCGTGGTCGACGAAGGTTGCGGGAAACTCGGGTGGGCCCCAGATCTTCTCGAGCTGACGCGGGTCGGCATAGATCTGCCAGATCCGTTGCGGCGGTGCGGCGAATTCGGCCGTGATGGTGAGCGTCCGCGTCTCGAGATCGTGTACGGCGTTGGTGACAGGCATGATTCAGCCCTCCGGGGTCGAGTGGATTTCGGTTGCTTCGGTTGTGGTGGATTCTGTTGTGAGCGTCTCGGTGTCGAGGAGCTCGTCGATCCGTGCGATCCGGCCCCGCCAGACCGCTTCGAGATCGGTGAGCATCGACGCCACCGACTGCACCGCTGTCACGTTGCCGCTCGCGAGCTGCTCGCGGCCGTTGCGGCGTTTGGTGAGCAGTCCCGCCCGTTCGAGTACGGCGACGTGCTTCTGTACCGCAGCGAAACTCATGTCGTACTTCGCTGCCAGTACGGAGACCGAGTGCTCCCCCGCCAACACGCGACGCATGATGTCGCGTCGGGTGCGATCGGAGAGCGCATGGAACAGGGCGTCTGCCCGGTCCTCGTCCGTCTCGGCCACGCCCCCAAATATACAACTAACTGGTTGTACGTTGTCAAGGGTGTTTTGCCCGGTTGGTGTTCGAATCCATCGGCCGATATACCGATAGGGGTATAAGTTGGTACCGACCAAACAGAGCAGGAGTTGCGGATGTCTCCGCGTAAGCCGCCGATTCACACAGTCGGCTCCGACCCGGATTACCGATTCACCCTGGCCAACGAGCGAACCTTCCTGGCGTGGCTACGCACCGGGCTGGCGCTGCTGGCCGGTGCGGTGGCTCTGGCCGGCCTGATACACGACTTTGGTCCGCGCGCGCTGCGGGTGGTCATCACGGTGCTGCTGCTGGCGCTGTCCCTGGTCGTCACCATCGGTGCCTACGTGCGGTGGGATCGTGCCGAACGTGCATTGCGCGAAAATCGTTCGCTCCCGACGGATCCGCTGCCCCGGCTCATCGCCATCGGCATCGCGGTCATCACCGCGGTGGCCGCCGCGCTGATCTTCTTCGCAGAGATCGGCGGCTAGGGCACATGGGAGACACGCCGTAGTGGACAACGGATCCGAACTGATCGACGTCGGTGCGCAGGCCGAGCGTACGGCGATGGCCTGGCAGCGCACCGGGATCGGGGTCATGGCAGTCGGTGCGCTCGTGGTGCGCTGGAGCGTGACCGAGCACTTCTCGGTCTGGCCGGGCATCGTGCTCGCCGTGTTGGGTGGATTCGCCACCCTGGTCCTCGTTCCCCGTCGATACCGTCGGGTCCTGATGACCGTTCGGGCCGGGCACACGCCGCTGTCGCGGTATCTGGTGCCCGGCGCGGCGCTGTTCATGGTGCTGGTGGTGGTGGCCGTCGGCGCCGGTGTCGGCATCGAACTGATGAACCTCTGATCGGCCGCCGTCAGCGGACCCGCATCACCCGGCCGTGATCGCCGACGCGTCGGTGACCTGCCCATCTCCTGCCGACGCGTCGGTGACCTGCCCATCTCCAGCCACCCCGTCGGCGACTTGCCCATCCTCTGCCGCCGCGTCGGTGACCTGCCCATCCTCTGCCGCCGCGAGATCCGCCATGAACTCGCGCAGCAGATCGACCGCGTCGATCACCTTGTGGGTGTTCAACGAGTAGTAGATGGTGTTCCCGGCGCGGGAGGTCTTGACGACACTGCGTTCGCGCAGGATCGCCAGGTGCTGGCTCGTGTTGGACTGCGACAGCCCGAGTTCCTCGGCGATATCGCCGACCGACCGCTCACCATCCCGTAGTGCGTCCAGAATCAGGAGTCGCTTGGGGTCGGCGATCGCCTTGCACAATCGCGCGTGCAACGCATACATCTCCTTGACGTCAGCCCGGCTCATCGTCATTTTCGGCCACCTCCGTCGCTACTGGCCCAACCCGGCGTCTCGGGGCAATAGTATCGACACCTGCCCGCCCGTGATAACGACGGTAAAGGTCGCGATGTCGGTATCGGAGGGTCCGCGCGTCCGTGCGCCGGTACACACGTCGAACTGACTGCCGTGCCGCGGGCAGGTGAGGATGCCGTGCTCGAGTGCTCCATCGGACAACACGGCGCCGGCATGCGGGCACCGGTCGGCGGCCGCATACAGCGAACCGTCGAGCTGATAGATCGCCACCGGGCCCACCGGGGTGTCATCGACGCGTCCGACCAGTCCGAGCCGACCGGCGACGTCGGCCTCGTCGAGCACCGGGAACAACCGTGGGCTCCGTTGCGCATCGGCCAACAGGCCCCGAAGGCGGACGGCCAGCGCACCGCGATTCGCGACCATGTCGCAACCGGCCCGCTGTCCGGCGGTCCAGAGCTCCGGGTCCGGAACCGCGAGGTACCCCGCGATGATCGCGGCCGGCCATCGCCGGCGTGCGTGGGCGACCTCGTCGATCGCGTGCGACACTGCGAGATCGATCACCACGAGATCAGCCGGGTCGGCGGCGCCCGCGTCGACCCAGCTGAGCCCGAACTCGGCGTCGAGTCGTGCCAGCCGCGCGACGACACCGCGATCGGCGGCGATCAAAACCGCTGTCGGCATGGCCAGCCGATCAGATGAAGAACGTGATATCCGCGTCGGCTGCCATGTCGAGGAAGCTCGCCGCGCCCATGCTGGGCTCGAGACCGTCGATGAAGTCGTCCCGTTTGAAACCGTAGAGGTCCATGGTCATCTGACAGGGGTACATCCGCACCCCCATGTCCATGGCCATCTCCATCAACTCGCCGGGATCGGCGACCTTGTAGTCCTTGGCCAGCTTCTTGATCATCCGGGTGCCTGCGCCGCCGTAGTTGATCTTCCCCAATTTCAGACGGTTGGTACCGCCCGGGTCGACCAGCGACTCACCGCGTTGCATCCAGTTGGTGCCCGTGATGCGCTTGTCGTTACGCTGCAATACCCGCAACCCCCAGAAGGTGAAGAAGACATCCACCTCCATCCCGGACGCCGCGCCGGTGGTGGCGAGAATCATTGTCGGCCAAACCCTGTCGAGGTCGTTGCTCCAACAGACCATCGCCATGCGTTTGGTGTCGTCATCGATGTCCCCTGCGCTGCCGGGGGTGATCTGCACACTCATTTCCTCAACTCCTTGCCCTGGTTCCTACCTCGTGACATCCAGGCCCGAGACATCCGGCCCTCACGCCACCACGCCGATCAACAACACGATTCCCTGCACGAG
>NZ_BAHC01000144.1 GCF_000298195.1 Gordonia rhizosphera NBRC 16068 | reverse complement strand
GGAAAGAACTGCTCGACCTCGACGCCTGCACCAAATGCGGCCGCTGCCACGAGGTCTGCCCGGCCCGCACCGCGGGCGCCCCGCTGTCCCCGCGGGATCTGATCCTCGACCTGCGGCAGTGGGTCGACGAAAGCTCCGGCGGGATCGCGGTGCTCGACCGCGAGAAGCGCTCGGTCGAGCCCGGTGCCGACGCCGCGATCGCCGGGGATGTGATCAAGTCCCGCACGTTGTGGTCGTGCACGACCTGCATGGCCTGCGTGCAGACCTGTCCTGTCGGTATCGAGCACGTCCCGACCATCGTCCAGTTGCGCCGCACCCTCGTCGAGGACGGTGATATGGACAACAGCCTGCAGCAGGCCCTGCAGAACCTCGCCGGGCAGGGCAATTCATTCGGGAAGTCGGCGCGGATGCGCTCGAAATGGACCAAGAAACTCGACACCAAGATCACCGACGCCCGCAAGGAGCCGGTGAAATACCTCTGGTTCGTCGGTGACTACGCCGCCTACGACGACCGGCTGGCGGACAACTCGCGGCTGTTGGCGCGGCTGCTCACGGAGGCGGGCGTCGACTTCGGCATTCTGTATGAGGCCGAATGGAATTCGGGCAACGATGTGCGCCGTGTCGGGGAAGAGGGTCTGTTCGAACAGCTCGCCGAACACAACATCGAGGCACTGCAGCAAGCGCAGTTCGAGGAGATCTTCACCACCGATCCGCACTCGCTCAACGCACTTCGCAACGAGTACCCGAAACTCGGGGCGAAATACACCGTCTGGCACTACACCGAGCTGCTGGCCCACCTCGTCGAAACCGGGACGCTACCGGTACAGCAGCTCGGGCTGCGGGTGACCTATCACGACCCCTGCTACCTGGCCCGCTACAACGGGGTGACCGAAGCGCCCAGACGGATCCTGTCCGCGCTGGGTTGCGAACTCGTCGAGATGCCGCGCAACCGCACCAACACGTTCTGCTGTGGGGCCGGCGGCGGTCGGATCTGGATGGACGACTCGTTCCTGTCCGAGCGGCCCAGTGAGAACCGGATCAAGGAGGCGGCAACGCTGGATGTGAGTCACTTCGTGGTGTCGTGCCCCAAGGACATGACGATGTACTCCGACGCCGTGAAGACGACCGGACATGCCGACAGCCTCACCGTCCTCGACATCACCCAGCTCGTCGCGATGGCGGCGATCCCGCCCGAGAACGAACCGCTCGAAGCAGGCGTTTCCGGATGACGAACGTCGAGTGCCCATTCTGCGGTGTCGACCTGCCGATCCGTGATTTGCACCTACACCTGGCCGACAGCCACGCCGACGAGATCGGCACCGAAGACGTCGGGGAACGCACCGTCTACACGGTGACCTGCCCGTACTGCTCGGAACGCTACCGCCACCCCATTCGCAAGAGCGTGGGCGACCCGGAGTTCCTCGCCGAGTACCGGCGACAGATCCAGCTGGTCGCCTTCGACATGTTGATCCATCACCTACGTGCCGAGCACGACCCCGAGCGGGTCGAGCCCTGAAGGAGGACACCCATGCCCGCAGTCCGCAACTGCAACCTCCCCGAGGATGTCTATTACATCGTCGAGAGACACGTCTGGGCGCGCAAAGTCGGTGATCTGGTCGAGGTCGGACTCACCGACGTCGCCCAGAACCTGGCGAAGACGATCGTGTCGGTCACGCCCAAGAAGGTCGGGCGCACACTGCGTGCCGAGCAGAGTGTCGCCACGGTGGAGAGCGGCAAGTGGGTCGGACCGGTGCCCTGCCCGGTCGCCGGGGTGCTGTCGGAGGTGAACACCGAAGTGGTCGGCAATCCGCCACTGATCAATGCCGACCCCTACGGAGCCGGGTGGATCGCGCGGATCGAGCCCACCGATTGGGAGACCGATTCGGCGAATCTGCTGACCGGTCCGGAAGCGATCGCCGCCTACGAGCAGTTCCTCGAACGCGAGGGCATCTCCTGCGGGGAATGAGGCAATGAGCGAGCAGATCTGGAACGGGTGCGCAGTGCCGGATGACCGGCTCTACGACCTCGAGCTGCACGTGTGGGTGCAGCTCGACCGCGACGAGGCGCTGCTCGGCATGACCGATGTCGCGCAGACCATGAGCGGCCGGCTCGTCCAGATCAGCTGGAAGCGGACCGGCCGGACGTTACGCCGCGGACAGACCGTCGCCGTCGTCGAGAGCGCGAAGTGGGTGGGCCCGTTTCCGACCCCGCTGTCGGGTGAGCTGCTGACCGTCAACCGGTCGGCCTACGCCGAGGACATTGCCATCGGCAATCGGGATCCCTACGGGGCCGGCTGGATGGCGCGGGTGGCGCCGACGGCCCTGACCGACGAGCGGGCACACCTCGCCGACGGCGCCGCCGCCTTCGAGTTCTATCGCGACTTCACCGACGATCGCGAAATCCGCTGCTACCGCTGCGCGGAGTGACACCGAGAAAGG
>NZ_BAHC01000145.1 GCF_000298195.1 Gordonia rhizosphera NBRC 16068 | reverse complement strand
TCAAGAAGCTCGCCGTGCTCGCCGTCCGCAACGGGCTTCAGCAAGCATTCTCCGACTCCGACGACGTGGACGGCACGCTCGCGCAGATCGGCGAACTCGCCGGCGGCGACGAATGGCTCGCCACATTCGAAGCCGCCAAGGACCCCTGGTTCAACTTCACTGTCGGAAACGGTTTCTACGGCCACGACAAGTACTGGCTGGAGTATCTGGAGATTCCCCTCGGCTACATCAAGGACTACATCCGGCGTGTCGACGAAGGCCAGAACATCATGCGACCCGTCGATGAGCTGATCGCCGAAAAGGAGCGTGTCATCGGCGAATACCGCGAACTGCTCGACGGTGACACCCTCGCCGAGTTCGACGCCAAGCGTGCGCTGGCCGCGACCGCCTATCCCTACGTGGAGAATCACAACTTCTACATCGAGCACTGGACGATGGGAGTCTTCTGGCGCAAGGTCCGCGAACTCGGCGAGGTCTTCGCGAAAGCCGGATTCTGGCCCGACCGCTCGGACATGCTCTACCTCACCCGCGGTGAGGTCCGCGATGCGATCTTCGACCTGGTGACCGGATGGGCCGTGGGCGCCGAACCGACCGGACCGCACTACTGGCCGGCCGAAATCGAACGCCGACGCAAGATCATCGATGCGCTCTCGACCGCGCGGCCACAGCCCGCACTGAACACCCCGCCGGCGGAGATCACCGAGCCCTTCACGATGATGCTCTACGGAATCACCACCGAGCAGGTCCAGCAGTGGCTCGACTCCGACGAGCACACCGACGGCGCGATCACCGGCATGGCCGCGTCCCCCGGAGTGGCGGAAGGTGTTGCACGCGTGGTCCACAACGCCGACCAGCTCGGCGAGGTGCAAGACGGTGAGATCCTCGTGGCCACCATTACCGCACCCTCGTGGGGTCCGGTGTTCGGAAAGATCAAGGCCACCGTGACCGACATCGGCGGCATGATGAGCCACGCCGCGATCGTCTGTCGCGAATACGCACTGCCCGCGGTCACCGGAACCGGCAATGCGTCGACGACCATCCAGACCGGTCAGCGTCTGCGTGTCGACGGTAACAACGGCCGCGTCGAGATCCTGGACTGAGCTATGGCACAGGACAACTCCGCACAGTCCGCCGGCCGCACCGTTCTGGTGACCGGTGCGGCCGGTGGGCTCGGGCGCAGCTTCGCCCTCGGCTTCGCCGACCGGGGATACCGTGTCGCGGTCGCCGACATCGCTGTGGAAGGCGCCGAGGAGACCGCACGACTTGTCGCCGAGACCGGCGCCGAGTCCTGGTATGGCAAGGTCGATGTGACCTCACCCGACTCGACCACGGAATTGGCTGCGGCGGTCGCCGAATTCGGTGGCGGCACCATCGACGTCCTGGTCAACAACGCGGCCATCTACGGCACCGTGACCCGGTCACCGTTGGAGGAGATAGATCCGGCCGAGTGGGATCTGGTCATGGGCGTGAACCTGAAGGGCCCGTGGCTGATGGTCCGGGCGGTGAGCCCCTACCTGCCCGAAGGCGGGCGCGTCATCAACCTGTCGTCGGCAACCGTCTACTCCGGTTCCGAGAACTGGCTGCACTATGTCGCATCCAAGGGTGGCGTGATCGCCCTGACGCGCGTGATGGCCAAGGAACTCGGGCGGCGCTCGATCAACGTCAACGCCATCGCACCCGGTTTCACGCTCACCGAGGCCAGCCGCAGCCTGATGGACGACGCCGACTCGTACGGAGTCGAACGCGGTGCGCTGCGCCGACCCAGCCAGCCCGACGACATCGTCGGCGCAGCACTGTTTCTCGCCGGTCCCGAGTCCGGCTTCATCACCGGCCAGACCCTCGTCGTCGACGGCGGCCGGCAATTCATCTAGCACGAGGAGTTCCTATGCCCATGATCACCTACACCGACGACACCGGTGAATCCCGCACCATCAACGCCACCGTCGGCGATTCGGTGATGGAAACCGCGGTGCGCAACGGCGTCCCCGGCATCGTCGCCGAATGTGGCGGCTCGCTGTCCTGTGCCACCTGCCACGTCTTCGTCGACGAATCCCAGTTCGGAACACTTCCGCCGATGGAAGCGATGGAGGACGAGATGCTCTGGGGTGCGGCCGAAGACCGCCAGGACACCTCCCGTCTGTGCTGCCAGATCAAGGTGACCGACGGAATGAACCTGCACGTGACCACACCCCACACGCAGGTGTGACATGACCGGTCACGGACTGCTCATCATCGGCTCGTCTCAGGCGGGAGTACAACTCGCCGTCTCGCTACGCGCCCTCGGGTACGACGACCCGATCACCTTGATCGGCGAGGAGAATCACCGCCCCTACCAGCGCCCCGCCTTGTCCAAGGAGTTCCTGCAGGGAGAGATCACCAAGGAATCGTTGATCTATCGCACCCAGGAGTACTGGGACGAGCACCGGATCACAGTGGTGAAGAACGAGCGGATCATCCGCATCGACAAGAACGAGGACGGCAGCGGGACGGCTTATGCGATGTCCGGCACCGAATTCCCGTTCGATCGACTGGCACTCACGGTCGGCGCGCGCGCCCGTAAACTGCTCATCGAAGGTGTCGACCTGCCCGGCGTGCTCTACCTCCGCAACGCCGACGATGCGCTGGAGCTCAAGGCCCGCGTGCCGACGGTGCACGACGTCGTCGTGATCGGCGGCGGTTTCATCGGCATCGAGGCAGCCGCCAGTCTGAACAAGATGGGTCGTACCGTCACCCTGCTCGAGGCCGGTCCCCGACTGGTCGGCCGCGCCGTCGGCGAGGAGACCTCCGACTACCTGCTCGAGCATCATCGGCACAACGGCATCCGGATCGAGCTGTCCGCCCGGGTGTCACGCCTCGTCGGCAGCGGTGACCGGGTCAGCGGCGTGGAACTCGCGGACGGGCAGGTGATCCCGGCCGACCTCGTGCTGATCGGCGTGGGTGTCATCCCCAACACCGAGCTCGCCGCGTCCATCGGGCTCCACTGCGACAACGGCATCGTCGTCGACGAACACGCACTCGCCTCCGACGGCGTGACCGTTGCCGTGGGCGACGTGGCGAACCTGCCCAATCCCGTGCCCGGCGCACCCGACGGCGACCGAGTGCGATTCGAAAGCGTCAACAACGCGGTCGAGCAGGCGAAGGTCGCGGCGTACGCCATCGTCGGGCACCCCGAGGAATACGCGGGTATCCCGTGGTTCTGGTCGAATCAGGCACAGCTGAAACTGCAGATCGCCGGCCTGTCCACGGGTCACGACCGCACGATCGTCCGCGACGATCCAGAGAAGGGGCGATTCTCGGTGCTCTACTACCGCGACGAGCGGATCATCGCCGCCGACTGCATCAACGCCCCCCTCGACTTCATGGCTGTCAGGTCCGCGATCACCAAGGGAGCCGAGATCCCCTGGCAGAAGGCCGACGATCCCACGGTTCCACTCAAATCGATCACCGTGACGGCGTGACCGTCCATCAGAAAGGTTCGAGAATCATGCTGAGCGCCTTGCCGCCCGTACCGATTCCCGCCACCGGGCCTGTCGACACGTCGCCGATCGCCCTCACCCCTGCACTGGGTTCCGACCTGGATGCGATCTGGCAATCCGTCGTCCCCGAAACCCGGACGCGCAGCAACGACATCCACCTGCCCATCTCGCTGGCCTATGCCGAAAGGCTCTGTGCCGCCTACCCCGGAGCACACCGCCAGGTCGTCCGCGTGGCAATCCTCTTGCATGACACCGGCTGGGGCCGAGTCGACGAGAGCCGGATCATCTCAGAAGGATTCGGCGGCGACTGGCGCAAGGCGGAGATCCGGTTCGAACACGAACGCCAGGGGTGCATCATCGCGCAGACGGTTCTACCGCCGCTGGGCTATGACGACGAGTTCGTGACGTCGGTGTGCGGCATCATCGACGGCCACGACACACGAAAGGAGGCGGAATCGCTGGAGGACGCGCTGGTCCGTGACGCCGACCGACTCTGGCGGTTCGACCACGCCGGAATCGCGCTGGCGTCGGGCTGGTTCGGCCTCGACCCCGCGACATACTGCGATCGCCTCGCCCGCGAGATCATCCCGGAGTTGCTGACCGAGGCAGCCATCGCCATGGCCAACGCGGATCTGCGGCGCTCCAACGCCCTGCTGAAGACCTCGGTGCTGCGATGACCGCCGTCGCATCGCCACGATCGACGCACCTGCCGTGGACGCATACCGATGACCTGTATCTCGGCGGAGCCTGGCACCGGTCGACCTCGACCCATCGCCTCGACGTCACCGATCCCGCCACCGGAGAGGTGTGGGGCTCGGTTCCCGACGCGAGCGCCGACGATGTCGAAGCCGCGATGAACTCGGCGGCAACCGCTTTCACCGAAGGACCCTGGCCCAAACTCCGTGCCGCGGAGCGGGCAGAGTACCTGGTCCGCATGGCCGACGAGATCGAACGGCGAGCTACTCCTCTCGCGATCACCAACACCCGGGAGAACGGTTCGCCGATCTCGGAGACCGCAGGTGCCGCCGCCAATGCCGCTGGGATACTGCGCCATTTCGCCGGCCTCGCCGATTGGCTCGACGCCGACGATCGCCGCGAGTTCCCGGCGGGCGGTGCCTACACGGTCGTACGTCGGGAGCCCGTGGGGCCGTGTGTGTTGATCGCGCCCTGGAACTTCCCGATCAACCTGATGGTGATCAAGATGGCGCCGGCGCTGCTCGCCGGATGCACGATGGTCCTCAAGCCCGCGGAATCCACTCCGCTGTCGATCCGGTTCATCGTCGATGCCGCCGAAGCCGCCGGCATCCCGCCGGGGGTGGTCAATCTGGTCACGGGTTCGGGTGCTGTCGGCAATGCGCTTGTTCGGCATCCGAAGACCGCGAAAGTGGCGTTCACCGGCTCCACCCCGGTGGGACGCAAGATCGGGGCGGCCTGCGGCGAACTCCTCAAGCCGGTCACCCTGGAGCTCGGGGGGAAGTCATCGGCGATCGTGCTCGCAGACGCCGATCTCGACGCGATGTCGAATGTCTTGATCCGATCGTGCATGCGCAACACCGGTCAGACCTGCTACATCTCCACCCGGATTCTCGCGCCGGCCGAACGTTACGACGAGATCGTGGACGCCGTCACCGCCACGATCCGCGCCGCCAAGCAGGGCGATCCATTCGACGACGACACCGTCTTCGGTCCGCTCGCCACCTCTGCTCAGCGCGACATCGTCGTCGATTATCTGGACTCGGCACGCGTCGAGGGTGCACGCGCGACAACCGGCGGACGCCCTGTGGACGGTCCCGGCTTCTTCGTCGAACCGACCGTGCTGGCCGATGTCACACCCGACATGCGTGTCGCGCGTGAAGAGATCTTCGGGCCAGTGATCACGGTGCTGCGATACGACTCCGTCGACGAGGCGGTCACGATGGCCAACGACACCGACTTCGGGCTCGGAGGCATCGTGTTCTCCGCCGATCCCGCGGCCGCCCAATCGGTCGCCGAACGACTGGACACCGGGTCCGTAGGGGTGAACTTCTTCGCCTCCAACCACGCTGCCCCGTTCGGCGGGCGACACGACTCGGGACTCGGCGTCGAATACGGCATCGAGGGACTGTCCGCCTACGTGACCTACAAGTCCATCCATCGCAGGTCGTGACGCGACGTCGTATCCGACACTCGGCCGTCACCACCACGACGTGCCGCAACCTGTTGTCTGGCGATCTCACCTCCAGCGGTCCGCATCCCGGACTGACGGTGTTGTTGGATGCCAGGACGATCGGCTTCTGCACGTAAACGATCCTGGACCGATGGTGACCTGTGTCGAACTGGGCGCCGGCACTCTGGTCGCGTGGTCGTCACTGGTCGCGGTGGCCGGCTTCGCCCGGGACCCCGTCATCGGCCTCGCGCGGAAGTGCTTCCGTCCGGCGGTCAGCGTGTTGATCGTCTCGACGGTGATCGCGACGTATCTGTTGTGGATCGATGACCCACTGCACTCCAGGTGCGGTGGGTCGTCGTCGTGTATCCCCGGGAGTTCAACCCCGTTCGGATTGATTCGCTGATCACACCGCAAGCGTCTGAATGCCCGACACGTCCACTTGCGCTCGTGCGGCCCGCAGATCGTACTCGGCTTGCAGATTGGTCCAGTACGAATCTGTTTGTCCGAAAAGCTTTCCCAGTCGCAACGACATCGCCGCCGTGACACGACGGCGCCCGTGAACGATCTCGTTGATCGCGCGTGGGGAAACTCCGAGCAATTCCGCGAGGCGGCGTTGCGACAGGCCGTATTCATCCATGAAGTCCAGCAGTATCGCTCCCGGATGGATGTTCATGTCGTCTCCATTCACCATGAGTCCCGCCACGCGGTTCCCGGAGAACAGCTGTTCCGTTTTCGCGTCGGCAAATGATCTGATCACGGTGTAGCTGCACCCGAAGGATATACCGTTGCGCAACGGGTGACAACGCGGATCGGCGGCGATTCCGGATGGCGATCTCACTCGCCGCCAATGAGGAAGACCTATCGTTCAGCACCGTCCTGAGCGCCGCCGTGGCCAACATGTGGATAACTCTCATGGGCGAAGCTTCGGTCGCGGCTGCTTGGTCGGTCACTGACTATCAGTGACCGCGTCACTCATATGAGTGATGCAGTCAGTGATATCCACTGACCGATCAGTGGCGGGCCTCAGAAGGAGTCGGCGTACGTTATCCGCTCGACTCCCGGCGATGTCACTGCCCCGGCGTAGCGTGCCCACCATCAGTGTTGCCCGGACCGTCTTCGGTCCGGGCCCGGAACACCAGGGGGACACCATGCCATTCGACCACTTCGACGATGACGACGAGCCGGAGCCCTGGCTCGACTTCACCGAGGACCTCGCCGCCCGACTCGGCGACCTCAAGACCGGCGTGTTCGAGTTCATCGAGTTGGAGGTTCCCGAGCGGGGCTGGCACGGACACCTACTCACCTACACCGCCACCAGTTCCGGGAAGGTGCGGTGCGTCGTCCCCAATAGCGCACTGTCACACCGCAACCGGGCCGAGTGGACCACGTACCATGACCAGTTCGTCACCGCCGGGTGGCACTACCAGACCCGAAACAAACAGCACATCCGAGACGTCGGACGGCGCGCTCACCGCGAGGTCGCACGGCAAAGCGTCGGTTTCCTGCGTGAGTGGTGGAGTGTGCCGTATCCGTGGTCGCTGACCTTGCGGGACCCGAACGGATCGGTCCATCCGTTGGAACCTCCAGCCAGAACTGCGCCGACCATTCCCCCTGCGAACCCCGGTCCCCTGCCGGCCCGACCGCGACGACACCTGACCATCGTGCCCGATCTGCCCGACGCGGACTGACGGCCACCGGGTCGGGTCCCCCTATCCTCGACCCATGACCGACACCCCGTCCGACGGTGCACGCCCCCGGTTCGACGTGATCCTCGGGGGCCTCCACCCGTCCGCGGCGGATGCCACGCCTGTCCCGGAACCGCCGCAGCGAGGACATTTCCGGAAGCCACAGCTGCCCGATCCTGCGGTGTTCCGGGTCCGCATCGATCTCGACGACTCGGAGCCGCCCATCTGGCGCACCGTCGAGTTGCGATCGGAGATGACGCTGGACCTCGTGCACCGCGCGATCCAGGGCGCGTTCGGCTGGTGGGACTATCACCTCTACCGCTTCGCGTTGGGCGGCGACCCGTTCGCTCCGACGAGCGAGCCGTTTCTGTGCGACTACGACTACGTCGAAGGGGACGACGGCGAGCCGGCGGTGTCGGTGTATCTCGACGAGACGATGCACGAGCCCGGCGACATCCTGACCTATGTCTACGACTACGGCGATCATTGGGCCCTGACTCTTCGCCTGGAAGCCGTCTTGCCGCCGCGGCACGACGCGCCGCTGGCCATCTGCGTGGACGGGGACCGTGCGGCACCGCCCGAGGACTGCGGTCACCTCCTCAGTGCCGAGGAATTGGCGACGGTGGTGCCCGACCCGGCTCACTTCGACATCGAGGCCACCAACAAGGCGATGACCGATCCGGTCACCCAACTACCGTTGGTCGGCGTGCCCAAGCGCCTCGTCGACATGCTTCTCCGGCTCCAGCACGTCGACACCTCCGGCGACCTGTCGGCGCGGGCCGCCCGCCTCTTTGAACCTGCTACATCGATTGCACCAGAACAACTCTCGGTCGACCTCGAACCCCACATCTGGTTCCTGCGGCGTGCGCAGGGCGAGGGCTTCCCGTTGACGGCGGCGGGCTATCTGAAGCCGGTTGATGTCGCGGCCGCCAGCGAGGTCCTCCCGGAGATGCGGGACTGGATTCATTCGAAGACACGCGAGATCGACGCGTGGCCGGTCTTGGAGTTTCGAGAGTCGTTGCAGCGGTTGGGCTTACTGCGCAAACTCAAGGGCCGCCTGCTGCTCACCAAGGCCGGAGCCAAGGTGATCGACGACCCCGTCGGCCTGGCCAACCATATCGCCGGCCGTCTTCTCGTCAAGGCCGACGACGATCCGTTCCGCGTCGATGCAGCACTGTTGATCCTGTTCTTCGCGGCTACCACCGAGGACAGTGTGCTCCCGACGCAACACCTCGCGACACTGCTGAACGCACTCGACTACCGCCTCAGCACTGGTGAACCCGTCGATAAGTACGACGTGCAACGCATGAGCGGCAACGCCTACGACGCACTCGAAGCGATGTCGCCGCCGCATCGCGGGCCGGATCCGTTGCGCCTCAGTCCGACCGCGGTTGCGGTGGCGCGGGCGGGGTTGACCGGATATCCGATCGAATGACGCGCGTGACCTGTTGACGGCCCGGGTTTCGATAAATTGAGTTCCGGCCCATCAGAGCAGCACTGCCTCGCGCCATACGTCGTCGTCGAATCCAAGCTTGAGCCCGCCGTACTCGACGAGATCGATCTCGCGACCGAGGACCTTCTCGAGGAGTTGCTTGAAGCCGACAAATTCGAACGACGACGTTGAGTGGGGCGCATCGACGATCAAGTCGATATCCGAGCCGGCACGTGCCTGGTGACGAGCTACCGAGCCGAAGACCGCCATCCGAGTGTATCCGCGTTCGCCCGCAAGGGCTTTGAGGATCGGCGCAGCAGCTTCCAGCAGCATCTCCGGGTGAATACGGTCGAGGTCGGGAGCGAACTTGAGTTGCTGACTGACGGCCGGCTGAGTGATATCGAGCATCTCGGCGATCTGGCGTTGGGACTTCCCGGTCGCCGCCAGCGCCCGCAACGCAAGGATGCGCCGCAGCCGCGCAACTTCCTCGTCACGCCGGGCTTTGCGATATTCGCGAACCAAGGTCATAAGACAATCTTATCGACGGTTCTCACAACGCCGGTGGTTGCCGGGCGCGTACAGGGGTTTCCTGCCGACCCCGGACTCGGCATGATGAGAACAGATCCATCGACTCAGGCATCTCGAAGGAAACGCCATGAACATCGCAGTTCTCGGCACCGGCATGGTCGGCCGCGCGGTCGCGGGCCGTCTTGCGGAGCTGGGCCACACCGTCACCGTCGGCACCCGCGACCCGCAGGCCACACTCGCCCGCACCGAGCCCGACCGGATGGGCAATCCGCCGTTCGCAACCTGGCACGCCGACCACCCGACGGTGAAGCTGGTTCCGTTCGCCGACGCGGCCGCCGGTGCCGAGCTGGTGGTGTTCGCCGGTAATGGTGCCGCCGCGCTCGACATGCTCGGGCAGGCCGGTGCCGACAACCTCGCCGGCAAGGTCCTGCTCGACATCTCCAACCCCCTCGACTTCTCGGCCGGCTACCCGCCCACGCTGTTCGTCGACAACACCGATTCCCTGGGCGAGCAGATCCAGCGCGCGTTCCCCGACGTCATGGTGGTCAAGGGCCTCAACACCCTCAGTGCGCCGGTCATGGTCAACCCGTCGGCGCTTGGCGGGAGCACCACCGTGTTCGTCTGCGGCAATGACTCCGCGGCCAAGGCCACCGTGGTCGGGCTGATCGAGTCGTTCGGTCACGACGATGTGCTCGACCTCGGCGGCATCGACACCGCCCGCGGTCCCGAGATGTACCTGCCGCTCTGGCTGCGGGCGATGAACGCGCTCGGCACGCCCATGTTCAACCTCAAGCTCGTGCGCTGACGCGTCGGCGGGCAGGGCGGCGATCATCGACCGGTGGATGAACCAGCGACCGAGGCAACCGGTCCGACGCCGGCCTCGTGGCCGACGGGCGGCATCCGGAATCCCTTGACGGTCATGTAGATACCGACGGAGAACTCCCAGGTCGCGATGGGCAGCGCGGCGAGCATGCCAACGCCCGACACCTGATCCCAGACGCCGAAGAGGGCTCCCGTCGAGAAGATCAGCAGCAGCGGAGCGCCGATCAGACCGAGGGTCGGAATCCAGCGCGGCACCAGCCGGAACTGGTACACGATGGTGGCGAAGCACAGCGCATTGACCGCAGGCATGATCCCGGGGCCGAGCAAGAAGGTCCAATCCTTCACGGCGACAAGGGCTCTGGCGGTGGTGGTGAGCGCCGTGGCGTCGGTTCCGGCGAGTTCCTGCCGCATGGTGTAGACGGTGAGGACGGCGACGACGCCGGTACAGATCATCGCTGCCTCGAGGGTGCGGCTGGCGACGAAGCCGATCGCGCGGCCGGGACCGTAGCGCTTGAGGACCGGGTAGAGGGCCACGGCGGTGCCGATGCAGGTGAGGGCGGTGAGGATCTCGATGAGCCCGCCCCACGGCACGCCCCGGTCGCTGCCGGCGCCGAGCACGAAGTCCGGGTCGTTGACGACGCCGTCGTAGAGCGCGAGCGCGGGGATCGAGAAGACGAAGGTGCCGAGGTAGAACAGACCGGCGGCGAGGGTTGCCTTCCGGTCGGGGCTCATCGACACCCAGGTGGTCGGGGTCAGGGATGTGGTCATGGTCGAGTCCTTTCGTTGCCGTTGTCGGTCGGTGTGAGCGAGATCAGCGGGATGCCGAGGTCGCGCAGCTTCTGCAGCAGTCCGTGCAGGGCGGCCTGGTCGGCGATGGCACCGTGCAGGCAGGTGGTGCCATCGGGTGCGCTGGTGATGCTCAGCCCGTCGAACCACGCTTCCCAGTGGTTGTCGAGGTGTCCGGCGACTCTGATCTCGTACTGCACGGGTTGACCGTAGGAACGGATGTGGTGAGTGGTCCTCACCAGATGTGGTGAATTCGGGTGGCGATTCTCGACCCGTGTCGCCCTACAGGCCGAGCTCATCAGCGCGGCGTACGGCCGCGCGGCGGTTCGTCACGCCGAGCTTGCTGAAGATGTTCTTGGTGTGGGTCCGGACGGTGTTGAGCGAGACGACCAGTTCGGCGGCGATCTCGGGTCCGGTGAGGTCGGTGCGCAGCAGACGCAGGACGTCGCGCTCCCGCTCCGTCAGCGGGTCGATCAGGGCCTGCCGTGTCGGCGTCGCGCCGCTGCCGGCGAGGATGGCGGCCGCGAGCTCGACGGCCCGGCCATGGCGGGCAGCGTTCTGCAGCAGCGCGTTCGCCTGCGGTCCGGCATCGAGGAAGACACCCGCGAGGCGCTCCGGTGCGGCAAGGATGAGCGCGTCGTCGAACGCCTCCCGTGCTCGGGGATCATCGGTGGCCCGCCGGGCGAGTGCAAGCAGCACCAGTGCTTCGACGAGGCTGCCGATCCGGCCGCCCTGCTCGGCGGCGGTGCGGAGGCGTTCGATCGATCGCGTGGCCTCCACGGCTCGACCCGAGGCGAGGAGGACGTGGGCGAGGGTCAGGTGCTCGTACTCGCGGAGGTAGTCGGGATCGTCGTCCGCGGACAGGCCCGAGTCGGCTGCCCACCGCTGAGCGGCATCGAGATCACCCGCGGCCAACAGCACCCGCGCGATGGTGGCCGACACCGGACGTACCGCGGGCGAGTAGTCGGTGTCATAGCGGCGCTCGGCTTCCCGCAGCAAGGCGAGCGCGTCGTCGTACTGTCCGGCGACGGCTCGCAGTCGGGCTTCGACGACACGCCACCGGTAGGCGTGCTGGCCGAGCGCCAGGCCGTCGCCGAGCGCGCAGCTCGCCTGCAGGCACGCGGCTGCCTCGTCGAACTCGTTGCGTTCGAGGTGAATCTCGGCGAGCCCGAGGTGCATGTCGGCGGTGCCACGCAACGGCCCCTGTGCGGCAACGAGATCCAGGCCTGCATTGAGGGTGCGCTCGGCAGCGGACAGGTGACCCCGCGCGGACTGGATGTCGGCGAGGCCGAGGGAGCAACCGAGGACGTCGGCGAGATATCCGGCCTCCTCGAACGCCGCGATCGCGACCGCGTACTGGCGGGCGGCCGACTCGAGATCACCGCGTGCCCATTGGGCGAGCCCGATGAGGGCCGCCGCGGCGCCCCGGCCGAGAAGGTCGTCGGTGGCGCTGAGGTCGGCGGCACGTTCGCCGTGGGTGATGGTTGCGGCCAGATCGCCGCGCAGCAACGCGAGGCCGGCCCGATACATGGCGGCCTGCGCGGGCAACCGGGCGAACTCGTCGGCGTCGGACACGATCATCTCGTCGGCGCGCTCGGGGTCCAGCCACGCCTCGATGCGGTCGAGGGCGGATTCGACGCCCCCGACGTCACCGGTCACCATGTGCGCACCCACCCAACCGAGCTCGAGGACGGGGCGGTTACGCATGATCTCCGAGGGGAACGCGTCGAGCCACTCGCGGAGGGTGGCGTCCTGTCGGGCCCGGCGCAGTGACGGGACGGCACGTTCGACGAGTTCGGCGGCCTTCGGGAAGTCCTGCGCGGCCAGGGCGTGGCGGACGGCTTCGGGCCGGTCGCCGTGTGCATCGAACCAGTCGGCAGCCCGCCGGTGCAGCACGGACGCACGCCCGGGGTGCTCGATGTCGAGGCGTGCGCGCAGGACGTCAGCGAAGAGATGGTGGTAGCGGTACCAGTGGCGATGATCGTCGAGCGCGACGACGAAGAGATTCGACCGCTCCAGCACGTCGAGCGTCGCCCCCGCCTCGGTGCGGCCCGCCAACGCCTCGACATCGGCATCCGACAGTGCGAGACCCGAGGCGTCGTTGAGGTAGGTCGCGGCCTCGCTCACGGTGAAGCGGAGGTCGGTGGCGCGGATCTCGAGGAGGTCCCCGCGGGCACGCATCCCACCCAGCGGCCACGGCGGGTCGGCCCGGCTCGACACCACGAGGTGGGTCTGTGCCGGGAGGCGGTCCACCAGCAGGCGCATCGACTCCTGCACCTCGACCGACTCAATGACGTGGTAATCGTCCAACACCAGGACGAGGTCATCATCGAGCGCGGCAAGGTCATTCACGAGCGAGGAGACCACATTTTCCAGCGCCGTCGGTGCCGACCGCAGGGTCGCGACGGCCCGAGCGCCGACCTCCGGGGCGACCTTCTGGAGGGCCGCGACGACATAGGACCAGAACACTGTCGGGTCGCTGTCGGAATGCTCGAGCGACACCCATGCCGTCCTACCGTAATCGCCGGTCGCACCGAGCCATTCGGTCAGCAGCGTCGTCTTGCCGAAACCGGCCGGCGCCGACACGAGCACGAGCGCCGGAAGGTCGGCGAGCCCGAGGCGCTCGACGAGACGGGCCCGCTCGACGACGCCACGGCGGCGCCGCGGTGCGTGCAGTTTGGTCTCGACGAGGAGGATGTCGTTCGCTTCCACCTCCACACCGTCACGCGTGGTCGGCGCGTGCGCGCGAGAAGACTCGGTCGGCGTCCGGCCGGTGGAAACTGCGCAGCGAAATCGACGACGGCACGGAATCAGTGCACCACTCTGATGTCGACCGGGCAAGCAAGGCAACACGCTCGGTGCGGCTGTGACTCAGCGGGCACTTTCCGTGGCCCGCCGCTTCGGGATGAAGTGCATGATCACCACGATGATCGCGCCGATCACCAATCCCACGAGCGCAGAGACGACCGTCCCAGCGGTCCACGCCAGTACGCCACCAAAGGCGTGCGACAGTTCTTCGAACCAGTGCTCGAGGTCGTGCAGACGGTCGGCCGGCCAATGGAATCCGGCCTCCCCGACGTTGACGATCAGGATGTGGCCGCCGACCCACAGCATCGCGGCGATGCCCACCACGGTCAGCGTGGACATGACCTTCGGCATCGCCTTGACCAGGCCACGTCCGATTCGTTGACTCACCGCCGACTCACGCTGCGCCAGCGACAACCCGACGTCGTCCATTTTGACGATCAGTGCAACCACGCCGTAGACGAGTGCGGTGATGAGGAAGGCCACGATCACGAGCACCGCCAGCCGCGTGAAGAACGGTTCGGATTCGACCGACGACAACGAGATCACCATGATCTCCGCCGACAAGATGAGGTCAGTGCGGATCGCGCCGTTGACCATCGACTTCTCGAACCCCGGTCCCTTCTGCGCCGCCGGAACGTCGTCGGCGTGCTCGTGCCCGTGCCCGCCACCGACGGCCTCGTACACCTTCTCGGCGCCCTCGTAGCACAGGAACAGACCGCCGGCGATCAGCAGATACGGCAGCGCCCCCGGGAGGAACTGACTGAGGATCATCGCCACCGGCAGGATGATCAGCAGCTTGTTCCGAATCGACCCGACGGCGATCTTGCGGACGATCGGCAGTTCGCGGTCGGGGGTGAAGCCGTGGACGTACCGCGGCGTCACGGCGGTGTCGTCGACGACCACACCCGCCGCCTTGACGCTGGCCTTACCGGCTGCCGCACCGATGTCGTCGATCGACGCCGCGGCCGCCTTGGTCAGGGTCGCGATGTCATCGAGCAGAGCGACGAGGCCACCGGCCACAGGAACCTCCAGGAAGAGAAGCACGAGTCATCGAACAGTATGCCCACACCGCGGGTGGGCCGGCCGACCTCGGCGACGCTCGGGGCGGATCAACGTGCCGCCCGGATTTGTCAGACCCCACTCCTAGCCTGGCCACGAACACGACACCAGATCGGAGCACCATGACCGTCACCGCCGCGCACAGGGCCATCGTCTTCTCGTTTCCCGAGGTCGACGCCGCCGCCACCCTGCATGTCACCTTTCACCGGACGCTGCGGGTGCCCGACGACGCGATCACCTACGGACTGCCCCCGAGCCTCGGCCGCCTCGACGTCCGGGCCACGCACGAGGTAGATCCCCGCGGCCGTCAGGAATCCGATGCGATGCTTCCGCTGTGGCAGTCCGAAGCGACGTGGATCGACTTCACCGCACCCGACGACTACCCGTTCCTGGTCAAGGTCGGTGTCGGCGGAATCAACGCGATCACCGGTGACGCCTACACTCCGGCACCCGACTTCGTCACCGAGGACTACCTCGAGGTTCCGACCCAGCCGTGGCTCGACGGATTCCGCGTCGACGCCACCACCGTCCGGCAGTTCGTCGCCATGCCGCTCGGCGACGGATACTCGGCCGCCGAACAACTCACCGGCACCGACGACGGACTCATCCGCTTCTCGGTCGTCCCGCTGAAGGCCGACGTCTGGGCTCAGCGGCCGCGCCCTGTCGCGTTCCTGGCCGAGGACATGTGCATCCCCGCTCCGGCCGGAATGGGTCTCGGCGCCGGTGGCTCGATCCAGCAGTCGATCGCCACCCCCATCGAGCCGCACGAGAACTGGGCGCTCGACGCCCGCACCGAGGCACGTATTCGGCTCGTCAATTCGGCTGTGTGGCAGTCGATCACCGGCGAAGCGCCGCATCGCAAGCCGCTCACCGTCGACGAATACCTCGCTTACGGGTTTCCGTGGTTCGAGTGGTACGACGATTCCCTGGCCCGCCAGGGTGAGAGCCCGCTCAACGCGGTGAAGACCATCCGGCAGATCGGCGAGGAAAAGGGCGCCAATCCGCTGCCCGACAACACGAGCTTCACCCCACCGACACCGCACATCGTCGGCGGTGTCTGAACCACGAAAGCCGAGGAGGCATCGATGCCGAGTCATGGGTGGGAGTTCTGGCGGCTCGTACGCATCCAGGACGATTCGCTGGCGTGGCTGGCGGCGACCAAACCCACAGCCCGCGCGACCATCGATCAACACAAGGTGTGGACGCTGATCCCGAACCGATCGATCTTCATCGCCAACTGGTTCGTCACCGAGGATCACCATCGCGATTCCGACTTCCTATGGATGCACGAGAACATCGACGTCGCCGAAGCACGCCGGGTCGCTCTGGAGGTTCCGGACATCGATGCCGACGAACTTCAGCGCATCATCAGTCCCACCGCCGAAATGACGCTCGAGCAGATCGACCGGTATCCGGTCGTGGAAGTGTTGGGCAAACGGGTTGCGGACGCGTTGGCTGCTCGGCGTCATTCGTCGTGACAATCCAGCAGTATTCGCTGTAACGATTTTTCGATTCAGAACGCTAAACACAGTGGACTGAGTCACCTGATCGTCGCTGGAGTTACCGAAAATGAGCTCGCGCCTGCCCCCGCCCGGCGGATACACCTCCCGCCTCGACCGCGACGGTGTGGCCTTCGAGGGGTGACGGGCGTTGCTCCACCATCATCGAGGATCTTCTGCCGACCGGCGTCGGCAGGAGCCAGACCCGCGTCGCCCCGTGCTGGGCGGCCAGTCAACTCAGGAGAAGCTCGTCCCCCCGCGACCGTGGGGGATGCCACCGGTGCCACCGAGGCCTCCGTCATGGTGGTCGCGTCAGACGGCCAGTACCAAGCGCCTCCTGATCGGGCTGGGCAGCGGTATCGCGATGGTCATCTTGGTGATCTTCGTCGTCGGCGCTTCGGCCGGTGGCGTCACCGTCGAGGAACTGTATCTCCGCGACCTGTATAGCGCGGGTATCACGGCGCAATCGGATCAGGACTTGATTGATCTCGGGTACGCCGTCTGCGACGAACTCCGAACCCAGAGTGACAACGCCCACGGCTTGGTGAGCGCCATGCACGAGCGCAACGGCGTGTCACGGGAGGAGGCGTCTCTCATCGTGAGTGCCGCGAAGGACGACCTCTGCTGACCAGCTCATCGAACACCAGGGGGTCAGTCCCAAGAAAGAGAACATCATGTCCAGCCGAGTGATGGCCAGAGCACAGATGACGGTCACCACCACCAGCGTGGGGATCACCCCCGAAGGAAGTGACAACAGTGAGTGTCGACCATCATGATCGCCGGGAGGACGCCTTGGCGCGTCTGCGGGCCCGGGTCATTCCACTGCCGCCACAGCGACACCTGACTCTGGCCCGACCGGTGCAACAGTCGCAGTGTGTGCAGCAGCCGCAGCCGTCGTTGCCGCGTCCCCATCTCACCAATCGTGAGATCGAAGTGCTGCGGGCATGGTTGCGCACCGACACAAAGGAGGAAGCGGCAGCACATCTGCATATCGCGATGGGGACCATCAACACGCACATCGCCCGAGCGCGGGCCAAGTACGCCGCCGTCGGTCGCACAGCTCGTACCAAAGCGGCGTTGCTAGCGCGGGTCGTCCAGGACGGCATCATGACCCTGGAAGAACTGTGACCACCCGACCGCCGACGGCGGCGTTGTCGGCCCTCACCTCCCCCGCCCCATCTCCCTGGCCACGTTGAGTTCAGCGGCGACCCCGATCGCCTCCAGCAGGACCGGCATGAACCGTTGCACGTCGTGGCGCTGCGGCGGCGTTTGAGCGACGTCGGGGCACCCGGCGGCGGGCTCCCCATCGGGCCAGTACTCGAGCCACTCGTGGCAGTTGCGTGCGTACCGGCGCAGCATCGGAGTGTTGGCCTTGGTGCGTCGCGCGATCGTATCGGGTGTGGTCGCGCCTGGATTCGCGGTGAATTGCCTGATCAGATCGACAAGGCCGTCGGGAATCGCCCCGTGTGGTGGCCCGAACTGGCCCGTCACCTCGGGATGGAGTTGTTCGATGATGTCGATCGCACCGCAGGCACAGAATTCCTGCCACGCCTTCATCGCGGTCAGGAGGTTGGTGGGATAGAAGGTGGTGCACTCGAGCGCGCGTACCGCGAAGACGTGGTCTTTGGTGACCACGATCGAGATGTCGGGCCAGCGCGAGGAGTGCTCGGCGATGACGGCGCCGAGCAACGCCATGTCGGGTGTGCCGTGTCCGACGATCGTACAGAACTCGAGACGCATCGCGTGCGGCGATATCAGGAGCTTGGTCTCGAGTCGGTTGACGTCCTCGAACCGAATCTTCCGGTCGACGATCTCGACGTTGCGTCCCGAGGTGGCGGCCAGTGTCTCGCGAACCATGTCGAGAAGGTGATCGGCGTTGTCGGGTATCACGCCGGGAGTTGGGCTGCCCTTGAGGGTGATCACTATGTCCTTTGGCCGTGGTTTCGTCGCGCGCTTGGCTTCCGGACCGAACGGATCGTGCACATGGAGAAACGACGGGTGCATGACCTCCCACACCTCCTGCAGCGCGTCGACGGCTGAGGCCAAGAGATCGCCGATACTGCGCTTACCCACGTCACGGATGAGCTTGCCGGAGCGCAACGTTCGCCAACCCAGTCGGGTGAGCGCGGCCTGCTGGGCATGCGCCACCGTCGCCTGCTCTGGCGGCCAGAAGCTGGTGAGTGCACCGTCGCCGATCGTGCAGCGGATCCGTCCGGCGCCGGTCACCGTGAAGATCAGCAACGGTCGGCCGGTGTTTTCTGCTTCGCTCACCTCGACGAACTCGTCGCCTGCGAGCGTCGCCAGCCTCGCCGCGAGCCGCTCGTCGAACGCCCGCCATGCGGCGCGCACACTTTCGTCGAATCCGGTGTCACCCTGGTCGTCGGTCATAGCGCCCTCCCCCGTGCTGTCGGTCATCGGCGATGACCGTCTGACATGCACGGTAGGAACGCTCACCGACACCCTTCGCCAGCTGCGGAGCGGTTGTCCACAGGGGCGCCGATCTCGTCGACGATCACGCCCCAGGTCCTCAACGACGACGGTTTCCGCACCGTCGAAGGGTGATTCTGGTCAGTGTTCTCGCCCGAGCGCCTTTGCCAGCGGGGCTAGCGCATCCAGGTAGATCGAGGCCAACATCTCCGACTCGTCGGCGGCGGTGCGCATGCGGTCGGCCTCGGAGCGGTCCCACTGCGCGTCGACCTCGTTCTCGAACTCGTCGATCGCGCTGACCCGATCGAGCCACTCCCTCTTGTCCTGTCGATGCTGGATGCTGGCCACGATCTGCTGGTACTCGGCCAGCGCGCCGAGCCGTTCGACGAGCCCGTCGAGTCGCCGAGACAGGAGCAGGGCCTTGGCGATGTAGGTGTCGACGACCTCGTCGTCGGTGCTCAGAAGTGCGGGAGCCTCACCCAGGATGTCGATCTGGTCGCGGACGTTGGCGGCCGACGTGGTGAGCGCGGTGACTTCGGCACCGAGGTCCACGCGCACGCCGTGCCGGTCGAAGAAGTCCAGCTGCCAGGCCGGGTAGTCAGTCACTCGGTCGGCAACCAGGCCCGCCGTCAGCGCGATCTGCCCTGCCGGGTCGTTGCGGAGCTGGTCGGGGTCATCGGTGCCGTCGTGGGAGTCCCCCAGCCAGCCGTCCAGGGCGAGCTGCACGTAGCGGTGCGACTCGGTGGGTTCGGCACGCTCCTGGATGGCGCGGCACCGCGACCATCGGCGGGCCCGCGCCGCCCGCAGGTCGTCGGCCAGTTGCCCGAGTGGGTCGGCCGGCTCGGCCTCGTCCCCCGGGTCAGCCCCGGTCAGCGCGGGTCGCTCCTGGGCGGACGATCCGACGCGTCGGAACAGGTCGCCGAGTCCCGTCGCCAGCCACTTGACGCCATCGACGGCCATCGAGCCGATCACGACCAGCGCAACCGCGATCGCCGCCGCACAAACGACAATCACGACAAGCTTGATCACCATCCCAGTACAGCACGATCCGCGACCCGATCGAGTCGTGGAAGCGACGGAGGCGGGGACGGTGAACACGCCCACGGCGGCTGGATGCGCACTGGCGACGTGGTGCCGGCCGGACGTCGTCATCAGGCGGTGTGATCGCTCGGTCACGGGTATCAACAAGTGAAGGGACCGCCGAGCCATACCATCACTTATGTCATAAATGAGGGTATGGTTCGCGCATGCCCTCACTTCCACCCGACAACGATCGCGACCGACACGGGTGGCCCGCGTTGTCCAGTGAGGTCGTCGAGTGGACGCCGACCATTCCCTCCGACCTGCTCAGTCGGGCTCAACGCGAGCGGTACCGAGGCCCTTACCGAGCGGCGGTGGTTCCGCACATCGCCGACGTGACCCCACACGTCTCTCCCGAGACGTCGGCTCTCGTCGCCGAGGCAGGCTCGGTGATCACCCGATTCGATGCCGAACTCGGCAACGAGCTGGCCCCGTTCTCCGCGATACTTCTCCGCTCCGAGTCCGCGTCGTCGTCGCAGATCGAGAATCTGTCGTCGGGAGCCAAGCAGATTGCTCTCGCCGAACTGGGGAGCCGCGAGAAACGCAACGCGACCGAGATCGTCGGAAACGTCGCGGCCATGACCGCGGCGATCGAGCTGGCAGACCGCTTGGACACCAAGGCCATTCTTGCGATGCACCATGCTCTCATGGAGCACACCAGCCCGGAGATCGCCGGGCGGTGGCGCGAAGACCAGGTGTGGATCGGCGGTACCAGCATCGGCCCTCATGACGCAGACTTCGTTGCGCCCACGGCCGCTCGTGTACCCGACCTCATGGACGATCTCGTCGTGTTCGCCCACCGCGGCGACATCCCGCCGCTCATCCACGTCGCGATTGCGCACGCCCAGTTCGAGACGATTCACCCGTTTCCCGATGGCAACGGCCGGACAGGCCGAGCACTCGCCCAAGCGATGCTCCGCGCAAACCAACTGACGCAGAACGTCACCGTTCCGGTGTCGGCCGGGCTGCTGGCCGACACAAGAAGCTACTTCGCGGCGTTGGATGAATACCGGGCTGGTGATCCCTCGACGATCGTCGAAACATTCTCTCGCGCCGCACTTTCAGCTGTGGATAATGGCAGCAGACTGGTATCGGACCTGCGCCAGATCCGTGTGCAATGGCGTGAGCGAGTTCGTGTCCGACAGGGCTCGGGCGCCCACAGACTCATGGACATTCTGCTCCGACAACCCGTCGTGGACCGAAGAACGACAGCCACCTATTTGGGCATCTCCGCCGACAACGCCGGCAGAGCCATCCAACCTCTGGTCGATGCAGGAATCCTCTACGAGTTCACCGGATTCACCCGGAACAGGATGTGGCATGCGGTGGAGGTCACCGACGCGCTCGACGAGTTCGCCGCGAGGGCGGCACGGCGGGGCAGATAGTGCGTCGGCGTCAGCGCTCACGCCGAGGCGCACCAGCGCCGACTCGTCGACCGACCATAATCTGGTCACTGCCACGACTGTGACATCACCTCGTCATCCGCCAGCGCAGCGAATCTGGTGGCGAACGATCGCAGATCATCGACGGTAACCGGCGCATCGTCGGTTCGCGCATCCTGCGTGAGCCGACGGCGAAGATACTGTGTACGCGAAAGCCCCAACCGCGCAGCGCGAGCGTCTATCGCGGCGACTACGTCGTCGGGGACGTCGCGGATCAGAATGTCCCTCATGGCTTCGCCTCTCGCGTGGTGATTTCTTAGGCTATCGCGAGGATCGGATACGAGTAGTCACCAGTGAAGGCCCGCATCTCTACGCCAGCATCTCCCGAATATCCTCGGCATTCAACGCACTCCCGAACATCTCTCCGTCATCGACGACGGCATCGAACAATGCCCGTTTGCGGTCCTGCAGGCGCACCACACGTTCTTCGATGGTGTCCGCGGACACCAGCCGATACACGTTGACCGGGCGTTGCTGCCCGATGCGGTGCGCCCGGTCGACGGCCTGCGCCTCGGCAGCCGGGTTCCACCACGGATCGCACACGAAACAGTAGTCGGCCTCGGTCAGATTCAGCCCGAACCCACCGGCCTTGAGACTGATCAGGAACACCTGGGTGACACCGGAGGTGAACCGCCGGATCGCCGCGTCGCGCTGTTTCGCCGTCATCGACCCGTCGAGATAGCTATACGGAATACCCGCCGCCTCGAGGTGGGCCCGCACGATGTCGAGGAACCCGGTGAACTGGCTGAATACCAACGAACTGTGCCCCTCGTCCACCAGCGCGGGCAGCTGTTCGGCCAGATAGTCCACCTTGGCCGAGTTCACCGCGTTGTGCGACGAATCGACCAACGCCGCATGCAAACTCAACTGCCGCAGCATACTCAGGGAGCGGAACACCTGGAAACGGTTCTTCTCCCAATCCCCCAACAGGCCGAGCACTTTCTGCCGCTCGCGGGCCAGGCGGGTGTCGTAGATTTTGCGGTGCTTCGACGACAGATCCAGCACCATCGCCTGCTCCTGCTTGGGCGGCAGGTCGACGGCGACCTGTTGCTTGGTGCGGCGCAGCATCACCGGCTTGATGCGCCGGCGCAGCGTGGCCAGCCGTTCCGGGGCCGACCCGGATTCGATGGGTTTGCGGAAGTAGTCGGTGAACGCGGTCGGTGATGCGAACAGACCGGGTGCGGTCACCGACAGCAGCGACCACAACTCCATCAGGTTGTTCTCCATCGGCGTGCCGGTGATGGCCAGCTTGAACGGCGCATCCAGGCGCCGCGCGCACTGGATGGGTCTTGCCCGTGTGGTTCTTGATGAACTGCGCCTCGTCGAAGATCGCGCCGTCCCACCGGTGCTGGTCGATGTCGTCGAACAGCAGTCGCAGCAGCGTGTAGGAGGTGACCACGATGTGCGCATCCTCGACCTGCTCGGCGACCGAGAGACCGGACTTGGCCTCGGTCGCGGTGATCGCCGAGACCCGCAACCCGGGCACGAACGTGCGGCACTCGGCCACCCAGTTCGGGACCACGCTGGTGGGGGCGACCACCAGGAAGCGGGTGTCGCGGTTGGCGTCGACGGCCCGCGCCACCAGCGCGAGGGTCTGCACCGTCTTCCCCAACCCCATGTCGTCGGCGAGGATCCCGCCGAGCCCGTTCTTCCACAGGAACGTCAACCAGTTCAGACCGTCATGCTGGTAGTCACGCAAGTCCGCCTTGAGCCGCCGTGAGGGTTTCACAGGCCGCGGTGGGGTGGCTGTGGCCAACCGCGCCATACGCGTGCGCCACTGTGCCAGCTGTTTGTCGACCACACCGAGGGCGAGCAGTTCCTCCCAGAAGGTGGCGTTGAGGCTGTGCTTGCTCACCCGCCCGGAGTCGATCTCACCCAACGAGCGGGCCTCGGCCAGCAGATCGGCGAGCTTACGCAGCTCCGGGGTGTCCAGCGCGAAATACTCGTTGTTCGGTAGGAGCATATGGGTTGCGCCGGAAGATAGTTCAGCAATCAGGTCGGCGATCGGTACAGAAACATCGCCGACGGTGATGGTGACCGCAAGCCCGAACCAGTCATTGCCGGCCTCCTCGTCGGCCGAGCTGAACGCGATCTCCGGGGTGTGTCCGGCCCGACGGAACTCGTCGGCGCATTGATAGTCGACGCGGATATCGGGATGTTCGCGTAGGTCAGGCAGGAGTTCGCCGCAGATCACGGCCGCCTCCGGCCGGGACAGCGTGATCGATTGGCGCAAGGCGGCGACCGATGCGCCGGCCAATGCCTCATCCGGGTTCTCTGCGTCTCGAAGTTCGCTGATGGCGTCGCGGAGATCCTGGGTGTGCTGCGACTCGGTCCCCGTGCTGCTGGGCGAGTAGCCGTGCGAGCCTGCGAGCCCTGCGTATCGAGGCCACTGAGTGGCCTGCTGAAACCAGCTACTGCATTGCTGTGCAATGATTCTCATCTCCGGCAGCACTCGCGACCACAGCTCGTTCTCCGCCTCGGCGTCGCGATAGGGCGTCGTCCCGAGCGGCTGCGTGGGGTCGAACACCACGTTCACGTCGTTGACCCGGTAGCCGAGACTCCAGTAGCAGCGCCCGCCGGAGTCCGAGTCGGTGAGCGTGA
>NZ_BAHC01000146.1 GCF_000298195.1 Gordonia rhizosphera NBRC 16068 | reverse complement strand
GACGATGCTCGGGAACGGGAGCCGTCTGCGCGGGATCGGCGTCCATCCGCCCTCGCGCAGGTCGACAGGAGTCGGATAACCCGGTGGCAGCGGCACCTCCACATCGGCCGGGGTCACGAGAAGCGCACCCAGGACCGGGTGATGGCTGGTGCGTGCCCAGTGGACGGTGGTCATCACGCCCGCACTGTGCGCGACGAGGACCACCGGCCCGTCGATCTCGCGCACCACCTCGTCGAGCGCGGCGACTCGGGCCGCGCGGCTGAGCTTGTGGTGCTCGAGCGGGGGTACGACGCGGACGTCATCGAGGCGTTCGGTCAGGCGGTCGGCGAGGTGGGTCTGCCAGTGATCGGCCACATGATCGCGCAGGCCGGGGACGATGACGATCGTGGGTGATGATGATGTGTGCATTGGACTTTCCGATGAGAGAGGCCGACGCCGGACCGTCGCTTCCGCGAGGGTCCGGCGTCGGGATTGGTTGTGTGTCAGTGAGTTTCGGCCGGTACCACACCGACTGCGGCCAACTTGCGAAGACCCAACGGGTGCAAGCTCTTTCCGGCGAACATCGCGACGATCGCGACAAAGTAGACCAGCGGGGCGAGTTGCAGGGCGCCACGCAGTCCGACATGGTCGGCGAGGATGCCGATCACGAACGGCCCCAGGGCCAATCCGAGCAGGTTGTTCGCCACGGTGAGCGTGCCCATCGCCGAGGCCCGGACCGAGGAGTGGGTCAGGTTCGCGACCATGGCCGCGATCGGCCCCGAGGCGCCCGCGGAGAAGAAGGCACCGATGCCGATCAGGACCAGCTGAGCGGTACCGGTCGACAGACCGAAACCGACGGTGAGCGAGACCAGCGAGATGGCGCAGAAGACGATGCCACTCAGCCACTTCCGAGTGATGTCGCTACGCCCGACGCGGTCGGTGACGATTCCGCAGACCACCATGCCGGTGCCGACGAGCAGGACGATCAGGGCTGCGGCGCCGGCCGCCTTGTCCGGGGCGAGGTCGTAGTAGCGGTTGAAGAAGCTCGGCATCCACGCCAGCAGGATGGCGGCGGTGAACATCTGCAGTCCGCCGCCGATATAGGCGAACAGGACGGCCGGGTTGGTGAACAGGCTCGACAGCTTGGCGCGTCCGGCCGACTCGGTGCCGGCCTTCGTCGGAGTGTCCACGGCGTGCTCTGCCAACTTGTTCTCGGTCACAAACGCCTTGAACAGGGCCACCAGCAGCAAACCGAGCACGGCCATCGCCATGAAGGACCAGCGCCAGCCGAGATGGACCGCGATGATGCCGCCGAGCGCGACGCCGAGGACCGATCCGAACGATCCGCCGGCCATGAAGGC
>NZ_BAHC01000147.1 GCF_000298195.1 Gordonia rhizosphera NBRC 16068 | reverse complement strand
AGCGCGATGAGCAGGAACATCAACACGATCTGCGGTACGAAGGTCAGCACGCCGCCAAGCCCCCGAGGAGCGCGTGGACAGGAAATCCGAGAGGATCGGCGTCGAGACGTGATCGGCCACGATGCCGCCGAGCCAGGCGAAGAACTCTTCGATCCACGCCTGCAGGGGCGCGGCGACGGTGAAGACGATCTGGAAGAAGCCGAACATGACGGCGAGGAACACCAGGCTGCCCAGCAGCGGGTGCAGCAGCAGGCGGTCGATCAGCACGGTCCGGGCGTGTTCGTCGGGCGCGCGATATCCCGACAGCCGCATCACCGACGCGACCCAGTCGTCGCGTTCGGGACCGGGGTCGGGTTGCGGCGGAACGGGCGGTCGACTCCATGCCGACGGGTCGGCCAGCAGTTCGCGCACGGGTTCCAGGCTGGACTTGCGGGTGCCGATGACGGCGCGAACCGGCACTCCGAGCGCGTCGGAGAGCGCGTTCACGTCGACGGTGCCACCCCGGGTGGCCATCTCGTCGGTCATGGTGAGGACGACCGCCACCGGGATGCCGAGGTTGAGGGTCTCCGCGACGAGGGCCAGCGACCGGCGCAACGTCGTGGAGTCGGCGATGACGAGCGCGGCGTCGGGTCGCGGAGCTGCGGCCAGCGACCCGCTGAGCAGGTCGGCGACCACCTGTTCATCGGGGGAGATGGGGTCGAGGCTGTAGGCCCCGGGCAGATCCTCGAGTTCGATCACAGTGCCCTCGGCGTCACTCGGCCCGGGGATCCTGACCCGGCCGACGGTGCGGGCGACCGTGACCCCCGGGTAGTTACCCGTTTTCAGCCGCAACCCGGTGAGCCCGTTGAAGACCGAGGTCTTACCGGCGTTCGGGCTACCGATGAGGGCGACGGTTCCCGTCGACCGATCGCCGCCGGACGCGCCGGAACCGGTGTTGTCCGGACCGTGACAGCTCGTCACTCGACCGGCTCGCACTCGATCTGGGCGGCCTCCCTGGCCCGGAGACAGATGTCGTAGTCCATCACGCGATAGATGCTCGGGTCGCGCATCGGTGCGCTGCGCACCTTGGTGACCACTGCACCCGGCACGAATCCGAGGCTGGCCAGACGACGGCTCACCTGTGGTGGACACGTCGCCAGCACGCCGCGGATCCGTCGTCGTTCACCGATCTTCAACTCGGAGAGCACACCCGGCACACCTACACGCGAAACTGTCATCACAACCCTCGATCACCAGCGGCACCGCAGCGGCACCGCTTGGATAAGCCTTCACTCCAAAATAGTAGGTTCGGCTTGCCTTTGGTGGCGAGGGCCTTAAGTCATCGGGACGTGCGGGTAGATGGACCGGGCCACGATCACCGCGCCTTTGGCAATGCCCACCCGACGACGCGCGCCATGATGCTCTTGTAGGCCGACGGCATCAGTCGGACCCACAGGTCCAGGACAAGCGCGTCGGTACCGACCAGGATACGGCTGCGGTCCTTGCGCACCCCGGAGATGATGATGTCGGCGGCCTTGGCCGAGTTCATCCGGAGGAAGTAGCGTTCGAAGAAATCGGCGCTCTGGCTCTGGTCGTGGTCGCCGGAGGTGGTGGCATTGCGGGCGATCGCGGTCTTGACACCTCCGGGGTGCACACAGCTCACCTTCACCGGATGTTTGGCGATCACCATCTCCTGGGCGAGCGCCTCGGTGAACCCGCGGACGGCGAACTTGGCGGAGTTGTAGGCCGATTGACCCGGTTCGGAGAGCAGTCCGAACAGTGACGACACGTTCACGATGTGGCCGTCTCCCGACGCGATGATGTGGGGTAGGAACGCCTTCGTCCCGTTGACCACGCCCCAGAAGTCCACGTCCATGACGCGGTCGAAGACCTTGAAGTCGGTGTACTCGATCTCGCCGTGGTGTGCGATGCCGGCGTTGTTGAAGATGACGTTGACGGTTCCGTAGTGCGCCACGACAGTCTCCGCGTAGTCGAGCATGGCCTCACGTTCGGCGACGTTGAGGACCTGGGCGTGGACCTCCGCGCCGGTCTCGGCGACGAGTTGTTCGGTGATGGCCAGACCGTTCGGGTTGATGTCGGAGATGGCGAGTCGGGCGCCCATCTGGCCCATCTTCACCGCCAGGTCGCGGCCCATTCCGGAACCGGCGCCCGTGATGACGACGACCTTGTCGCGAAAGTCCTTCATGTGTCTCCTCGATGGTGACGGTGGTCAGACGGTGGCCGGCGTGGCCTCGGTTGCCCGGGCCGGCGCGGCCACGGCGCCGCGTCGTTCCACATCGTAGGCAGCGAGGTCGAACCGCTTGGTGATCCGCCGGAAGTTGAAGGTGAATCCCGGCCAGAGGGTGGTGATGTTGCCGTCATTGTCCTGGTACCACGATGCGCAACCGCCGTTGACCCAGACACTGTTCCGCAGATCGTGCTGGACCCGCGCGTTGAACTCCCGCTGCG
>NZ_BAHC01000148.1 GCF_000298195.1 Gordonia rhizosphera NBRC 16068 | reverse complement strand
CCGAACACCTTGGTGATGCCGGAGGCCGTAACGGCGGCGGATTCGACCCCAGTTCGCGTATTGCGCTGTGCGGATTGCTGTTTCACTGCCACATCCTGCTCCTTTGTCGTGTGCACAACACTAGGAGTCGACTGTGAGGGCCGTCATCGGCCAGCGATCCGAAATCGTTCCTACAAATGTAGGAACGCCTGCTGAGTGGCGGTGCTCAGCGGTCGGAGCCTCGGGCCTCGACCGCGAGGACCAGCTGATACAGCTTCAATGCGGCGTGCAGGGCCGAACTCGACCACCCGTCCTCGAGAACGTCGCCGATGACCTGGCGAACCTTGTCCATCCGATAGTAGAAAGTGGTCCGGTGCACGCGGAGGTCGGCGATGGTCGCCGACGCGTCACCGGCATTGGACAGGTACGTGCTGACCGTTTCGAGCAGCATCTCCCTGCCCGGGACGATGAGCTCGGCGGCCGCCGTCGAGATGCTCCGGACGCAGTCGCGAGTCCACGGCAACCGCTCGAACAGGAGCCACCCGCCGAGATCAGCATAGCCTGCCGAGCCCGCGAACTCCGGGACGACCGCGGCGACGAGTGCGGCGAACCGTGCCTCGTCCCGCGCCTGCCTGACGTCCCGAATGTCGTTGAACGGCTTGCTGACTCCGTGGCCGTCGTAATCACCACCGGTGATCGGGGACGGCTCGGGTGCCCGCAGCGAGGCGGCCGACCTCGTCAGCGCGACGGTCTCCGAGGCCCCTTCGACCACAATCACACCGGGGCGGCGTGACGGGATGCGTTGCCCGCGACCGTCGGCCTGCGAGCCTGCGTGATCCGCCCTCGTCCCCACCGCATCGCGGTATACATGCAGCACGAACTGCTGGTCGGCTTCGATCGGGACCACGTCCGAGAATTCGTCCACCAACTGCGAGATGTCTTCGGGACCAGCCGACAAGATGGCCTCGAGCAGCATCGATGCCCGCTCGGCCCGCCCGGCGGCGGCAGCGGTCCGCTGCGCGTGGAACGCCTCGGAGGCACGTTCCGCGCTGTCCCGGATCACCTGGCGATCGGCATCCCCGACATCGTGCGCGCCGAGGATGATCCACAGGAACCCGTATCGCTCGGCGCCGTGGCGCAGTGGCACGCACAGGCGCCGGAGTATTCCCAGACCAGGATGCTCGGGGACCACCACCGGGACCTCGGTGTCGAAGATCCCGAGTGAGAAGGCATAGTCCTTGACCGGTTCGGGTGTCCGGCGACTGAGGATCGATTCCACCCGCGCGCGATCGATCGGCTCGCCCTGGGCACTTGCCGCCAGCACCTTCAGGTCGGTGTCATTGATCACCGCGGCGCGTCCGATCGCGCCGGCCAGGTCATCGACAATCGTCTGCAGTTCCGGCGGCGTATCGTGTGACGGCCGCCCGGCCGGCCGCTCGCTCACGTGCCACACCTCCTCTCCGGTCGTCTGTTCACACACCAGGGCGCGGATGTTACCGACCGATCATTCAGTTATAACAATTCTGCGCGGAACCCACGAGCTTCCAAACGTGGTGCTCAGGACGGTTCCGAGCTATAGAATGCGAGGCTGAAGGACGCAGATGGACATCAACCCCCGCACGCTCCGCTATTTCCTCGCCGTGGCCGAGGAACGTCATTTCCGACGTGCCGCCGAGCGCCTCTACATCACCAGTCCGGCTCTGAGTCAACAGATTCGGCAGCTGGAAAGCAGCCTTGGTGTCGAACTCTTCCGACGGACATCACGCTCTGTCGACCTCACCGCCCACGGCATCGAGTTGATGTCACTCGCACGGGCAGCCGTCGATGCCAACGACGCGATCGTCGCATGGGCCGAAAACAGCACACCATCCCGGGCCCGGCTGCGCGTGGGATTCATGTCGACCGCGGCCGGCGATCTCACGCAACGAATCCTGCAGGCCGCTCGAACGCAGCCGCTTCGGCTCGATATCGAGCTCCACCATCTCGACTGGGCCGACCAGACGCGCGCCGTGCTCGACAGTCGGGTCGATGCGTCCTTCGTCCGTGAGCCCGCAACAGTCGAGGGCCTCCGCTTCACAACCGTCCTCGCGGAGGACCGCGTCGCGATGCTCCCTTCCGCTCACCCCCTCGCACATGAGGACTCCATCCAGTTCTCCGACATCGCCGACGAGCGATTCATGCCGAGCGCGACCGGTACCCCCGAGTGGGTCGACTACTGGCTGGTCAACCCGCGCCCGGACGGGCGTCCGATCCTACGCGGTCCCGCCATCTCATCCGTCGAGGAGATGCTGGAGAACTGCGCCGGCGGCCGCGGCATCGCGATCACAGCGGAATCGGTGTCAAAGTTCTACGCACACCCACAGGTCAGGTTCGTCACCGTCCGCGACCTCTCACCGAATCACGTGCTGCTGGCCGTCCGGAACGACGACACCCGCGAGGCTGTCAAGAACCTCGAACAGTTGGTATCGGAGATCGCCACGTCTGCATGAGACCACCGGCCGGCGTCCGGCTGTTGTGGCGAAGCCCCGATCCGATTAGCGCGCCTTACCGCTCGTTGGTATCTACGACCTGGTCCAACTCACATTCGCGCGGCACAGTAGTACACGTCACTCAGATCGTTCAGTCCAACAACGATCATGTGTACCAACACCATTCGCCGATCACCTGTTTGGAGAACCCCATGACTGCTGTCGAGAATTCCCCGATCACCGCACCCGCACGCAATCCACTGTTCTGGATGACCAGTCCGGGCAACACCCCCAAGGGCGATCGTCGCGACTTCTACACCATGGACGAGACCGAGTGGACCGACTGGCTGATGCCCGGCACCCGCTACAAACTCCTTTACTGCAACCTCGTCACCGGCGCGTTCACGATTCTCCTGCAGGTGGATCCGAACATCCAGGCCACCTCGCACTGGCACATCGGCAACCTGCAGGTCTACATCCTGGAGGGCGGCTTCTACTACTACGACGGCACCGTCACCATCGACGGCGAGACCATCCCGGACAAGGGCACGCCGGGTTCGTTCACCGTGGAAACCGCCGGCACCGTCCACCAGCCCTTCGCCACCGAGACCGGCTGCGTGATGCTCGCGATGTTCGACGGCCCGATCGGCGGATATACCGACGACGGTCAGCTCGCCGTGGTCGGCGATGCGCGCCTGCACTATTACATGGCCAAGGACAACAACGCCGTGCACAACACCCAGCTCGTCGACTACTCCTACGGCTCCACGGATCTGCAGTGATGACGCGACAGCGACCAGCAGACGAAGGCGAGCACGCATGACACAGACCAATCCCCTCCCCACGTCCCCGGCCTTCAACCATGTCGGCATCACCGTCGGTGACCTCGACGAGGCGGTCAGGTGGTACCAGCAGGTCCTGCAGATGACCGTGCTGGGTGGCCCGGCCCCTTCCACGTCTGCCTGACCTGGCCCGACGTGACGTGGTTGGCCAACCACATCACGGCCAACGGCGGCCGCCAGCGCAGCAAGGTCTGGACACTCTTTCCCGGCCGCGATGTCGTGTACTGCGAGGACCCGTTCCGCAACATCCTCGAGATCAGCTCGGCCACCTTCGATCAGACGTGGGCGAATCGTTGACCCCGCCATCCCTTTCACCTGAGGAATATCCCATGACCACAACGCACTTCGATGGCATGACTGCCCTGGTCACCGGGGCCGGCGGCGGATTCGGCCGAGCCATCAGCGCCGAGCTGGCGGCCGGCGGCGCATACGTCGCCGTCGTCGACCGCGACGCCGCCAGCGGTCAACAGACCGTCGATGAGATCGCGGCGGCCGGCGGCTCGGCGACCCTGAACGTCGTCGACCTCACCGATCCGGACGCCGTCGCGAACATGGTCAGCGATCTCGTCAAGGACCGGGGCCGACTCGACGTCGCCGTCAACAACGCCGGCATCGGCGGCGACATGGTGCCGCTCGCCGAGTACCCGGTCGACACCTGGCGACACGTCATGGACGTCAATCTCAACAGTGTGTTCTATTGTCTCCGAGCGGAACTCGCCGCCATGGTGGACCTCGGCGCCCGCGGCTCCATCATCAACACCGCATCGATCATGAGTACCGTCGCGATGCCGACCATCAGCGCCTACGTCGCGGCGAAGCACGGCGTTCTGGGTCTGACCCGTGCAGCGGCAGTGGAGTACGGTCCGCACGGTATCCGGGTCAACGCCGTGGGTCCGAGCTTCTCCCGCGTCGGGTTCACCGCCGACAAGATCGACGACGACGCCCAGTGGGAGGCGATGGCCGCCCAGCACCCGCTCGGGCGAACGGCGTCACCCCGCGACGTCGCCGGCACGATGGCCTTCCTCGCCTCCGACGCGGCCGCGTTCACCACCGGACAGCTGTTCCTCGTCGACGGCGGATACACCGCCCAGTGACGTCACCACACCCTTTGGGAGACAATCCGATGACAGATACTTCAGACACTCAGGTCGCCATCGTCACCGGCGCCGGTGGCGGCATCGGCGCCGCGACCGTCCGGACGCTCGTCGCCCGCGGACTCAACGTCTGCGCGGTCGACCTCGACGAGACGTCGGTGAAGTCGCTGGCAGCCGAGCTCGGCGACCCCTGCCTGGCGATGGCCGCCGACGTGTCGACCCCCGAAGGAGTTGACTCCTACGTGCAGGCCACACAGCAACACTTCGGACGGATCGACCACCTCCACAACAATGCCGGTGTCGAGGGAAAGGCATCCAGCATCGATACCGGCGACCCCGCCGACTTCGCCCGGGTGCTCACGATCAACGCGGGCAGCGTCTACCTCGGCATGCGCGCAGTCCTGCCCATCCTGTACGCCCAGGGCCGCGGAACGATCGTCAACACCGCCAGCCAGGCCGGCCTCGAAGGCGTGCCGCTGCTGTCGTCCTATGTGGCGAGCAAACATGCCGTGGTGGGCCTGACGCGGAGCGCGGCGATCGAGGCGGGCCCGCACGGTGTCCGGGTCAACGCCATCGCTCCCGGGCAGATCTCCACCCGGATGATCACCAGCCTCGAGGAGCAGTGGTCCCCCGGCCATGCCGACCAGGTCCACGACCAGCTCGTCTCGCTGATCCCGCTCGGCCGCTACGGCACGCCGGACGAGGTCGCCAAGGCTGTCGCATGGCTGATGTCGGATGAGGCGTCGTTCGTCAACGGCGCGATCCTCACCACCGACGGCGGAACGACCGCCTGACCCGAAACACCCTGTGCGAGCGTCATTTGTCTGTGACAAGAGCGGGGCCCTCGGATGGTTGGTCGCCACCCGAGGACCCCGCTCTCGCTCCCGTGTCACACGACCACGCGCAACAACCCCGTCCGGTCGTGGCAGCCGAGATATCCGAATCGCTGCTCGGTGCCGGCGGGCACCGTCACCTCGTGGTAGAGACGCAGCCGGGTCTCGGGCCCGAAGGTCGACAGATGACGCATCGCGTCGCCGTAGATCTTCAGGTGCGTCGGGTGCGAAGCCGCCCACTCCTCCAGGGAAGCAGTGTCCACCCACCAGCTCATCTACCGGAGCAGGGGCAGAGGCCGGCTGTTTTCAGCGGGCGTAGCGGCTCGCAAGGTCCCGCCCGATGATCTCCTTCATGATCTCGGTGGTGCCACCGACGATCGTCTGCACCCGCGCGTCTGCATACGCACGCGAGATCGGGTATTCGTCCATGTATCCATAGCCGCCATGCATCTGCAGGCAACCGTTGATGATGCGGTTCTGCAACTCGGTCGTCCACCATTTGGCCTTCGCGCCGAGCGTAGCGTCGAACTCGCCATCGTTGAGGGCTCGGATGCCCTGTTCGAGAAAAGCTCTGGTGATCTCGACCTCGGTGGTCATCTCCGCGAGCTTGAACCGGGTGTTCTGGAAATCGATGATCCGTGAGCCGAACGCCTCGCGTTCACTCGTGTATCGGACGGTCCAGTCGAGCGCGGCCTCGGCGGCCGTCAGCGCCCGCCACGCTATCGAGAGGCGTTCCAGCGGTAATTGTGCGGTGAGGTGATGGAATCCTCTCCCCTCCTCACCGACCAGATTGCTCACCGGGACACGAACATCCGCGAACGAGATCTCGGCGGTGTCCTGCGCGTGCAGCCCGAGCTTGCGCAGCTTCCGACCGCGCGTGAAACCCGGGGTGGTGGTCGGGACGAGGATGAGTGACAGTCGCGGTCGGCCGTCCTTCTCCCCTGTCCGGGCGGCGGTCAATACCACGTCCGACGAGTAGCCGCTGGTGATGAAGGTCTTGGCGCCGTTGATGACCCATTCTTCGCCGTCTCGCACCGCCGTGGTCTTCATCCCGCGCAGATCGCTGCCGGCCGCGGGTTCGGACATGGCGATCGAGGCGACCACATCACCCTGGGCCATCCCGGGCAACCATTGGCGCTTCTGTTCGTCGGTACCCAGCTCGTTGAGGTAAGAGCCGACGATGTCCTCGTTGATCGAAAATCCCGACGCCAGCGCGGCGGCACCGACTCGTGCGAGCTCCTCCTGGACGACACACCGGAACCGATAGTCCCGCGAGCCACCACCCCCGAACTCATCGGGGAACCGGAGACCGAGGATTCCCAACGCGCCGGCGGACTTCCACACCTCGCGACCGGTTTCCCGATTCTCCTCCCACACATCCAGATTCGGCGCCACGTCGCGCGCGACGAAGTCGCCGACGACCTCGCGGAAGGCTTCGTGGTCATCATCGTAGAATCGCGGCGTCATGTCGTCTCCTTCGTCCGGCTTCCGGCGGGTTGTCGCAATCCGCCGTCAGTCGATCAACTCGTACAAAGTAGCGTTGGCCGTTCCCCCGCCCTCGCACATGGACTGCAGACCGTAGCGAATACCCCTGTCCCGCATGTGGTTTATCAGTCGGGTTGCCAGAATGGCCCCCGATGCACCGAGCGGATGACCGACCGCGATGGCACCGCCCACCGGATTCACCCGATCGGGATCGGCGCCCAACTCGATCTGCCAGGCCAACGGCACGGGCGCGAACGCCTCGTTGATCTCCATCGCGCCGATGTCGTCGATCGACAGGCCGGTACGCGCGAGCAGCTTCTGGGTCGCCGGGATCGGCCCCGTGAGCATCATGACCGGGTCGTCCCCGACCACCGACCCGGCCACGATGCGCGCAATCGGCCGTAGGCGGAGTTCTGAGGCCCGTTGAGAGGTCATGATCATGACGCCTGCCGCGCCGTCAGAGATTTGAGAGGCGTTGCCGGCGTGGATCACCCCGTCCGCACGGAAGGACGGCTTGAGTGTGGCGAGCTTCTCCGGCGTGGTACCGCGACGTAGGCCCTCGTCGGTGGTGAATATCCGATCGCCCAGGTCGACCGCGATGATCTGGGAATCGAACGCGCCCCGATCGATCGCGGCGGCGGCGAGTTCGTGGGACCCCGAGGCGTAGTCGTCGAGCTGACGACGCGACAGCCCCCACTTCCCGGCGATCATCTCCGCGCCCGCCCCCTGGTCCAGCCCGTCGACACCGTAACGGTCGAGCACGCTCTGGCCGTACGGGAATCCGGACTGCCGGGTCGCACCGAGTGGTACACGCGACATGGACTCGACACCACCGGCGACCGCGATCTCGTACGCTCCCGCGATCACCGCATGGGCCGCGGACTCGATGGCCTGCTGACTGGACCCGCAGGCGCGGTTGATCGTCACCGCGGGGACCGAGTCGGGCCACCCGGCGGCGAGCACGGCGAACCGCCCGACATTGCTCGATTGATCACCGAGCTGCGTCACACAACCCCACATCACGTCGTCGACCTCGCCGGGATCGATCCCGGTGCGTGCCACGAGTTCACGCAAGATCAGAGCCGACAGATCGACGGCATGAACCTCGGCGAGCGATCCGTTTCGTTTGCCGATGGGGGTGCGGACTGCCTCGACGATGACCGCGTCACGGCTCGACATGATTCTCCTGTCGTGTTCGGGCAGATGCCCAACGGTTGCGCTGTGCTGGTGCAGCGGTGACCGCCTCGGGGTCGTCACCGCTTGCCCGCCGCCAATTCCGCAGAAGCTTCTCCACGCTCGCGGGTCGTTCCACGAAACCGCTTGGGAGGCGCGGGGTCCAGTGCCCATCACCACCAGCAGCCAACACCTCCCGGTGCGCCACCTGCGGATGCGCCGGCGCCTCGGACAGGTCCAGGACCGGGGTCAGACACGCGTCAGTGCCCTCGGCACAACGGGCCCACTCGTCACGAGTGCGAGTACGCAGCGCGGCCCCGATCGCCTCCCGTAGTGCCGGCCAGTTCGACGGGTCCTCGCGGCCCTCGGCCAATTCGGGATCGAGTTCGAGCACCTCGAGCAGGACGACGAAGAACGGCTGCTCGAGCGCCCCGACCGCGACGAAATGCCCATCCGCGCAGGGGTACACGTCGTAGTAGGGCGCGCCCGTGTCGAGACGGTTGGTCCCGGCGACGTCGGACCACGTTCCGCGGGCCCGGTACTCGTGTTGCATCGACGTCAGGTAGGTGGTTCCGTCGAGGATCGAGACGTCGAGCACCGCGCCCTCCCCTGTTCGGCTGCGTTCGTGCAGGGCGGCCAGAACGGACGTGACCAGGTACATCGCCCCGCCACCGAAGTCGCCGAGCAGGTTCGCCGGTGCAAGCGGCGCGCTCCCGGATCTGGTGGCGAGGTGCAGCGCCCCGGTCACCGCGATGTAGTTCAGGTCGTGCCCCGCGGTATGCGCCAGCGGTCCGGTCTGACCCCAGCCGGTCATCCGCGCATAGATCAGACCCGACTCGCGGGTGCGCACATCGTCGGGTCCCAGCCCGAGCCGCTCCATCACCCGCGGCCGGAAACCCTCCACCAGGACGTCGGCGGCCGCGATGAGTCCCCGGACCTTCGTGCATTCGTCCTCGTCGGTGAGGTCGACCTCCAGCGTCTCGCGATTGCGCACCAGTGCGGGCACCGACGATCCCGGACGGCGCAGGGTGATGACCTCCGCCCCGAGATCCGCCAGTAGCATGCAGCCGAACGGCGCTGGACCGAGGCCGAGGAACTCCACCACCCGCAGGCCACTCAGAGGCCCAGTGGCACAACATGACTCCGCCTCCATGCCCGGGATGTCGTCGGCGGTGTGTGGCGTCGGCACGACGTTCAATGGTTCTCGATCGCACGTTCGGGGCAGGCCGCGACAGCTTCGAGTGCCGTCGCTTCCCTTCCTGCTGGAATGTCGATCTCGGCATTGAGTGCGTAGCCGTCGTCGTCGAGGTCGAACAGCTCCGGCGAAGCCGCGAAACAGCGCGCGTGGCCGGCACACTTGTCCAGGTCGATACTGACTTTCATCGCCTTCTCCATTCCTCGTTGCGTCCTCAGGTCACCGCTCCGGCGACCTTCAACGCGATCAGCTGATCGTCGTCGAATCCGAGCTCACGCAGCACCTCGTCGGTGTGTTCGGCGAACGCGGGCGCCCGGGTGACATCGACGCTGGTGTTGTCGAACTTGACCGGGTTCGCGACCAGCTTGCGCGGGTTGCCCTCGGCATCGAGGACCTCGGTGATCCGACCGTTGGCGATCAACGCTTCGTCGTTGCCGATCTCCCATGAATCCTGCACCACGGCCCACTGTCCGCGGATGTCCTTGAGTGCGGCCCGCCAATGCTCCAGCGGCTGCGTGGAGATGACCACGGCGAAGATGTCCATCGCGTCGGCGTGGTTCTGGCTGATCAATGCATCGGTTGCGAAACGCTCGTCGTCGACGAGTTCGTCATGGCCGATCGCCCGACAGAACTCCGGCCAGTACCGTCCCGCCTGCAACATCGACAGCTGAATCCAGCGTCCATCGGCTGTCCGGTACGCACCGGAGAGCGGGTTGCCCGCAGCGGCCGAACGCCGCTGCGCCGATTGCGCAGGCAAGGCCTCACCGCGCATCAGCGCCATGTTCACGGTGAACTGGGTGGCCCAGGCGCCCACGGCGAGCAGCGAGACGTCGAGTTCCGAGGTCTCGCCGGTCATCGCGCGCCCGTAGAGCGCAGCCGCGATCCCCCCTGCGATGGTCATCCCGCCGATGTTGTCCCCGTATGCCCCGGCCGGCATGAAGCTGACCCGGTCGGCACCGCCCGGAGTTGTGCCGAACGCGCTGCCGCCACGCGCCCAGAACGCGGTCGAGTCGTAGCCGCCCTTCTCGCAGTCGGGCCCTTCGGTACCGAAACCGCTGCCGGACACGTAGATGATGTCGGGATTGATCGCCCGGATGTCCTCGAGCGTGATGCCCAGTTTGCCCCGGGCGTTCGGCAGAAAATTGGTGAGGAATACGTCGCTGTTGCGGACCAGTTCCTCCAGCACCGGCCGGGACTCCGGACGCTCCAGGGCGAGTCCCACGCTGCGCTTACCGCGATTCGGACCCTCCATGATCGGCGAGAACGACGAACCTCCCGCGTCATAGCCCAGCACTCGGACCAAACCGCGCTGGGCATCGCCCTTCTCGGCATGCTCGATCTTGACGATGCTCGCACCCCAATCCGCGAGCACCGCACCGGCGGCGGGGACGAAGGTGAACTGGGCCACCTCGAGTATGCGGACGCCCTCCATCGGACGGTGCATGTCGTCTCCTCACAGTTTCTGTGGTCGTTGATTCGAAGAGCGTTGCCGGTCGGACCGCACCCGCGAAAGTCCGCTTCCCGGCTGGTGAGACCGGATCAGTCGCCGAGTAATTCGAGAATGGTGGCGTTGGCCTGGCCGCCGCCCTCGCACATGGTCTGCAGTCCGAAGCGGATGCCGTTGCGGCGCATGTGGAAAATGAGATCGGTCAGTATCCGCGCGCCGGATCCACCCAGCGGATGGCCGAACCCGATGGCACCGCCGTTCGGATTGAGCACTGCGTCATCGGCGCCGATCTCGCGTTGCCACGCCATCGGGACCGGTGCGAAGGCCTCGTTCACCTCGAACGCCCCGACATCGGCCAGGCTCAGACCGGACCTGGCCAGCGCCTTCTCGGTGGCGGATATCGGTCCGGTCAGCATGATCACCGGGTCCGAACCCGTGACCACGGCGGTGTGCACGCGGGCAATCGGCCGCAGAGCGTACCGACGCGCAGCATCCTCGCTCATCACCAGCAGTGCGGCCGATCCGTCGGATATCTGCGAGGCGTTGCCGGCGTGGATGACACCGTTCTCGTCGAACACCGGCTTCAGCGTCGCCAGCGTCTCGACGGTGGTACCACGACGGATGCCCTCGTCGGCAGTGATCACGCCGTCCGGTGTGGCCACCGGGACGATCTGGTCGGCCAGCCACCCCGCGTCCTGGGCGGCCGCGGCGCGCTCATGGGACCGCGCCGCGTATGCGTCCACCTCGGTGCGCGAGAAGCCCCATTTGCTCGCGATCATCTCCGCTCCGACACCCTGATTCGGGATGACGCCGTCGTAGCGGTCACGGTAGCTCTCACTGAAAGGACTCCCGCCGATCGTCGTCGAGGACCCCATCGGCACCCGAGACATCGACTCCACGCCACCGGCCACGACCACGTCGTAATGTCCAGCCTGCACCGATGCGACGGCGAAGTTGAGTGCCTGCTGGGATGACCCGCACTGCCGATCGACCGTGACGCCGGGGATCGACTCGGGCCAGCCGGCGCTCAGCACCGCGGTGCGGGCGATGTCGATGGCCTGCTCGGAGACCTGCTGCACGCAGCCCCAGATGACGTCATCAACGACATCCGCATCCACCCCGGCCCGTTCGACGAGCGCCCGGAGCACATGCGCGGACAGTTCGACCGGGTGAATTCCCGAGAGGGCGCCGTTGCGGCGACCGACCGGGGTACGTACGGCTTCGACGATGACTGCAGACATGCGATCCTCCTTGTTACGGCTGTCGACCGGCGTCACGCGGTTCGATGTGTGACCTCGGACTCACGCGGTCGACGCTTCCAGTTCGGCAACGAGTTCGAGCAGTCGTCTGCGGTCGACCTTGAGAGAGACACTGCGCGGCAGGGATTCGACCGCGTGGATGGCGACCGGAACCTCATACGCGGTGAGGTGCGCCCGCACGTGGTCCTTCAATTCCGTTTCGCCGATACTCTGGCCGTCGACCAACTCCACTACTGCGACCGGCACCTGTCCGAGCCGTTCGTCAGCTCTGCCGAAGACCGAGGCGTCGAGAACCGCGGGATGCGACCGTAAGGCGTTCGCCACCACCTCTGGCTGCACCTTGAATCCGCCCCGGAGGATCGCGTCGTCGGCGCGACCGTCGATATAGAGGAAGTCGTCGGCGTCGAGATGCGCGAGGTCGCTGGTGCGGACCCAGTCGCCCGTGCCCGATCCGGTTTGTCCCGAACACACCTCGAGTCGGCCGGTCTCGCCGGTGGACAACACGTTTCCCTCGTCATCGACGACCCGCAACTGCACTCCGGGGAAGGCGCGTCCGACACTGCCACGCTTACGCGACCACCACTTGCCGTGCATCGGTTTGGTCCAGCCGGCCACCGCGCCGGAGAACTCCGTGGCGCCGTACACGATCAGCACCGGTATCCCGTACCGCCCGATGAACTCATCGGCGAGATCGGGACTCACAAACGTCGTGCCGGCCGTCACCGCCCGCAGACTCGCCAACCGTTCGGCGGGGACGTCCGCGTTGAGGACCGACCGCATCGCCGCAGGAGGCAGACTCGCGATCCGCGGTTTGTGCTCCTCGATTGCGCCGACCCATCCTTCGACGGTGAACCTCGGCAGCAGCACGAACGGGCGCGCCTCGGTCAGCGCCTGCAGCACACCCCACATGCCACCGATGTGCACGAGGGCCAGGGTCACCAATGCGACTCTGCCGGTGAGTGGTTCACGCTCGCCGGCGACCACCCCGACGTGGCCGTGGACGGCGGACATCGCGGCGTCGAGTTGCCGCCAGGTCAACGGAACCCGCTTCGGCGGGCCGGTCGTCCCGGAGGTGAACATCTCGATTGCCACCGGGCCCGCCGATGACTCATCATCGGCAGCCACCGCGGGCCCCCCTGAGCGTTCACAACGCCGTGCGAGATCCCTGTCGATGGCGAACCCGTCGATCCCCACATTCCGTGCGGCCGAATTGAACTCGTCGGTCATCCAGAGTTCCTCGGGCGCGAGCACCACGTCCGGCTTCGAAGACTCCAGGTCCACCGACACCCGCGCCGCGGGCTGCATGGGGTTGAGGGTCGTCAGCGTCCGGCCGTTGCCCAGCACGGCGACGAGAGCCGCAATCGACTCGACCCGGTTACCGAGTACCACACCGATCCGCGATCCCTCGAGAGCATGGACGACCATCAGCTCACGGTCGATCTTCTCGGCGAGGGAGCGCACTTCGCCCCAGGTGTACCACCGTCCGTCCTGCTGGATCATCCGGGCATCGTCCGAGGCCGACCACAGCTTGCGCAGCGCTTGCCTGATACCCGACATGCGGCGCCTCCATTCATGCATGTGACAGAAGACCACCGGACTCCAGGGCCCGATGAGACCAGGACTCGCATCCCCCGCGAAGAGTCGAACCAGCGGACGCTACGTCGAGCCTACAGAAAAGGTATATGACGTAGTTAACTATGTCAAGGGCCCCTCTCGCGCTTCCGCCGTGCGGCAGCCGGCGGCCGGCGGTCTCAGCGAGGGAGACCCAGGCCACGCTCGGCGATCAGGTTCCGCATGATCTCGGAGCTTCCGCCGGCGATGGTATAGGCGCGCGCGTAAAGGAATTCGTCCTGCCAACGTCCACCCTCGACGGCGTCGTCACCGGATACCACGATCCCCCGCTCGCCGCACAGCTCGAGTGCGTACGAGGCGATCTCCACTCCGAGTTCGCTGAACATGAGCTTCGCCATCGGTGCGTCGCTCATTCGGGGCTCGCCGTTGGACACACGGGTCAGACCCGCGTAAACCATCGCCGACAGTGCGTCGACGGACGCCGAGAGCGCACCGAGACGATCCCGAACCGCGTCGTCCTCGATGGCTGGGCGACCACGTCGCTGCACCTTGCCGGCCAGGTCGATGAGGGCGGCGACGTTGCGCTGCAGCCGGACCGCGTTGTTGGCCACCCCGGAACGCTCATGCGCGAGACTGGAATTGGCAATCCGCCAGCCCTCGTTGATGTCACCGATCATCGCGTCGGCCTCCACCATGACGTCGTCGAGGAAGACCTCGTTGAAGTCGGCGGTACCGGTCATCTCGCGCAACGGCCGCACATCGATGCCGGGCAGGCTCATGTCGACGAGGAACGCGCTGATTCCCTTGTGCTTGGGAGCATCCGGGTCCGTGCGAGCGAGCAGATACCCGTAGTCGGCCCACTGCGCGTTCGTGGTCCAGACCTTCTGTCCGGTGATGCGGAACCGTCCGTCGTCGAGCTTCGTCGCCCGGGTGCGCAGCGACGCCAGGTCACTTCCCGACCCGGGCTCGCTGAACAGCTGACAGAAGATGTACTCGCCCGAGCGGATGCCCGCGAGGTAGGCATCGCGCTGCTGGTCCGTGCCGTGATCGATCAGCGCATTCGCCACGAGGTTCGCCGCGCCCTGGACGGGGGCGGGGGCACGGTGGCGGGCGATCTCCTCGCCCACGACGACATCACGCTCGAGTTGGTGGTCGGGTCCGTTGCCGCCGTACTCGCGCGGCCAGGCACCACCGATGTACCCGGCCTCGAACAGCGCCCGGGTCCACTCCTTGAGCAGAGCGAGTTCCTCGGTGTCCTCGGCGCTGCGCACCCCCGCCTTGGGCGGGATCGCCGGCGCGTGACGCTGGACGAAATCGCGCACCTCGACCCGGAACTCGTCGAGTTCTGCTGTCATCCCGTACTTCATGGCCGACCACTTCGCATCATGTCACCGCGCGCAGCGACGATTCCGGCGCTCATCGCACCTCGTACTCCCGCGTCGCGACCTCCGACCGGACCACCTGTGCCTTGCCGATCGGATTGCCCAGCGACGTGTACGCCATCCCGGTGGCCAGCGCCTGCGACCGCCCGGTGTCGCGGGACTCCCAGATGGCCCGGACACTGCCCTGAATGGCCGCGGGCGGCTTCGCCGCGATCCGGCGTGCCAGTTGGTCGGCGCGCGGCCACAGATCGGCCCTGGACACGACCTCGCTGACGAACCCGATCTCGCGCGCTCGCTGTGCCGACATCCGTTCGTCGAGACCGAGCAGGACCATCCGAAGCACCTCACCGATCGGGATCCGGTGGGCGAGGCCGATCGGTTCGAGCGCGGCGACCAGCCCGTAGGACACATGCGGATCGAAGAACTGCGCATCATCGCTGGCGACGATGATGTCGGACTCGTTGAGCCAGTACAGCGCGCCGCCGGCGGCCATGCCGTGCACCGCGCTGATCACCGGCTTCCAGCACCCGTTCTGCTTGGGCGAGAGATCGATTCCGGGATCCTGGCGACTGAATACGTTGTCCGAGATGAAGGTTCCCTCGCGGGTGTCCATCCCGGTGGAGAAGGCCCGCTCACCGGCACCGCGCAGGACGATGGCATGCACGTCGTCGTCTTCACGGGCCATCGCCCAGATCTGCCGGAACTCCTCACGCATGGTGTTGGTGAACGAGTTCATCCGCTCCGGGCGGTTGAGGGTGATGGTCAGGACGTGCTCGTCGAATTCGGCGATCACCGTGGTCAGGGCGGCAGGGTCCACGTGGTTCTCCTTCCGGTCGCGGGTCTGTGTCACGCGGACTCCTTGGCCGACTCGGGAACGTTGACGAGCCTGTCCACGACGTGGCGGCGAACCAGTTTGCCCGTCTCCGTTCGCGGAACCTCATTCCAGTACACGAAGCGGTCAGGGGTCTTGCTGCTGCGCAGCGTCTTTCGGACGTGGTCGCGCAACACATGCGAGTCGACCTCGGCCCCGGGCCGCAGTACAACCGCCGCTTCGATGCGCTGACCCCATTCGTCGTCGGGCACGCCGACGACGGCAACGTCGAGCACATCGGGATGACGCAGGATGACGTCCTCGATCTCGGCCGGGGCGATGTTCTCGGCACCGCGGATGATGGTGTCGTCGGCGCGGCCACCGACGAACAGGAAGCCATCGGCGTCGAGATAGCCCTTGTCCCGCGTGTCGAAGAAGCCCTGCTCGTCGGTGACCCGTCCGATACCCGCATATTCGGCGGAGACCTGCTCGCCCGCCACACAGATCCGGCCCACCTCGAGCGGCCCGAGCAGTTCACCGTCCTCGGCGCGGATCTGGATCACCACACCCGGCAGCGGGCGGCCCACCGAACCCAACCGGGCACGAATGCTCGCGTCGTCGCTGACCATCGCCTCGCGGTGGTCATCGGGGCCGAGAACGGCGATCGTGGAACTGGTCTCGGTCAGGCCGTAGGCGTTGACGAAACCAACCTGCGGCCACAGTTCGAGAGCACGTTCGATGACCCGCGACGGCATCGGTGCGCCGCCGTAGGCGAGGTTCCGCAGCGTCGGGATGTCCTTGTCCGCTTCGGATTCGACGATGCGCGCGAGCATCGTCGGCACGACCAGTGCGTTCGTCACGGCTTCGTCGCGCACCGTGGACAGCCACTGCTCGGGCGTGAACTGTTCGAGCACCATCGTTCGCCGTCCGGCGTAGAGGTTGCTGATCACATTGGCCACCGCCGCGATGTGATACGGGGGGACGCTGACCAGAGCCGCCTCGTCTTCGGTGGCGTTGGCGAACTCGACCGAGCCGAACACATAGGAGGTGAGGTTCTCGTTGCGCAGCAGCACACCTTTCGGCGCGGCCGTCGTACCCGACGTGTAGATGATCACCGCGGGTGCATCGCTGTCGTCGACAACGACCGGTTCGACCGGCTTGCTCACCAGCTCCAGCCACCGCTCGGGAGTGACCGCCGAGATCCCGGCACG
>NZ_BAHC01000149.1 GCF_000298195.1 Gordonia rhizosphera NBRC 16068 | reverse complement strand
CCGCGATGCGCTCGGCGCGGTCTCGTCCCTGAGATGCAGCCATGCGGTTTCGCGGGTCCACACGAACAGCGATGACAACCAGCGCCCGCGCAGGACTCTCCGAGCCCCTGACACGCCCCCCACGTTCGCGTTTCATCGCATCAAACTATATGCGCCCTGGGCGATTCCTGGGAGGATGCGCGCAGGTCAACTCCCGGTTCCGCGGAGGACCGCACTAACGGTGAGAATGATGATCTTGATGTCGAGCCAGACGCTCCAGTTCTCGATGTAGTAGTTGTCGAAGATCGCACGGTCCGTGATGCTGGTATCCCCCCTCAGTCCGTGGATGGCTGCCCAGCCCGTCAGGCCGACGTCCACCCGGTGCCGGTACTCGTAGCCTGGGACGGAGTCGGTGAACTCCCGGACGAAATGCGGACGCTCTGGACGGGGCCCCACCATCGACATGTCGCCGCGCAGCACATTCCACAATTGGGGTAGCTCATCGAGTGATGTCTTGCGGATGAAGTGACCGACCCGACCGATGCGTTCCTCGTCACAGGGGTGCCAGTCGGCATCCGACGTCGTCGTCGGCACCGGACGCATCGACCGAAACTTCAGCAGGTTGAACACGGTCCCGTCCTTACCGATCCTCTTCTGACGAAAGAGGATGGGCGCACTCGGCTCCGACACGTACACGGCCATTGCGGCGACAGCCAGAACCGGGCTCGCCAGCACCAACGCCACAGCGGCCACGACCACGTCGAACACTCGCTTCAGCTTCCAGTACCAGGTACGCAAGGCGTCGCGACGCACCCGAATCAATGGAATGGTGTGCAGGCGATCCATGTCATGGGTCACCGACGTGAACTCGAACAGTCGCGGCACGATGTAAATCTCACAGTCCAACGAATCACACTCACGTAGCGGATCGACCAGGTCGACGTCCGGGTTGGAACCGAAGGCGACGATGACCGCATCGATGTCCCAGTCCTCAACGATTGCCCGAAGCCGTCGCAGGTCCGGCAGGGTCGGAACGCCGGTATCGAGGAACTGCAACATCGGATCCGGGCTGATCGCGACGACCACGTTGACACCCAACTCCGGTCGCTCACGAGTACTGAGCACGATCTCCTGCGCAACCATGCCACCACCGAGGACGGCGGTGCGCAGCCTGCGCTCCGGCCGACGGCGACGTACCCCACGGACTAAGCCGAAGTAGACCACCCGCACGGTGAACAGCGCGCCGAATGTCAATGCCGCCATCACCACGATGTCAGCGGCCTCAACACTCGGTTCGAGGAGAAACACCAAGACCAGCGAGGCAATCAGCGACCATCCCGCGAGTCGGGGCAGTTCGTCGAGAGACGACACCGCAAACCTGGTCTGGTAGACACCGGCAACTTCCAGGACCAAGAGGATGAGGAGCGCCATCAGCGCGCCGAGCCAGATCGGACGCCCGTGACGATAGGTACTCACGAAGGTCTCGACCCCGATGAGCACCACGGCATCGACGATCAGCAGAAGCCAATCGATCCGGTTCCTCAGTACCGGAAGCCACCAACGCCCGTCTGCGGAGCGTGACAGCGTCTGCGCCATGCCGACCATGCCCTTTGGTTCACGTCGAGACCCGCCCCGACCCGGCGCAGGACTCAGCCGGGTGCCGATTCGACACCCAAGACGACAACAGAAGTACCCCGCGCACGACATTAGCAGCACACCCGCAGATTTGGTACATCGAAGACAAGATGTGGTTTCGTTCGATAAAATCGTGACGACGCGCACGTTCAGCATGCGCGTCGCGGGTCGGGGCTGCGGACGGGTTGGGAAGGAATCGGCTATCCATAACAGGTTGCGACGTCACGACGCGACGTCGATCGCGACGCTGGTTAGTACAGGTGGTGTGTTGCCGCTGCCAGTTTTCGCGTTGCTCGATCCGACGATGATGCGACCCGACGCGATGGGTCCACTGATGATCGTCTGGGCATTCGTCACGTCTGTGTTCCTGTTCACGCTGTGGCACGGTCGGCTGAGCGCACAGAAGTTCGCACCGGTCGCGGCGGGCGGCATCCTCGGCATCGCGGCATCGGCACTGCTCATCGCCGACAGCGGGGCCGCTTACGCAGTGCTGTCGCTGGTGGCGGTGATCCCCACGATCGTCGCCGTCTCCTCACCGGTGCGGATGACCTACGGTTTCGTCCTGTTGTCGGTCGTCACGGCGACGCTCGTCAGTGTGCTGATCGCTTCGTCGATTGCACCGATGCTCGTCGCGACCGGCGCCATCATCGGCGCCATCATCGTCCCGGTCTTCCTGGTGCTGGCCCTGCGGCACTCACTGGAGGAGATCCTCGAGCGGCAGACCAGGCTGAACAGTGTCGACCCACTCACGGGCTTGTTGAACCGCCGAGGGCTCCACTCGCGGGTCAGCCCCCTATTGGCCGCCGCCCACGCATCCGACGAACCGGTTGGTGTCCTACTCATGGACATCGACCGATTCAAGGAGATCAACGATTGCCACGGCCATCTCGTCGGCGACGGGGTACTACTGTCGGCCGCGGCGACTATTCAGCGTATAGCCCGCCCCGGCTCGGTGGTCTGCCGATTCGGTGGCGAGGAGTTCCTCGTCTTCTGCCTACCTGGCACCATCGCCGATCTGGAGGAGTACGCCGACAGTTTCCGGGCCGCGGTCGCGGAGAACTCGCCGGTGACGATCAGCATCGGTGGTGTGTTCTCGCCTCTGGTGATGTCCGACGGGCAGGACGAGCGCGACAGCGGCGCATTGAGGGAACTGCTCGAGATCGCGGACCGGTGCGTGTACCAGGCCAAGGCGAACGGACGAAATCAGATCTTCGTGGAGCCGTCCGCGCCGGTCGCGTGGACACATGACGCACACGACCAGGACCTCGGCCATCCCAACTCTCATCCGTACCGGCTGTCGATGGCGTTCTTGTCGTTCTCGGGCTTCCAGACTCCCCGTCAGCGTGAGGTCACGCGAGTGAACGCCGGCGACGCGGCGTGAAACGGGACATGTCGTCCTCGATCTCACACCACACCTGCGGATCGGCGTCCGCGGCGATCGTCTGGGAATCCCACCACATCAGACGCGTTGTATACCGCTTGGTCGGATACGGGGTGGGCGACACATCTGTTGACACCCGTCCGCCACCCGATTCCCACCGTTTGAGGACGTGTTCGGCCGCAGTTGCCATCATGTAGCGGACACCGCAATAGTTCATGATCGGTAAGGCGAGCCGAGCCAGCTGCGCCGCGATCTCCATCGCGAGCGGACTGCGTTCGTCCACCCAGGCCGTCTTGACCTCGGCGATCCCTTCGGAAAGACGTGCCTCGATCGCGTTGACCAGATCGATCTGACCGTCCTGACCTGCCCATTCCTCCACGGCGTGGGAGGCAGCGGCAGATCCGAGCGGCTGCTGGACGCGCAGGCCACCGACCACCTGACCGCTTCTGTCGACGACGGCGAAGAACACAGCGGTCCCTTCACCCCCGGCAACGGCCCGATAGTCGAGCGCGGCCTTGCACCCGTGTCGGGTGTATGCCTTGCGCGCACCGTCGATATAGTCTTTCCAGAGGCTCCACCGGGCGAGGGGATGCGCGACCACGACGTCGAACTCCGGTTGGGACAGGTAGAGTGTTCCCGACAGGGGCTGGACTCGTCGTGCAAGTTCACTGACCGGAATCGCGTGCAACATTCCACCTCAATCCGGCCGTACTCTCCGGCAACTGTTATCAACCGATCACGATGTGCCGGCCTCTTTTTGCGTCGAAAGCATTTGCCATCGAGAATCGCTTCTATACGAGTTTAACGAGGGTGCTTTGCGTGTGGCACGATATGTGCGGTGAGCAACCCAGGGTTCACATGGAGAGCCACCCTATATGACGTCGACGCGGTGCCCGACAATGTCCGATGTGCGTGCGCCGAATCCACCATTGACCTGACCGCCGCAGCCGCAGAGCAGGCGGCCCGGCTGGCCGAACCCCCGGGACCCGACGAGACGAGTGAACCACCGCGTTGGGTTCATTTTCCGTGGCGATCGGCGCTGGTCAAGATCCCCGGACCGCGCCTGTACTGCCGGCTACGTCTGGATCGCAATCGCAACAAACTCACCCCCGAGGAGCAGGACCGCGCGGGGCAACTGTCGATCGGCATCATCGGCCTGAGCGTGGGGCACGCCATCGCGCACACCCTCGCACTCGAGGGGTTGGCCGGCGAACTCCGCCTCGCCGATTTCGACGATCTCGAGGTGACCAACCTCAACCGGGTCCCCGCATCCCTCTGCGATGTCGGCGTCAACAAGGCAGTCGTCGCCGCCCGACGAATCGCCGAGCTGGACCCGTACCTTGCGGTGACCGTCGTCCCCGAAGGCATCACGCCCGACAACATCGGTTCGTTCCTCGACGGCCTGGACATCGTCATCGAGGAGTGCGACTCGTTCGCGATCAAGGTGCTCGTCCGCGACGAATGCCGCGCGCGGGGCATCCCGGTGATCATGGAGACCAGCGACGGCGGCACCCTCGACGTCTCTCGCTTCGACCTCGAGCCCGACCGCCCGGCCTTCCACGGGCTGGCCGGGCCGCTGACGGCGGCCGATCTGGAGACGCTGTCCGCCGAGGAGATGACCGCCCACGCGGTGACCATCCTCGAGGCGGAACAGGTCACGCCGCGTATGGCCGCCTCGGCGCTCGAACTCGGCCGGACCGTGTCGGCGTGGCCTCAGCTGGGTGGCGACGTCGCTCTCGGCGGCGCCACCGTCGCCGCCGCGGTTCGCTGGCTGGCGCAGGGACGCGACCTGCCGTCGGGCCGTGTCCGACTCGATCGGGACTCCTGGCTTGAGACGCTGTCCGATCCACTCGCCGAGGCACCGCCACCGACGAACGAGACGACGAGGGACGAGACCACGACGGACGAGACGACGACGGATATCGACGTCGATCCCGACAGCCTCACCGACCTCCAGCTGATCCGTTTCGCGGCGTCGCGGGCACCCTCGGCCGGGAATCAGCAACCCTGGCGGATCACCGTCGGACCCGACGCCGTCACCATCGCTCTCGACCCGGCGCGGACGTCAACCCTCGACATCGAGCACCGCGCGTCGGCAATCGCAGTGGGTGCCGCGCTCTACAACGCCGAGGTCGCGGCTGCGAGCCGCGGTGTCCTCGGCTCGACCACGATCACCGGCACGGGCGTCGATGTGCAGGGGACGGTGCGGTTGACGCCTTCGGGCCGGGCGACCGCGGGCTCCGCCGATCTGCCGGCGGTATTGGCTCGCCACACCCGCCGTGAGCGCGGCACCGGGGAGGCACCGGCACCCGACGACATGGCACGCCTGATCGAGGTCACTGCGACCGACAACACCCGCCTCATCGCGATAACGGGTCGCACCGAGATCGCCGACTTCGCGTCGATCCTGGCCCGATCCGACCGCATCCGATTCCTCACGCCCGAGTTGCACCGTGAGATGTTCGCCGAACTCACCGACGACCCCACCGACCCGAGGGGTATCCAGGTCGACGATTTGGGCCTGCCGCCGTCGATGCGGGCAATGCTGGACATCCTGCGCCGCGACGACGTGATGGCGTTGCTCGACGAGTGGGACTCCGGCGACGCCTTGGGGGCCGATGCTGCAGCGCGCGCCGAATCCGCCTCTGCCCTGGCGCTTGTGGTCCAGCGGGGCACCGACACGGCGACGTATGTGCAGACCGGGCGAGTGGTGGAGCAGCTGTGGCTCGCGGCCGAGGCACTGGGCTACGCCGTGCATCCGATGACGCCGACGGCTCTGTACGCCACCGACGACGGGACCGCACGCGGCCTGTCCGCAAGGCATGGTGACGAGCTGGTCGCGCTGCGACAAGAACTGCTCAAGCGGTGGTCGATCGGCGCCGACGAGACGCCGACGTGTGTGCTGCGATTGTCACGAGCAGCCGGGTAGCACCACCGATCACAACCGACGCGGAAAGGCCTTGCGCCTCAGTGCCGGAGCAACCGGCCGACCTCGGAGGAAACCGTCGACGGTACCCGCCTCGATCGCGCGACGATACGTCGGAATCGCACCGCTTACTGCCTCGATCGTCATGTCGATGTCGTCGTCGGTGTGCGCGGCCGAGACCACGAACGACTGACCGAGAACCCCACGATCGAGGATCTCCTGCAGGAACAGCGTGCGGTATGCCTGCGAAGGTTGTCCGTCCGCGTCCCGAGTCGCGAAGACCAGACACGAAGGTCGCCCCAGCGCCTCGACGAAACCGGTCAGGCCTGCGTCGGCGACCACCTCGTTCACCCCGTCACGCAAGCGACGGCCGGCCGCCTCCATACGTCCAATCGGGTCGCCGTTGGCGTATGCCCGGACAACCGCCCGGAAGGCTGCCAGCGAGGCCGTTTCCGGACCGTGCGTCGTCGACAGCAGGAACACGCGGTCGCGGTCGGTATTGAGGCCGCCAAGCTCCATGACCTCGCGTTTGCCGGCCAATGCCGAGATCGGGAATCCGTTGCCCATCGCCTTACCCCAGCACGACAGGTCCGGTGTGACGCCGTAGACCGACTGCGCGCCGTGTTCGGACCACCGGAATCCGGTGATCATCTCGTCGAAGACGAGCAGCGCGCCGTGCCGATCGCACAACGCCCGAACCTCTTCCAGGAAGCCGGGATTCGGCTCTGCCATCGCGGTGGCCGCCTCCATGATCACTCCGCAGATCTCACCGGGATGCGCGTCGAATACCGCAGCCAGAGACTGTGCATCGTTGTACGAGAACCGAGCAACCTTGTCGGTTATGTCAGAAGGAATGCCCGCCGACATCTCCGTCCCGCCGATGAACCAGTCGTCAACGGAGAAGAACGGGTGATTGCAGATGGCCACCATGTCGCGGCCGGTGGCCGCGCGGGCCAGCCGGATCGCGGCGGTCGTCGCATCCGACCCGTTCTTCGCAAACTTGACCATGTCTGCGGTCGACACCAGACCGAGGAAATCCTCGGCCGCCTCGACCTCGAGTCGCGACGGTCTGCTGAAGCTCATGCCGTCGCGGATGGCGGCGCACGCTGCCTCCACCACCGGCGAGTACCCGTGTCCGAGCGTCACCGCCCGCAACCCCATCCCGTATTCGACAAACTCGTTGCCGTCGACATCCCAGACCCGCGCCCCACTGCCGCGCTCGATGACCGGTGCCATCTCGTCGGGATACTGATCCGAACCACGTGCGTAGGTGTGCGCACCGCCGGGCACGAGTTCGTGCAGCCGGTGTTGCAGTCTGGTCGACTCCGCAAAGGAGCGATTCTTCTCGATCACACTGTGCCCCTTCTGTTCGTGTTCCCGTGCGTCGGCTCGCCGCTGAGTTCACCCGGTCTCACCCCGGCACCCACGTCGACGGTGTCCACCACCCACCGACCTTCGAGCTGTGGGTAAGCCTGCTGGACCTCCGGCAGCAGATCCGGGACCGTCAGCAAGACCCGGTCGGGCTGCGCGTCGACCATCTCGGTCGGCGAGACGATCGGAATGTCGGTGCCCGGCATCCGTCTTCCCCGCTTTGCGGGCGACGCATCGGCGACCGCGTGTACAAGTGAGTTGTCGAGACCCGCAAGACACATCAGCGCGACCGCGCGGGACGCGGCACCGTAGGCGAAGACGCGGCGGCCGACAGCCGCCTCGGCGACCAGCCACTCGCGTAGCGCCTCGACGTGGGCGTCCGCCGCACGCTGCAGACCTCGTACCACCTCCGGATCGGTCATCGGAGTGTCGGCCGCGACGATTCGGTGGACGGCGTCATCGGGTTCGACGACGCCGTGTACTGCCGCGACGAGGACGGTGCCGCCATAGAGGTCGTAGTGCCACGCGGTCGCCACACTCATCCCCGCCGAGGCGAGCAGCGAACGCAACGCGGGCATCGAATAGTAGGCGAAGTGACCGTGGCGCAACGCATTCCACTGGCCTCGGCGCACGATGGTATCGAGCGAATGGTACTGGAGTAGCAATACACCGTCGGCCGCGGTGGCGGCAGCGCGCTCTGCGAACGCGCGTCTCTGATCCGGCCGGTGCATGATCCCGAAGCAGTCGAGGACGACATCGGCAACGGATGCCTCGATGAATCCGCGGTCGGCGAGCACCGGCAGCCACGTGCCACCATGCGGGCTGCCGAATTCACGTACCGTCGATCCCCGCAACCACCCCGCCGCCGCGACCTCGTCAACCGCGCGCGTCGCCTGATCGCGCAGCGCCTGCGGCTCGACGCCTCGCGGTTCATCGGTGACCGTGTCGTCCTCGGCGAGCTGCGCGAGACCACATGAGGTGCACAGGTCCATCGCGAGTCGGTGTGTCGACTCCTCGGCGCTGATCGGCTCGGTCGCAACCGGGAAATGGTCGGCTGCGGGGACCGAACCGAGGTCGAGAACCCGCTCGACGCCCTTACTCCCACACGCGCGGCAGGCGGTCATGTTTGGATGACCCTGTGCTGATCGAACCGACGACGCTCGCCGATGTTGTGGTGATGACACCGCAACCGTTCCGCGACGACCGCGGACTGTTCACCAGGACCTTCGATGCCGCCATCTTCGACGACCACTTGGGGCGGTCCGGCGCGTCGGCTGCTTTTGTGCAGGACTCGCAGTCGCGCTCGGTGTCGGGAGTGATCCGCGGAATGCACGGGCGCTCCGGACGGGGTGAGGCCAAGCTGGTCCGCTGTGCCCACGGCGCGGTGCACGACGTCCTCGTCGACATCCGGACCGACTCGCCCACCTTCGGTGTCCAGGAGGCATTCCTGCTCGACGACAAGGACTTCCGACATCTTTATGTGCCGCCTGGATTCTTGCACGGGTTTCAGGCCCTGACCCCGGTCGCCGACGTCTGTTATCGCATCGACCGCCCACACGACCCGTCCGAGGACATCGGGGTGGCGTTTGACGATCCCGATCTCGCCGTTAAGTGGCCGCTGCCGGTCACCATCGTCTCGGCTCGGGATCGGGCTGCGGGCAGTTGGCAGGAGTTGATCAGGCACGTGCGTTGATCCGGCGCATCGTGACGTCGAGTTCACCCTGGCTCTGCAGATATTGGAGGTGCTTGAGGCGGGTGAACCGGTTGGTGAAGGCGTCGGCGGTCAGGCCGTAATCGGTGTAGGCGCGGTAGAGTTCGGCGGCGCCGTCGGGGATCGACCACTGGGCCTCGTAACCCAGTTCGTCGCGAGCCCTGGAGAAGTCGACCCGGTATGACCGTGGGTCGGGCCCACTCTCGCCGGTGATGACCACACGTGAGCCGGGCACCACATCGCCGACCGCGTCGGCGATCTCGGAGACGGTGAGGTTGTTGGTTTCGGTGCCGACGTTGTAGGCGCGACAGTCGATCACCTCCCGTGGCGCGGTCAGGCAGGTCAGGAAGGCCCGCGCTATGTCCTGGGCATGGACGAGTGGACGCCACGGTGTGCCGTCGGAGAGCACACGCACTTCACCCGTGAGGACCGCATGCCCGACGAGGTTGTTGAGCACGATGTCGGCACGCAGCCGCGGAGAGAACCCGAAGGCCGTCGCGTTGCGCAGGAAGACCGGGGTGAATCCGGTGTCGGCGATGGCCGCGAGATCGTCCTCGACCCGGACCTTACTCTCCGCGTACGGGGTCAGCGGCCGCAGCGGCGCGTCCTCGGTGACCAGGTCCTCACCGGCCGAGCCATATACCGAACATGTCGACGCATACAGGAATCGGCCCACGCCAACCTGTTTGGCGAGTGTGGCCAACCGCACCGACGCGTGGTGGTTGATGTCGTGGGTGATCTCGGGTGCGAGTGAGCCCAGCGGGTCGTTGGACAGGGCTGCGAGATGGATGATCGCGTCAAAGCCGGTCAGCTGATCGGCGGTCACGTCGCGCAGATCGGCGCGCACCGCCGGCGGATCCTCGGGGGCCGGCCCCAGTACGCACTCCGCGAAGTAGCCGTTGTCGAGTCCGGCCACGTCGTGCCC
>NZ_BAHC01000150.1 GCF_000298195.1 Gordonia rhizosphera NBRC 16068 | reverse complement strand
AAGCCGTGGCCGATCACGCCACCGCAGACGAGAAGCAAACCGCGCGTCACGTTCCGCGGTTCACTGGGCGTACCGATCAGATAGACCAAGCCCGCGCAGACAAGCGCCGAGAACAGCACGTGTGTGAACAGCCCGGTGATCAGTCCGCGGCCGACGATGGTTCCGATGACACCACTGATGTTGGCGCTGCCGAATGCGGTTTCGGCAGCGGCGAGTGCGTAGTGGATGTTCTCGAGGACCTGGAAACCGAGACCGATGAAAGCACCGATGATCAGACCGTCGAATGCGGAGCGTACCGCATGGCGGGCCAGGACCAGGATCAGCACGAAGCCGACGGCCTTGGAGCTTTCCTCGACAAGCGGAGCCGACAGCGGCGGAGCGAAGTTGAGTGCGAACTCGGGCGAGATCAGCGTTGCATAGAGATCGTGAAGCGCATTGTTACCGTGAATGGCGATGGCCCAGGTCGCGGCGAAGCCGCCCCAGATGAATCCCCACACGGCCAGCTTTGCGGGTTCACGTTCGTATCGATCGGTGACGTGCAGGAAGATGACCCACGGGACGGTGTACACCGCCCAGACGAGTAGTGCGGCAACAATCGCCGTGGTGTAGGCCGACGGTAGGTCGGCGAGCTTGGTGGCGAACGAAAAGATGCCGATCGCCACGAAGACGACATAGATCCAGAAAGCCAGATTCCGTGGCTGGACGAGTCTGATCGGACGACCCCAGCCGGATTCCTCAATCGCCTCGAGTCGACGGGCCATGCTGTCGGGGGCGCTCATGGGGTCACCTCGAAACGGATCGACTCGATCATCTGTGTGATGGCATCGCTCTGAGTTGCGAAGTCGCCGTGGGGGCCCTCGGCGACGATCCGCAGAGCCACGTCGGGGGCCCCATCGATGGCCGCAGGTCCGATCAGGACCGCGACGAGACCTTCGCTGTCGGCGGCTATGAAGCCCTCTCGTAAACCGTCGACGCCGTCAAGGGTGTGGAACGTGGTTCGATGCCCGTCGATATGCTAACCGTCGGCTTCCTCCTGCTGAAGTTCCACCACCCGGTCCATGAACTCGGAGAGGTCACCCCCGAAAGTTCCGCCGCTGATAGTGAGCGTCACGGCCCCGTTGTGAACGACTGTCGTGGCCGGACCGCCGGTGCTGCCGGGTGGACGCTCACCGGCTTTGGCGCCCTCGTCGAGGATCCACCCGGCAGCGGGACGCATCGTGGCACCGGAGCCGATATCAAGGACCGTGCCTGCCTCGATGTCCTCGTCCGCGGTGACCGCAGACGCGATGAGTGGTAGGAGGAACGCCCAGAAGACCGCGACTGCACCGGCCGCGATCGACAGGCCCAGCCCGCGCCTGTCGAGCAGACCTACCCGGTTTTCTGCTGGTTCCCAGTCGGCGGGCGCAGGCCGCCGTGCGGATTCGCTCACGGAGCATGACCGTATCAGGACAAATCGAACACCAGTCCGACCTGACCGGCGTGTCATGCGTGGTGGTTCCCGCCACGATGGTCGCGCAGTACAGAATGGGGTGCGGGCGACGGTCGTTCCTGGACCTTTCGATCACCCGATTGGCAGCGGGCTCGAGTTGAAGCCGGCAGTCTTTCGGATGCAGCGGAGTTTCAAAATCTCGACTTGGCGCCCTTGAGGCAGCACCTTGCCGGATAGGAAGGCTGAGAACATGGCGTATGCCGTAGATTTCGCCGACGTGTCGACCGTCGGTCTCGAATCATCGCCGGTCGCCGAGGCGCTCGCCGGGCTGCGAGCCAATGAGGCGCGCTACTTCAAGAACAAGTATGACCATGCGTTCACCGTCGTGCCGGCCGACGAGGCGACCTCCACGATCGACTGGGTGCACCGGATCCTGAAGGATGAGCGCGACCTGGTCATCGGGTCCCGGCCACTGGAGGCGACCGAGTTCGAGGTCGACGGCATCCGGATGGCCTATGTCTTCTATGAGAGTGGCCTGTCGATCAACGTGATGTATGCGCTCGACGACGGTGGGAAGCGGGCGGTCGGCTTCAAGCTATCCGATGGCATGGAGATACCTGAGGAGCTTGCTTCGACGTTCAAGTTCGCAAGGCAGAAGTCGAAGCTCGCGGGCACCATCCGCGGCTCCTACTTCGTCATCAAGGGCGCCCACTGAGATCGTCAGGCCCCGAGTTGAAGGTTTGGCGATGAAATCGGCTGGAGTTCAGAGTATTACGCTGGAGTTCTGGCACACATGCATATCCGGTCACGGCGTTGACCCACGATCGCAGCACGGTGTCGTGTCCTACATTCTGTGGTGCCATCAGCAGATGGCGGATTGCTCGGGCGAATATATTGGCTGACGGGGATGGCGTGTTGTCGCACGCCGGGGTGGCGATGGTGCTGAGGTCGCAGATCTGGTCGGGCTGACCGAGCGGGTCACCCTCGCATTGGCCGACACCTATGGCGGACCGCTGCCGAAGTGATTCAGTTCCGTCACCGGTGGGTGCTCGAACGGGGGGCGATTCGCTGACGACCGTGCTGCGTCGAACCTGTGCTACGGACAGTCGCGAGAGCATTACTGATCGCCCTGCATATTCGATAGCTGCATATTCGATAGCTGCGTATTCGTCAGGAGTAGGCATGTATCACCGGTGATACACTCGTGGTATGACCGAAAGGGTGAGTGTCAGGGATCTGCGGAACAACGGCGGCGAGGTATTGCGCAGAGTCGAGCGCGGTGAGCGGATCGTAGTGACGCGGGATGGTGAGCCAGTGGCCGAACTTCGTTCTTTGCCAAGGAAGAGTGTGAGCGCGGCGGAGTTGATCCGCCGGCGCGCCCACCTTCCGCAGGTCGACCCGGACGTCCTGCGGTCTGACATCGATAGCGTGTTGGATCCGTCGTTGTGACAGAACCGGTCGTCACAACGCGGGGAGTGCTTGATACGTCAACTGTGATTCTGCTCGGGAGATTGACCGATCCCGACGAGCTACCCAAAGAGTCGGTGATCAGTGCAATCACCCTTGCGGAGCTCTCGGTCGGCCCACATGTCGCGCGGACCGACCATGAGCGAAGTGCCCGACAACAGCACGTGCAGCAGGCGGAAGCGGATTTCGAGGTGCTGGCATTCAATGCCGAAAGTGCACGAGCCTTCGGGAGCGTCGCAGCCGCGTTGCGCTCGTCAGGGCGAAAACCCAATGCGCGCGCATCTGACGCATTAATCGCTGCCAGTGCAATCGCGAACGGTATCCCACTGTTTACCTGCAACCCAGGCGATTTTGTTGGCATACCCCAACTGGATCTTCGTTCGGTGACGCATCCAGGCGCTCCTGGGTCTTGACGCGTCAAGGATGACCCGGTGGGAATTGACGAAAGTGCATATTCGATCACTGCATAATCCTCAGGCCCCGAAATGCCCGCGTCATGTCTTACGATGTTTTGTCAACCAGGACGTCAATGACTCAGCATTCAGATCAGTGGATGTCATTGTGGCGCAGTATAATACGTCGCGTGTGCGACAATCCGGGGATATCCTATTGTTGCTTACTTGCATGGCTCTCTCGCTACCTCGTCCTGCGCCAAGTGATGGTCTATCGCCGCAGCGGTAGGCGACGTCACCTCATTCCGGGTAGTACGGGACCGCTTGCAGCGATTGGGTGATAGTGGTTGTCACACGGGTGACCGGATGAACCCTGCGCGGCACGAGGGAGAACCTCGAAGATTGCGCCAAGTCGGTGAAGTCCAGGTTCTCAAGCAGAGTTGCGGGCTGATTGATGCAACGCCGCATGTGGTCCCACTGGAGGTGGGACGAGACCGTTGACCACGACGGTCCACCTCCGCGCGGTCGTACCAATAGAGTCGAACCGGACGTCCGGTTCGCGCACGCTGGATCGGCTATGTATCAAAGATCCGAGAGGAATACATGAGGCAGTTCGCTTCCCACCGCACCACCTTCTTCGCCGGACTGTCTGCGGTCACGCTGATTGCCGCTGCATGCGGTAGCGACGATACGAAGGACGCCGCCGCCTCGCAGGCCTCGGCGGTCGCGGCTTCGGTGTCGGAGTTGGCGACCGATCCCAGCGACGAAACGACCGCAGACACGGTGGCGGAGTCGACGACCGAGGCCGACCCCACCGAAGTGACGATCATGGGGGAACGTGACGTCGAGGTGACACTGACCGGCCCGCTCGCCGTCAAGTACACTTCGGCGACCGACGCCCAGAGGGACACGCTCGGCAAGCCGCTGACCGGCGACCACAATGCTGGGACCCGCGAGAGTGGCGTCGTGTTCCAGCAGTTCCAGGGCGGCGTGATCATCGCGAAGAACGAGGCCCCGGAGACGCCGGCGTATATCGTCACGTCGGGCAAGATTCGGGACGCATGGAACACCGAGCGAGCACCGGACGGCACCCCGTCGCTCACCGGCAAGAACGGCTCGCCCGGACCTTTGGGAGTTCCCACCAGCGACCTGACCACCGAGGGCGACGTGCAAGAGGTGACTTTTGAGCACGGCAAGATCACCGAGAACACCCAGACCGGAGAGGTCACCGTGACGGTCAACGGCAAGATGGTGCCATCGGGTCTGAGCTAGACCAGCCGATGGTTGCTGTGCAGCATCTTCTTGAGCGCGGTAAGGGATCGATCATCATCACCTGTGTGCGAGCGTGCAGGGGTCGGCCAACCTTGCGCACTACACTGCCAAACATGGGGCCCTCGGGCGGATGAAGACCTTTGCAAACGAGCTGGGCCCATTAAACATTCGGGTCGCTGGACTCATGCCGACGCAGGTGGATACGACGATGATCATGCACGAAGACATGTACACACATTTCCGCCCGGATCTCGACGCGCCGACGCGTGAGGACTTCGCGGCCGCCAGCAGTCCGGGGCCGTGCTCCCCGTACCGTGGGTCGAACTCGTCGACGTGGCCAACGCCGACACCAGTGCCGCCGCTCGCATGGTTCACGGTGTGTACCTCGAGACCGGCGACGAGCACTGGCAGCTTGCATTGGCCGCACAGCGGGACTTGTCACGAATGAGTCGGCACCGGGCGGTCGGCATGGCGGATCTGTTGATCGCGAGTGTAGGAACGCATTTTCAAGTGGTTTACCAGGAATCGTGCATTTTCGATTGCGGCATGTTCTCGGCCTGATCTGACTGGATGGTACCGGTGTGGGGGATCGTGCTGCATATGACGATGGAGCGTTGACATTATTCTTCGTGGGCGGGGCTTCGGCGCTTGGAACGCGTTCGAACTTGGGCCAGGGCGGAGTTGACCCATGGTGTCCACGCGCATCGCTGTCGACCTGGCAGTAATGGACCGTATGCGGCGCACTCGCGGCATGCGGTCACGATGCACTCCACGTGCGAGATTTCGATTTGGTACGTGCGACCGATGAGGTTGTGATCGCTCACGCGGCAACCCGATCATCTGCGCCGCAGTGCAGGCCGTGCTGGACCGCTGGTTCCGGGTGGGCCCCGCTGATCGAATCCTCAGCTATCAGAAGGTTTCTGGTGTGCGAGCTCGGTATCGAGCCAGGTGAGCACATCGGGGGTGACCGGGTGCGACGCGGCGGCATAGTCGGGATGTTTCTTCAGGAATGCGGCCACGAGCGGACAGACCGCGATGATGGTACGGCCCTGCGCGCGGGTGTCGTCGAGGGCGTGTTCGATGAGGGTGGTGGCCAAGCCCTGGCCACCGAATTCCGGGGCGACTTCGGTGTGGAAGAAGATCCGCTCAGATGATCCTCCGACCTCGCGGTCGCGGTAGGACGTGAACCCGGCGAGCTGACCTTCGGTGGTGATCTGGTAGCGATGGGCGGACGGATCCGCGGTGACTGCGACGGTCATGATCGCAGGGTAGGCCACGACGCGCAGGGTGGGAATCCAAACCGCCGCGATCCCGCCCGGCCGCGCCGGCCGCGTCCTGTCCGGCGAGGACTACCCCTACCCAGTAGCCGATACCCTCGACGACCTCGTCGAAGCCATCCAGGGCGTGGCGACTGACTCCGGCGTCGTTCCTTCGTCACAACGACCAGCCGTGAATATTGCCGCCTTTACCGGTAACTTTGCATATTCGATTGCTGCATACTCAACAGGTCGAGGCGACTTTCGCCGCGGAAGCGCACAGGCAGTCTTGCCTCGTTGCGGAGGCGGACAACGGGAGCGACGACCAGGATTTCGTGGAGTCCATCGCGACATCTTGGGACGATGAGGAGTGATCCGCGGCGAGATCTGGACCGTCGCGGGTGGTGTTTACACGACGAAGACGCGACCGGCAGTCATCGTTCAGGACGGTCTCTTCGATGCAACGTTGTCGGTCGTTGTCGCACCGATGACCAGCCATCTCCTCGATGCACCGTTGATGCGGATTCGCATCCCGGCCGGCGAGGGTGGTCTCTCTGGACTCGATCGTGACAGCGACGTGATGGTCGACAAGCTGACAGCGGTCAGGCGATCGAATGTTCTCGCTCGTGTGGGACGGTTGACCTCCGAACAACTCGTCGAGGTCGAACGCTCGCTGATGGCGTTTCTTGGCCTCGCGCGCTGATCGCCGACAGCGCACCCGGGCAGGGCGGCAGAAATGATGCGACGAAGAAAATCGAGTGCAACCGTTCGCAAGCTCATCCGTGCGACAAGTCGGTCGTGGACAGCGCGGGGCCCACAGCAACACGCTCGTCGCGATCACGGCACACTCTTCACCGTGGCGGTGCTGTCGCCTTCGACCGTCTGATCCCCAAAATCCGGGTCAGGACAGCCCCCTCCGGCAGTTATCGGGAAGATCGTTGCCGCTGACCTTGAAGTCGTGGCACGTGAGCACTGCGTCGTTGTTCGCACCGAAGAACACGCCGATGACGAGAGAAACGGCGATGGCTATCAGCACGGCGCCTCTGTGCCGTCGTGACAGATTCGGGAAGTCCGGATTGATCACCGTGAAGAGGACCCAGCCCAGATAGGGAATGGCGACGCCGGTCACGATCAGGCTCACGGCGGTCACGACGCGAACATCGACGTACTTGAGGTCGTAGGTGTTGTGGAGCCACGACACCAGCAGCCATAGCGACGGCACGAGCAGAACCAGCCGCCGCAGCCACGTGCGTGGCGGAAGGTCGGCGATGAGGGAACCCACGAACACGATCGTCGCAACCACCCACACCGTGAAGACCTGGTCGAAGAACACCTCTCCGAACGCGCCGAGGTTGAAGCCGATCGCGAAGGCAACCGCCCCCGAGCCGGCCGCGATCAGGAGTGTCGCCCGGTTCTCGGGCACTCCCGCGTCTCGTTGCCCGGTCCCGCTGTGTCGTGTATCCATCGAGCCGAGACTAGAACAGTGCCATCGCGCGGGCGGCGTAATAGGTCGGGGTCCGACTGGATCTGCTGCAACATTGCCGCCTTCACTGGTAACACTGCATATTCGATTGCTGCATATTCCATCATTCGAACCGGGGACAGCAGTCTCGCTGACGGGGAACTACACAAGGGAGAGCAAACCAAGGCGCCGGAGGTGGTGCCACGTGGCGAATTATCGGACAGGCCAATCGATGCCATCGTTGCGACCGGCGAGCCATCGATGGAAGAGTGCGATGTTCTTGTTGCCAGCGGGAATTACGCGCTCGGACTTCTCCGCCGTCGCAAACACACTATAGTTGTGTTACCCTAACTTTAGTTGGAGATGAGGTGTCGGTCATGCAGTTGAACAAGCCGTTCGCCACGGTAACGCCGACCCTGGACGGCGACGTGCTCGCGGTCTTGGCGTCCGCAGACGCCGCGTTCACGATCAGCCAGGTCCAGCGCATTCTCACCACGGCATCGGGTGAGGGCATCCGCAAGGTCCTTAACCGACTCACCGCGCAGGGCGTGGTGCTCCACGACCAGGTAGGTCGGACCAACACCTATCGCCTCAACATCGAACACCTCGCGGCTGAGCCCATCATGGCGCTGTCACGTCTGAACTCCAAGTTCCTGAACCGGCTCGAAGAGTACCTGCAAGAGTGGGGTACGACGCTGCGGTACGCCGCGGTGTTCGGGTCGGCGGCGACGGGGCAAATGAAGCTCGACAGCGACATTGACCTGATCCTGGTGCGCGCCTGCAACTCCGGCCACGACGGCGACGACGGTTGGGAGCAGCGGGTGACTGAACTCGCCCGGCGGATCACAGCGTGGACCGGCAACGACGGCCGCATCGTCGAGTACGCTGCGGACGAGTTCCGCGCCGCGGCTGCCGCCGGTGAACCTCTGCTCCGTGACGTGGCGAAGCAGGGCCTAACTGTTGCGGGTCGACGGTCCTGGCTCAACGCGCAGCTGCGCCCGGCGTCGGGGAGATCCTGATGGCGGCGCAGCGCGACTGCGACTCAGTGGTCATCGTAGGTCGGATGTCGAAGGCGAACGAGTTCTTCGATGCCGCGGACCATCTCGGGGAGGGGATGCCCAACGCCGCCGGGGACCTGTATGTCGACGCTGGCATCGCCGCCTCGGACGTTATCTGCTGCGTTCGCCTCGGTGTGCACTCCAACACCGGCAGCCACAGCGAGGCCGTCGCCCTACTGAAGCGTGCGGACAGCGGATCCGAGCGACACCTGAACACTCTGTTGAACCTGAAGAACAAGGCTGCGTGCACGCATCAGGACCTAACCTCCGCGGAGCTAAAGCGGATGATCCGCGCGGCGGAGCATCTGGTCGAGGCCGCCAAACTGGCAGTAGCCGCTCGGGGGTAGAGCGCCCGCACCTCAGCAATAAGGGCCCGCCACGGACGCGGCAGGGCTCCCAAGTTGGGTGCCACCTCTCACTCACGCGGGCCGTCATCCGACATGGCCAAGTCTCATCTAGGTTGTCATCCGACAGTGGTGGTGCGCGATGACTGATGAATAGCACTGCAGCGCAGCGCAATACGCAAGATTTACTGGCAATGCTGCATATTCGGGTACTGCATAATCCCCAGACCCCACAGAAGCCACCGCGTGTCTTACGATTTGTACTACAATCTGATGATGGCTGACACGATCACGTTTCGACCCGACGAGGACACTTCTCGGGCGCTGTCGATCCTGACCGAAGACGGTACGCCCGTATCGGCTGCGGTCCGCGCTGCGCTCATCGACGCAGCAAGACGCAAGGTTGCCAAGTCGCTCCGCGAGGAAGCGGAGGCGCTGGCCGGTGACCCGATCGATCGAGCTGAGGCCGCGCAGGTGCTTCGGGACATGGAGGCGTTACGTGCGAGGTGAGGTGTACCGACTTCGCACTCCGAAGAATGCCCGCGGCCACGAACAGTCGGGCGCCCGCTACGCGGTGGTGGTGCAATCCGACCAGTTGCCGCTTTCTACCTGGCTGGTCGCGCCGACATCAACGTCGGCGCGGGCGGCGACATTCAGGCCTGAAGTAGAGGTCGCGGGTCGAACAACGCGGGTCCTGGCTGAGCAGGTTGCGGCTGTTGATCCGCAGCGACTCGGCGAGAGTGCGGGATACCTGACCTATGAGGAGTTGCGGCGCGTCGACGCTGCGCTCCGCGTGGTTCTGGAGTTGTAGTGTGTAGATCCACAACCTACCCATCGTGTCGGATGACAGCCGATCTGGGACTGGTGACATGTGCTGGAGCTCCTGACCTGTGGCGATCGGCGGAGCGGCTTCGAGACCGGTGTCATTTGAATTGGTGCTGCCGAGCGATTCGCGGCTCCGTTGGCCCTGAGTGACAGTCGATCTGGGAGTCCTCGTCGACTTTCCGCAGGTGGCGTCCGACCGAGTCTCATGTCCGTGTCACCGAGTCTCAACTAGCGTGTCAAAGTCTCATCTACATTGTCATCCAACACATCGGTGCGGGGACGAACTCGTTTGCGGTGCAATATGCAGTGGTTTACTTGACATAATGTATCTTATCGGCTCGCGAGTGGGACGAGTTTAAATAGATGAGAGAACTCGTCTCTTCGGATCTTGAGTGAAATTGCAGGTCAGGGTTCTAGCACGCGTGAATTCGCCGTCCGCTTCCTTGCGTGGGCGATCAAGACCAAGCTGGCCGCTGTGGACCCGCAATGACACCGCACCGCCGTGGCACCCAGCCCGAAGATGACTGCGGAAGACCAGCAAGACGCCGTGGACAACATCACCTCGAACCAGCCCACTCTCAATCCGCGATGTCGAATAATCGTCGGCTTGCGCTCGTGTCGCGCCGTTCGACCGGAATTGTTGGCCGCCTTGATGCTTGGAGCCCAATGGTTGAGTCTTGCCCGCTCTGAGCCCCTGCTTTCCGGGTCCTATTCCGGGCGCTTCAATTACGTCACAGTGATGAATTGAAGCAGTTGCTGCCCCGGTAAGTACCTCATTTTGGCGTTTCATAGGTCGAGGACAAATCGCAGCGCCTGATCAATCGCCCGCATTTGCTCTGGGTTGAGAATAGTCATTTGAGACGACAGCCGTTCGACGGATACAACTCGCAATTGATCGCAGCGTGCGTATGAGGTGTGGTCGAGCCCGCTGCCGTCCGACTCAAGTTCGACGTGGCTTCGCAGACCGTAGCCAACGGTGGTGATCGGAACGACGACCACCAGGCCGCCCGGTCCGTTGTTGAGAATGTCTACCGACACCACCACCGCCGGGCGGCGGAAGGCCGGCTCGTGGCCGACCGGCTGGCCGAGGTCGACGAGGTAGACCTCCCCTCGCCAGATCACGCAAGGTGGTCCCATTCGTGGCGTTCGTTCAGGTACTGCTCCCACAGTTCGGGATTACCGCGCAGACGCTGGTAGTCGCCGTTTAGTCCGCGGAGGAACTCCTGCCGCTCCAGGGCGTCAATGGCCGCGTGCACGACGTCGACAACGGCGGTCTGGCGGGCCTTGGCGAGTGCTTGGAGGCGCTCGGAATCTGGTCGACGCACACGGACGGTTGTGGTTTCTGCAGCCATCACCTCAGTGTAGACGAATTGTAGACAAGGTGCTGCACCGCCGGATAATGGCTGTGCCACGCACGCGGTCGATCAGCAGATGTTGGTGCCGGTGGGGATGTCGATCCGATTCTTCACGGTCCCGAACGGGTCGGAATAGCGCTGTGTACGTCCCGGTTCCGGCAAGCAGTCAACTCGCACACGTCGCACGAGCGCGTCCTTGCGGGACGATACGATTCGACCCCGCACGTTTCCACACGAGACCGCCAGCCTGCTACCGGGCCCACCTGGCAGCTACCCGGACCGGACTCACACCGGCAGGCGACGACGAGCTTACGAACAGAGCAGATCACCTACACAAGCAACCCTCCGTTGCGCAGGGATTCTCGCTGGGCGTCGGGATCGGTCCTGCGACTGTGAACGTGAAATATGACGATCCTGATGCGGCCTGCAATCCGGTGAAGAGCTCGAGGCCGACCTGATCATCACCGCCACCGGCCTCAACATCCAGCTGCTCGGCTGCATCGAGCTCAAGGTCGACGGGCGAGAGCACCGCTTCGAGGAGGAGCTCACCAACAAGGCGACCCTGATCGAGGGCATCCCCAATTACGGCTGGATGTTCGGTTACACAAATGCGCCGAGGACGCTGAAGTCCGACATCGCCGCGACTACCTGTGTCGTCTGGAGCGTCGGTCGCACCCTGTCGAGTGATTCACCAGTCACGGGCGTCGGCGACCTCGAAAGCAACAGGAGTTTTGCCGGGACCTACGGGCCAGCTACGTCTCGCCGATCCACCAGCCGCCCGGTTCGAGCTGCAGCATGTCCCCCTCCTGGTGGGCGGCGTCGCTGTCGATCCTGGTAGCCGCGCCGATCTGAGTGCCGGCCGGATGATCGTTCGCATTGAGCGCGACGACCAGGTCCGGGCCGTCGTCGAGAGGTAGCCGGTAACGCAGGAGACCCTGCCGGACATCCTCGACGACGACGCGGGTCGCGTGAATACGCGGGTATCTGCGGCGAATACCGATGAGCCGCTGGTGAAGTCGATATTCCGACGGTAGATCTGCGTCTGTCGGTGCAGACGGCGGGAGCTCAGGGCGGATGGCGTCGTCGCCGCCCTCCCGTTCCTCCTTCACACCGGTCCAGCCCAGTTCGTCGCCGTAGTAGACCGCTGGAGTTCCCGGGAGCGTCGCCAGCAGCACGGTGGCGAGCTGCGGATGGTGGTCGGCGAGCGTGGTGGCGATCCGGGTGACGTCGTGATTGCCCACGAACGTCCACGGCACGAACGTGTCGAGCATCGTGTTGTGGCGTTGTAGTGCCCAGGCGAGTTCGTGCATGTTGGCGTCGGTGATGCTGCTCCAGACCGCCTTCCACAGTTCGTACTGGGTGACCGAATCCATGCCGGTGGCACTGATGTCGTCGGCGTAATCGCCGTGGATGACCTCGCCGACCAGATAAGCCTGCGGGAAACGGTCTTTCACCGCGGGGATCACGTGGCGCCAGAACTCTTGCGGCACGGCGTATGCGGCGTCGAGGCGCCAACCGTCGATGCCACGCCCGAGCCAGTGGCAAATGATCTCGCCCACCATGTCGGCGACGGCGGGGTTGCGGTGGTCGAGCTCGACGAGGTGACTGTGACCTTCGAAGGTGCGTAGCCCGCCGGTGCGTGGATCGCGTCGTGCCCAACCGGATTCGACCGCCGAGTGCGGTTCGGCCACGAGCGGGTGGCCGGCGCCGACGTGATTGAACACGCCGTCGAACATGACGCGGATCCCTCGACGGTGGCATTGCTCGATCAGGTGGGTCAGGTCGTCGGCGGTGCCGATCCGATCGTCGACCACGAAATGGTCGATGGTGTCGTAGCCGTGGGAGGTCGACTGGAAGATCGGGCCCAGGGCCAGTCCGTTGGCGCCGAGTCGGATGACATGGTCAAGCCAATCGACCAGCGCCAAGAGCGATCTGCCGGGCCGTCGATCCCGACCCGTGGTATCCGCGCCGAGCGCGCCCAGCGGATAGACGTGCCACCAGATCGAACTGGCCACCCAGTCGGGTTCGGTCACCACGGCCTCCTTCGCCCATGATCACCACACTATGCGTCGGGCATGCGGACGTCATCGATGACCTCAACCCGCGATTCGGGGATCCCTCGGCGGCCCTCATGCCAGGCGCGACGACGGAATCCGGTCGGGAACGCTGCCTGCAATCAGGAACGCGGTCGCCCCGGTGAGAGCGGTACTGACGTGTTCATTCGGACTCTCGATTCTCACACGAAATGGCGAGCCGCAGGTCAGGGGCTCGCCGCTCCCCCCTTTGCTCGTTCACACTCGTCGTCACCAGTGGGCGTCGTCCCCTACGCCTGCCTGATTCCCACGAAACTGGCGAGGCGTGAAAGAACCTCCAAGAAGCCCGGTGCGGTTCGGCGTCGGCGATGTCGCTGGGTGCTGCCCTGGTCAGGAGATGCTGCGGAAGAAGGTGTGGATGTCGTCTGCGAGCAGAGTCGGTTGTTCCATCGCGGGGAAGTGGCCGCCTTCGGCGTATTCGCTCCAGTGGGCGATCGCTCCGGTGGGGTTCATGACACGGCGCATGAGCGGGTGGGTGTCGAAGACCGCCCATCCGGCCGGGACGGGCGCGAACATCGCGGGTTCGACAGTGGAGTGCTGTGCTTCGTAGTAGAACTGGGAGCTTGACTCGCCGCTGCGGGTGAACCAGTACAGGGTGACGTTCGCCAGGAGCTGGTCGCGGTCGACCGACTCGTCTGGGGTGCGGTAGCTGCTTTCCCTGGCCTTGAACTTCTCGGCGATCCACGCGAGCAGGGCGATCGGCGAGTCGGTGAGGGCTGCGCCGATCGTGTCCGGCTTGTGGTTGTGCATCTCGAGGTACCCGCGTTCGGATGCGGCTTCGGCCTGCATCGCGGCGAGTTGGCTGTCCTCCTCGTCGGAAAGGTCAGTGGGCGCAGGGAAGAGCACTCCGACCAGGCCGAGCAATCGGCGCTCGGCGCCGTAGTGCGTGCCGATAACCCGCTCCGGGTGGACTGCTGCGAGGCGACTCATGATGCCGCTGCCGGTGTCGGTGCCGTGCGCCGCGAAACGCTGATACCCGAGTCGGGTCATGATCTCCGCGAAGGCTTCGGCCGTCTGTGCCAGTTCCCAGCCAGCCCGTGCGAGGGGGGTGGAGAAGCCGAAGCCCGGCGGTGAGGGGACGACGACATGGAATTCGTCGGTCAGTAGCGGGATGAGTCGCTGATACTCGACGAACGAACCCGGCCAGCCGTGGTGCAGCAGCAGCGGGGTCGCATCCGGGTTCGACGATCGCGCATGGACGATATGGAAGGTCTGGCCGTCGACGATCGTCGTGAACTGCTCGAACTCGTTGAGACGCGCCTCCTGCGCGCGCCAGTCGAAACCATCGCGCCAGTACTCGGCGAGCTCTCTCAGGTACGCCACGGGGATGCCGCGGCTGAAGTCGGCGCGATCGTCTCGCCCCGGCACCGGGAGTGGCCAGCGGGCGCGCGCCAGCCGGTCTCGCAGATCATCGACATCGACCTGGGGGACATCGACACGGAACGGTGTGAGTGCATGGTTGTCGGTCATGACACCCACTATTTCAGCAATCGCGGCAGGTTTACTTCCGCATTTGCTGGGATGATGAGCAGCATGCTGCAAACCTCGGCCCGCCTGCTCGAGTTGCTGTCGCTGCTCCAGCTCAGACGCGACTGGACGAGCTCCGAGCTTGCCGACCGCCTGGATGTGAGCGCGAGGACGGTGCGCGCCGACATCAGCAAGCTGCGCTCACTCGGCTACCCCGTGAACGCGCGCCCCGGGGTCGCGGGCGGGTATCGGCTGGCCCCGGGGGCTGCGATGCCGCCGCTACTGCTCGACGACGACGAAGCCGTCGCGGTCGCGATCGGACTCGGCGCGGTCGCTACCGGCCGGCCCGGGGCTGAAGAGGCCTCGCTCACTGCGCTCGCGAAACTGGAACAGGTGCTGCCGGCCCATCTGCGCCGGCGCGTCGACGCAGTCCGGGAGGCGACCAGCGTCGTGCCCGGAAACGCACCACTCCTCGACCTCTCCGCGCTCAGCGTTGTCGCATCCGCGATCCGCGGTCACGAGCGGCTCCGGTTCGGATACACCAAACCCGAACGCGGCGAGCAGGCACGCCACGTGGAACCGCAACGTCTCGTGAATTGGGGACTCCTCTGGTACTTGCTCGCGTGGGACCTCGACCGCGACGACTGGCGCATCTTCCGCGTCGACCGCATGACCCCACGCCCACCAACCGGCGTAACGTTCCGGCCGCGCGCTATCCCGGACCGCGACGTCATCGACTACGTCTCCAGACGCATCACCACGGCAGGCGACACCTACCACGCCCGAGTGCTCGTCCACGCTTCCGCGACCACCGTCGCTGCGAAGACTCCGTTCCCTGTCGCTGTCGAGAGCATCGACAGCTCCACCTGCATCCTTGAGATCGACGCGGGAGACCCGGCACGACTCGCACTCTGGCTGACACAGCTCGACACCGACCTCGAAGTCATCGACGGAAACGAACTGGCACTGGCATTTGACGAGCTCGCGGCAAGACTCCACCGCGCCAGCGGCACTCCGGGCCCGCTCCCTTCATTCGGTCCGGACGATCTGTGAGTGCTCGGATTCCATTCGGTGTGAAGGCGTATGGAGTCGTCGTTGTTGGTGATCGCGCAGATCGGCGCGACTCATCGATGAGTATCCCTTGGTTGTATCGGCGCGCGGCCCTGTGGTGACCTACACCTGCCGTGTAATGCAGGCCGTGTGCCGACCGCACCCTGACAGCGGTGTAATAATCTGTGTCGCAGCTATTTTGGCGTGGCGATCGATCAGGCCATAGATCGCAGAAACCGCGTTTCGCTTGAATCCGGTTGCACCGTGTTCGGTACGGCAATCTTGATTGGTGCCCGCGTCTACGCGGCTGCTCTGGTCCGGCTAGCCAGGAGCGCGGGTTGGCGAAACCGGCTCAGCGATTTGAGGTCGCCGCCGGGTGGTGTGGCACCGGCAAAGGACGAGATGGGCGCCAGGCCCGAGTTGCGTGGCGACCTCGGGGGCGTGGAGGATTACGCGGATGCCGACGAACTCCGCCCATCGAGTGGCCGACAAGCGCGCTCGTACTCGTCGAAGTGGTGGAGGATGGAGGCATCGTCACCTGGCATCTGCGCGGTGCGTCGGTTCGAGCACGATCTCCATTGCGGTTCCCGGCAGCTTGCTCGGCTGAACGACGCGTCCCGGGTCCGGCGAGACTGGCCGCAACATGGCACCCTGCGCCTCGAATCCATTCCCGCCGGATTGATTACAACCCGACCGACGACCCACGGCGACGGGGCGAAAGTCCCTCGCCCACGCGAGGTCTGAGGGCGAATGCTGAAAGCCGTCAGAACACCTTCGCCATAAGGAGAATCAGGATGGCCACCCTCGCCACGACAGGCCGCGAGTCCGACCACGACAATCGGCACCCGATGAGCATGGTCGCGTACTCGCTCGTGGTGCTGATCATCCCCGCCCTCGGATGGATGATGCTCTCCCTCGCCCAGCATCAGACCGGGGCCGCCATCGCGTCCGCGATCGCACTGGTCGTCACCGTCGTCGGCTCCGCGACGATCTACACCGCGATGGCCCGGCGACTGCAGCACAGCCCGCTCCTGCCCGAGGACAGCGCCGCAGAGAAGGATCGCTACCTGGCCAAATATCGCCGCGGCGGCGCCAGATCACGAGGCTGAGTCTGGTCACCTGCTCCCACGTACATACGACGACCCGGGGCGAAGAACGCGACGTGGGCCAATCGCAGCGGCGCCCGCGGCGCGGGGTGACGCGGGCTCAGCCTCTGTCGTCAAGGGGTCCGACCGGCCGGATTCGACCTACCCTGGAGTCATGCCTTATCGGGTTCTGGCCGACGGCATCGTGGTCTTGCACCTGCTGTTTCTGCTGTACGTCACGGTCGGCGGGTTCGTGGCCTGGCGTTGGCCGCGCTCCATCGTGCTGCACCTGTTCGCGGTCGCGTGGGGGGTCGCGTCAGTGGTGGTGGGATTTGAGTGTCCGCTCACCGACGCCGAGAACTGGGCCCGGGATCGCGCCGGCGAAACGGGGCTGCCGCCATCGGGTTTCATCGATCACTACCTCACCGGGGTGATCTACCCGGACTCCGCCCTGGGCCTCGGTGTCGCCCGCGCGCTCGTTGCGGCCTGCATCCTCGTGTCGTGGGTCGGTCTGTGGCGACGATCGCGCCGCCTTCGGTCCGTTTCGTCCTGAATTGCCTGGCACACCGGAGGCGTTCGCGTAGCGAAATCCGTGAGCTCGGGGTCTTGCGCAGCCGATGATTCGGTGTGCTCGGTGACCGCGAAGAGCGGCCATCAGGACGCATCGAGGAACGCGGTGCCCTGCGGTGGCCGACGACGATCTGATCAGACCGTGCCCGGCGGGAGCGTGCGTCGAGGCCTCAGCAAAGGGAGCATCCACTCGTAGACGGTGTCGTCGTTGAGCATGGTGAAGTGGTGGGCGCCACCGATGTGCAATCCGTTGTCGGATTCGAATCCGATGTGGCGCTTACGATCTCGGCCACAACCGTTGTTCGTGAGCACCAACCCGTCACCGACGATGCGGCCGAAGGGGTGATCGGGTCGCCGGGTTATCGTCGCCGTCACGTACAGGTGCCGCGCACCCTCCATGAGGGGCGGGTAATCGACGGCGGGCTGCCAGAAGGCCTCTGGGTCGGTGTCGCGCCAGTACTCTTCGGCGACCGCGCCGTGGAACAGGTCGCGCACCCCCGCATGACCGCGTCGGGATTTTCCAACAGGTGCTGCGCGTCGACCGGCCCGAAGTACCGCTTACCAGCCCCCATCACGACGGGTACAACGTCCACGCGCACCTCGTCGATCAGGCCCGCGGCAAGCACCTGGCCGCCCGCGGCGACCTCGACGATGCGGTCACCGGCAAGTTCCTGCGCTTTGGCCACGGCTGCGGTGATGCCGTCGACGAAGTGAAACGGCGCCTCGGGGTCCCAGCCCTCGGGCGCAGGCCGGTGCGTCACGACGACCACGTGGTCGCTCGGGGGCTTCCCGTCCCATCCGTCCGTCATGTCGAAGACGTGGCGGCCGACGATTGTCGCCCCGATCTGGTCCCAGTACGGCCGGGTGTAGTCATAGGACGTCTGCGACACGTTCAACCCGGCACTCTCGTCGAGCGGGACGCTACCATTGGACAACCAGTCGAACAGCGGTCCGGGCTCGTCGTTCTCGTCCGCGATGAAGCCGTCTACCGACACCGGCCGTACATGACTACTCTGCCCACCGAGCACTCCTCGAGTTCCCTTGGCTGCCAACGGTACCCGCGTACACTCCGCCACAGCAACATCGACTAACCTGCATGCCGAGTCCCGAGCAACGTCGATAACGCCCCTGCCGTTCGCACTCCCCTCGCTCATGCGGCGCGACATGTCAAGTCGTAGGCGTGCGATCGTGTCGGGCGTTCGACCGGAATCGTTGGCCGCCTTGATGTTTTTAGCCACATGCGAATCTTGATGTCGCAGCTTCTGGGTGCGATCTCGGAGTCGTCATTACCATTCCGAAGGCTCGCCCCATCGACAGTCACCTTATCGTCTGCGACCCAGTCGAACGCCGCGAGATGGCGCCGACGACGACCCCCAGAACGAGGATCCGGACGGCGTCGAACACCGTGCCGATCAGGAAGTTGCGCATTGGGTCAGCGACGCTGCCGAGTAACTTGGCCGGGATCTCGATGAGGATAGTAACAATGGCAAACGCTGCGAGGCTGAGGACCAACGACTTCTGGAAAGGACCGTGACCGGGCACCCGCTCGGCGAAGCGGGTCATGACCACGCTCACACAGAAACCCCAGAATCAGACCGGCCAGAAAGGCTTCCAACAGCATCGGAACCTATGAGATCGACAGCGCAGCACGTATTCAGCGGCAATCGGGGTCACCGAGATCGCAAAGTTGGCGAGCCAGAACGCCACTCCTGCGGCACCGTGAGGATTGCCGCGGTACCCCAAGGGACGTGTCTGCCGGACGCCGGATTGTCTTCGGAGGACGCGTTCATCCCGACGACCGGCCCATCCCGGTGGGCGGCACTCTGGCTTCGGCCGCCTGTCCGTCGGGGACCTTCACGCCCATGATCAAGAGCCACAACGCGAGTCCGACCTCGGCGAGCAGGCTGACGTAGATGCCAGGAACCCTCAGATCAGGCCGAGTCGGCACCACCAGGGCCTGAACGAGCCAAACCATCTCGGCCACCCCATCCAGAATCAGCAGAACCCCCAAGACCCGCGGGAGGAACCCGGAACGGTAAACCAAGTAGCCCAGCGGGAAGAGCCACGTACCGAAGAACAGCTGCGCGGCCACGAAACCAGTCTCGTACACAGTGATCGACCAGTAGGCCAGCGCATTCACCTGCGCGCGGGACAGGTCGGGTGGTCCGCCGACAGGATCTACCAACTGAAGGGCGCCGATCAGCGCGAGCAGGCTGGCGCACTGGACCGCGACCCCGACTGCATTGAGCAGCAGGAACAGCAGCGACCACTGGGGACCCACCCTCGCCAGCAGCACGTACAGCGCCCAGGCGGTTACCACGAAGATGAATCCCGAGACAAAAGCCGCCAGCAGGCCGAGCCGGAACGCCAATGGGTTGGACGTCATCGCGGTGAACACCTGTTGCGAGTCAGTCACGCCGATCTTCGCAAGCGTGTCGGCCAGGAACGACGCGGCGATGTAAAGAACGAAGAGCCCGCCCGTAACCCTTGCCACCAAAGGCGGTGACCAGCGTGCGATGAGTTCGAAAGACACAACAACCCCTTTGCACTCGCGTCCGCAGATCGCGGCGC